>CAMAQV010000005.1 GCA_945860595.1 Comamonas sp. lk
TGCATGGTGTTGGCGGTGTAGCAGCCGGCTTGCATCCACAGGCCGTCGATCTGGTCCCATTTTTTGGTGGCCAGAATTTTGGACAGCTCGGTGCGGGCAACCGCCTGGCTCCACATACCGGGGGCTTCACCCACGATTTTGATGCCGGGGTGCTTGGCGAAGACTTCCTTGGCAGCCTTGGTGCGCAGCGTGTCGACCGAGACGCCGGGAACGCCGGTGATCACGACGATGTTGCCCTTGCCATTGAGCTTGTTGGACAGCCATTCTGCGGTGACGCGTCCGGCCTCTTCCTGGTCAATGCTGACGTTGTAGGCGCAAGGCTCGCTGATCGCGCCATCGTAGGCAATGATCATCACGCCCTTGTCGCAGGCGTTTTTGACAGCCGCATTCAGCGCGGTGGGTGAAATCGGGTAGACCACGATGGCCTGGGCACCTTGTTGCACCATGGCGTTGATTTGCTGGATCTGCCGCTGCGCGTTGGGTCCAGCGACCTGTACCTTGAGGTCGACCTTGTTGGCGAAGTTTTTGTGCGCGGCCATGGCTTTGACCATGTTGGCGGCTTCGGCCTGCCAATCGTTGCCGATATAGCTCATGGACAAAAATATTTTGAATTTCTGGTCTGCCGCGTGGGCTGCGGGTGTGATCAGGGTGCTGATGGCAACTGCCGCAGTGCTGAGCGTGAGTGCCCATTTGGACTTGCTGTGTTTCATGGTGTCTCCTGGTTAGGTGTTTGGATGCTCGGTGAGAGAGGCTGGATGAGCACTGGCATGATATCTGTGTGATCACAGATATTGATAAGTGTTTTCCCTGACGGATGGGGTAGGAGGGGCGGCTCTATGAAGACCTGGTGCGCGTTCCCCATCAAATGTCCTGCGGTTTTTTCCAGTGAAATCCCTAGGTTTGATTGGAACCCAGGCGGTTTTTGGCGTGCGTCCTATAAGATGCACCGCAAGCCCGGAACGAAACTACCGAGGTGAATAAAATTCTTGTGATCACACTTTAAAGTTGGCGCTACCCCCACCATGACCATGTCCATCAGCAACTTGGTGACGCCTTTGCAGCGCAAGACCATGAGCCTGGAGGTGCACAAACAGTTGCGCACCCTGCTGATCGGCGGGCGGATGATGCCCGGCGAGCAAATTTCTTTGCGAAGCACCGCCGAGGCGCTGGGTGTGAGCGTGATGCCGGTGCGCGAGGCCGTGCAGCGCCTGGTGGCCGAGCAGGCGCTGGAGCTGGCGCCCAACCGGACCTTGCGCGTGCCCACCATGTCTGCGGACCAGTTCCGCGAGATCACCCGCATCCGCATCAACCTGGAGGGCCTGGCTGCGGCCACCGCCGCGCTCCGATTGACTGACGAAGCGATTGAAAAAATCGAAGATGCCAATGCCGATTTTTCACGCGAGATTGCCAAGGTCAAGCCGGATGGTCCGCGGCTGATACGCTTCAATATGGAGTTCCATTTCGGCGTCTACCATGGTGCGGCGATGCCCATGCTGCTGCGCATGATCGAGGATTTGTGGTCCCGCATAGGTCCCATCCTCAATTACGACCTTCAACGCGGTTCGCGCCGCCTGCAGGAGCGTGAACCGGTCGATTACCACGATCGCCTGTTAGCCGCCATCAAGCAACGTGACGCCGCTGCGGCGGCCGAGGCCTTGCGGGGCGATATTCAGACGGCGGCGGATTTCATTGTGGCCACCAAACTGCTGCCTGCCGGCGAGGTCGACGCTGCTGTAAACGCCGCATAAGGCGCCGACAGCCAAGACCGTTTCCACCCATCCCGACGCCACAGGATGTTGAACACCGACGGGCCTTGTGTTCGCTCAGTTGTACGTCACGGTAAAGGTGGCTGTGGCGCTCACATTGCCGGCGCCCGGCGTTAATCCAGCGGCAGCCCGCATACGGGCTTTCATCGGTACGCTGTAGCTGGTGATGCCACTGCTGGTTGTTGCCAACACGTATGGCGTGCCTTTGGCGATGACGGTGCCATCGTTCTTGGCAAGCTCAACCCCCATAGCGCTTGCGTTGCCGGTACTTTTGATGAGATTGGGGTTCGTGACGGTGTCGTAGGGGGTGTAGTCGAAGCTTGCTTGGATGGCGTAAGCGGATGCTGCTGCGCCACAGCCAGAAAACTCCAAAGCAAAGGTTTTCCAATCCGACTCGCTTGGGTTTTGCGCTGCGCTGGTTGTGGTGGAGCCCAGATACACGGTGCTTGCTGTGCTGGTCAAATGGCAACTCTTGGGGTCAAAGGTAAGGGCGAAAGGAGCGGGCAGGTCGGTACGTATAGGTCGCCCTCGGTAATAAAACGCGTCGGGTGAATAGACCCAGGAAGAATCAGCTGCACTTGCAACGAGCTTTTGCACTCGGGCGATTGAAGTGGATGTGCTCTTGGCATTGAGAACGGCGTCGGTGTTGGTCATGATGGTGAATTTAAACTGCATCGTGCAGCTCCAATTGCTAGCCGGCCCAAGACCGGTAGCCGTCACGGACGTGGGCGTTGATGTATGGGGATCGCAGCTGCTCAGCACGACACCTGTTGGGGTCACAGTTAACCCCGTGTTGCCGTTCACTAAACCGCTGATGAGCCTACTGGTAAAGGTCATGGGCGTACCGTTACAGCTTGCGATGGCGTACTGCGCATAGCCGCTAAAAACGGTTTCACCCGCTTTCAGGGGATATTTGAAGGTTTGGTCCCCACTCAGAGCGCTTCCCGATGTGTCCGAGAAGAGAGACAGGGTCGGTGGGGCGGTTCCACATACGATGACAGCCTGCGCCTGCCCCGGCAACCAGCCCAGTGCCACACAGCTGAACGCCAGCACAGTGTTCTGCAGCCGCCAAGGGCCCAGTGCGTGCGCCAAGCTATTGAGCCATACAAAAAGTTGTCTCATACGGTGCGCTCCTCACGGCTCGACATATACAGCGGGGTGCTGCCCACAGCCGTTCGTGTATCAAAGCCGATCGAACAGGGACTCAGGACGGGTGTTTGCTTGTGCATAAGGCGCTTGCGAAGAGTGTACCCATCACGTGGCTCTTGGATCAATACGGACACCCCCCGGTGCGGCACATTCCGCTTACGCGCCACAAAGAGGGATGGGGGCCGCAGGGGCGAGACCCTCAGGGCGCAGGTGATACTCCGCACTACGCGCGCTCGTACTGTGCAGTCCCTGAACTGTGCGTCGCACAGGGTATTCATGATGCAAAACAAGACACACCAAATCGTCATCGTCGGTGGGGGAGCCGGCGGCCTGGAGCTCGCTACCCGCCTGGGCAAAGCCTTTGGGCGCGGTACACAAGCCCACATCACCCTCGTGGACAAGAACCGGACCCACATCTGGAAACCCAAGCTGCATGAAATTGCCGCTGGCAGCATGGACTTTGGCGACCACGAGGTCGACTACATGGCACAGGCGCACTGGAACCATTTCACCTTTCGCATTGGCGAACTCAGGGGTCTGGACCGCCAGAGCAAGACGATTGAGCTGGCGCCCTACGTCGACAGCGACGGACTACCGGTCACCCCCACGCAGCACATTGCCTACGACACCCTGGTGGTGTGCATCGGCAGCCTGAGCAATGATTTTGGAACCCAAGGCGTGCAGGAGTTTGCCCTGCGGCTGGAGACGCAGCACGACGCCAAACAGTTCCACTCCAAGATGGTTAACGCCTGCATCCGCGCGCACAACCAGACGGCCGATATCCACCAAAGCCAGCTGCACGTGGCCATCATCGGCGCGGGCGCGACCGGCGTGGAACTGGCCGCCGAACTGCATCGCACGACGCGCGAGGTGGTGGCGTTTGGGCTGGACCGTATCGATGCGGACAAGGACATCAAGGTCAGCCTGATCGAGGCCGCCGACCGCATCCTGCCGGCTCTACCGCCGCGCCTGTCTGCGGCAACGCAGGCCTTGATCACGCGCCTGGGTGTGCAGGTTCTGACGCAGGCCAAGGTCACGGAAGTGATGTCCACCGGCGTGCGCCTGGCCGATGGGCGGGTGGTGGAGTCCGAGCTGGTGGTGTGGGCCGCAGGCGTCAAGGCGCCAGACTTTTTGAAGGACTTGGGCGGCCTGGAGACCAACCGCATCAACCAGCTGGTGGTGAATGACACCCTGCAAACCACGCGCGACGCGGATATTTTCGCGCTGGGTGACTGTGCCGCCTGTCCCTGCGGTGACGCCGCTGGCGGCCGCGCCGGCATGGTGCCCCCACGCGCGCAGGCGGCGCATCAGCAAGCCTCCCACCTTTTCCTGCAAATCAAGCGCCGCTTCGCGAACAAGCCGCTCAAGCCCTACCACTACAAGGACTTTGGCTCACTGGTCTCGCTTGGAAAATTCAGCACAGTGGGCAACATGATGGGCGGTCTGATCGGCAACAACCTGATGATCGAGGGCTACTTCGCCAAGGCGATGTACCTGTCCCTGTACAAGCTGCATGAGCTGGCCATACACGGGTTTTTGAAAACAAGCCTCTACACGCTGGCCCGCATGATTACCAAGCAAACCAACCCGACGGTCAAGCTGCACTGAGGGCGTGTCGCTGCGGTGGCATCGCCTGCAAGCCCTCGGCATTCAGTTTTTCTGAATCCATGGCAATGAAATTCTGAATTTACTTAGCGGTTCGGACTTTTTACATTCCACCCGTCCTCACTCAATTTCATCAGGAGATAGCCATGGCAGGTCGTAATTTTCTCTTTGTCCCCGGTCCCACCAACGTCCCGGACCGGATTCAGCGTGCCATGGTTGTGTCTATGGAAGACCACCGCTCGCCCCATTTTCCGGTGCTCACCAACACCATCATGGCGGGGCTTAAGAACGTCTTCCGCACCAAGGTCGGCACGCCCTTTGTGTTTCCGTCCTCCGGCACCGGCTGCTGGGAAGCGGCATTGACCAACACCCTCTCGCCCGGCGACACGGTTCTGGCCTCGCGCTTCGGGCAGTTCAGCCACCTGTGGATCGACATGTGCGAGCGATTAGGTCTCAATGTGGAGATCGTGGACTGCGAGTGGGGTACTGGCGTGCCGCTGCAGCAGTATGCCGACATCCTGAAGGCCGACACCCAGCACCGCATCAAGGCCGTTCTGGCCTGCCAAAACGAAACCGCGACCGGCGTGGTGTCGGACATTGCCGGCGTGCGCGAGGCCTTGGACGAGGCCAAGCACCCGGCATTGTTGTTTGTCGACTGCGTCTCCTCGCTGGGCTGCATCGACTTCCGTTTTGACGACTGGGGCGTGGACATGGCGGTCTCGGGCTCGCAAAAGGGTTTTATGCTGCCCGCTGGTCTGGGCATTTTGTGCGCCAGCCCCAAAGCGCTGGCCATGTACCCCAACTCCAAACTCAAGCGCGCTTACTTTGACCTGGTCGACATGCAGCAGGCCAACGCCAACGGCTACTTCCCCTACACCCCGGCCCTGTCGCTGATGTACGGACTGGTCGAGGCATTGAAGATGATCGAAGAAGAGGGCTTGGACCAGATCGTCGCCCGCCACCGCTATCTGGCCAGGGGCGTACGCGCAGCGGTCACCGAGGGTTGGAAGCTCAGCCTGTGCGCAAAAGAGGAGAAGTGGTACTCCGACACCGTCTCCGCCGTCATGCTGCCCGCCGGTATTGCGGGCACCGACGTGATTGCCCGCGCTTACCACCGCTACAACCTGTCGCTGGGCGGTGGTCTGTCCAAGGTGGCTGGCAAGTTGTTCCGCATCGGTCACCTCGGCGATATGAACGAAATCCATCTGATGGCTGCGATCAACGGCGCTGAGATGGCCATGCTCGATTGCGGTGTGGCGGTCAAGCCCGGCAGCGGCGCGGCGGCGGCGTCCGAGTTCTGGCGCAGCAACCCCGCACCCAGCGGCCTTGGGCCGCACCTTGCGCTGCAAGAGCGTCAGGCTCTGGCACGCGCCTCGGCTTCGGCTACAGCCACCGCGCGCGGATAGCGGCGTCCTGCGGGGCGACAGTCCCGCGCGCACGCTCAGGAGGGACCGGCGCGGCAAGCGCCGCGTTGGCTAGCGCGGCGCACAATGCGCCTTCGGTCGCCCCTGAACTTCCCTTCTACCGCAGGCCCGGCTTCATAGCCGGGCTTTGTCGTGTGCGGCTTCTGGCTGTCGCCCAGCCCGCTGTGCGCCAGTGCAGGCAGAATCCAATGATTACTACACATCGTTGGAACGGGACACTATGTCTTGGATTGCGCGCTGCCGCACGGGCAGTTGGATCTTGCTGGCCGCCTTTCTGGTCAGCACGCAGGCGGCGGCTTGGGGCACGCAGGGACACCAGGTTGTGGCCGCCATGGCCTGGGAGCTGCTGCAACCGGCCACCCGCGCCGAAGTCAACCGGCTGCTGACCCTGGAGCCGGGCGAGACGCTGGAGTCGCTCTCGACCTGGGCCGACGAACACCGCAACCCCGCCACCGGTCCCTGGCACTACGTCAACTTTCCCCGTGGCAATTGCCACTACGACCCCGAGCGCGACTGTCCCGACGGAAATTGTGTGGTGGCGGCCATCGAGCGCGAACGTGCCATCTGGGCCAGCACTGCCAATGACAAGGCCCGCCTGAAGGCCCTGAAATACCTGATCCACCTGGTGGCCGACATCCACCAGCCGCTTCACGCCGGCTACCGCGATGACCGCGGCGGCAACCAGTTCCAACTGCGCGCCTTTATGCGGGGCAGCAACTTGCATGCGGTGTGGGACAGCGGGCTGCTGCGCCAGTTGGACTTGGATAACGCTGAGCTGGTGGCGCTGTTGGAAAAAGTACCCGTCCCGCAGTCGAAGTTGCATGCTTCTATGGCCGAGGTTGCTGAGGAGTCGTGCCGTCTGGTGGCGACATCTGGCTTTTATCCACCTGATCAGGTGGACCAGACCTATGCCAAACAGATGTCGCCAGTGATGCAGGCGCGCCTGGCCACCGCCGCGCGACGCTTGGCCTGGATGCTCGAGAGCACCCCGCGCCAGCCGCGTTCTTTTTGGTGAACTGCTGGGCTTAAGACTTAGGTATTTTCCTTAGCCCGGTATCCACACACATCCGCCACCCCACACCCCCCACACAGCGGCTTGCGCGCCTGGCACACATAGCGCCCGTGCAATATCAGCCAATGGTGCGCGTCCACCAAAAATTCTGCCGGTATCCGTTTGAGCAGTTTGCGCTCCACTTCCAGCGGCGTCTTGCCAGGCGCCAGGCCGGTGCGGTTGCCCAGGCGGAAGATGTGGGTGTCCACGGCCATGGTCGGTTCGCCGAAGGCGACGTTGAGCACCACGTTGGCGGTCTTGCGGCCCACGCCGGGCAGGGCCTCCAGGGCCTCGCGGCTGCGCGGAACCTGGCCGCCGTGCTGGGCGACCAGGATCTCGCAGGTCTGCATCAGATGGCGGGCTTTGCTGCGGAACAGGCCAATGGTCTGTATGTGCCGCTCCAACCCGGCAAGCCCCAGTGCGATGATTTTTTGCGGTGTGTTCGCCACCACAAAGAGGCGCGCGGTGGCCTTGTTCACCCCCACGTCGGTGGCCTGCGCCGAGAGCAGCACAGCGGCCAGCAGCTCGAAAACGCTGGCGTAGTGCAGCTCAGTTTGCGGGTGCGGGTTGGCATCGCGCAGGCGGCTGAAAAAAGTGTGGATCTGGGCGGGTTTCATGGGGCGCTGGCCTCTCAGGCGGGTTCACAATAGGCGTTTTGCCTTTGGAAGATACCGCACATGTCCAGCCCCAGCGCTCTGCCTCCCGCCGCCAAACCAGGCCTGCCATTCGCCGACCGGCTGCAAAACGTCGAAACCTCCGCCATCCGCGAGCTGTTCAAGCTGCTGGGCAAGCCCGGCATCATCAGCTTTGCCGGGGGCTTTCCTGATCCTGCGCTGTTTGATGTTGAGGGTTTGCAAATGTCCGCCGATGCGGTGCTTTCGCACAACCCCGGCCCGGTGCTGCAATATGGCGCTACCGAAGGCTGGGGCCCGCTGCGCGAGCAGATCAGCCACTTTATGGCGGGCAAGGGCGCCACCGTCACGCCCGACGGCCTGATCGTCACCACCGGCAGCCAACAGGCGCTGGACCTGATTGGCAAGACAATGATCTCGCCCGGCGACAAGGTGATCGTCGAAGCGCCCACGTTTTTGGCCACCATCCAGTGCTTTCGCCTGTACGGCGCGCACCTGATTGGCGCACCGATTGATGCCGACGGCGTTGACGTAGACCGCTTGGAGCAGCTCATTGTCGAGCACAAGCCCAAGCTGGTCTATCTGATTCCTACCTTTGGCAACCCCAGCGGTGCGACGCTCAGCCTGGAGCGCCGCCAGCGCGTGCTGGAGATCGCCGCGCGCACCCGCACCCTGGTCGTGGAGGACGACCCCTACGGCGAGCTCTACTTTGACCAGGCGCCGCCACCGAGCCTGCTGGCGTTGAGTGAGCAGGTGCCGGGCAGCCGCGAATACCTGGTGCACTGCGGCAGCTTGAGCAAGATTGTGAGCCCGGGCCTGCGCGTGGGCTGGATGATTGCGCCGCCCGAGCTGCTCGCGCGTGGCACCATGTGCAAGCAGTTCAGCGACGCCCACACCAGCAACCTCACCCAGGCCATTGGCGCGCACTACCTCACCCTGGGGCGCCTGGACGCGGCGCTGGACGTGGTGCGCAGCACCTATGCCGAGCGCGCACGCGTCATGGCGGCTAGCCTGCAGCGCACGCTGGGCGAGGCCATCGCTTTTGACGCGCCGCAGGGCGGCATGTTCTTTTGGGCGCGCCTGACCGACGCCAACGGTGGCCCTGCCAACGCGGCCGAGTTTGCCAAGCGCGCCATTGAGCAACTGGTGGCTTTTGTGCCCGGCGCGCCGTTTTACGCCCACGATGCAGACCCGGCCACCCTGCGCCTGAGCTTTGCCACTGCCGATGTGGCCAAGATTGAAGAAGGCGTGGCCCGCCTCGGTGCGGCCCTGTGAGCGAACTGCCCGGCACCACGCCCGAGGAGGAGTTGCTCTCGCCCGTGGAGTTGGGCGCGGTGCTGTGCTTTGTGGCCGGGGCGATCAACGCTGGGGGTTTTTTGGCGGTCGGTATGTACACCTCGCATATGAGCGGCGTGGTCTCGTCCATGGCGGATAACGCGGTGCTGGGGCAGGGCTTGTTGGTCTGGATTGGCCTGTGGTCTTTGTTGGCCTTCATAGGCGGTGCCATGGCAACTGCGTTGATGGTGCGCTGGGCGCTGCGGCGCAATTTGCGCAGCGCCTACAGCCGCCCGCTTTTGCTGGAGGCGATCCTGTTGCTGGTGTTCGGTGTATTTGGTGCGGCCATTGACGCGCACAGCCTGGCCCTGGTGCCGTATACAGTGGTCCTGCTGTGCTTCATCATGGGCTTGCAGAACGCGCTGATCACCAAGCGCTCTAACGCCGAGATCCGCACCACGCACATCACCGGCCTGGTTACCGACCTCGGGATTGAGTTGGGCAACCTGGTCTATATCAACCGCAGTTTTCCGCAGGCCCCGCGTGTGCGGGCCAACCGCGCCAAGATGCGCAACCACCTCAAGCTTCTTGCCAGTTTCATCTTCGGCGCGCTCAGCGGCGCCTGGGGTTTTAAGACGGTGGGCTACATCGCTACCGTTCCCTTGTCACTGGTGCTGGTCGCGCTGGTGGCGCGGCCGGTGCTGTTTGATTTCCATCGCTGGCGTGCGCGGGGAAGTGCACCTTACAGCTAAATTTAGAACGTCCCTGTTCGCCACCACGTAATGTGGTCGCTGAGGCCGAAATCGTGTATTGATATTGCGGGTGCTATCATTTCTTTATGGGATCAGGGAGAAAAATCGTCGATGCGATGCGGCACAACCCGCTTGACTGGGCTACGGCGAAGCTGCTCACCGTAGCCGGGGAATACGGTTTGGAGGTAAGAACGACGGGGGGTAGTCACCATGTGTTTTCGCACCCATCCGTGAAGCATTCCTTGTCCGTACCTGCTCGCCGGCCGATCAAGGCGATTTACATCAAGCGCTTCGTCGCTCTGATCGATCAAATTCAGGAGTAAGCCATGACTGTGAAGACCATTGCCAAAGTGAAACCCGTTGTTCCTTTTGAGTCCTATGCCTACGTTGTCAGCCCGCTGGCGGCAGCCGACGGTGGTGGTTTCATTTTCACCATGCCCGATCTTCCGGGCCTTATGGCGGATGGCGAGACCGAGGCACAGGCGCTCGCCGATGGACGTGAGGCCTTTGCGGCCATCGTGAGCGACATGGTTGATCGAGGGCAGAAAGTGCCGGCCCCTGCATTCAACGTGGACGACTTCGCGCCCGCTTCGGCGTCGGGCAAGGTGCTGGCGCGCTTGCCCCGGTCCATGCACCGCCAACTTGCCGCGCGGGCTAAGACCGAAGGCGTTTCGCTCAATTCATTGGTTCTGGCATTTATCGCCGAGGGCTTGGGACGCCGCGCGGCTTTGGGTTCCTAGGCTCCGCAAGGGCCGATCGCGAACGTTTTTCCTGTTATGCGTAGCGTCAGTCCAAGCGCACCACTTCCAGCAACCGGTCCAGTCCGCCTTCGTTGATCGCCACCATCGCCTTCTCGCGCACCGCCGGTTTGGCATGAAAAGCCACTGACAGACCGGCCGCGCCCATCATCGGCAAGTCGTTGGCGCCGTCGCCCATGGCGATGGCTTGGGCGGGTGCGATGCCCATATCGGCGCAGGTCTGCAGCAGCATGCGGCGCTTTTCTTCGCCGTCGCAGATGTCACCCCAGGGTTGATCGACCATGCGCCCGGTGAGCGCGCCGTTAGCGACTTCCAGCACGTTGGAGCGCGTCCAGTCGATGCGCAGGCGGTCGCGGACAGCGTCGGTAAAGAAGGTGAAGCCTCCGCTGACCAGCAAGGTTTTGAGGCCCGCCGCCTGGCAGGCGCGCACCAGCTCCGCCGCGCCGGGGTTGAGTTGCAGGCGCTGGTCGAGCACCTGCTGCATGTGCTGCACCGTAACACCCGCCAGCAAGCGCACGCGTTGGCGCAGGCTTTCTTTGTAGTCGGTGATTTCACCGCGCATGGCGGCCTCGGTAATCGCCGCCACCTCGGTCTTGCGCCCGGCGGCGTCGGCAATCTCGTCCACACACTCGATGTTGATCAAGGTGGAGTCCATGTCAAAGGCAATCAGCTTGAAGTCACGCAGACGCAGAGGCGGGGTGAAGCCCTGAATGACAAGGCCGGGCGTGGGGAGTGTCATGCACATACGCTGTGGGTTGCGAGAGCAGCGATAGAAGGCGGCCTGGGTGATTAGGAAATCAGGCGTCTAGGCCGCTCAACCAGTTTTCCAACGCCAGTCCCGGCACACGGCTGAACTCAGCATCGGCTGTTACCAGCGTTGCACCTAAAGCGAGTGCGTGGGCGGCGATGAGGGCGTCGTTGGCGCCGATCGGGGTGCCGGCTTTTTCCAGGTGTGCGCGTAGCCGGGCGTAATAAGGGCCGACGGCCTCATCCAGCGGCAGCACTGGCAGCTTATTCATCTGGATGTCGTAAGCGGTCTGCAGGCGTGATGTGCCGTGCCGGGCTAAGCCAAACAGCAGTTCGTATTGAACTACCGAGCTGGTGACCAACCTACAGTCGGGGAGGCGTTGGGTCCAGGCGCGCACGTTGGCGGTGATGGCGCCTGTGCGATCTTTCATCAGTGCGCTGATGATGTTGGTGTCCAGCAGGTAGATGGAACCGGAGGTCATGGTGTGTCTGAGCCAAAGTCAATGTCATCCAGCGGCAGTAACCCCTCATCCCCGATGTCCGGAAACTCGTCCTCACAAGGCCCTAGCTTCGCCAACTCATCCAAAACCGCAAGCAATGCGGCGGCGCTGCCTTTTTCCAGCTTCGGCTTTTTGGGCTCAATAATCAGTCTGTTGCCGTCGCGGTAGATGATGGCGTCCACCCCTGGCAACTCAAATTCTTTGGGGATGCGCACCGCCTGGTTAGCCCCGTTTCGAAAGAGCTTAACGGCCCTGGTGGGCGCGTCTACTGCGTACGGTGCAATGGCCTCTGAAGCAAACGTGCCAGGGGTAAGGTTGTGTGTTGACATGGGCGACCTCCGTTTAAGAGTACTTGTAATTTAGCATATGCTGAAACATAGGCTAAACCATCTCTCAGAAGCTTGCCGCCTTTTCCGCCACCGGCTGCCCCAGGCTGCGCAGCAAGTCGCGCACCATCTGCGCCCGCGCCTTGGGCTCGGGCAGTTCGCGCTCGATGCGCAGTTTTTCATTGCCCACCAGCTTGATGTGTTTGTTCTTCTGAATCAGGGCGATGATTTTCATGGGTTCAATCGGCGCGTCTTTTTTAAAGCTGATGGTGATGACGCCGGGTGCCGCATCCACTTTGGCCACGCCATAGGGTTTGGCCAGCACGCGCAGGCGGTGCACATCGATCAGGGTCTGGCCCTGGGCGGGGAGCTTGCCGAAGCGGTCTACGATTTCTTCGAGTAGTGCGTCGATTTGGTCGGCGTTGTGCGCAGTGGCCAGTTTTTTGTAAAAACTCAGGCGCAGGTGCACGTCGCCGCAGTAGTCGTCGGGCAGCAGCGCCGGGGCGTGCAGGTTGATTTCGGTAGTGGCGTTGAGCGGGCTGAGCAGATCGGGCTCGATACCCGCCTTGAGGCAGCGCACCGCCTCGGACAGCATCTCGTTGTAGAGCTGAAAGCCCACCTCCAGCATGTTGCCGCTCTGGTTGTCGCCCAGCACCTCGCCCGCACCGCGGATTTCCAGATCGTGCATGGCCAGGTAAAAGCCGCTGCCAAGCTCTTCCATCTGCTGGATGGCGTCCAGCCGTTGGCTGGCGTTTTTGCTCAGGCCCTCTAAGTCAGGCACCATCAAATAGGCGTAGGCCTGGTGGTGGCTGCGGCCCACGCGCCCGCGCAGCTGGTGCAGCTGCGCCAGCCCGAATTTATCCGCCCGGCTCATCACAATGGTGT
Organism: Comamonas sp. lk; assembly: GCA_945860595.1. Classification (GTDB taxonomy): domain Bacteria; phylum Pseudomonadota; class Gammaproteobacteria; order Burkholderiales; family Burkholderiaceae_C; genus Allorhodoferax. The sequence goes on from CAMAQV010000005.1 coordinate 12,871, forward strand.
TGGCTGTGGGCACGTCGATGCCTGTCTCAATAATCGTGGAGCACAGCAGCATGTTGTAGCGCTGAGCTACAAAGTCGCGCATTACGGCCTCGAGCTGCCGCTCGGGCATCTGGCCGTGGGCCACGGCGATGCGGGCTTCGGGCAGCAGCTCCTCCAAAGCGGCGCGGCGGTTCTCAATCGTCTCGACCTCGTTGTGCAAAAAGTAGATCTGCCCGCCGCGCTTGAGCTCGCGCAGCACGGCCTCGCGGATCACGCCAGCGCCCTCGGTGCGCACAAAGGTCTTGATCGCCAGCCGCCGCTGCGGCGCGGTGGCGATCACCGACAAATCGCGCAGGCCTTCCAGCGCCATACCCATAGTGCGCGGGATCGGCGTGGCGGTCAGCGTGAGCACATCGACCTCGGCGCGCATGGCCTTCATGGCCTCTTTGTGGCGCACGCCAAAGCGGTGCTCCTCGTCAATGATGAGCAGCCCCAGGTCTTTGAAATGCGTGTCCGGGCTCAGCAGTTTGTGCGTGCCCACGACGATGTCAATCGTCCCGTCGGCCACCCCTTTAAGCGAGGCGCTGACCTCCTTGCCCGAGCGAAAGCGGCTCACTTCAGCGACCTTGACCGGCCACTTGCTGAAGCGGTCGACCAGCGTTTGGTAATGCTGTTCGGCCAGCAGCGTCGTAGGCGCCAGCAGGGCGACCTGCTTGCCGCCGGTGATGGCGATAAAGGCCGCGCGCAGCGCGACCTCGGTCTTGCCAAAACCCACGTCGCCGCAGACCAGCCGGTCCATGGGGCGCGGGCTGATCATGTCCTGGATCACGGCATGGATGGCGGCGCGCTGGTCGGGGGTTTCCTCAAAGCCGAAGTCGTTGGCAAAAGTTTCGTAGTCCTGCGCTGAGTAGCGGAAGGCGTGGCCCTCGCGTAGCGCCCGGCGGGCGTAGATGTTGAGCAGCTCAGCCGCCGCATCGCGCACCTGTTCAGCGGCTTTGCGCTTGGCTTTCTCCCACTGGCCGCTGCCCAGGCGATGCAGCGGAGCCTCATCCGCGCTCACGCCGGTGTAGCGGCTGATCAGCTGCAGCTGGCTGACCGGCACATAGAGCGTGGCCGCGTCAGCGTATTCGAGCTTCAAGAACTCCTGCATCTGCGGCGCGCCCTGCTCGTCGGTCTGGCCCATGTCCATGTTGACCAGGCCGAGGTAGCGGCCAATGCCATGCGCCGCATGCACCACTGGGTCGCCCACGCGCAGCTCGCTCAGGTCTTTGATCAGTGCTTCGACGTCGCTAACCTGCTCCTGCTTTTTACGCCGCCGCGTGGTCGGGCCTGCCGCAAACAATTCGGTCTCGGTGACAAAGTCCACGCCGCGCGCCAGCCAGCGGAATCCCACGTTGAGCGCGGCCGTGGCCATGCCCAGCGGCTCGTCGCTGGCTAAAAAATCCTCCAGCGTGTCAAAGGCCGGAGGCGACAGGCGGCTGGCGTGCACAAAGTCCATCAGGCTGCTTTGCCGCCCCGCGCTCTCGGCCAGCACCAGCACGCGTTGACCCTGCGCAGCGGCCTGCGCCATGTGCGCTTTCAGTTGCACCAGCGGGTCTTCGGCCCCACGCACGGCGGCCACCATGGGCATGGGTGCCAGCTCCGCAAAAGCGGCTTCGGTCGCTTCGGTCGGCGCGCGCAAGGCCAGCTGGGCGTAGTCCTTGGCGCGGGCGTAAAACTGCTCGGCGCTCAAAAACAGGGCTTCAGGTGGCAGGGCGGGGCGGTCCGGGTCAGTCCGCACGATGCGGAAACGGTCCCGGGTGTCGAGCCAGAAGCGATGAAAGGCCGCCTCCAGATCGCCGTGCAGCACGATGGTGGCCGCTGCACCCAGGTAGTCGAACACCGTGGCCGTCTCGTCAAAAAACAGCGGCAGGTAGTACTCAATGCCCGCCGTCGCCACGCCCGTGCCCATGTCTTTGTAGACGCGGCTTTTGGTCGGGTCGCCCTCAATCAGCTCACGCCAGCGGCTGCGGAACTTGGCGCGCGCCGCCTCGTCCATGGGGAACTCGCGCCCGGGTAACAGCCGCACCTCGGGCACCGGGTACAGGCTGCGCTGGCTGTCGGGGTCAAAGGTGCGGATGCTGTCGATTTCGTCGTCAAACAAATCCACGCGGAACGGCACTTGCGAACCCATGGGGAACAAGTCAATCAGCCCGCCGCGCACGGCGTATTCGCCAGGGCTGACCACCTGCGTCACGTGGCTGTAGCCGGCCAGGGTAAGTTGGGCCTTGAGCTTGGCCTCGTCCAGCTTTTGCCGGGTCTTGAAGGCAAAGGTGTAACCGGCCATGAAGGCCGGTGGTGCCAGCCGGTACAGCGCCGTGGTCGCCGGTACCAGCACCACGTCCACGCCCTGCTCATGGTCGCGCTGGCTGATGCGCCACAGGGTCGCGAGGCGTTCGCTGATCAAGTCCTGGTGCGGCGAGAACGTGTCGTAGGGCAGCGTCTCCCAGTCGGGAAACAGCGCGCAGCGCAGCTCGGGCGCGAAGAAGGCCATTTCATCCAGCAAGCGTTGCGCGTCGGAGGCGTCCGCCGTCACGATGGCCGTGATGCGCCCGGCGGCTTTCTCGCGCTGCGCCAGCTGCGCCAGCACCAGCGCATCAGCCGACCCTGGCGGGCGCGGCAGGGTGAAACGTTTTCCAAGGGCCAGGGCGGGGAGGGTCATGCGGCAACAACAATACAAAAGCCCCCGGCCAGCGGATGGACGGGGGCGGGTGAACAAGCGGGCCCGATTCTAGAATGCCCTCCACCCGCCGCTATTGCCCTCTATGCGCACCGCCAACCCATCCCCGCAACCCGCCTCCCCTGACGCAGCCCGCTTTGCCTGCGCCGACCCGGCAGCCCCCGCGCGCTACTTTGCCCTGGTGCCCTGCGCGGGCAGCGGCAGCCGGGCGGGAACCGCCCAGCCCAAGCAGTACCAGGTCATCGCCGGCCAAGCCCTGGTGATGCACACCCTGCACGCCCTGGCAGGCGTTGCGCGCCTACACGGCGGTCTGGTGGTGCTCACGCCGGGGGATGACTTTGCCTGGCCTGTTGGCGCGCAGTGGCCCGGACTGTTTGTGCGCCAGGATTGCGGTGGCGCGACCCGCGCCCAAACCGTGTTCCAGGGCCTGACGGCGCTGGCCGCACTGGGTGTGCGCGATACCGACTGGGTGCTGGTGCACGACGCTGCCCGCTGCCTTATTACGCCCCCGATGGTGGACGCCCTGATCGATGCCTGTGCCGATGACCCGGTGGGCGGCCTGCTGGCCTTGCCGCTGCCTGACACGCTCAAGCAGGAAGTCGGGGGCCGCTCGCACACCACCGTGCCGCGCGCCCACAAATGGCTGGCCCAGACCCCGCAGATGTTCCGCCTGGGCGCTTTGCGCGAGGCGCTGGCCGCTAAGCGGGGGGACGGTTTTGCCGGTATCACCGACGAGGCCAGCGCCATGGAGTTGGCTGGCCATGCCCCTTTGCTGGTCGCGGGCAGCGCGCACAACTTCAAGGTCACCTATCCGCAGGACTTTGCGCTGGCGGCAGCGGTTTTAGAGCAGGTGTATCATGAAGGTACGTGAAATAAATTCGTACCAAAAAATTCATATTTAATGGTGCATATCCGGAGAACTCTATGGACTTGACGCTGGCCGAACGTGGACAGATTGTGATCCCCAAGGAGGCGCGCGATGCGCTGGGGCTCAAGCCGGGAACCAAGCTGCAGATGCGCGTCGAAGGCTCCCGCCTGGTCATCGAGAAGAAGGTCGCTTTGGACCTGAGTCGCTGGGTGGGGAAAGCGCTGGACGATGGCCTGAGCACCAACGCGGCTTTGTCGGAACTGCGCCAGCGCCCAGTACCATGGAAAGACGGTGACCCGGCCCCATGAAGACTGCTGTCGATTCCAGCGTGCTGTTTGACATCGTCAAGGGCGCACCCGGTGCTGCGGCAGCGCAGGCGTCGCTCGAGGAGGCGCTGTCGGGCGGCGGCCTGTGTGTTTGCGCGGTAGTGGTAGCCGAACTGGGGCGCTACTTCGCCAGCGCAGAGGACCTGCGGGACTTTCTGGCCGACTGCCAGATCGACCACGACCCGGTATCGTTTGAGGCGGCGCTGCAAGCGGCCCGCATCATGCGGGCCTACGCAGCCAACAAGGGCACGCGCGAACGCGTAGCACCCGATTTTTTGATCGGCGCCCACGCGCTCACCCAAGCCGATGCACTACTCACTGCCGATGCTGGTTTTTTCCGCCGTTACTTTGCGGGCCTGCGCGTGATAGCGCCGGAAATTGCATGAAAGACCGCACCATGAATATCCGCATCGGCGAGGGTTGGGACACGCACGCCCTGGTAGAGGGGCGGCCTCTGATCCTGGGCGGCGTGCATATCCCCTACGCCAAGGGCCTGCAGGGGCATTCGGACGCCGACGCGCTGTTGCACGCCATCACCGACGCGCTGTTCGGTGCAGCGGCCATGGGCGACATCGGTACGCATTTCCCCGATACGGACACCGCCTTTAAGGGTGCGGATTCGCTTGCGTTGCTGCGCGAGGCTGCGCGACTGGTGCGCGCTAAGGGCTACGCCATTGGCAATGTGGACAGCACCGTGATCGCCCAAGCCCCCAAACTTGCCCCGCATATCGTCGCCATGCGCCAGAACATCGCGCACGCGCTGGGCGTTGAGGTGGACTGCGTGAATGTGAAAGCCAAGACCGCCGAAAAAATGGGCCCCGTGGGAGAGGGGCGGGCGATGGAGGCGCGGGCGGTGGTTTTGCTGTGTGCAGCTTCGAAGGGTGCTGAAGTGAAGTAGATACAATGTAGATACAAGGAGGCTGGTATGGATGCAGTGGTAGCCAAATGGGGAAACAGCGCGGCGGTTCGGATTCCTGCGAGTGTGATGCAGGACGCGGGTTTGAGACCGGATCAAAAGGTCAGCATTGTTGCCGAGGCGGGGCGGGTCATCATCACCCCGAGCGAGAAAATCGAATATGCCTTGGGTGAGCTCATCGCCGCGATGGCACCTGGCAACGCGCACCCCGGGGTTGACACCGGCTTGCCTGTGGGTAATGAGGCGCTGTAATGGCTGCGCGCTACGTACCGGACACCGCAGATGTGGTCTGGCTAGCCTTTGACCCGCAGGCAGGCCACGAGCAGGCAGGACACCGCCCTGCGTTGGTGTTAAGCTCGGCCGCCTACAACGCCAAATCAGGGCTGATGGTGTGCTGTCCGATCACATCCAAGATCAAAAACCATCCTTTTGAGGTGCTTTGCCGAATTGATGAGCAAGACAGTGTTGTGCTGGCCGATCAGGTGAAATCCTTGGACTGGAAGGTGCGCCAAGCTAGGAAACGCGGAGCAGTGGGCGAGGACACCCTGAAGCACGTGCGGGCAAAGATCAAGGCTCTGCTGGGGATAGCCTGATCGTCGCTTACTGCGCCGCCCAGCCCCCATCCATATTCCACGCCACCCCACGCACGTTGTCGGCGGCGGGCGAGCACAAAAACACTGCCAATGCGCCCAACTCCTCGGGCGTGGTGAATTGGAGTGAAGGTTCTTTCTCAGCCAACAGCAGGCGCTTGGCCTCGTCGTTGGAAACACCGAGAGCCAATGCCTTGGCGTCTACCTGCTTTTGCACCAGTGGCGTCAGCACCCAACCGGGGCAAATCGCGTTGCAGGTCACGCCGCTGGTGGCGTTCTCTAAAGCGCAGACCTTGGTCAGCCCGACGATGCCGTGTTTGGCGGCCACGTAGGCGGACTTTTCGGCCGAGCCCACCAGCCCATGTACCGAGGCGATGTTGATGATGCGGCCCCAGTTGCGTGCCCGCATGCCGGGTAAAACCATGCGGCTGGCATGGAAGGCGCTGCTCAGGTTGATGGCGATCACGGCGTCCCAGCGCTCGGTGGGGAAGTTCTCGATGCGCGCCACGTGCTGAATGCCAGCGTTGTTGACCAGGATGTCCACCCCACCAAAATTGGCCTCGGCGTAGCGCACCATGGCCTCGATTTCATCGGGTTTGCTCATATCGGCCCCATGAAAGCCGACCTTCACGCCCAAGGCAGCGACCTCGGCCATAGGCCCGTCCTTGTCGCCAAAGCCGTTCATGACGATGTTGGCACCTTGCGCGGCCAGTGCCTTGGCCATCCCGAGGCCGATGCCGCTGGTGGAGCCGGTGATGAGGGCGGTTTTGTTGGTGTGCATGGAGGAGTTCATAAAAAATACGCTTGCGGACCCGCGCTGGGGTTTGATGGCGTGGGGTTTGAAGGTGGGCAGCCCGGCATTATCGGCACCCGCCGAGCGCGAAACGATAATTAGCTGTTTGCACCCCGGTCGTATTCCCCCCGCCACCAGGAAACCCATGCCCGAACAATCCAGCCACTCCCTCATCCCCGTCATCCTCTGCGGAGGCGCCGGCTCGCGCCTGTGGCCGGTTTCCCGCGATACCCATCCCAAGCCCTTCATCGCCCTGGCCGACGGCCAGAGCCTGTTGCAGAAGGCCTTTATCCGCGGGGCTGCGCTGCCAGGCGTGTCGCAGGTGCTCACGGTCACCAACCGCGAGCTGACCTTCAAAACACAGGACGCCTTTGCCCCGGTCAACCCCAAGGGCCTTGCGACCAGTTTCATTTTGGAGCCTTTCGGCCGCAACACGGCCCCTGCCATTGCCGCTGCCGCGCTGCACATCGCCCAGACCGTGGGTGAGGACGCGATCCTGCTGGTGCTGGCCGCCGACCATTTGATTGCCGACCAGGCCGCGTTTGCGGCGGCGGTGGCGCAGGCCACCGCGCTGGCGGCCACCGGCAAGCTGGTGACCTTTGGCATCCACCCGGACGCGCCCGAGACCGGTTACGGCTACATCCAGGCCAAGGGCAACACCGTGTTGCGCTTTGTGGAGAAGCCCTCGCTGGAAAAAGCCCAGGCCTATCTGGCCAGTGGCGACTTCTTTTGGAACGCCGGCATCTTCTGTTTTTCAGCGGGCGCGGTGCTGCGCGAGATGGAAGCACATTGCCCGCAGCTGCTGGAGGCCACCCGCGCCTGCATGGCCCATTCGCGCAGCGCGCAGGGTGATGGCTTTGCGCAGCTGACCCTGGACCCCGCGACCTTTGAAGCGGTGCCCGACGACTCGATCGACTACGCGCTAATGGAGAAATCCGCGCAGGTCGCAGTGGTGCCTTGCACCATCGGCTGGAGTGACATCGGCTCCTGGGCCGCTCTGGGCGACCTGGACGCGCCCGACGCGCAAGGCAACCGTGTGCGCGGCGAGGCTTTGCTGCATGACACGCATGACACCACCATCCACAGCAGCCAGCGTCTGGTCGGCGCGGTGGGCCTGGACCACCTGATCATCATCGACACCCCCGACGCGCTGCTGGTGGCCGACAAGGGCCGCGCGCAGGACGTGAAACACATTTATGCTCAGCTCAAGGCCAGCGGCCACGAGGCGCACAAGCTGCACCGCACGGTGCACCGGCCCTGGGGCACCTACACGGTGATCGAGGAGGGGCCTGGCTTCAAGATCAAGCGCATCGAGGTCAAACCCGGCGCGGCGCTCAGCCTGCAAATGCACCACCATCGCAGCGAGCACTGGGTCGTGGTCAGCGGCGTGGCCATGGTAGTGAATGGCGCGCGCGAGATCATGATCCACACCAACCAGTCCACCTTTATCCCCGCCGGTCAGCAGCACCGCCTGACCAATCCAGGCAAGACGCCCTGCGTGATGATTGAGGTACAAAGTGGCGGTTACCTCGGCGAGGACGACATCGTCCGCTTTGACGACCAGTATGGTCGGGTGAACCCTTAAGTCACTGCGGCCTTGCGCGCAAATTCCGGCGCGCGCCATGCGCTGCTTCCCAAGACCTGGTGGATATGTTCCACGGCATGCCAAATGTCGGCAAAGCCCAGGTACAGCGGCGTGAGGCCAAAACGCAGGATGTCGGGCTGCGCAGCGCCGTCCCCGGCGCGGAAGTCGCCGATCACACCCCGCGCAATCAGAGCCTGCACGATGGCATAGGCGCTGTGTGGCGCGTCAGCATCGTGGTGCGTCAGTGAGACCTGCGAGCCGCGCTGCCCGTGCTGGCGTGGCGTGGCAATGCCCAGCCCCATTCCGGCGCAGCGCTGTTCCACGAGTTCCATGAACAAGTCGCCCAGCGCCAGTGACTTGGCCCGCAACGCCGCCATGCCGCCCAGCGGCTGCGCAGCGTCAAATACGTCCAACGCGCTATCAAGCACCGCCAGGCTGATGACCGGCGGTGTCCCGCACAAAAAGCGCGCCATGCCCGCCGCGTTTTCATAAGCGGGCGTGAACGCAAAAGGCCGGGCGTGTCCAAACCAGCCGCTAAGCGGCTGCATCCAGGGCAGGTCGCGGCGCGCGGCGTGTCGCGCATGGGCCCAGACGAAGGCGGGTGCACCCGGCCCGCCGTTCAAAAACTTGTAACCGCAGCCCACCGCAAAGTCGGCCCCTGCGCCTTGTAAATCCACTGGCACCGCACCGGTGCTGTGCGCCAGATCCCAGACGGTGAGCGCGCCCACTGAATGGGCCGCAGCCGTGGTGGCCGCCATATCGTGCATGGCCCCGGTGCGGTAGTTCACGTGGGTCAGAAGCAGCACGGCCACATCCGTGTTCAGCGCCGCCGGGATGGCTTCGGGTTCCACTAAGTGCAGCGTGCAACCGTGCGCCTGGCAGACGCTCTCGGCGATGTACAGGTCGGTGGGAAAGTTCTGGCGCTCGCTCAGCACCACGCGCTTTTCTGGGGTGTCGGCAGCGGCAATCGCCAGTGCGGCGGACAGCACCTTGAACAGATTGACCGAGGTGCTGTCGGTGGCGACCACCTCGTCGGGCTGTGCGCCAATCAGCGGCGCAATGCGTGCGCCCACGCGCTGCGGCAGATCGAACCAGCCAGCGTCGTTCCAAGACCGGATCAAACCCTGGCCCCACTCCTGCTCCACCACCTGTGCCGCCCGCGCCACCGCGGTACGGGGCAGGGCGCCGAGCGAATTACCGTCCAGGTAAATCAGACCAGGGGGAAGGGCGAAGTGCGCACGCAAGCCGCGCAAAGGGTCGGCGGCGTCACGCGCCTGGCAGTCGGACAAAGTAGACATCGGCATCATGGGCAGCGGAGGGAAAGCCGCGACGGTACCACCGCGCTTGCCCGCCGCCTTCGCATGGTGAAATGGCGCGCTTGGAGACACCGCCCATTTCTTCTTCCATACCCCCCATCCCAATACAACGCTTGAGCTTGAGACCCCACCACCATGCGCCATCCCATTCCGAAACCACCTGCTGCGCTTGCGGCCCGCGCTGCACCGAGTCGGATCGACCTCGCTGCGGTGCCTGGCACGCCCGCAGGGCGTGGCGTAGCGGCGCGGCGCGCTCGCTGGCTTGCAGGCTGCGTTGGCCTGTGCCTCACGGTGTGCGCAGCCGCCGAACCGGCAATCTACCTGCTCGGCGAAGTGCATGACAACCCCGAGGGCCACGCTGTGCGCTTCGAGCAGATTGCGCAGATTGTCCGTGGCGCGTCGCAGTCGGTGATTGCCATGGAACAGTTTGACCGCGACAAGCAGAGCCTTCTGGACGCGGCCCTGCGCGAGTGCCCCGATGCGGCCTGTGTGATCGCCCGTGCCGGGGGCACCGGCTGGGACTGGCCCTTTTACGCTCCGGTCATCGAGCTGGCTTTGCGCCAGGGTGTGCCGCTGGTGGCGGCCAATGTCTCGCCGCAGGACGCGCGCCAGGTGGTGCGCAATGGCCTGGGTGCAGCCCTGAATGGGGCCTTGCTGGTGGAGTTCGGCCTTGCGGCCGGCGTGCCGCCCGCAGTGGACGCGGTGCAGCGCGAAGCGGTCTTCCAGGGCCATTGCCGCATGGTTCCCAAGTCGGCGCTCGGTGGCATGGCGCAGGCGCAGGTGGCGCGCGATGTCTGGATGGCGCACGTGCTGCGCACACACCCGCAGTCCACCGTGCTGCTGCTGGCGGGGAACGGCCACGTCCGCAAGGACGCGGGTGTCTACCACTGGCTGGCACCAAACGAGCGCCAGCGCACCCAGGTGCACGCCTATCTTGAAATGCCGCAAGACGGCGACGCAGCCTTGTACGACCATGTGCATGCCGTTGCGCCGGTACTGCGAGACGATCCCTGCTCCGCATTGTTGGCGCCGGCGAGAGGCACTGCTACACCTTAAGCGGTACAGCGCCCGGCCGTGTGGCTTTCTAGACCCGCGTCCTAAAATGTCTGCCACGCCCCGGCGTTCGCCGCGTCATTCCGATGCGGTCCGTGCAGGGCGGTTTTTTGGTAATCCTATGCCCCGCCACATTCTTGATGAAACCCATATCCACCACGCTGTGCGCGCGAAAGTGGCGCACAACAATGAGACCGTGGTGCTGGAGGTGCAGGCGGCTATCGCCAGCCACGCTGTGGTGGTCGTGGGCATGAAGGCCAACCCCTTTATCGGCAAGGCGCGCAATCTGCTCGACGCGGCTGGCATCCCCCACCATTACCTGGAGTACGGTAGCTACCTCAGCCAGTGGCGGCTGCGCAACGCACTCAAGATGTGGACCGGCTGGTCTACCTTCCCCATGATTTTTGTCAAAGGTGTACTGGTGGGCGGCTTTGACGACCTCAAAGCATTGCAGGACGCGGGTGAACTCCGTGCCATGCTGACCTGACCTCAATACCCCAGCCCCATGCCTGATTTTTCTGTACCCGATGGGGATAGACAGGCCGGGTTGGCTACCGAATTTCAGCGAGCCCGCACCCTGCAGATGGAGGGCGCGTTGCATGCAGCGCAGAACACCTACGAGCACATACTGGCTGTGGAGCCCGGGCATGTGGCGAGCCTGCACATGCTGGGCCTGGTCTACGCCCAAAGCGGGCAGGCCCAAAAAGGCGTGGATCTCTTGTGCCGCGTGTTGGAGGCAGAGCCGAACAACGCGCAGGCTTATTTCGGTTTGGGTTTTGCCATGTGCAAGCTCAAGCAATTTGCCGCAGGCATTGAGTGCTACGACAAGGCCATGGCCTTGCAGCCCCAGTTTGCCGAGGCCGCCTGCGACAAGGGCAGCGCGCTGATTGAGGTCCAACAATGCGCGCAGGCGGTAGCGAGTTTCGACCTGGCCATCGCCTGGCGTCCCGATTACGCCGACGCCTATGTGTACCGGGGCAATGCGCTCATGGGTCTGCAGGACACCGAAGCCGCCATACGCAGTTTTGAGGCCGGACTGGCCCTCAAGCCCGAATTTGCCAGCGGCCACCTGAACCTGGGCAATGCCTTGCAGGCACAGGGCGATTACGCGGGCGCCTTGGCCTGCTACGACCGGGCCATTGCCCTGCGCCCGCAGGACGCCATGGCCTATTCCAATCGCAGCGCTGCGCTTAAGCACCTGCATCGCTTCGATGAAGCGCTGCACAGCTGCGAGCGGGCGGTGGCTCTGGCACCGGGGTTTGCGTTTGGCCAGTGGAACCGCAGCCTGGTGCGCCTGCTGCTGGGTGATCTGAAAGCGGGTTTTTCCGACTACCACAGCCGCTGGAAGACCGAGCGCTTTCAGCCCATACGCCGCCAGTTTGTCCAGCCCCTGTGGTTAGGGGAGCGAGACATCGAGGGCGTTACCGTGCTGCTGCACACCGAGCAGGGTTTGGGTGACACCATTCAGTTTGCCCGCTATGCCGCAGTGCTCGCACAGCGCGGTGCGCGGGTGGTGATGGAAGTAGAGCCCGCGCTTTTTGATCTTTTCCACACCTTGCCGGGCGTGTACCAGCTGCTGCGCCAGCGCGATCCGTTGCCTGCCTTTGACATGTATTGCCCGCTCATGAGTTTGCCCGTGGGGTGCGGCACGACCCTGGACACCGTGCCATCCGGTGTGCCTTATTTGCGCGCCAGCGCGGCCAAAGTGGCGCAGTGGGAAGCACGTCTGGGCAGCAAGAGCCGTCCCCGCGTGGGCCTGGTCTGGAGCGGCAGCAGCACGCACCAGGCAGACCATCTGCGCAGTGTGGAACTGGTCCGTCTGCTGGCGGCATTGCCTGCCGGGTATGACTACGTGAGTCTGCAAAAAGAAGTCCGCCCAGACGACGCAGCGGCTTTGCAGGCCAGTGCCGTGGCGCATTTTGGCCAGGACCTGTGCACCATGGACGACACCGCAGCGCTGTGCGCCTGCATGGACTTGGTGATTGCCGTGGACACCAGCGTGGCGCATCTGGCCGGGGCCCTGGGCCTGCCGGTGTGGGTGCTGCTGCCGCACATGCCGGACTGGCGCTGGCTGCTGGCGCGCAGCGACTCGCCCTGGTACCCCAGCGCCCGGCTGTACCGCCAGCAGTGCGCGGGTGATTGGAGCGCGCCGCTGCAGCAGCTCGGCGCGGATCTACTGGCCCGGCGCTTTGGCCCTTCGCTGCTACCTTAAGCCGTCGTTTCTTCGAGCTGGCTGCTCAGCGTCAGCCAGGTCTCTTCCAGCTCCGCCAGCTCCGCGTGCACGGCTTTGAGCTGCTTGCCCCAGTCCGCCAGTTGCGCCGGGGTGGCACTCTGGCTCAGCTGCGCCTCCAGGCTTTCGCGCTGGGTGTTGAGCAGCTGCATGCGCGCTTCTGTTTGCTGCAGCTGCTTTTTCCATTGCTTGTGTTCGGGTTTGACGATGGGCTTGGCCACAGGCTTGGCCGCTGTCTGAAGGGCCAGGGCCTGGGCTGCAGCGGCGGCTTCGTTGCCAGCCCGTTTAGCTTCCTCACGCTGGCGCTTGGCCTCGTCGAGCAGGTAGCGCTGGTAGTCGTCCAGATCTCCGTCAAATGGCTCGACCCCGCCACGCGTGACCATCCAGAATTCGTCGCATACGGCGCGCAGCAGCGCACGGTCGTGGCTGACCAGCATGACCGTGCCTTCAAATTCATTGAGCGCCATGGACAGCGCCTCGCGCGTGGCCAGATCCAGGTGGTTGGTGGGCTCGTCCATCAGCAAGAGGTTGGGCCGTTGCCAGACGATCATGCACAGCACCAGACGCGCCTTCTCGCCCCCGCTCATGCTGCCCACGGCCTGTTTGACCATGTCGCCGCTGAAGTTAAAGGTACCTAAAAAGCTGCGCAAATCCTGCTCGCGCGTGGCCTGTCCCTGGATCTTGCCCTGCGCTGTCAGCTCGCGCACCAGGCGGATCATGTGCTCCAGCGGCGTGTCCGCCGGGCGCAGCACATCGAGCTCCTGTTGCGCGAAATAGCCTATGTTCAAACCGCGTCCCTCGGTGACCTCCCCGCCCAGCGGCTGCAGGTCGCGCGCGATGGTTTTCACTACCGTTGACTTGCCCTGGCCGTTGGCACCCAGAATGCCGATGCGCTGCCCGGCCAGCACCGATTTGCTGACATTGCGCACGATGACCGTGGGCGGTGTACCCGCTGGCGCATCGTCGGGTGCGGGGTAGCCAAAGCTCACCCCCTGCATGGCCAGCATGGGGTTGGGCAGGTTGGCCGGTTCTTTGAATTCAAAGGTGAAGTCGGCGTCCGCCATGAGCGGCGCAATTTTCTCCATGCGGTCCAGTGCCTTGACCCGGCTTTGTGCCTGCTTGGCCTTGCTGGCCTTGGCTTTGAAGCGGGCGATGAATTTTTGCAAATGCGCGATCTTGTCCTGCTGCTTGGAATAGGCGTTTTGCTGCAGCTCCATGTGCTCGGCGCGCATGTCCTCAAACTTGCTGTAGTTGCCGCCGTAACGCACCAGCTTGCCCGCGTCGATGTGTAGCGTGACGTTGGTCACCGCATCCAAAAACTCGCGGTCGTGGCTGATCACCACCATGGTGCCTTCGTAACGTTGCAGCCAGGCCTCCAGCCACACGAGCGCGTCCAAGTCCAGGTGGTTGGTTGGCTCGTCGAGTAAGAGCAAATCGGAGGGACACATCAGCGCGCGCGCCAGTTGCAAACGCATGCGCCAGCCGCCCGAGAAACTGTTCACCGGCTTGTCGAGTTCGGCGGTCTTGAAGCCCAAGCCCAGAATCAAGGCCTGGGCCCGCGCGGGGGCGTCGTGCTCGCCTGCGTCGTGCAGCGCCATATAGGCGTGGCCCATGCGGTCACCGTCGTCGCTGGCCTCGGCGGCGGCGACTTCGGCGCGCGCATCCAGCAAGACCGTGTCGCCCTCGATCACAAAGTCCGTTGCGCTTTGATCCGTCTCGGGCATGTCCTGGGATACCTGGCCCATGCGCCATTGTGTGGGGATGTAGTACTCGCCCGCGTCCTCGTGCAGGCCGCCATTGAGCAATGCGAACAGCGAAGATTTGCCGGCGCCGTTGCGTCCGACTAAACCGACTTTTTCGCCGGGGTTGATGGTCACGGTGGCGCCATCGAGCAAGACCTTGGCGCTGCGGCGCAAGGTCACGTTTTTCAGAGTAATCATGTAAGCGGTGTGGGGCCCTGTAAAGGGCCGGATAAAGAGGCCAGCGCGGCGCGCTGGATCAGCACCACCTGATCCTCTCCTGCGCTGGTGGACAGCCACAGGCAGGGCAGGGTGGGAAAGGTGGCTTCAAAGTGGGCGCGCTCGTGTCCGAGCTCCAGCACCAGGACGGCATTGTCGGTCATGCGTGTGGCAAGTTGCGGCAGTAGCGCGCGAACAAAGTCCATGCCATCACTGCCACCGCGTACGTTGCCATCCAGCGCCAGCGCCGGTTCGGCCACAAATTCGGGTGGCAGCGCAGCCATGCTCTGTGCGTTCACATACGGCGGGTTACACAAGACCAGGTCAAAAAGCGCGCCCGCATGCAGAGTCGCCGCAGCCAGACCATCCGACTTCACCAGTTGCACGCGTGCTGCCAGTGCGTGCTGCGTGACGTTGATCTGCGCCACTGCCAGCGCATCCGCAGAGATGTCCGAGGCCAACACCTGCGCTTCAGGGTAGACATGCGCGCCAATGATGGCCAGGCTGCCGTTGCCCGTGCAGATGTCCAGCACACGGGCAGGCGCATCGCCCACAAAATAGTCCAGCGACCCGTCGACCAGCACCTCGGCAATCAGTGAGCGCGGGATGATGACCCGCTCATCCACATAAAAACTCCAGCCCTGCAGCCAGGCCTGCCGGGTGAGGTAGGCCGCCGGTTTGCGGGTGCGGATGCGCTCCTCGATCAGCGCCAGGACAGCGGCCACGCCCTGCGCGTCTGGCTGTACTAAATCGGCGGCATTGATGTCGGTATCGAGTGGCAGGTCCAACCGCCATAAGACCAGCCAGGCGGCTTCGTCAAAGGCGTTGGTGGTTCCGTGGCCGAACACCACTCCAGCTTCTTCCAGCAGCGCGGCGCAGCGCGCCACCAGGTCCGCCAGGCTCATGCCAGGCCGGCGAGTTTGTCGAAGACCCTGCGGTAAATGTCTTTGAGCGGTTCGATGTCTTCGAGCCGGATGTGCTCGTCGATCTTGTGGATGCTGGCGTTGGGCGGGCCCAGTTCCACCACCTGCGAACAGATTTGGGCCAGAAAGCGCCCGTCGCTGGTACCGCCCGTGGTCGAGAGTTCAGTGTGGATTCCCGTCACATCGTGGATGGCCGCGCGCACCGCGTCCACCAGCGGGCCAGGTTCGGTCAAAAAGGGCAGGCCGCCAATCGTCCAGGCCAGGTCGTAATCGAGCTGGTGCTTGTGCAGCACCGCGCTCAGGCGCTGCTGTAACTGCTCGGGCGTGGACTCGGTGCAAAAGCGGAAGTTGAAGTCCACCACCACCTGCCCCGGAATCACGTTGCTGGCACCGGTACCGCCGTGGATATTGCTGACCTGCCAGCTTGTGGCCGGAAAGTAGGCGTTGCCCGTGTCCCAGACCATACCCACCAGTTCGGTGAGAGCAGGGGCTAGCAAATGGATGGGGTTCTTGGCCAGATGCGGGTAGGCAATATGGCCTTGCACACCTTTCACCGTGAGCCGCCCGCTCATGGTGCCGCGCCGCCCGTTTTTGATCATGTCGCCGGTGCGCGTGACCGAGGTTGGCTCGCCCACCAGCACATAGTCCAGCACCTCGCCGCGCGCTTGCAAGGCTTTGCATACGACTACGGTGCCATCGTGCGCCGGGCCTTCCTCGTCGCTGGTCAGCAGCAGGGCAATGTTCAGGGCCGGGTCGGGATGCGCCGCCAGAAATTCTTCAACCGACACCACAAACGCCGCCAGCGAGGTTTTCATATCGCTGGCGCCGCGCCCGTAGAGCTTGCCGTCACGGCGGCTGGGCACAAAAGGCGGGCTGCCCCATTCGGTCAGCGGGCCGGTGGGCACCACATCGGTGTGGCCGGCCAGCACCAAGGTTTTGCTTCCCGGCGCACCGCTGCGTTTGGCCCACAAATTGGTGACGCGAAAGGTATCCGGTCCGCTTTCTATGGTTTCGCAGACAAAGCCCAGCGGGGCCAGGCGCTGGGCGATCACAGACTGGCAGTTGCCATCCTGCGGCGTGACCGAGGGCAGGGCGATGAGTTGCTCGGTGAGCGCGAGGGTGGCGGTCATAAATGCGGGGGTGTCAGTCGCGCAGCAAGTCGTTGAGCGAGGTCTTGGCACGGGTTTGTGCGTCTACTCGCTTGACGATTACCGCGCAATACAGGCTGTACTTGCCGTCGGCGCTGGGCAGATTGCCGGACACCACAACGGAGCCCGCAGGAATGCGGCCATACGTCACTTCGCCCGTGGCGCGGTCATAAATCTTGGTGCTTTGGCCGATGTACACGCCCATGGAAATCACCGAGTTTTCTTCCACGATCACGCCCTCAACCACCTCGGAGCGTGCGCCAACGAAGCAGTTGTCTTCGATGATGGTCGGGCCCGCCTGCATGGGCTCCAGAACACCGCCGATACCGACACCGCCACTCAGGTGCACGTTCTTGCCGATTTGCGCGCAGGAACCGACGGTGGCCCAGGTGTCCACCATGGTGCCCTCATCCACATACGCGCCGATATTGACGTAGGAGGGCATGAGGATCGCGCCCTTTCCGATGTAGCTGCCCCGGCGCGCCACGGCTGGCGGCACCACGCGCACGCCAGCGGCCTTCATCTGCGCCTCATCGAGGTGCGAGAACTTGGTTTGTACCTTGTCGTAAAAACCCAGATCACCGGCCTTCATCACCACGTTGTCGTTCAGCCGGAAGCTCAGCAGCACGGCTTTCTTGATCCACTGGTGCGTGGTCCATTGACCCACGCCCTGGCGGGTCGCCACGCGCAGGCTGCCGTTGTTGAGCTGGCTGATGACGTGGTTTACCGCATCGCGCACTTCGGCGCTGGCGGAGGTGGCTGAGATGTTGGCGCGGTCTTCCCACGCGGCATCAAGAATCTGTTGGAGTTGCTGGGTCATGGCAGGCGGTCTTTCTAGACGGTGGTTGACAAAGAGGATGGAGTTGGCTGCGCGGTGGTGCGCGCATGCATGAATTGGACGATGCGTTGCGCGGCCTCCAGGCATTCGGCGGTATCGGCCACCAGCGCCATGCGCACGCGCCCTGCACCGGGATTGATACCGTGCGCGCTGCGCGCGAGGTAGCTGCCGGGCAGCACGGTGACGTTGCAGGCCGCGTAGAGGTCGCGGGCAAAAGCTTCGTCGCTGCCGGGTACAGCGGCCCACAAATAAAAGCCGGCGTCTGGCAAAGCGACATCGAGCACGCCCGCCAGCAGCGGCGTGACCTGGGCGAACTTTTGCCGGTACAGCGCGCGGTTTTCCACCACATGCGCCTCGTCGTCCCAGGCCGCGATGCTGGCGCTTTGCACCACCGGGCTCATGGCACTGCCGTGGTAAGTGCGGTAGAGCAAAAAGCGCGCAATCCAGTCGGCGTCACCCGCGCAAAAACCGCTGCGCATGCCCGGCACGTTGCTGCGTTTGGACAGGCTGGTAAAGCCCAGCAAGTTTTTGAAGCCCGTGCGTCCGCACAGGGCTGCGGCCTGCAAGCCACCCAAGGGGGGCTCATCGCGAAAGTAAATTTCGCTGTAGCACTCGTCCGAGGCGATCACAAAGCCGAAGCGCTCACTCAGATCAAATAATTTCTTCCACTCGGTCAGTGGCATGACGGCGCCCGCCGGATTGCCTGGACTGCACACAAACAGCAGCTGGCAGCGCGCCCAGACGCTCTCGGGCACGCTGTCCCAGTCCTGGGCGAAGTTGCGCGCCGGGTCGCTATTCACGAAATACAGCTCCGCACCGCCCAACAGCGATGCGCCTTCGTAAATTTGGTAGAAGGGATTGGGGCAGACCACCACGGGTGCCTGTCCGTCGGCGCGGGGCTGCAACACGGTTTGGGCAAAGGCAAACAGCGCCTCCCGCGAGCCATTGACCGGCAATATCTGCGTGGCCGCGCTGACCTCCAGCCCGTAGCGCCGCTGCATCCAGCGCGCCATGGCCTGGCGCAGCGCCAGCTCACCGGCGGTGGCCGGGTAGGCCGACAGGCCGCTGCCCATCACGGCATCGCAATAGGCTTTTTTGATCAAAGGTGGCGTGGGGTGGCGTGGTTCACCGATGCCCAGGCTGATGGGCGTGAAGGCGTCCTTGGGCTGAACACCGGCAAACAGCTGGCGCAGGCGCTCAAAGGGATAGGCCTGCAGGCGGTTGAGGTGCGGATTCATGGGCGGGCATTATCGCCGCCTTGCTGCGCGTACCGATAGCGTGCACCGGCTTTGTCCGTTAGCATTTCCGCATGACGACAGCCCCAACCGCCCCGCCCCTCGGAGCCGAGCCTCCCCAAGCGCCGTTCATGCGCTATGCGCAGGCACTGAAAAGCGTGGGTGACGCCGAGGTGGTGGACGCGCTGCTTCCTGTGTTGCTGCAAACCCTGGACGACGATGTCGGGCGACTGGACGCCGCATTCGAGGTCCGGCAACTGGCTGCCGCCCGCGCCGTTTTGCATGGGCTCAAAGGCGTACTCCCCATGTTTTGCTCTGAGGAACTTGCGCGGCAGATCGTGGAACTGGAGGTGCTCAGCAAGGCTGGCGAGGTCCAGGCCGCATGCACCCAGTGGCCCGCGCTGCGGGCCCATCTGCTGCTTTTACGGGAGGAAGTGCGGGTTATCATCGAAAAAGCGGTGTGAGGCTGTCCCCGCGCACCCCGCCAGCCCCATAACTCCAACTCCCCCGTTCCGGAAAACCAGCCCCGCCGTGCGCCTCCAATCCATCAAGCTTTCGGGCTTCAAGTCCTTCGCCGAGCCTACGCACTTGCAACTGCCGGGGCAGCTGGTCGGCGTGGTCGGCCCCAATGGCTGCGGCAAGTCCAACATCATGGACGCGGTGCGCTGGGTTCTGGGTGAGAGCCGCGCCAGCGAGCTGCGCGGTGAGTCCATGCAGGATGTGATCTTCAACGGCACCACCCAGCGCAAAGCCGCCAGCCGCGCCAGCGTGGAGCTGGTGTTTGACAACTCTGACCACCGCATTGGCGGCCAATGGGGCCAGTTTGCCGAGATTGCAGTGCGCCGCGTACTGACCCGTGACGGCACTTCGAGCTATTTCATTAATAACCAGTCGGTGCGTCGGCGTGATGTGCAGGATGTGTTTCTGGGCACGGGCCTGGGGCCGCGCGCCTACGCCATCATCGGCCAGGGCACCATCAGCCGCATCATTGAGTCGCGCCCCGAAGAACTGCGCCTGTTCCTGGAAGAAGCCGCCGGGGTCTCCAAATACAAAGAGCGCCGCCGCGAAACCGAGAACCGCATTGCCGACACCCGCGAGAACCTCACCCGGGTCGAAGACATCCTGCGCGAACTCAGCGCCAACCTGAGCAAGCTGGAAAAACAGGCCGAAGCCGCGGTGCAGTTCCAGTCTCTGCAAAAAGAGGCCACGCGCACGCAACAGCAGCAATGGTTTTTGAAGCGCGCCGAGGCCGCGTCTGAACAAACCCGGGTGCAGTCCGAGGCCGCACAGTCCACCAATGCGCTGGAATCACGCATGGCTGATTTGCGCCAGACCGAAGCCGATCTGGAGCAGGTGCGGCAAACCCATTACGCTGCCGGGGACGAAGTCAACCAGGCCCAGGGTGCGCTCTACGAGGCCAGCACCGAAGTCGGTCGGCTGGAGGCCGAAATCCGCTTCGTGGTCGATGGCCGCCAACGCAGCGCCCAGCGCATCAGCAGCCTGGGTGAACAAATCCACCAATGGGCGCAGCGCCGTGAAGGGGCGCAGGTCGACAGCGTGCAGGTCACGGCATCGCTGGAGGGGGGAGAAAACCAGGTTAGCGCACTCGCTGCGCAACTGCAGGCGCAGGACGCGCAGCTGCCGCTGCTGGAGGCGGCTTTGCAGACCGCCCAAGCGGCAGCCGATACCCAGCGCAGCGCGGTGGCGCTGGTGCAGCAGGAAATCCAGGTGCTGGCCGCTGAGCAGCGCAGCATGCAGGAGCAGGAGCGCCAGCTCCAAGGCCGAGCCGAGCGCCTGGGTGCCGACCGCCAGGGTCTGGCCGCGCCCGATGATGCGCAGCTGCAGGCCCTGGCCGCGCAGGCCGCGCAGGCCGCCGTTGCCAACGAAAGCGCCCAATCTGCGCTGCAACAGGCGCAAGAGGCCTTGCCCGCGCTGGACGCCAAGCGCCGCGCCCAGCAACAGCGGGTCAACACCGAATCGTCCACGCTGGCCGATGTGTCGGCCCGCCTGGGTGCGCTCAAGGCTTTGCAGGAGCGCGTGACCACCGAGGGCAAGCTGCGCCCCTGGCTGCGCAAGCACGGGCTCGACGGTTTGCAGGCCTTGTGGAGCCGCTTGCAGGTCGCGCCCGGCTGGGAAAGCGCCCTGGAAGCGGCCTTGCGCGAGCGCCTGGGTGCGCTCGAAGTCTCGCGCCTGGACATGGTGGCGGCTTTCGCTGTGGACCCGCCGCCGACCAAGCTGACTTTTTTCACCCCGGACCGGGCGGCTGCCGATGCGGACGCTGGCGCGCTGCCTCCCTTGCGCGCGCAGGTGCAGTCGCACCATCCGGATCATGGCCGTTTGCTGGCTGACTGGCTGCGGGGCTGCTACAGCGCCGAGAGTTTTGACGACGCTCTGGCCCAGCGCGGCCGCCTGGGTCCGGGCGAGGCCTTTTATCTGCGCAGCGGACATGTGGTCACCGCGCACAGCGTGGGTTTGTATGCGCCCGATTCCGAGCAGGCCGGTCTGCTGGCGCGTGCCCAGGAAATTGCCACCTTGGAGCGCAGCGTGGCGGTGCAAACCGAGACTCTGGCCGAGGTGCGCCGCAAGCTGGCCCAAGCAGAAACCCAGTATGCGGAAGCCTCGGAGGCCTTGCAGCGCCTGCGCCAGCAGGCCGCCCAGGCCCAAAGCCAAAGCCATGCACTGCAAATGGAGTCCCTGCGCGCGGCGCAGTTGGCCGAGCAAACCCGCAGCCGGGCCACCCAGCTGGACGCCGATCTGGCCGAAGTGCAGGCGCAGCTCGGTGCGCTGCGCGCCCGACGCGCCCAGGCCGAAAGTCGTTTTGAGACCCTGGACGAAACTTTGGCACAGGCGCAGGAGGCGCATGCCACGCTGGATGATCAGGTGCTCGATGCCCAACGCCAGCTGGCGCAGTGGCGGGATCAGCACCGCACCCTGGAGCGTCAGGCGCAAGAGGCCCAATTTGCCCAGCGCAGCGTGCAGGCGCGCCTGGCCGAGCTGGCCCGCGCGGTGGAAACCGCCGCACAGCAAAGCGCCGCCTTGCAGCAGGAGTTGGAGGCCGCGCAGGCCGAGTTGCTGCAGCTAGACGACGCGGCGGCAACGGCCGGGCTGCAAGCCGCGCTGGCTTTGAAATTGGAGCGCGAACAGGCACTGGCCGCGCAACGAACCCGCTATGACGGGCTGACGGCCACCCTGCGGGCCAGCGACGAGCGCCGCCTGAAACTGGAGCGCGAGCTAGAGCCCCTGCGCCAGCGCATCACCGACTTTCAGCTGAAGGAGCAGGCCGCGCGCCTCGGGTACGAGCAATTTGACGGGTTTTTACAGGAGGCCAAAGCCGATCTGGAGGTGCTGGCCGCCAGCCTGGCCGAGGACAGTGTGCGTCTGCCGGCCTTGCAGGCCGAGATCGAGCGTTTGCAGCAGGCCATTGCCGCCATGGGTGCGGTGAATCTGGCTGCCCCCGAAGAGCTGGCCGTGGCCGGTGAGCGCAAAACCTTTCTGGATGCGCAGAGCGCCGACCTGCAAGAAGCCATGGCCACGCTGGAAGACGCCATCCGCACCATTGACGGTGAGACCCGGCAGCTGTTGGCGGCGACCTTCGAGCAGGTCAACGGCCATTTTGGGCGCATGTTCCCCGAGTTATTTGGTGGTGGCAACGCGCAGTTGGTAATGACGGGCGACGAAATTCTGGACGCCGGTGTGCAGGTGGTTGCCCAGCCGCCGGGTAAGAAAAACCAGACCATCCACTTGCTCTCGGGCGGTGAAAAAGCCCTGACCGCTATCGCGTTGGTGTTCGCCATCTTCCAACTCAACCCGGCACCGTTTTGCCTGCTTGACGAGGTCGACGCACCGCTGGACGACGCCAACACCGAGCGCTATAGCAAGCTGGTGCGCAGCATGAGCCAGGGCACGCAGTTCCTGTTCATCAGCCACAACAAGATTGCTATGGAAATGGCCGAACAGCTGATTGGCGTGACCATGCAGGAACAGGGCGTCTCACGCATTGTGGTCGTGGACATGGCCTCGGCGGTACAGCTCGCAGGCATTGCCTGATCGCCGCGCAGTGGGACTGGCCATGAGCGATTTTTACTGGGGCTTGGTCGCACTGGGCATTGCGGTGGTGCTCGGCATGCAGTTGCACGGTTGGTGGATGACGCGCCGGGGTGCGCCGCGCCAGGCTGAGCCCGAGCCAGCCCAGGACCCCGGCGCGATCCCTGGGCGGCACTCCGCAGACGGCACAGATCGCGCAGATGCGACAGACGATGGGGGCCATAGCGACCCCGAGCTGGGCACGCTCTTTGACGGTGCCACGCGCTTCATGGTGCCTGAGTCGCCCCGCCGACCGGCCATGGACGTGCTGATCGACGTGATTGCCACGATCGAACCCGAAATGCCCGACAACGTCTGGTCGGGTACTTCGGTGCTGGCCGCGCTGCCCGCTACCAGCCGGGTGGGCAGCAAACCGTATGCCGTCGAAGGCTTCAACCCCGCCACCAGCAGTTGGGAAGCACCGGCAGCCGGGAGCCGCTATATCGCCCTGCAAGCCGGGGTGCAAATGGCGAATCGCTCCGGGCCGCTCAGTGAGATCGAGTTTTCCGATTTCGTGGTCAAAACCCAGGCGTTGGCCGACCAGTTAGACGGGGTGGTCGAATTTCCCGAGATGGCCGACGAAGTGGCGCGCGCCCGCGAGCTTGACGCGTTTGCCAGTCAGTACGACGCCCAACTCAGCTTGAACCTGCGCGCCAAGCAGGCCGCCTGGAGTCCGGGCTATGTGCACCAGAACGCCGCGCGCGTCGGTTTTGTGGCGGGCCAGTTGCCAGGTCGCATGGTGTTGCCCAACCCGAAAGAGGGGCTGCCGCCGGTGCTGGTGTTGACCTTTGACCCGCAAGCAGCGATGGCAGAAGACCCCGACCAGAGCGCCATCCGCGACCTGAAGATTCTGCTGGACGTACCGCATGTCGATTCCAGCTTCCAGCCCTTTGAGCGCATGGTCCGTATCGCCACCAGCCTGGCCCAGGAGATGGACGGCGCCATGGTGGACGACAGCGGCCAAGCGCTCAACCCCAAGGCCATGGAAAGCATTTCGCGCGATCTGGTCGACCTGTACCGCGTGCTCGACGAGCGCGATCTGGCGGCCGGATCCCCCCTGGCGCGCCGCCTTTTTGCCTGAAACTGCCTGAGGCTATGGCTGCGCTGAATGCCCACGCCGCCCCAGGCCGCGCAGCTGAACTGCGCGCGGAATTACACCGCTTGGGCCACCACTACTACGTGCTCGACGCGCCCCTGGTCAGCGATGCCGCCTACGACGCCTTGTTCCAAGAACTGCAGGCTTTGGAGGCCGCGCACCCCCAACTGCGCACACCCGACTCCCCCAGCCAGCGCGTGGGTGGCGCTGTGCTGGACGGCTTTGCCACCGTGCGCCACGCGGTGCCCATGCTCAGCATCCGCACCGAAACCGATACCGGCCCCAGCGGCGCGCAGGCATTTGATGCGCGTATTCGCAAAGAGCTGGAACTGGGGGACAGCGCAGCTGCGGTGGAATACCTGGCCGAGTTGAAGTTCGACGGCCTGGCTATGAGCCTGCGCTACGAAACCGGTGTGCTGGTGCAGGCCGCTACCCGGGGCGACGGCGAATACGGCGAAGACGTGACGCATAACATCCGCACCATCGGCCAGATTCCGCTGCGCCTGCACGATGCGCCGCCGGTGCTGGAAGTGCGCGGCGAGGTCTACATGCGGCGGGCCGATTTTGAGGCGCTCAATGCGCGCCAGCGCGCCCGCATCGATGCGGGAGAGAAGGGCGAAAAAACCTTTGTCAACCCGCGCAACGCCGCTGCCGGTGCGGTGCGCCAGCTGGACCCGGCTATCGCGGCGCAGCGGCCCTTGAGCTTTTTTGCCTATGGTGTTGGCGAGGTGCAGGGCGGCCCGCACTGGAACACCCACGCCGCCATGTTGCAGGCCCTGCAGGATTGGGGCTTTCCGGTGGCACAGCACAACCGCCTGGCTGCGGGGGCCGGTGCGCTGGTGCAGTTCCACGCTGACATGGGTGCCCAGCGCGAGACCCTGCCCTTTGAGATTGACGGCGTGGTCTACAAGGTCAACAGCCTGGCGCTCCAGCAGCGCCTGGGCTTTGTCAGCCGCGAGCCGCGTTGGGCGGTGGCGCACAAATACCCCGCGCAAGAGCAGAGCACGCAGGTGCTTGCCATCGATGTGCAAGTGGGCCGCACCGGCAAGCTCACGCCGGTGGCCAAACTCGCGCCGGTATTTGTGGGCGGTGTCACCGTCACCAACGCCACCCTGCACAACGAAGACGAGGCGCGCCGCAAAGACGTGCGCGTGGGCGACACCGTGCTGGTGCGCCGCGCGGGCGATGTGATTCCCGAAGTGGTGTCCGTCTTACCGCAGCCTGCGGGATCGGACACGCCGCGCGGCGAAGTCTTCACCATGCCGCGCAGCTGCCCGGTCTGCGGTTCAGCCGCTGTGCGCGAGGAGGGTGAGGCCGACTACCGCTGTACCGGCGGCCTTGTCTGCAGCGCGCAGCGCAAGCAGGCGGTTCTGCATTTCGCCCAGCGCCGCGCGGTCGAGGTCGAAGGCCTGGGTGAGAAGCTGGTAGACCAGCTCGTAGATGGCGGTTTGATCCGCACCCTGCCAGACCTCTACCGCCTGGGTTTTGGCACGCTGGCCGCGCTGGATCGTATGGCGGAGAAGTCCGCGCACAACATCGTCGATGCGCTGGAGCAGTCCAAAGCGACCACGCTGCCGCGCTTTTTATTTGGCCTGGGTATTCGCCACGTCGGCGAGGCCACGGCCAAAGAACTGGCCCGGCATTTCGGCGATGTCGACGCACTGATGGACGCCACAGAAGAACAGTTGCTGGCGGTTAACGACGTGGGCCCCACCGTAGCGCTGAGCATCCGCACCTTTTTTGACCAGTCGCACAACCGCGAGGCGGTGCAGCAACTGCGCGCCTGCGGCATCCATTGGCCCGTCATCGAGGCCAGCAGCGACGCACCCAAGCCGCTGGCCGGGCTGACCTTTGTGATCACCGGAACCCTGCCCACGCTGGGGCGCGACGCGGCCAAGGCTTTGATCGAAGACGCTGGCGGCAAAGTGGCCGGCTCGGTGAGCAAGAAAACCAGTTTCGTGCTGGCCGGAACGGAAGCGGGTAGCAAGCTGGAGAAGGCCCAGGAGTTGGGCGTGGCGGTAATGGATGAGGCGCGTTTACGGGAGATGCTCGATGGCGGTACGTGAGATTTTGAAAATGGGCGACCAGCGTCTGCTGCGCCATGCGCAGCCGATTAAAGACTTTGATACCGACGCGCTGCACCTGCTGATCAGCGACCTGATCGACACCATGCGCGCGGCCAACGGCGCGGGCCTGGCGGCACCGCAAATCGGCGTGGACTTGCAGGTCGTGGTCTTCGGCTCCGGCACGCCCAATCCGCGCTACCCGGACCGCCCGGTCGTGCCGCACACGGTGCTCATTAACCCGGTCATCATCCCCATGGAAACCACCATGGAAAGCGATTGGGAAGGGTGCCTGTCGGTACCCGGCCTGCGCGGCAGGGTTCCGCGTTTTGGCCACATCCGCTACACCGGTTTCAACCAGTATGGCGACCCGATTGACCGCACGGTTCAGGGCTTTCATGCCCGCGTGGTGCAGCACGAGTGCGACCACCTCTGGGGCACGCTCTACCCCATGCGCATGACCGACCTTTCGCAACTGGGCTACACCGACGTGCTGTTCCCCGGTATCGCGGCGGCGCAAGACGATTAGCCGCAATCGTCACAAGGGCTGGCTGAACGGATGTGCGCAGGCTCGCATACTTTTCAGTTCAGGCCCGGCCCCTGTAGCCGCAGGTCTTCCATCAACGCATCCGGCGCGCCGCCATCGGCCAGATGGCGCTTGTACCAAACTGTCAGCACCGCAGTCACCACTGGTCCGGGGTTCTGCAAGACCCGCTCAAAGTCCATGCCGCTCAGCGTGCACACCAGTTTGAACACATCCTTCTCCAGATCAATCGCGTCCGCCGCATAGCGCCGCAATTTCAAGTCGGAAAAGCTGTAGCCCCCGGGCAGTTTGAGCGTGAGCAGAGTGTCGGTAGTCATGGGACTGGATTGTGGCGCGCGCTCTGGAATTCGCACTTGCCGACAGGCTTAGCAGCCAACTTTCGGTTGAGCATCGCGTCAAAATGGATTATTTATGGCAATAATGAAAGCCAATAAAATCTGTAACACCGAAGCCGTTGGCTTCGCGCGCCATGGACCATCCATTTTTTGCCAAGCCCATTCTGAATTCACCCTATGCCTACCCACCGGCGCAGTGGGTACCGGACGAAACTGGGCAAGCCACCCACGATGTCCATCCTACGCGTCGCACTGCCACATTCATCACGCCCATACCCAGGGCCAAAAAGCACAGCGGCGCTGAGCGGCCAGTCGATCTCGATTTGGCACATGGAGTTTCGGACGGTGACCAGCGGTACCACAGCGCCATCATCAATGGCGTGCGCGCCGAGGTAGATGTTTGGCGCAGCCTGCCCAATACAGGCGACGGGGGTGTCTGCCCTGAAACCGCTATCGGGCTCACCGAAGCCGCGCCCAGTCGGGGCAAGGTCGGTCAGGAGTTTCTGGACCACGTGCAAAGCGCCAGTGATCAGGCTAAGCCCGGCCTGCTGCGCCTGGCCCTACAGTTGGCCACGGTCGCCGGCAAAACCACCGTCATGGCCATGTTGAAAGCCTGGCAAACCGTCAATGCGGCGCGCCGCCCCACAAGCAAGAAGCACACGCGCGGATTTGTGTTGGTGGCGCCCGGCCTGGCCATCAAAGACCGGCTGCAGGTGCTGCTGCCCAACGGCGCCGAGCGCGATGACAAAAGCCGCGAACCGATCCCCAGCGCGATGGTGGGCGACCTGGGCCGCGCCAAGATGGTCATCACCAAGCACCACGCCTTCACGCTGCGCGAGCCTGTCTGCGATGCAGCGAGACTTGGCCGACGCGGTGCAGGCGCAGTTCAAAGTCGTCGTGGAAAGCGCTGGTCAACAAGGAAAAGCATGAAACGCGCAATTTTTTTGCTCCACCGCAACCATCTTCCTGGCGTCGCGTTCAGGGTTTTTATGGAGTCCATGGGAAATTCTCCGTTGGCTATAATTCCACGCACATCCGCCCCTTGGCAGTACGCCCTCTCACCAATTCCGAGAGTGTGCCGAACCCCTGGGGCTTTCTCATTTCTGGCCCACGCTGTCAGCGGAGTGCAGAAATGAGCCCGGGGCCTATCGCCATCCTGGTAGACGGTGCGTACTTTCTAAAGCGCCTGCCTAGGCTGGTGGCGCCCAAGCACTGCGATACACCGCTGGACATTGTCAATTCGCTGCGGATCATGTGCCGCAACCACGTCACCAGTCTCAGGCACATCCCTAATGCCGAGCGCAAGACCTGGCATCAGCATGTCTACAGAATTTTCTATTACGACGCCGTTCCTTACGCAGGCAAAGCGCATCACCCCATCTTGAACCGTCAAATCGACTACCAAAAGTCGGACATTGCCGCGCATCGGAACGCCATCTTTGAACTGCTGCGCGAGCAGCGTAAATTGGCCCTTCGTTTAGGGAAAATAAGCCGTGACTCCGACTGGTCCATCGCCAGCAAATGGACCAAGACTGCGCTGAAATCTCGGCAGTGGGTGGACGCTTTGAATGCACTTCCATCTGCCGAAGATCTCGGTACTGCAGAAGCAACGCTGACGCTAAGCCCCTCGCAGGTGCGCGAACTCACGCAGCTGCGTGACTTCTGGGCCCATCTCGACCCCCGAGCGGTGGACGAGGGATTCAAGCAAAAAGGCGTGGACATGCGAATTGGCGTTGACATAGCCAGCATCACCTTGAAAAAGCAGGCCAGCACCATCGTGCTGGTCTCTGGCGACAGCGACTTTGTGCCAGCCGCCAAACTGGCCCGGCGCGAAGGTATGGAATTCATCCTGGACCCTTTGTGGCAATCCGTGAACAAGGACCTGTTCGAGCACATGGATGGTCTGCAATCCGGCTTGAAGCGGCCTACCAAGCCATACCCCGGAACCACCACCCCTGCAACCGAGGGCAAATGACCCCATGACCACCCCCAAACCCACTCCCATCCAAGTCGCCAAACCGACCAAAGCCGCCCAAGCCACCAACATGCACTGGCATTTGACAAGCCGTTATCGGGGCGGATTGCGGTGAAGGTGATGAATCACTTGGGGGACGAGGTAATGAAGGTTTTTAGGGTGTGAGGTTTCAACAGAGTGGTGTTCTTAAACAAGGGAGGAAATTATGCGTAATTGGAATGTGCGTTCGGCGCTGCGGTACAGCGCGCTGTATGGAATGGCGATGTGCATCAGCGGGTGCGGCAGCCTGGTCACCGTGGACGCCTGGTTGGGCAGCGATAGCCTGGAACCTGAAAATAGCGAGGGAATTGTCGCCCCTGCGCCAGAGCATCTCAGCAGTGCCGAAACGCGGCAGGCAGCCAAGCAGTTTGCGTTGATGGCGCTTTTTGCGAAGGTGGTGTACCGCAAGGATTTGGATGAAGGTGTGCGCAAGACAGACGCTTGCAGCTATGTGGACGGCGGGCCGTTGAAGCTCGACGTGGGTATGCCTGAGGAGCATGATCTGCCGCAGTCCGATGGGAAAACCAGCGGCTGGCGGCGTTGGGATGGGCGTATCAACAGCAAAGCGCTTGCCACACCGTGCGTGGACCGCGCTGGCTTGTTTATGGAAACCTATGTGCACTATGTCCGCAACAAGGACGGCACAGGCAACGAAACTATCGACAAGGCCGTGATTGCCTTCCGGGGCACAGAAAACTACCGTTGGTCAGAGAAGCTGGCGGACTGGAGTACCAACTTCAGCACCTTGTTCGGATTGGAGCCCCATGAGTACACGCTTGCCCAAGCTGTTGTGCCTAAGGTGATGGATGCCTTGCGGGATAACTACCCGGGTGTCGAGGTGTTCGCAACAGGCCATTCGCTGGGCGGCGGCCTGGCGCAGCAGGCCGGCTATCTCGACGCGCGGATCAAGGCGGTGTACGCCTTTGACACCACGCCGGTGACCAACTGGGGCAATTTGCAGGCGCGGCACAACCGGGAGGGCGCGACGTGCAAAAAAACGCTGTTGGCGAGCCCGCTGCCGGACCCGATAGACCAGGACGCCGCGCTGCAAGCCTGCAAAACCGTGGTGATCAAAAATCCGTACCCCACGATATACCGTGTAAGCCACTGGAACGAAGGGCTGGCCTATGTGCGCAACCTGACCACGCGCTTCAACACCCGGCGCTTTGGCCGATCGGATTACGCGTTTTTCTTTGAAAAAGACAAGCCGGTTGCGGCGCACGAAATGGGCATTCTGGCCTGTCATCTGTCCTTTTTGATGCCGGATGACGATACGGTTTTTGACTACCCCAGGGCGTTTGCGCAGAAGGTGATTTCCAGGGACTACGGCGAGGAATACGGCATGCAATTCTCCGTGCATCCGGTGTGTCCCTGCAACGGTGTGAACTTACCGGGGGGGCGGTCGGCATGTGAGCCGTCCAGATCGCACCCATTCGATTGAATGGCAGGAGCTGTGGCCGGTTCCGGTACTTCGGGCTCGCAGCCCCATCCGTCGCCACCTTCAGAGTCAACTCAAACCCAGCGCCTTCATCACCTTGAACAAGGTGTCCGAGTTGGGGCGCGTTCGCCGGGCGGGCTTTACGGGATAGGCCGACTTTGCGGGCCATGCCACCAACGGGCTGTTCGCTGCCCATCGCGACCTGCTCATCGGATGTGAGAGCCCATTTTCAAAAAATCAAGCCACCACCGGGGCCTGAAAAATCCGAATCCTAGGAGCGATTGTGGCGGTCAGAGTACGCGCTGCCACCCGCATGTCGTACTCGGTTTGCAGATTCATCCAGAACCGTGGTTCCATCGTAAAAAACAGGCCGAGCCGCACTGCCGTATCCGCAGTAATCGGCCGGTTGCCGTTGACCAAGTCACTGATGCGGCTGGGTGACACGTCAATGTCGGCGGCAAGCTGGCGGGCGGAGATGCCCATCGGCTTCAAGAAGTCTTCCAGCAAGATTTCGCCGGGGTGAATTTCGTCTAGTAGTTCAGCCATGGTTAATTCCTTAGTGGTAATCCACGATTTCAACTTGGTAGGCACCGTTTTCCTGCCATGCGAAACAGATGCTCCATTGATCGTTGATCCGGATACTGTGTTGCCCCCGGCGGTCGCCCTTCAACGCTTCGAGTTGGTTCCCGGGTGGGATTTTCAAACTGGCTAAAACGGTGGCAGCATGCAGTTGCAATAGTTTTCGCCGCGCCACGCGCTCCACGTTCCTGAACCGCGATACCGCCTTGCTAGCGAAAAGCGCCTCGGTATCGCTGCACAAAAATGAATGGATCATGCGCGAATTGTGATCCGTAAAACGGAATCCGTCAAACGGGTTGGTACCTTAGCCTATCCCCCCAAAACCTCCAGCAATTCCGTCTCCATCGCGATCTGCGCCTTGTTGTGCTGCAGGGCTGCGCCGTGCAGGAGGAAGCTGTCTTCCACGCGCTCGCCCAGGGTGGCCACTTTGGCCAGCAGCACCTCAACCTCGTGGCGTGCCAGGACGCGGGCGACCGAGTAGAGCAGGCCGAGCTTGTCGCTCGCGCTGATAGTAAGCAACCAGTTTTGCGCTTTTTCGTCGGGCTTGAGCGTGACCCGCGGCGCGACGGGAAAGCTTTTGACGCGGCGCGAGATGCGTCCTTTAGCAGGCGCGGGCAGGGGGCCGGCCCGGCTGATGGTCTGCGCCAGGTCGTTCTCCAGCATGGTGGTCAACGCCTGGTAATGCGCTTCCATGCCCACCGAGCTGACCACCTGGAAGGTGTCCAGCGCGTAGCCGCTGCGGGTGGTGTGGATGCGCGCGTCCAGGATGCTGAAGCCCGCCTGGTCGAAGTAGCCGCAAATGCGGGCAAACAACTCGGTCTGATCGGGCGCGTAGACCATTACTTGCAGCCCCTCCTCGACGGCGGAGCGGCGCGCCTGCACGATGGGGCTGGCGCTGTCCACGCCGCGCCCGATCTGCTTGGTGTGCCAGGCGATGTCGGCGGCCTCGTGCCGCATGAAGTAACCCACGTCCAGCGTGTTCCACAGCGCTTCGTGCGCGCTGTGGGGCAGGGCATGCAGGGCCAGGATGGACAGCGCCTCACGCTTGCGGGCCTGCACTTCGGCGTGCGGGTCGGGAGCCTGGCCGCCCAAGATGCGGGCGGTGTAGCGGTACAGGTCTTCGAGCAGTTTGCCCTTCCAGGCGTTCCAGACTTTGGGGCTGGTGCCGCGGATGTCAGCCACCGTGAGCAGGTACAGCGCGGTGAGGGAGCGCTCATTGCCGACGCGATGTGCAAAGGCCTGGATGACGGCGGTGTCGCTCAGATCAGACTTTTGCGCGATAGTGCTCATGCTCAAATGCTCACGCACCAGAAACTCGGCCAGGCGCGTATCTTCTTCGGCTACGCCGTGCTGCTTGCAAAACCGCCGCACTTCCAGGGTGCCGAGCTGCGAATGGTCACCGCCCCTGCCTTTGGCAATGTCGTGGAAGAGGGCGGCAATGAACAGCAGCCAGGGCTTGTCCCAACCGGCAGCCAGCTGCGAGCAAAAAGGGTACTCATGCGCATGGTCGGCCAGGAAAAAGCGGCGCACGTTGCGCAGCACCGTGAGGATGTGCTGGTCCACGGTATAGACGTGGAACAGGTCGTGCTGCATCTGCCCCACGATGCGCCGGAACACCCACAGATAGCGGCCCAGCACCGAGGTCTGGTTCATCAGCCGCATGGCGTGCGTGATGCCTTTGGGCTGCATCAGGATCTGCATGAAGGTGGCGCGGTTGACCGGGTCGCTGCGAAAGCGCCCATCCATCAAGCCGCGTGCGTTGTACAGCGCGCGCAGGGTGCGTGCCGAAAGCCCTTTGAGCCCCACCTCGGTCTGGTAGACCAGAAAGGTTTCCAGAATGGCGTGCGGCTCGTGCTGGTACAGGTCGTCACTGACCACGTCGACCATGCCGGCTTTGTCGTTGAAGCGCGCGTTGATCGGGCGCAGCGTGTGGGTGGTGGGGTTGAGCCGCTCCTCGATATTGAGCAGCAAAATTTGGTTGAGCTGGGTCACAGCCTTGGCGGCCCAGTAGTAACGCTTCATCAGCGCCTCGCTGGCGCGCACCAGCGCACTTTTGCCATCCTGCGGAAGGGTGGAGCGGTAGCCAAAGTGTTCGGCTACGGCGGTTTGGAGGTCAAAGACCAGCCGGTCCTCGCGCCGCCGCGCCAGGTGGTGCAGGCGGGCGCGGATTAAAAACAGCAGTGCCTCGTTGCGCGCGATGCGCTGTACCTCAAATGGCGTTGCCAGCCCGTTGGCGCATAAATCGTCCCAGCTGCGCCCCAGCCCGGCGGCGCGCGCCACCCACAAAATCACCTGTAAATCGCGCAAGCCGCCGGGCGACTCTTTGCAATTGGGCTCTAGCGCATAGGGCGTATCTTCAAAGCGGCTGTGGCGCTGGCGCATCTCCAGGGTTTTGGCCACCAAAAAGGCCTTCGGGTTCATGGCTGCCGCATACGCGGCCGCAAAGCGCGCCACCAGCGCGGCATTGCCGCAGACCAGCCGGTGCTCCAGCAGCGCAGTCTGCACGGTCACGTCCTTGGCCGACTCTGCCAGGCATTCGGCCACAGTCCGCACGCTGGAGCCGATCTCCAGGCCAGCGTCCCAGCAGCTGCTGACAAAGCGCTCCACACAGTGCAGGGCATGGTCATGGGCCGGCCCGGCCGCATCGTCGAGCAGGATCAGCACGTCCACATCGGAGTAGGGAAACAGTTCGCCGCGACCGTAGCCGCCTACGGCCAGCAGCGCCACCTCGGGCGGCAGTTGCGCCTGGGCGGCGAGGTCGCGCAGCGCGGTATCAGCGTGCTGGGACAAGGCCTGCAGCAGGGCACGCACGCGCCGCGGCGAGAGGGTGGGCTGGTCTAGCCGCTGAAGGATCAGCGCCTTGTGCTGGCGGTAAGCGTCGCGCAACGCCCGCAGTTCGCTCATGGCTGGCGCTTCAGGCGGTGCTTGTCGAAGGGGAGGCCTCGGCCACAAATGCCGGTGGCGGGGGGCTGCCGGCCGACAAGGTCATCACCTCGTAACCGGTGGCCGTGACCAGCACCGTGTGCTCCCACTGGGCCGATAGCGAGCGGTCGGCGGTGACGATAGTCCAGCCGTCCTTCTCGGGGCCGTCTTTTATTTCCTTGCGGCCCGCGTTAATCATGGGCTCGATGGTGAAGGTCATCCCTTCGCGCAGCATATCCAGCGTGCCGGGGCGACCGTAGTGCAAGACCTGCGGCTCTTCGTGAAAGACCTGGCCGATGCCGTGGCCGCAAAACTCGCGTACGACGGAGTAGCCATGGCCCTCAGCAAAGCGCTGGATGGCAAATCCGATGTCGCCCAGGTGGATGCCCGGCTTGACCATGCGGATGCCGTGCCACATGGCCTCGTAGGTGATGCTGCACAGGCGTTTGGCGGCGATGGAGCCTTCGCCGACGATGAACATGCGGCTGGTGTCGCCATGCCAGGTGTTTTTAATAACCGTGACGTCGATGTTGACCACATCGCCCTTTTTGAGCTGTTTGTCATTGGGAATGCCGTGGCAGACCTGGTGGTTGACCGAGGTGCAGATCGATTTGGGGTAGGGAATTTTGCCGCCACCACGGTAGTTCAGCGGTGCCGGGATGCCGCCTTGCACATCCACGATGTAGTCGTGCGCCAGTTTGTCCAGTGCGTTGGTGGTCACCCCGGGCACCACAAAGGGTGTGAGGTAATCCAGCACTTCGGCAGCCAAGCGGCCGGCCAGGCGCATGCCTGCTATGCCGTCGGCGTCTTTGTAGGTGATGGTCATACGCCGGATTATCCCATCGGCCCCGCCGGGCTTGGCCCTGTGTGGAGGCACAATGAGGGGCATAAAAAGGAGGCCGTGTGGCAGAAACAGTTTCACAAGACCCCGGCGCCATGGGACTGGGCCAGTTTGCCTACGCCAATAACAGCAACCGTTTTCTGGCTGCAGCGCCGCTGGCAGGCCAGCGGTTTGCGCTGGTCGGCGTGCCCTTTGACGGCGCTGTGACCAACCGCCCCGGCGCGCGCTTCGGCCCGCAGGAAATCCGCCGCGCCAGTTTGATGCTGTGCGACGCGGTGCACCCTTTTTTCGGCGTCTCCCCGCTGGACGTGTTGGGCGATGCCGGCGACATGCGCCTGCCCAACGCCACGCCCTTGCCTGATGTGCGGAGGGCTATCGAGAGCGCCGCTGCGGCGCTGATGGCCGCGCACCATTGTGTGTTTTTGGGTGGTGACCATTCCGTGACCCTGCCCCTGCTGCGCGCCGCCCACGCCCGCTTTGGGCCTGTGGGTCTGGTGCACTTTGATGCCCACTGCGATACCTGGCAAGACCATTTCGGCGAGCCTTCGGGGCATGGAACCTGGACCTATGAGGCGATCCAGGAAGGCCTGATCAGCCCGGCGCATACGGTGCAAATCGGGCTTCGCTCGGCGGGTGAGCGTGCGGCGCGCGAATACGTGCAGGATCAGGGCGGGCTGATTTACACCGCCCGCGATCTGCGCGGGCGTGACGGTGCCGGGCTGGATACGGTGGTACAAGCCATCCGCGCCCGCATGGGCCAGCGGCCCTGCTACCTGACGCTGGATATTGACTGCCTGGACCCTGCCTTCGCGCCCGGCACGGGCACACCGGAGCCGGGCGGGCTGAGCAGTTCGCAGGTGCTGACCCTGCTGGAGGAGCTCGCACCCCTGAACTGGCTGGGCATGGACTGCGTGGAGGTGGCGCCAGCGTATGACCATGCTGAACTCACCAGCAATGCCGCGGCGAATTTCGTCTGGACGTATCTGTGCGGCCAGGTGGCTAAAGGGACGCTCTGATGTGGGGGGCAAGCCGGCGCCGCGCGGCCTTTTTGCGCCGCGATGCCGAACTCAATAGCCGCAATTACTACGAGGCCAGCGTGCGGCGCGATGCGCCCCTGCCGCCGGTGCAGGGCGCTGTCCGTGTGGACGTGGTGGTGGTGGGAGCCGGATTTTCCGGGCTGTCGGCGGCGATTGAACTGGCCCGGCGCGGCTACCGGGTTGCGGTGCTGGAAGCGGGGCGGGTCTGCGGCGGCGCGTCCGGGCGCAACGGCGGGCAGACGATTGCCGGTTTTGCCGGCGGGCAGGAAACTTTTGAGAAGCAACTCGGACCTGCCGACGCCCGCGTCGCCTGGGATATCTCGCTGGAGGCGCTGGACCTGGTGGACGCGCGCATTGCCGAGTTCGGCATCGATTGCGACCGCCGTTTTGGCTACCTGTACGTGGCGGATGCGGCGCGCAAGGCGCGTGCGCTAGAGGCCGAGTTCGCACAACTGGAGCGCGATTACGGATTTGCCACCACCTTCGCGCGCGGGCCGGGGGTGCGCGACCTGATTGACAGCCCGCGCTACTGTGCTGCGGCGTATGAGCGCCGCTCGGGCCACCTGCATCCCTTGAAATACGGGTTGGGTTTGTTGCGTGCCGCGTTGGGGCTGGGGGTGCAGATTTTTGAGCATTCGACCGTGCACACGCTCAGCCGTGGGGCCGAGGTGGTGGCCCGGACTGAGGGCGGACAGGTCAGCGCCAGCTTTGCGGTGCTGGCGGGTAACTACAGCCTGGAGGCACATGGGCCGCTGGTGGCACCGGCGATCAACCGGCGCATCATGCCCGTGGGCACCTACATCCTGGGTACGGCCCCGCTGGACGAAGACCTGTGTCGGCAGCTCATCCCGTCTGGCGCAGCGGCCTGCGACAACAATTTTGTGCTGGACTACTACCGCTTCAGCGCGGACCACCGAATGCTGTTTGGCGGGCGCGTGAGCTATTCGCAAACCACGCCGCCCCATTTACAGGGTGTCATGCAGCGGCGCATGGAGCGGATTTTTCCGCAACTGCGCGGCACGCCGGTGGACTTTTTGTGGGGCGGGTTTGTGGATATCAGCATGAACCGCGCGCCAGACTTCGGCCGTGTGGACAGCAATATCTATTACCTGCAGGGCTTTAGCGGCCACGGGGTGGCGCTCAGCGGCCTGGCCGGACAGATGGCGGCGCAGGCGATTGCCGGACAGGCCGAGCGCTTTGATCTTTTTGCCCGCTTGCAGCACCGCGATTTCCCTGGCGGCAGCCTGTTGCGCGCGCCGGGGCTGGTTTTGGGCACGGCGTACTACCGCTTGCGGGATATGCTGTGGGTATGAGTGGGAACCTTTTTTTGGAGATCTGACGATGCATGAGCCGCCTGTTCTGGTCTGGCTGCCGGTGGACCGGCGTTATCTGGGGGAAGACGGCAAACGCTCCCCGTTTTATGTTCTGGGGGAAAAGTACGCGCTGTCGCTCAAACAGGTAGCGGGTGCCGAACCGGTCTTGTTCCCGGCCGCCAAAGCCGAAGCCCTGCCAGCCATGTTGTCAATGGTGCACGGCGTGCTGCTCACTGGCTCGCCGGCGAACGTTCACCCCTCGCACTTTGGCGAGGACGTCACCGACCCTCGCCTGCCGCTGGATCCGCACCGCGACGACCTGACGCTGCCCTTGGTGCGGGCCTGCGTCGAGCACGGGGTGCCGCTGCTGGGTATCTGTCGCGGTTTTCAGGAGATCAATGTGGCCATGGGCGGTTCGCTGCACCAGCAGGTGCACCATGTCGAGGGCATGGCCGACCACCGCGAAAACCCGGAACTCTCGTACGAAGACCAGTATGGCCTATCGCACGATGTGCATCTGGTGCCGGGCAGCCCGTTTGCGCAATGGGCTGGTGGTCCGACAGCGCGGGTCAATTCGCTACATGGCCAGGGCGTGAACCGTCTGGCCGATGGCCTGAGCGCCATGGCGCACGCGCCTGACGGATTGGTAGAGGCCTTTGGTGTGGCGGGCGCGCACAGTTTTGCGTACGCCGTGCAGTGGCACCCCGAATGGCAGACCGCCACGCACCCGTTCTACGAACATATTTTTGCCGCTTTTGGAGCCGCGTGCCGCGCCCGCCGCGCGCAGTTGCAGGAGGCTGGTCGGGCTGTAGCCTGAGCCGCGGTAGCGCACATTCATATAAACAAAAAGGGAGATGGAGATGACACAAGCAAGTGAGATGAATTTCAATGACCTGGAGCAGTGGCTGAATGAGCGCCGGGTGACTGAGATCGAATGCCTGGTACCCGACTTGACCGGAGTGGCGCGCGGGAAAATTCTGCCGCGTGAAAAATTCACTGAAGATCGGGGCATGCGCTTGCCGCAAGCCATTGTGGCCATGGGGGTGACCGGCGTATTCCCAGAGAGTGGGCCGTATTACGACGTCATCGATCCCACTGACAAAGACATGCAGCTGCGGCCGGATCCAGGCTCGGTGCGCATCGTTCCCTGGGCCACGGACCCGACCGCGCAGGTGATCCACGACTGTTTTGATAACCAGGGCCGGCTGGTGCCCTTTGCGCCGCGCAGCGTGCTGCGCCGGGTGTGTGAGCTGTATGCCGCCGAGGGCTTGCAGCCCATTGTTGCGCCCGAGCTGGAGTTCTACCTGACAGCGCGCAATACCGACCCCAACACCTTACTCAAGGCGCCCATTGGCCGCAGCGGCCGTGCCGAGACCTCGCGCCAGGCCTACAGCATTGACGCGGTCAACGAGTTCGACCCCTTGTTCGAAGAAATTTATGACTACTGCGAAAAAATGGAGCTCAACGTCGATACCTTGATCCACGAGGTCGGCGCCGGTCAGATGGAGATCAATTTTTTCCACAACAAACCGCTGGGCCTGGCCGACGAGGTGTTCTTTTTCAAACGCACCGTGCGTGAGGCCGCGCTGCGCCACGACATGTACGCCACCTTTATGGCCAAGCCGATTGCCGGTGAGCCTGGCAGCGCCATGCACGTGCACCAAAGCCTGGTTGACGTGGCCGATGGGCACAACGTGTTCAGTAACCCCGACGGCACACCCTCCGAGATGTTCATGCATTACATCGGAGGGTTGCAGCGCTATGTGCCCGCGGCTATGGCCTTGGTAGCACCGTATGTCAACAGCTACCGCCGTCTATCACGCCATACCGCCGCCCCCATCAACATTGAATGGGGCCATGACAACCGCACGGTGGGCATCCGTTCGCCGATTTCCGCGCCCGCTGCGCGGCGGGTGGAAAACCGTGTCATCGGCGCCGATGCCAATCCGTATGTCGCGATGGCGATGACGCTGGCCTGCGGCTACCTGGGCTTGAAAAACAAGATCAAGCCCAAGCCCGAGATGCGCGGCGACGCCTACCTGTCGCCCTACGCGTTGCCGCGCAGCCTGGGCGAGGCGCTGGACTGGCTGCGCAAAGAGAGCGATTTGCACGAGGTGCTGGGCAAGGAGTTCATCACCGTGTACACCGAAATCAAGGAGCTTGAGTTTGAGGAGTTCATGAAGGTGATTTCGCCTTGGGAGCGGGAACACCTCCTGCTCCACGTCTGATACCGCCTGCCGCATCTATTCTTGATTTGAAACCG
The DNA here is from genome assembly GCA_945860595.1 of Comamonas sp. lk. Classification (GTDB taxonomy): domain Bacteria; phylum Pseudomonadota; class Gammaproteobacteria; order Burkholderiales; family Burkholderiaceae_C; genus Allorhodoferax. The sequence goes on from CAMAQV010000005.1 coordinate 51,876, forward strand.
AGAACCTTGACATGAATACCCCCGTCGATACCCGCGCCATCCAGGCTATGGACAGCGCGCATTTTCTGCATCCCTTCACCGATTTCCAAGACCTCAACACCCGCGGCGCGCGCGTCATCACCCGTGCCGAAGGTGTTTATATCTGGGACTCTGAGGGCCACAAAATTCTGGATGGCATGAGCGGTTTGTGGTGCGTCAACGTGGGCTATGGGCGGCGTGAACTCGCGGATGCCGCGCACCGCCAGATGCTGGAGCTGCCCTACTACAACAGCTTTTTCCAAACCACTAACGTGCAAGCCGCCACGCTGGCGGCCAAGCTGGCATCGCTGGCACCCACGGTGGGCGGACGCAGTTTCCAGCATGTGTTTTATTCATCCAGCGGCAGCGAGAGCAACGACTCCAATGTGCGCATGGTGCGCCGCTACTGGGATTTGCTGGGCCAGCCGCAGCGCAAAATCATCATCAGCCGCCACAACGCTTACCACGGCAGCACCATGGCCGGAGCCTCGCTGGGCGGCATGAGCGGCATGCACGCGCAGGGCGACTTGCCGATTCCCAATATCTGCCATATCCAGCAGCCCTACCATTTTGAGCACGCGCTGCCCGGTGAAAGCGAGGATGACTTCGGCATCCGCGCCGCAGGTTGGCTGGAGCAGCGGATTCTGGAACTCGGGCCCGATAAGGTGGCCGCTTTCATCGGCGAGCCGGTGCAGGGCGCCGGCGGCGTGATCATTCCGCCGGCCACCTACTGGCCCGAGATCCAACGCATCGTCGACAAGTACGGCATCCTGCTGATCAGCGACGAGGTGATTTGCGCCTTCGGCCGCCTGGGCCACTGGTTTGCCTATGAAAAATTCGGCTACCGCCCCGACCTGGTGACCTTTGCCAAGGCCGTCACCAGCGGCTACATCCCCTTGGGCGGCGTGATGGTGGGCGACCGCGTGGCGAAGGTGCTGATCGAGCAGGGCGGCGAGTTCAACCACGGCTACACCTACAGCGGCCACCCGGTCGCCTGCGCGGTCGCGCTGGCCAATCTGGAGCTGATGGAGCGTGAAGACCTGGTGGCGCGCGTGCACGACGATGTCGGCCCCTATCTGGCAGCGCACTTTGAGCGGCTGGCCGCGCACCCGCTGGTGGGGCAGGCGCAGACCTGCGGCCTGATGGCGGGCCTGGTTTTGGTGCAGGACAAGGCCAAGAAGACCCCTTTCGACCCGGAGCTGGGCGTTGGCATGGTCTGCCGCCGCCATTGTTTTGCCAACGGGCTGGTGATGCGGGCGGTGGGCGATCGCATGATCATCGCCCCGCCCTTGACCATCAGCCACGCGGAAATCGACACCATGGTGGGGCTTATAGTGCGCTGTCTCGATCTGACACTGGAAGAAGTCCGGCTCAAGGGCTGGACGCGCTAGCCGCCGCTGGCCTGTTGTTTGGAACTCTATTTAATCAGGAGAAAAACATGAATGCAGTTGGTTCGGTCCGCCGCTTCTTCCATAACCTGACCTGGGTCGCCGCAGCCGCCTATGCGGTGGCCGGCTTGAACCCTGTTATGGCCCAGGCGCAGGAAGAAAAAGTTCTCAATATCTACAACTGGTCTGATTACGTGGCCAGCGACACGATTGCCAATTTCGAGAAAGAAACTGGTATCAAGGTGCGCTATGACACCTACGACAACAATGAAATCCTGCATGCCAAACTGGTGGCCGGTAAAACCGGTTATGACATTGTCGTGCCCTCATCCACCTTTGCCCGGCTGCAAATTGACGGTGGCCTGTTGATGAAGCTAGACAAGTCGCAGCTGCCCAACCTCAAGAACTTGGATCCCGATATCCAGGCGCAAATTGCCACGATAGATCCGGGTAACCAGTACCTGGTGAATTGGCTCTGGGGTTACACCACCATCGGCATCAACACCGCCAAGGTCAAAGCTGCGCTGGGTTCCGAGCCCATGCCCGCCAATGCGTGGGAGTTGTTTTTCAACCCCAAGTACGCCAGCAAGCTCAAGAGCTGTGGCATCTCGGTGCTGGACAGTGCGTCTGAGGTCATACCTGCTGCCTTGCATTACCTGGGTAAAGACAGTTTCAGCAAAAGCGGTGCGGATTACCAGGAGGCGCTGGCCCTGCTGAAAAGTGTGCGGCCCTATGTGACCTTGTTCAGTTCCTCGGGCTACATCAATGAGATGGCCAGCGGCTCGATTTGCATGGCCCTGGGCTGGAATGGCGACATCAACATCGCACGCGCCCGCGCTCTGGAGGGTAAGACCGGGCAGGATGTGGTGGCGCTGGTGCCCAAGACCGGCGGCATTCTGTTTTTTGACATGATGGCCATCACGGCCGATGCGCCGCATCCGAAAAACGCCATGCTGTTCATGAACTACATCATGCGCCCCGAGGTGCATGCGGCGCTGACCAACAAGGTGAAGTACGCCAACCCCAACAAGGAGTCGCGCAAATTTATCGTCCCCGAGGTGGCCAGCAACCCGTCGGTATTCCCCAGTCCGGCGGAAATGGCGCTGATGGTTCCACCCAAAGCGCTGAGCAACGACATCCGCCGTTTGGAAACGCGGACCTATACGTCCTTCAAGACCGGTCTGTAAGTGGTGGCCGGGATGGCATTTTTGCAAATTCGCCATATCGTCAAACAGTTTGACGAGGTCTTTGCGGTGGACGACGTGTCGCTGGACATCGCGCAGGGCGAGATCTTCGCTTTGCTGGGCTCGTCCGGCTGCGGCAAGTCCACGCTGCTGCGCATGTTGGCGGGTTTTGAGACGCCGACCTCCGGTCACATCGTGCTGGGGGGCCAGGACATTGTTGGCTTGGCGCCCTACGACCGGCCCATCAACATGATGTTCCAGAGCTACGCGCTGTTTCCCCACCTCAATGTCTGGGACAACATTGCCTTCGGCCTGCGTCGCGACGGCATGTCCAAGCCGGATATCGCGCAGCGGGTCGATGAGATGCTGGAGATGGTGCAACTCAAGCCCTACGCCAAGCGCAAGCCGCACCAGCTCTCCGGCGGCCAGCAGCAGCGCGTGGCACTGGCCCGCAGCCTGGCCAAGCGCCCGCGCCTGTTATTGCTGGACGAGCCGCTGGGTGCGCTGGACGCCAAGCTGCGCCAGCGTACGCAGCTGGAGCTGGTGCACATCATCCAGCGCGTGGGCGTGACCTGCGTGATGGTGACGCACGACCAGGAAGAGGCCATGACCATGGCCACCCGCATCGGTGTGATGAGCGAGGGCAAGATTTTGCAAATCGGCCGTCCCGAGGAGATTTACGAAACGCCCAACTGCCGCTTTGTGGCGGACTTCATCGGTACCGTCAACCTGTTCAAGGGCCAGGTCAGCGTGGACGAGCCCGACCACGTGGTCATTGACAGCCCGGAGTGCCGCCATTACGTCAGCCATGGCATCACCGGCACGCTGGGCATGGAAGTCGATGTCGCCGTGCGTCCCGAAAAGATGGGCCTGCAGGCTGCCGCTCCGCTTGCCAGCGAGCGCGAGTCCGCGGCCGAAGTTGGACATAACCAGGTCCAGGGCGAGATCACCGACATTGCCTACCTGGGCAGCCTGACCACTTACCACGTACGCCTGGCCTCGGGTCTGGTGCTCAAAGTAACCCAGACCAACGCCGCCCGCCACGCCGGTGTTCCGCTGGTCAGCGGTGACGCGGTATGGGTCTGGTGGGATGGCACGGACATCGTAGTCTTAACCCGCTAAGTCATGTCTGCCACTGCCCTGGCCCGCTGGGGCTCCCGTACCCTGATCGGGGTACCCATGCTCTTCCTGATCGCATTCTTTTTGCTGCCCTTTCTGGTGGTCTTCAAGATCAGTGTGTCCGAGATGGACACCGTCTTCTTCCGCGATGTGCTGACCTGGGCCGATGGTTTGGTCACCATCAAGATCAACTTCGCAAATTACTTTAGTCTGGCGCAGGATGGCCTGTACCTGGGCACCTACATCCGCTCGCTGGGCTATGCAGCGATGACCGCGCTGATCTGCTTGCTGATTGCCTACCCGTTCGCGTATTGCATTGCCCGCAGCCCGGCTGACAAGCGTCCGGCCTTGTTGATGATGGTGATGCTGCCGTTCTGGACCTCGTTTTTGCTGCGCATCTACGCCTGGAAAATCCTGCTCGCTGACTCGGGCGTTTTCAACCAACTGCTGCTGGTGCTGGGCGTAATTGCCGAGCCGATCAAGATGATGAACACCCCGTTTTCGCTGATTCTGGGCATGGTGTACTGCTACATCCCTTTCATGATCCTGCCGCTGTACGCCACGCTGGTGAAGATGGATCTCAGCCTCTTGGAGGCGGCGCTGGATCTGGGTGCCACGCCCGCGCAGGCCTTCTGGCGCATCACGGTTCCGCTGTCCAAGAGCGGCATCATTGCCGGCTCCATGCTGGTGTTCATTCCCTGTGTCGGGGAGTTTGTCATCCCCGAGTTGCTGGGGGGCCCGCAGACGCTGATGATCGGTCGGGTGCTGTGGGACGAGTTCTTTGGAAATAACGATTGGCCCATGGCGGCGGCGGTTGCCGTGGTGATGGTGCTGCTCATCATCGTGCCGCTGGCGCTCTTCAACAAGCACCAGGCCGAGGCGAACGCGAAGGCGGCCGCATGAAATCCAAGCAGTTGCGCGCTGTAGTCTGGATGGGCATCGTCTTTGTCTTCCTGTACCTGCCGATCGTGACGCTGGTGGTTCTGAGCTTTAACGCCAGCCCCATGGTCACGAGCTGGGGCGGCTGGTCGCTCAAGTGGTACAGCGCGCTGGCCGACGACGAGGAGATGATTTCCGGCTTTCGGCTGTCCTTGTCGATTGCCACCCTGACCGCTTTTTCTTCCGTATTCCTGGGTACCTTGGCGGCGCTGTCCTTGCACCGCTTCAAGCGTTTTCGGGCGCGCACCCTGTTTGTCGGCATGGTCAATGCGCCCCTGGTGATGCCCGAAGTGATCATCGGTTTGTCGCTGCTGCTGATGCTGGTTTCCGTGCAGCGCCTGTTTGGATTTCCTGAGCGCGGTTTTTCCACGATCTGGTTGGGGCACACGCTGCTGGGCATGGCCTACGCCACGGTGGTGGTGCTGTCGCGCTTGCAGGAGGTGAGTCCCTCGTTAGAAGAGGCGGCGCAGGATTTGGGTTGCCGTCCGTTGCAGGTTTTTTTCCTGGTCACCCTGCCGCTGATCGTGCAGGCTATTGGCTCGGCCTGGCTGCTGACCTTTACCTTGTCGCTCGATGACGTGGTGTTATCTGCCTTTTTGTCCGGCCCGGGTTCCACCACCATGCCCATCACCATCTTCAGCCGCGCTCGTCTGGGCGTCAGCCCCAGCGTCAACACGGTCGCCGCCATCACGGTGGCCGTGGTCAGCGTGGCCGTGGTCAGCGCCAGCATTTTCATGGCCCGTGCGCAGCGGCGGCGGGACCAGGAAATGGCCGCTGCCTACAGGCTGGGATGAGGCGAAAAACGATGCGCGTCAAGCGGCGCGCATGTTCGCGTTGTGTTGCCGCAGCACGCCTTCGCCGGGGTTATGGGGCAGCCTGCTGACCGGGCAGGCGTCTTGAACCCGGGCATGCATATCCAGCACGCAGTGCTCATATGAGGACAGCGGCCCGAAGGCGAAATCCTGTGAATTCAACCCCGCCTGCACCCGCTCGCACAAGGCCCGATCTTCCGCGCCCACGCGCCGGTTGATGCGTGCATTGAGGTGGCGCAAGACCCGCATTTCACGCCGCGTATCGGGGCGCACGTAAATGGGGTAGCGCACCCGGCAGCGCTGCCCGCCGAGCGGGAAAAACTGGAACAAGTCCATGCTGTCGCCATACAGGTCCAGCCCAGTGTTGGGCGGCATGGTGAAAAATGACCAGGTGTTGCGTACCTGGGCGGGCAGCGCGCTGTTGAGGGCCGGGGCCATGCGCTGGTACATCCGCTCGGCCCAGTTGCTGGACGGCTCCGGTCGCAGCACGCTCAGACTGCCCGCCACGCCATGCACGTTCATAAAGCCGGTCAGGTCGCTGTCGAGCAATCGCTGGTAGCCGGGATGCCCGACCGGCACATGGTAGTTCTCCAGGTTGTTGTCCACGCCGACCTTCCAGTTGCAGTCCCATTCCTCAAGGAACGCGGCTTGCAGCGGCACCATCTCTTCCAAGCGGTAGGGTTCGATCAGCGGAAGGTACTCTGCCCACATGCTGTGCAGGCTCGCACCGCCGGGCACGATGCGCACAAACACCAGCCCGCATAAGACCTCGATATCCAAGGCCCGCAGGCCCAGCGACTGGGTGTCGTGGTCGGCAAAGGTGTGCTCTGCCGGCCGACCGGCCAGCCTTCCGTCGGTGTGGTAACTCCAGCCATGGTAGGGGCAGCTCAAGCGCGCTTTGCACTGTGCTGCCCCTTCCAGCAATTTGGCTCCGCGGTGGCGGCAGACATTGAGAAAAGCCCGCAAAACTCCATCCTCACCGCGCAGCACCAGCACCGGGTCGCGGGGCAGATCCAGCGTGAAGAAGTCGCGCTGCCGGGGTACTTCATTCACGTGGCAGACAAACTGCCAGGACGTACGAAACAAGTTCTCGTATTCCAGCTCGGCCAGCTCTGCGCTTTGGTAGGTCCAGGCTGCGAGAGGGCGCGTTGCGGTACTGTGCTGGATGGGGGATGTGTTCATGCTCAGCCTGTGATTGATTCGTTCAGCAGATGCTGCACCGAGGCCAGGCAGATTGCTTTGGCCTGCGCAGCCCGGAAGGTGCCGGGGTCTAGTGCCGCATGCAGCCACAGGCCGGTAATCAGCGCCATCAGCCCGGTGGCCTGTTTGTCTGCGTCGATGGTGATCCCGCGCGTGGCAGCCAGGCGCACAAAGATGCCCCGGTAAATTTTCAGGTCCATTTTGTACAGCGCCCGATCCAGTTTGCTCAGTTTGGGGTACTTGGGGATGACGCTCCAAAAGCCCAACCAGGTCCGCAGGTTGTCGGTATTGAAGATGGATGTGTCGAAGTTTTTGTCAATGCACTGGCGCAGCGCAAGGGTTGGGTCTTTGGTGTCGGCAATGCCGGCCAGGGTGTATGCCGTCCAGCTGTCGCAGAGTTGCTGGTAGGCCTGCATGATGAGCTCTTCTTTGGAGCCGAAGTGGTGATTGATCAGCCCGCGCGAGACCTGGCCCTCGGCGCAAATGCGTTCGATCGTGGTGCCGCTGTAGCCGTGCTGGGCGATGGAGCGGGTCGTCGCCGCAATCAGCATGCGCCGCCGCACCTCGGGCTGCTCGCGTACCCGTGCTGCGGCAAGGTGGAGTTGGGTCCCTGGTGTGGCGCTGGTCATAGTGGATTATTTGGCAAGGCCCCGTGCATCGCCTCCAGATACCACTCGCCGTACTGCCGGGCGTAGATTTCCATGGGGTTATAGGGGCCCGGTTCAAAAAACACCGAGTTCACCCCGCGTTGATTGGTCTCAATGATGTGCCGGTCCTCCTGGCTGGTTTGGTCCCACAACCAGGTGAGGGCGTCGACCTGGTAGTCCACGCCCTCACGCGCGGCGCCGTCGACCAGCCAGATCAGCTCAAACGCGGTGCGGTCCACCGATTGTGGAATGGTGCGGTAGAGCAGGGTGTGGTCCGGATAAGCGACGAAGTTGGACGTTGGCCCCACGTCGATAAATGAAAAACCGCCGTCGTAGCCCCGGCCTTTGAAGTCGCCCATGAGCGGCGCCAGACCCTGTCCGTCTCGGCTGCCGCTGACCACCCCATCGACCAGCGCCGAGCGGATGCTGTCGGCGCTTTCTTGGCCCGCTTGGGCTTTGCGGAAATAAAAGTCGGTGTCGCGCAGGCCAATACCCAGTGCATCATCGCGCGCCCGCATGGCGGCGTCGGCGGCCTCACGCTGCGCTCCGGAGCGGGCATAGGTATGGCGCTTGGAGTACTCCTGGTGCGCTGGCCCGCAGTGGTAGCACTCTTGGTAGTTTTCTTCCACCAGCTTCCAGTTGGCTTGGATCTGGTAAGTCTTGCGGGCGGCCACTTTCGCGTCCCGCCAGCCGTACACCCGGGCCGACACGGCAAAGGCTTCCTGCACATGCGCCAGCCCCAGCGGCTCACGCGCCAGGGTGATGAAAATCATGCCCTCTTCCACGTGCACCCGCGCTTGCTTGAGGGGGAAATCCTCGGCGCGAAAGCCGGGTTCGCTCAGGCGCGCAGCCTGCAGCAGGCCCGCGCTGTCATAGGTCCAGGCGTGGTAGGGGCAGACAAAGCGGCCCTGGGCGGCGTGGCCCTGCGCCTGGTCACACAGTCTGGCGCCCCGGTGGCGGCAAACGTTGAGCAAGGCCCGCACCTGCCCGTCCTCGCCGCGCACCAAGATGAATGATTCGCCCGCCAGCTCGGCGGTGAAGAAATCCCCCGCTGCGGGCAGCATGCTGGTGTGGCCTACGCAGTGCCAGTGCGCTGTGACAAAGTGGTGCATGTCCACGGCGAACAGATCGGGGTCGGTGTAAAAAGCCCGCGGTAGGGCGTGGCCGGGCCGGCATTGCGCCAGCGCGCTGCGCAGCGTGGCCAGCTGGCGCGCGGGCGGAGCGGGGAAGTGGATGGTCTGGGCGATCTGCATGGTGCGGGGGTGCTTATGAGCTTGTGAGCTTGTGGGCTTATGTGCGAAGGTGCGAAGGTGCGAAGGTGCGAAGGTGCGAAGGTGCGAAGGTGCGAAGGTGCGAAGGTGCGAAGGTGCGGCTCAGCGCAAAGGAGGGGGCATGGCCCGGCGGCGGGCCGGGGCATAAAAAGGACGCGGCACGATCCAGCTGCGCACGTTGCGGCGCTCCCACTGGAGCTCCCGGTGCAGGTAGAGGTCGACCCACAGCGAGGCCGGGCTGTCACAGTGCGGCGCGTCGATGCGGGCAATGGCAATGTTGCGCTTGAGCGTGGGTGACCACAGGGCCGAGGTGATTTCACCCACCTGCACGCTGTTGTCCACATCGGCATAAACCAGTGCGCCATGTGCGGGCTTGTTGCCGTCCAGCTCCAGGCCCACCAACTTGCGCCGCACGCCGCTGGTTTTGGACTCCAGGAGGGCGCGCCGTCCGTTGAAATGGCCTTTATCCAGCACCACCGTCCAGTCCAGGTTCAGTTCCCACGGCGTGCTCTCGCGCCCCAAGCGCAGAGTCTGTGCGCAGGACAGGAAGTCCACGCCGGGCAGGATAAAGCCGGCTTCGATACGCGCCATCTCCAGCGCCTGGTAGCCCATGGGTGTGATGCCCCGGTTCGCACCCGCTTGCATCAGGGTGTTCCATAGCGTAGTGGCGTGGTGCGGCGCGACCCAGACCTCGTAACCCAGGTCGCCCGTGAAGCCGGTGCGTGAAATCAGGACCTCGTGGCCATCGTAGGAATGCCGCGAAATACCCATGGCGGCCAGCGTTTCCAGTCCGGAAAATCCTGCCGCCTGCAACACCGCAAACGCGGTGGGGCCTTGCAACGCCAGCGCCGCGATGTCGGCGGTGACTTCGGCTATCTGCACATCAAAGCCATAGGCGCAGTCCAAAAACCAGTCGAGCTGCCGCTCCTGGCAGCAGACCCGAAATTCCTGAGGGCCCAAACGGAACACAGTGCCGTCGTCCACTACATAACCCGCATCGTCACACCACAGCGTGTACAGCACGCGGTCTGTGGCCAGTTTGGCAATGTTGCCGGTCACCATGCGGTTGAGGTAGCGCTCGGCGTCGGGGCCGCTGATGCGGTACTTCACCATGGGTGTCAGGTCGAACAGCGCGCAGGTGTTGCGGATGGCGAAGTATTCCTGCTCCACGTAGGAGTACACATCAGGGGTCAGGTAACCTGCCCAGGCGATGAAGCTATCAGTCTGTATCCACGGCAGGCTGGCTTCATAAAAAGGCGTGTGGAGCAAGGGACGCAGGTAGTGCGACTGGGCCTGCCCATCCTGCGGTGCCCTGCGGGGTGCGCTCCAGGGCGCGGGGGCTTTTTCATGCGCCATGGCGGACTCCATCCTTCAGCACTTCGCGCGCGGCGTTGCGCCCGGCCCAGCCCGATACGCCGCCGCCGGGGTGGCTGGCCGCGCCGCACAGGTACAGCCCGGGCAGCGGGCTGCGGTACTGGTGGCTGAGTGCCACCGGGCGGTTGACAAAAAACTGGTCAAAGGTCATGCCGCCCTGGTGCCAGTGGCCCCCCTCCAGGCCGAATGCGCGTTCCAGATCCGCCGGGGTGAGCAGTTCGCTGGCCACCACCAGTTTGCTGATCCCCGGTGCATAGTGTTCCAGCGTGGCCATGGTGTTGGCCAGCAGAAGCGCTTTAGCGGCCTGCGGGTCTGGCCCCAGGTCATACGGCACAAACTGCACCAGCGCCGACAAGACGTGCTGCCCAGCAGGGGCCAGCGTGGGGTCGTTGACGCTGGGCAGGGTGATTTCCAGCGCCGGGTGCTCGGGAATATCGCGGTACTTGGAGGGGTTGAAAGCGTTTTCCAGGTAGTCCATGCTGGGGCTGATCAGCAAGCGTCCGGCCAGTGCCGCCGCGTCCACCCCTTTGAAGACCGGTGCGCTGCGCAGGGCCAAATGCAGTTTGGCCACCAGGCCGCATGCGCGGAAGTTGCGGATGCGGCGCACACATCCGGCGTCCAGATGTTCAACACCCAACATGCCGAGCAAGGTGGCGCGCAAAGCCGCGCTGCTGACCACCACCGGCGCTGTGACCGTATGGCCGTCTGCCAACACCACGCCGCTGGCGTGGTCGCCGCTGACCGCAATGCGCGTCACGCGGGTTTGCAGTCGTATCTCAACCCCCGCTGCGCCACAGGCTGTGGCCAGCGCCTCACACAGCGCGCCCATGCCGCCGCGCGGCTGGGCCAAACCCAGTGCGCCGGCTTGCTGCTCCCCGGCCAGCCGGTGCAGCCAGGTCAGCACGGTGCTGGGCGCGCGCGGGCCGTAGTCTGCGCCGAGGGTGGCGTCAAAGGCCAGCGCGCCTTTGAGCAAAGGACTGTGCAGATTGTCATCAAGCAGGTCATAGGCGTTCATGCCGGCAATGCGCAGCAACTCGCGCATGGGCGCGGTGCCCAGCAGCCGCAGCCGCAGTGCCAGGCGCAGCATGTCCCACCGCTCTCGCCAGCCTTTGAGCGACAGGCGTGGCGGCGTAGTCGAAAACAAGGTGGCAAAAACCCCTGCATAGCGTCCCATCCGGGCCCGCAAGCTGGCGTAGGCCGCCACATCAGCTGCACCCAGACCGGCGCCGCTGGCCTGCGCCCCTGCGATGCGGATGGCGCCACCGGCCGGGTCCAAGGCATAGGTGCTGATCTGGGTGGCGGCGAAGCGCAGGCCGTGGGCACTCAGGTTCAATTCCTGCACCAGCGACCGGGGGAGTCCGTGCAGCAGGTGGGCGCAGGCCGATACCTGAAAGCCAGGCGCAAAGCTGCGTGTGGCAGCAGCGCCGCCGACATGGTCAGCCGCTTCCAATAGAAGCACCCGCCGGCCGGCGCGCGCCAGGTCCAAGGCGCACAGCAGGCCGTTATGCCCCGCACCAATCACGATGGCGTCGTAGGCGGTACTCATGCGGCCACCCGGCGATTCAAATCGGCCAGCACGGTGCGCGCGGCATTCGCCCCCGGCGCGCCCATCACCCCGCCGCCGGGGTGGGTGCTGGAGCCGCACAGGTACAGGCCCCGTATCGGCGAACGGTATTGGGCGTAGCCGGGAATGGGGCGGTTGAACAGAAGTTGGTCCATGGTCAGCTCGCCCTGGAAGATGTTGCCCTCGGACAGGCCGACCTCGTTTTCAATGTCCCAGGGCGTTCGGATTTCCGCGTGGCGGATCAGGCTTTTGAAATTGGGGCTGTGTTCGGCGATGGCGTTGATCACCGTGTCGCCAAAGGCCTGGCGCTTGGCGTCATCCCACGGCCCATCGGCCAGGTGGTAGGGCGCGTACTGCACGAACACCGACATGTAGTGCTTGCCTTCGGGCGCCATGGTGGGGTCGATGATGGACGGCAACAGCATGTCCACATAGGGCTTGCGCGACCAGCGCCCGGCTTTCCAGTCGTCGTAGCCGCGCTCGATCTCGTCCATGGTCTCGGAGATGTGCATATCTCCGCGAATGGCGGGGGAATCGGCGGGCAGGGCCGGGAAATGGGGCAGCCCGTCCAGTGCAATATTGAGTTTGCCCGAGGAGCCGCGGATCTTGAAGCGCCGCACTAGGTTGACAAAATCAGGCGGCAGCTCTTTTTCGTCCACCGTCTGCAAGAAGGTGCGTTTGACATCCATATTGCTGATCACCGTGCTGGCGTAGAACTCTGTGCCCGATTGCAAAGCCACGCCATAGGTGCGCCCGTTGCGCGACAAAATCTGGGCCACCGGGCTGTCGGTGCGGATCTCGCCGCCGCTGGCCCGCAAAGAGTCCGACATGGCCCGCGTGACCGCGCCCATACCACCGCGCGCAAAACCCCATGAGCCCACGGCATCATCGATGTCACCCATGTAATGGTGCAACAGCACGTAGGCGCTTCCCGGTGAACGCGGCCCCAGCGCTGTGCCGATGATGGAACTCCCCGCCATGGTGGCTTTGATCAGATCGTTTTCAAAATACTCGTCTAGGTAGTCAGCCGCACTCATGGTCCAAAAACGCAAGGTCTCGTGCATGCGTTCCTCGCCCAGCGCGTGGAAGCGCTGTCCCAGGTAGAGCAACTCCATGATGTCGGTGGCCTTGAAGGAGGCCGGGTCCGGCGGCGTGCGCATCAGCAAGGGTTTGATGAACTTGCACTGGCGCATCACATCGCGTGAAAAACGCTCATACGCCTGCGCGTCGCGCGGCGAATGGCGCGCGTATTCGCGCCGCTGCGCGTCATGGTTGGGGTAGGTCGCCAAGTGCCGCCCGTCTTTGGTAAACGCCGCGCCGCCGCCATAGGGGATGACTTGCAAGCCAAACTTGGGCAATTCCAGCGCCCGCATGATTTCGGGGCGCAACAGACTGCACACATAGGAGCAGTTGGAGTACGTGAATTCCGGGTGCAGGCTGCGGCTGACCGCTGCGCCGCCAATGTAGTCATTGCGCTCCAGCACCAGCACTTTCAGACCGGCACGCGCCAGGTAGCAGGCACTGACCAGCCCGTTGTGGCCGGAACCGACCACGATCACATCGTATTTTTCTGTGCCTGCCATGTGGATGCTCCATACCGGCGCGGCGCGCCCCGATGGCAGCGCGTGTACGCAAGTACCAGAGCTTACTGTACGGCTGTTTAGTACATTGGGCAATCCGTATCGACCCGTCATGGGGTTTGCCCTAGTGTCGGCTGGGCGATCGGGGATTGACGGCGCAGTCTTACTAAACTATCGTTCAACACAAACGGGCCCGCATCGGGCCTGTCTGCCCCAGCGAACCCACCCATGGCCTATCCCCTGTCCGACGACGCCCTGGCATGGCAGCGCAAGGCGCGCGCCTTTACGGACCAGGAGCTGCTGCCCTTCGAAGAAACTGCGGAATTCAACGAAGGCGAGCTACCCCCCGATGTGTACGCGCGCCACCGGCGTATCGCGCTGCAACTGGGTATTCCCTTGATGGACGCGCCGCTGGCCCATGGCGGGCTGGCCCTGCCTTTGTTGACGCAAACCGCAGTGTGGGAGCAGTTGGGGCGGGTGACCAACGCCCTGTGCTGGTGCATGTCAGAGGCGCAGGCCTGGATGTTTGAGGCCTGCAGCCCGGATCAGCTGGAGCGCTACGTGCTGCCCATGATGCGCGGTGAGCGGCGCGAGTGCTACGCCATCACCGAGGCCGAAGGCGGGTCGGACAACGCGTCCATTCGCACCACAGCCCGCCGTGAGGACGGGCGCTACCTGATCAGCGGCGAAAAATGGTTTGTCACCAGCGCCAACAAAGCAGATTTTTTCTTTGTGCAGGCGGTGGTCCAAGGGGAGGGCGCTGCTGACGGGGAGCAGCACGCCTTGTTTTTCGTTGACAAAGACAGCCCCGGGATCATGATGCTGGACAACCCCTTGTTTGGCCACACCTATTCCTCGCACCACCCGACCTATGGCCTGCACGAAGTGCCGGTGCCGCTGGCCAACCGCATCGGTACGCCGGGTGCGGGCATGGAATACACGCGCAGCTGGTTCCGGCGCGAGCGGTTGATGATTGCGGCACGCTGCTGTGGCGCGGCGGCGCGGCTGATTGATCTGGCCAGCGAATTTGCCCAAAAACGGGTGGTGTCGGGACAGCCGATTGCGCAGTACCAAATGATCCAGGCCATGCTGGCCGACAGCATCACCGAGCTGTGGGCGGCGCGGCTGATGACCTATGAAGCGGCGGCCATGCAGGACCGCGGCGAGCCCGTGGCGCTGATCCACACGCATTGCGCCATGGCCAAGCTCTACGCATCCGAGATGGCTAACCGCGTGGCGGACCGGGTGGTGCAAATTTTTGGCGGGCGCGGCTATATGCGCAGCAACCCTGCCCAACGCTTTTTCCGCGAACTGCGGGTCGACCGCATATGGGAGGGGACCAGCGAAATCCAGCGCATCATCATCGCCCGCAGTCTGCTCAAGCGCGGCGTGGCCGGTTTGATCGGGGGATGAGCACGCCATGATCACGATATGAGCACGCTATGACCGGCCCCCAGATTCCTTCCATGCAGTCGAGCACGCTGGGGGAGGACGGCTTTTTGCAGGTGCAGGAGGTGAGCAAAAAGTTTGGCCATGTCACAGTGGTGGATAAGGTCAGTCTCTCGATTCGCCGCCAGGAATTTTTCGCTCTACTGGGTAGCTCCGGGTGCGGCAAGTCCACCCTGTTGCGCATCATGGCCGGGCTGGAGACGCCTACCAGCGGGCGCATCATTCTGGACGGCCAGGACATCACTGACTTGCCTGCCCATCAGCGCCCGGTGAACATGATGTTCCAGTCCTACGCCCTGTTTCCGCATATGGATGTAGCCGCCAATGTGGGCTACGGCCTGCGCCGCGAGGGTGTGGCGCGCGCGCAGATCTGCGAACGCGTGGATGAAGCATTGGCGCTGGTGCAAATGGGTGGCTATGCCGCGGCTATGCCGGCCCATTTGTCTGGCGGGCAGCAACAGCGTGTGGCGCTGGCGCGCAGCCTGGTCAAACGGCCCAAACTGTTACTGCTGGACGAGCCCATGTCGGCGCTGGACAAAAAAATCCGCCAGCACACGCAGTTCGAGCTGGGCAGCATCTTGCAAAAAGTCGGCGTGACCTGCCTGATGGTCACCCACGACCAGGAAGAGGCCATGACCATGACCGACCGTCTGGCGGTGATGAGCGAGGGCGTGATCGTGCAAATGGGCACACCCGAGAGCGTGTACGAAGCGCCGAACACCCGGTTTTCTGCGGAGTTCATCGGGTCCACCAATGTGTTCACGGGCACGCTCACTGCGCATGCGGGCGACACCCTGGATTGCGCCGAACTCGCGCTGCCTTTGCAGCTGCCCTATGCCCTTGCCAGTGCCCGCCAAGGGCAGCCGGTGACGGTGTCGATCCGGCCCGAGCGGATCCGCATCTCCCGGCCGGCCGATACCGATGTCCCGGTCTCCGGTCGCGCTGAGCCAACGTCCAACTGCGCCCGCGGCGTGGTGGAGCAAATCGGCTACATGGGCAGCTACACGCTGTACTACCTGCGACTGCCATCCGGGCGGGTGGTGATGGCCCATGTGCCGCGCGAGGTGCTGGCGGGCTTCGCCCAGGAACCCGATTACGGCGACGAACTGGCGCTGCACTGGTCGGTGCGCAGCCTGGTGGTCTTGAACTAGCGCGCGATGGCCACACCGCAGAACGTGCCGCAGCCCACGCCCTGGTGGCGCCATGCCCGCATGCCCAGCGCCCGCGCCTGGGCCATCGGGCTGCCCTTTGCGTTTTTGCTGGTGTTTTTCATGCTGCCATTTTTGATGGTGCTCAAAATCAGCTTCGCGCAGTCGGCCATGCAGGTGCCGCCCTACACCGCGCTGCTCAGTTACCAGGACCAGCAATTCAGCCTGCAACTGAGCCTGGAGAGCTACCTCACCATCGTGCAGGACGATATCTATTTTTCCGCCTACGCCAGTTCGTTGCGGGTGGCGTTTTTCACCACCGTGCTGTGTCTGCTGGTGGGATATCCGGCAGCTTTGCTGATGGCCAACGCCCGCCCCGGCGTGCGCCAGTTGCTTCTCATGGGCGTGGTGCTGCCTTTTTGGACTTCGTACCTGGTGCGCATTTACGCCTGGGTTGGCATCCTCAAGGACCAGGGGCTGGCCAACCAATTGCTGCTGTGGTCGGGTTGGCGCGATGAACCGCTGCATTTGATGCAAAACACCTTCGGCCTGTACATGGGCATGGTGTATTCCTACCTGCCTTACATGATCTTGCCGCTGTTCGGCTTTCTGGTGAAGATGGACCGCAGCCTGCCCGAGGCCGCGCGCGACCTCGGTGCGCGTCCCTGGCAGGTTTTTCTCACCGTGACCCTGCCGTTGTCCCTGCCCGGCATCAGCGCAGGCTGTCTGCTGGTGTTCATACCCTCAGTCGGTGAATACGTCATCCCTGAGCTGCTCGGCAGCCCCAGCGATCTGATGATCGGACGGGTGATGTGGTCGGACTTTTTCAACAGCATCGCCTGGCCGCTGGCGGCGGCCGCCACCTGCGTGATGGTGGGCCTGCTGCTGGTGCCAATGGCCTGGTTCCAGCGCGTGCAAAGCCGCACGGGGGCGATGGCATGAACCGCAGCGGTATCTGGCTGGGCCGGAGTTTCCTGGCCCTGCTTTTCCTGTTTTTCTATCTGCCGATTGTCAGCGTGGTGGTGTATTCCTTCAACGCGTCACCGCTGGCCAGTGAGTGGACCGGCTTCTCGGCGCGCTGGTACGCCAAGCTGCTGCAAGACGACGAAATCCTGGATGCCTGCCGGGTCAGCTTTTCGCTGGCGCTGGCCACCGCCTGCAGTTCGGTGGTGGTGGGGGCCTGGATTGGTTATGTGCTGGCCAGCTACCGCCGCTTTAGGGGCAGCACCCTGTTTTCCGCCATGGTCAACGCGCCCCTGGTGCTGCCGGAGGTGATTTCCGGTATTGCCTTGCTGCTGCTGTTTGTGTCGCTGGAGCAAACGCTGGGTTGGCCACAAGGCCGGGGCATGGTGACCATGTGGATCGGCCACACTATGCTTTGCGTGTCCTATGTGGCCATTACCGTGCAGGCCCGACTGTCTTCGATGGACCGCTCGCTCACCGAGGCGGCGCGCGATCTGGGCGCATCGCCTTTGCAGGTTTTTTTCGATATCACGCTGCCGCTGATTGCGCCCTCGCTGTTTGCAGGGTGGGTGCTGTCATTCACGATTTCGCTCGACGACGTGATCATGTCGGCCTTTTTGTCCGGCCCCGAGACGGCCACGCTCCCGTTGGTGCTGCTATCCCGCATGC
The DNA here is from genome assembly GCA_945860595.1 of Comamonas sp. lk. Taxonomy (GTDB): domain Bacteria; phylum Pseudomonadota; class Gammaproteobacteria; order Burkholderiales; family Burkholderiaceae_C; genus Allorhodoferax. Next base: position 69,201 of record CAMAQV010000005.1, read on the forward strand.
GCCTGGGCCTGAACCCGGAGATCAACGCGGTCGGAAGCCTCATCATCGGGCTGATCAGCCTCGGGGTCGTGGGCAACAGCTGGTATCTGATGCGGCGTGAGCAGGCGCAAGCGCGCTTGCTGGCGCAGGCCGCGCTCCACCGCAAATCCCCTGTATCCCCCACATCTCGTATTTCCTCTCCATACTGACTATGCAGCACGAAACTCCGCCCCCCATCCTTTCCGCCACCCAAAGCCAGGACAGCCAGTTCTGGATGCACCCCTGGGAATACATGGGCAGCGCCGGGCAGGCGCATCGCACCGTCATCACGCATGCCGAGGGCATCTACGTGCACGACGAGAGCGGGGCCCGCATGATCGACGGCCCGGCCGGTATGTGGTGCACCCAAATCGGCTACGGACGCCAGGAAATGGCCGATGCCATCGCCGCCCAGATCACACGGCTGACCTATATCAACCCCTTTGCGCTGAGCGCCGGGCCACCGGCTGCACTGGCCGCACGGCTGGCGCAGATGGCACCCGGCGACATGCACCATGTCTTCCTGACCACGGGCGGCACCACGGCGGTAGAGACCGCGCTGCGCTTTGTCCACTACTACAACAACGTGCTGGGCCGACCCGAGAAAAAGCACATCATCTCCCGCGCCGACGCCTACCACGGGAGCAGCTACCTCACTGGTATGGTGGCCGGAAAAGACCGCGACAAAAGCTTTCTGGACATCAGCATGCCGCACGCGCACCTTTTGTCCAGCGTCAACCCAAGACGTCGACCCGAGGGCATGTCGGTCGAGGCGTTTTGTGATGCCCGCATAGCCGAACTGGAGGCCAAGATTCTGGAAATTGGCGCGCACCGGGTGGGCGCATTCATTGCCGAGCCCGTGCAGGCATCGGGTGGCGTGATCGTCGCACCCGATGGCTATTTCCGCCGGGTTTGGGAGGTGTGCCGCAAGCACGACGTGCTGTTCATCGCCGACGAAGTGGTGACCGCATTCGGCCGTCTGGGTCACTGGTTTGCCAGCAAGGAGGTGTTTGGTGTGGAGCCGGACATCGTCACCTGCGCCAAGGGCATCACCTCCGGCTACCTGCCCTTGGGTGCCTGCCTGATCGCCGACCGGGTCTTTGCCCAGGTGTCGGGTGATAAGGCCAAGGGCGGCTCTTTCGCCCACGGCTATACCAATTCCGGTCACCCGGTTTGCAGCGCCGCTGCGCTGAAAAACATCGAGATCATCGAGCGCGAGGGGCTGCTGGAAAAAGTGCGCGCGTTGGCGCCCCACTTCCAGGCGCGCCTGCACGCTTTGCGCGATATTCCCTTGGTGGTTGACACCCGTGGCATGGGGCTGCTGGGTTGTGTGGAGTGCACGGTGCGCGGTGTGGAGCGCAGCGGCATGACGCCCCTGGAACATCTGGCCTTTGATGCCGACCTGGGCGCGCGCATTGACCGCCATTGCCAGGCGCTGGGCCTGATGCTGCGCCCCATCGTCAACCAGTGCGTCTTTTCACCGGCCTTGATCATTACCCACGCGCAGATTGATCAGATGTTCGACATCATGCGCGAAGGCATTGTGCGCACCCTGCGCGACATCGAGCGCGATCTAGGCTACCGCGTCGAGCCCGCCACAGTGACGGCTTAAAGCCCGGACTTGTAGCGCAGCCACAGCTTGTTGGTGGCGCGCAGCAAGCCGGTGTCTTGTGGCTTGAAGGCGAAATACTCTGCCATCTGCGCCTCGCTGGGATACAAAAATGGGTCATTGGCCAGCTCGGGCTTGATCAGTGTGCGAGCCGCACCTACGGCGCTGGTGTAGGTGATCTCGTTGGTGTTCTCTGCGGCAATCTCCGGCGACAGCAGAAAGTTGATCCACTTGTGCGCCGCCTCCTTGTTTTTGGAGTCCTTCGGTATGCCCATCATGGTGAACCATAGGCCGGTCGCGCCCTTGGGCGTGGCATAGCGGATATCGAAGTCTTTGCCCGCCGCCTTGGCGCGTCGCTTCATCACGTTGTAGTCGCCAGACCAGCCGGTTGTGATGCAAATATCACCGCTGGCCACGTCCTGGATCACGTTGTTGGAGAACAGCTTGATGTAGGGGCGGATCTTCGCCAGCTCTTTGAACGCGTCTTCGGTGTCGCTGAGTTTGGGGCTGTTGGGGTCGCGGCCCATATAGGCCAGCATGGTGCTGGCTTCGCTGGGCTGGTCGATCAGCGCGATGCCGCACTTTTGCAGCTTCTGCGCGTTCTCCGCCTTGAACAGCAGGTCAAAGCTCAGCGGAGGTAAGTCGCCGCCCCAGGCCTGGCGCGCCTTGGTCATATTGATGATCATGCCCTCGGTACCCCAGACGTAGGGCACGCCGTACTTGTTGTCCGGGTCGTTTTTGGCGGTTTGCGCCATCACAGCGGCGTCCAAAAACTTTTTGTTGGGGATCTGCGCCCAGTCGATCGGCTCAAACACCCCGGCCTTGATTTGCTTGGCCATGTAATTGGAGCTGGGGTACACCACGTCGTAGCCGCTGTTGCCGCTGAGCAGCTTGGCCTGCAACGTGTCGTCGCTGTCCAAAATGCTGTAGACCACTTTGATGCCGGTTGCTTTTTCAAATTTAGCAACCGTTTCCGCTCCGATGTACTCGGACCAATTCAGCACTTTCAGGGTGGTCTGCGCCTGCGCTGGTCCTGTCAGGGCGATCAATAAAGCGGCAGCAGTACCGGCCAGCCAGCGGCTGTGGGCAGAGATGGAAGACATAAAAAGCCTTTCTGGGCGCCTGTTGCTGAAAACGGTCTGCGCCGCCACATCACGGCGCCGCTGGCTGCGTGCGCCGAACCGCAGCCAAATTCCATATTACTTGCTATCCGTTCAGTAGCGCTAGGGGTTTGCCCCGTAAAGTCCGGCCTTTTGGGCCACCCGCGCACCGTCACCCTGTGGTACCGTGTGCCCATTCAGTGGGGCTGCGCGCACCCATAGGTCCATTAAGATATTGCTCGGTTGTTCGAACCATAGAGGAGAGTGAAATGCGGCTTCAAAAAAAATTACTGGTAGTTGCCCTGGCCTGCGCCTTTCCGCTGGGACATGCTTTTGCCCAATCTGCGGCTGATCTCAAGCAAGAGATCGAAGCGCTCAAAGCCCAGTTGCAGCTCTTGCAGAAAAAGGTCGAGAGCATGGACCAGGCGGCCGACACCACGCCGCTCAGCCAGCAGGTCAATCGCATAGAACAAAAAATGGATCTGGCCGAGAACACAGCCGAGGCTTCGGGCTTTCAGGGGATGAAAATCAATGGGGTGATTGAGACGACCTTGAGCTACAACAACATTGACCGCAGCAATTCCGCCATCGCAAGCTCCGGATATTCTTCGACTAACGACTACGCTGGTTATGGCATGGTGCAGATCACCAAAGAGTCGCAAGATGGCGAGGGAGTGGATTGGACTTTACGCTTGCTGCCGGGTGCCACATCTATGGTGCATGAGGCTTCGGTTTCAGTGCCACTGACTAAAGAGCGCCGATTGATTGCGGGCTTTATGCCCGACTTTCAAGGTTATGAATACTCGTTTCCGCACGCTGATTCGACACTGGGTAACCAGCTGATCACCCATAACGCCTTGTTTGATTTGGCGGGGGCTACTGCGTACACGGGTGTCGGAATGTCCTACAGCCTTGATGGTGGTAACGCCGCTTTCAAGTGGTTGATTGGAAACGTTGATGGTGGCTACGACAGCGCGGCGGACAACGTTGATCCGATCAATGCCGCGAATTCCTCGGTGAAAACTGTCGCATTGGCGTACCGTGCGGATTGGTACGTCGGTGATACAAGTTACGTGGCCTTGTCCGGCTTGCATGGTTCCATGAATCGCAACTTCACCATCATGGCTCTCGATGCGGGTCTGAGCCGAGGTGACTACCAATTCAACGGCCAGATAACAGCAGGACAAGAGGCGCGCGCTGCAGCCAACGGAGGCACTGCCAACTGGACGGGTGTGTCGGGATTTTTTGGTGTGAAAGTGCTTCCTCGCCTCCAGTTAATGGCGCGTGGGGATTACATTTGGAACAGCAACAATGGTGGCGGCACCTATGCCTACAACGGCGGAGACTCATACTCCACAGTTGGACTCGGACCCAAGCGCACGGATTCAACGGGCTCCTACGATACCGACGCTGACACCACCTACGCCACCACCGGCGCCAACCTCACCCGTATGACATTCGGTACCAATTACCAGATCAACTCCAATACCCAGTGGAAGACCGAGTACCGTCTAGACCTGTCAGATGGTTACAACTTCCTGGACTACGACGGCGTTACCTACCGCAAGGACAAAACCACTATCAGCACCGCTCTGATGCTTTCGTTCTAAACTAGTCCCCATTTAACAGGCCCGCTTTCGCGGGCCTTTTTATTCGCGCCTCTGTATGCCCCACGCCCACATCGCATCCACCCTCCAGGCCCAGGGCCTGCACTCTATCCTGGCGCAGTTTTGCGATATCCACGGCGTGGCCAAGGGCAAGCTGGTGCCAGTGGGCAATCTGGGGGAATGGATCGAACAGGGTGCGGGCTTTTCCGGCCCCAGCATCTGGGGCACCGGCTTGCCGCGCATGGGCCCGCGCAGCGAGTACTACGGCCGCATACAGCCCGAGAGTCTTCGGGCCTTGCCCTACATGCCCGGCGTAGCGCACGCGGTCTGCGATGGCTTTGCCGGTGGCCAGCCGCTCGATACCTGTTCGCGCCAGGTTTTGAAAGCGGCCGTGGCCCGGCTCGATGCCCGGGGCTGGAAGCTTTGGGTGGGCATTGAGCCCGAGTTCTTTTTGTTGAAGGCCGTAGATGCCGGGCTCGCTCCATCAGTCTGGCAGCTCGCCGATAAGTACGACAACTTGGACAAACCCTCGTACGACATCCGCACCATTCTGCGCAACCAGGGTTTTCTGGACGGCATGCGCAGCACCCTGGTGGCCCTGGGTTTTGATTTGCAGCAAATCGACCATGAAGACGCCTGCGGCCAGTACGAAATCAACTACCGGTTTGACCATGCGCTGGCTGCGGCCGACCGTTTCATGCTGTTCAAGCAAGCCGCGCACGCGGTGGCCGCGCAGCACGGTGCGGTGTTCAGCTGCATGCCCAAGCCCTTCGCCGGGGCACCGGGCAGCGGCTTGCATTTCCACCTCAGCATCACCGATTCCGAAGGCCGTGCGGTGTTCAGCCAGGCGGGTGGCCTGCTGGGCTTGAGCCCACTGGGCCAGCAATTCGCTGCCGGTTTGCTGCACCATGCCGACGCGCTCAGCGCCCTGTGCGCCCCAACCGCCAACAGCTACAAACGCCTGGCGGCCAGCAGCAGTGTCTCGGGCACCACCTGGTCGCCAGTCTGGAAAGCCTGGGGCGACAACAACCGCACCTGCTTGGTTCGCACCGTGGCCGGGCGCATGGAATGGCGCCTGCCTGACCCGTCTTGTAATATTTACGCAGCCCTTGCCGCCACCCTGTGCGCCGGGCTGGACGGCATAGACCAGCGCATGGCGCCGCCCGCGCTCTGCGACGAAGATCTGTACCAACGCCATGCCAGCGGCGCACCCATGCCCCCACGCCTTCCGCGCGATTTGGCGGCGGCGCTGGACGCCTTGCAGGACAACGCGGCGCTGCGCGGCCTAGTGGGCGATGCGTTTTGCCAGCTTTTTCTGGAGATCAAGCGCGCCGAGTGGGATGCCTACAGCCAGCAGGTCAGCGACTGGGAACTGCAGCGCTACGCCGGCTTTTTTTGAGCCGCGCCGGGGGCGCTGGCTAAAATCCGGGCACTTGCGCGGCCCCCAGCGGGCTGTCTCCGCCCCCTACCTCCTTCCATTCCCGTGACCCTGCATATCAGCTCCTTTTCCGGCGGTAACGCCTTGCCCGCTTTCCGTGCGGCGCGTCTGCTGGCGGCCCTGCAGGGGGTGAGCGCCGACATCGCCAGCATCAGCGCGCAGTATGTGCACCTGGTGGCATCGCACACCGCGCCCGATGCCGCGCTGCATGCGCGCTTGGCGGCATTGCTCGAATATGGTGACCCGGCCCCTGCCGCGTTGGATGGCGCTGCCCTGTGTGTGGTCGCCCCCCGCCTGGGCACAGTCTCACCCTGGGCTTCCAAAGCCAGCGACATCGCCCGCAATTGCGGCTTCGCGGTGGCGCGCATTGAGCGGGTGGTCGCCTACCGCATCGGCTTGCGCAGCAGCTTGTTCTCAAAGCCCACGCTGGGCCCGGCGCAATGGGCCGCCGCTGCCGCGTTGCTGCACGACCGCATGACCGAGAGCGCCCTAGCCAGCGTGGACGCCGCGCACGCCTTGTTCACGCCTTTGCAGGCCGCGCCCATGGAGCATGTCGACGTACTCGGCGGCGGGCGTACCGCGCTGGCGCAGGCCAATACCCGCTTCGGTCTGGCGCTGGCTGACGATGAAATGGACTACCTGGTGAACGCCTTCACCGGCTTGCAGCGCAACCCCACCGATGTCGAGCTGATGATGTTCGCCCAGGCCAATAGCGAACACTGCCGCCACAAAATTTTCAACGCCAGCTTCCGCATCGACGGGCAAGACCAGCCCCATAGCCTGTTCGGCATGATCCGTCACACCCACCAGACCAATCCCCAGCACATGCTGGTGGCGTATTCGGACAACGCCTCGGTGATGGAGGGTGCGCAGGTGCAGCGTTTTGCGGCAGTGGCCGCTGCACCCGGCGGCACCGTGGTCTCGCCGCGCTACACGGCCCAGCCAGCGACCCAGCACATTCTGATGAAGGTTGAAACCCACAACCACCCCACGGCGATTTCGCCTTTCCCCGGTGCATCCACCGGCGCGGGCGGCGAGATTCGCGACGAAGGGGCCACCGGGCGCGGCTCCAAGCCTAAGGCCGCGCTCACCGGTTTCAGCGTCTCGCGGCTGTGGCCGCAAGCTGGACGGGCGTTTGGCAAACCCGCGCACATCGCCAGCGCGCTGGACATCATGGTCGACGGCCCGCTGGGGGGAGCCGCCTTTAACAACGAGTTTGGCCGGCCCAACTTACTGGGCTACTTCCGCGAATACGAACAAGCGGCGGTCAGCGACATCGACACCGTGCAGCGCGGCTACCACAAGCCCATCATGATTGCCGGTGGTTTGGGTGTGATTGATGCCGGGCAGACCCACAAAATTGAATTTCCCGCTGGCAGCCTGCTGGTGCAACTCGGCGGGCCGGGTATGCGTATTGGCATGGGCGGCAGTGCCGCCAGTTCCATGGCCACCGGCACCAACGCGGCAGATCTGGACTTTGACTCCGTACAACGCGGCAACCCCGAAATCCAGCGCCGCGCGCAGGAGGTCATCAACCAGTGCTGGCTGCAAGGGGAGAACAACCCGATATTGGCGATTCACGACGTCGGTGCTGGCGGTCTGTCCAATGCCTTTCCCGAACTCACCAATGACGCCGGGCGCGGTGCCCGTTTTGACCTGCGCGCGGTGCCGCTGGAAGAAACCGGCATGGCACCCAAAGAAATTTGGTGCAACGAGAGCCAGGAGCGCTACGTGCTGGCCATCAGCCCCGATGCACTGCCGGGTTTTGAAGCTTTGTGTGCGCGCGAACGCTGCCCCTTTGCCGTGGTCGGCGTGGCCACCGAGGCGCGTGATTTGCTGCTGGCCGATGCACAGGGCGACGCGCCGGTGCAGATGCCCATGAACGTGCTGCTGGGCAAGCCGCCCAAAATGCAGCGCGACGTGCGCAGCCTGCAACGCCACTTCCCGCCTTTGCAACTGGGTGCGCTGACCCTGCAAGACGCCGTGCTGCAGGTGCTGGCCCATCCCACGGTCGCCTCCAAACGCTTTTTGATCACGATTGGTGACCGTACCGTCGGCGGCCTGACCCACCGCGACCAGATGGTCGGCCCCTGGCAGGTGCCGGTGGCCGATTGCGCGGTAACGCTGGCCGATTACCAGGGCTTTGCTGGTGAGGCCATGGCCATGGGCGAGCGCACGCCGCTGGCCACGCTCAACGCCCCCGCCTCGGGTCGTATGGCGGTGGCCGAGGCTATTACCAATTTGCTGGCCGCACCCATGGACTTGTCGCGCGTCAAGCTCTCGGCCAACTGGATGGCGGCCTGCGGCGAACCGGGTGAAGACGCCGCGCTCTACGCCACGGTGCAGGCCGTTGGCATGGAGCTGTGTCCGGCTCTGGGCATCTCGATTCCTGTGGGCAAAGACTCTTTGTCCATGCGCACCCAATGGAGCGATCCGGACTCGGCGGAAGTGAAAAAAGTCAGCGCACCGGTTTCGCTCATCGTCAGCGCGTTTGTCAGTCTGGCCGATGTGCGTGGCACGCTGACCCCGCAGCTCGATCGCGAAGCGGACAGCGTGCTGCTGCTGATTGATCTGGGCCAGGGCAAGAACCGCATGGCGGCCAGCGTGCTGGCCCAAACCCTGGATCAGGTTGGCGACGCAGTGCCTGACCTGGACGATCCATCGCAATTGGTCGCTTTGGTCAAGGCCGTTAACGCCTTGCGTGCCGAAGGAAAAATTCTGGCTTACCACGACCGCAGCGACGGCGGCTTGCTGGCCACGGTGGCTGAAATGGCTTTTGCCGGACGCGTCGGCGTGGCGCTGAATGTGGACATGCTGGTGCTGGAAGGTGATGGCCTGTCCGACAGCCGCATGGACGTGGGCGACAGCAAAAACTGGGCGACCCAGGTCGGCGCGCGGCGCGAGGAGCGCACCCTGCAGGCCCTATTTAACGAGGAGCTCGGCGTGGTGCTGCAGGTGCGTAGCGCCGACAAGGCGGCCGTGATGCAGGTGCTGCGCGAAAACGGCCTGGCCCAGCACAGCCATGTGATTGGATCCACCCGGCCCCAGAGCAGCAGCATGGAAGCGGGCAAGGGCATGCTGCAAATCTGGCGCGACGCCCGGGCGATTTTCAGTGCCTCGTTGGACGATTTACAGCAGGTTTGGGACAGCGTCTCGTGGAAGATCTGCCAGCAGCGTGACAACCCGGCTTGTGCCGATGCGGAGCACGCAGCTGCCGGACGTGCGGATGACCCGGGCCTGCACATCCATCTGCCGGAGCCGGTTCAGACACTGCTGGCCCATCCCCCGGCGCTGCTGCTGCGCCGCCCGGCAGTGGCCATTCTGCGCGAGCAGGGCGTGAATTCCCACGTGGAGATGGCCTACGCCTTCACGCAGGCCGGTTTTGACGCATTTGATGTGCACATGAGCGATGTGCAAAGCGGCCGCGCCAAGCTGGCCGACTTCCAAGGCGTGGTCGCCTGCGGTGGCTTCAGCTATGGCGACACCCTGGGTGCAGGCATAGGCTGGGCCCGCTCCATCACCTTTAACCCGGCGCTGGCTGCGCAGTTCCAGGCGTTTTTCGCCCGCAGCGATACCTTCGGGCTGGGCGTGTGCAACGGCTGCCAGATGTTTGCCGAGCTGGCCGACATCATCCCCGGCGCGCAGCACTGGCCGCGTTTCACGACCAACCAGAGCCAGCGCTTTGAGGCACGCCTGAGCCTGGTCGAGGTACTGGATTCGCCCTCGATCTTCTTGCGTGGCATGGCTGGAGCGCGCCTGCCCGTGGCGGTGGCGCACGGTGAGGGCTTCGCCAACTTCGCCCGCCGCGGCGATGCGGCGCAGGCGCTGGCAGCGCTGCGTTTTGTGGACCACCACGCCGCACCCACCGAGGCCTACCCCTTCAACCCCAACGGCAGTCCAGGCGGGCTGACGGGCGTCACCACCGCCGACGGCCGCTTCACCGCTCTCATGCCCCACCCTGAGCGGGTGTTTCGCAACATCCAGATGAGCTGGACCTCCTTGGATCTGGACGCGGCCAGCCCTTGGGCGCAGATCTGGCGTAACGCGCGCAAGTGGGTGGGCTAGCGCGCTCAGACGAAAAAAAGCCCGGTTGAACCGGGCTTTTTGCTGCCGTAGCGTGTGCTACCGCGCTATGCCTTATTCGATCCGGGCCTTGGCCCGCAGCTCTTCAATGTAGGCACTGCTTTTTTGCTGCATCAGCTGCTGCACGATTTGTGGCTTGACATCTTCGATCTTGGGCAACTGGGCTTCCCGCACGTCGTCCACACGGATGATGTGGAAGCCGAACTGCGACTTCACCGGTGTTTCACTCGTTTTGCCTTTGCCCAGCACCACCATCGCATCGGAAAATTCCTTGACGTAGGAGCTTGGGCTGGCCCATTCCAACTCGCCGCCTTTGGCTCCTGAGCCGGTGTCCTTAGACGATTTTTTGGCGATGTCCGCAAACTTGCCGCCTTTTTTCAACTGGGCAATGATTTTCTTGGCTTCGTCTTCTTTGCCGACCAGGATGTGGCTGGCTTTGTATTCCTTGCCGCTGTTGGCCGCTGCGAATTTGTCGTACTCGCCCTGGACTTCGGCGTCGGTGGGTGCATGGGTTTTCTGGAAGTCGGCCATCACGTCATTGACCAGCAGGTTTTGCCGGATCAACTCGACTTGCGCTTTGAAGTCGTCGGTGGCATCCAGGCCGCGCTTCTGCCCTTCCTGACTGAGGATTTCAAACAGCACCAGACGGTCTTTGATTTGTGCTGCAGCGTCCGCAGGCGCGGGCTTGCCGGCGCGCTCCATTTGGCGCAGCATGGCGTCCAGGCGGCTGGTCGGAACCGCTTTGCCATTGACGATGGCGATGTTTTGCGCCATGGCACCGAGGCTGGCGGCAGCGAGCAGCGCGACCATGGCGCTGCGGGTGAAGTACGTTGTCATGCAAATTCCTTAGTGGGAGGGGGACAGAGAAAACCGATTGGGGGAAATGTTTGAAAAGCCATCAGGCCAGGATTTCGATCGCAAGGGCGTGCAGGCCACGCTCTGGAAAATCGTGCAGGGCATCATACACAAGGCGGTGGCGCGCCACGCGGGACAAACCGGTAAACAAAGGTGAAGCAATCCGTACCCGGAAATGCGTGCCGATACCGCTTGCGTCGGCACCGGCGTGGCCTGCATGTTGCGCGCTCTCGTCCAGCACGTCCAGGGCAGTGGGTGCGCAGTGCCCACGCAGGCGCGCCTCGATGTCTGCGGTGCGGATATCACTCACGGCGCCACCTCGTCGTCGGCGCTGGCCTGCATGTGGCGGGAGATGTAAATACCCTGCCCAAGGATAAAGGCCAAGGGAAATATATAGCCCCACAGTTTGAAGTCCACCCATTCTTCGGTTGTGAAGTTGTGCGCCACGTAGGCATTGGCCAGCGCCATGAAAGCGCAGTACAGAACCCAGGCCCCATTCAGGCGACTCCACACGGGGTCAGGCAATTCCAGCTGGCTGCCGAGCAGGCCCTTGATCGGTGATTTTTTGAAAACCCAGGTGGCCAGTGCCAGCGCCAGCGCCATGCCGCAGTACAGAACCGTGGGTTTCCATTTGATGAAGCGCTCATCGTGCAGACCCAGCGTCATCGCGCCGAAACCCAGCACCAGCACCAGCGTGACCTTGTGCATGGTTTGCAGGCTGCGCTCGCGCAGGTAAATCACCGCCATTTGCACAGTTGTGGCGGCCATCAGCACGGCGGTTGCGGTGTAGATGTCAGACAGCTTGTAGCTGACAAAAAACAGCAGGATGGGAAAGAAGTCGAGTAGCAGTTTCATTTTTGGGTGTCGCTATCAGGACCAGCTGCCTCAAAGTGCAGCGAGGCCGAATTCATGCAGTAGCGCAAGCCGGTGGGAGCCGGGCCGTCGTCAAACACATGGCCCAGATGCGCGCTACATTGGGTGCACACCGTTTCCACCCGCACCATGCCCAGGCTGGCGTCGCGGTGTTCGGTGATGGCGTCCGGATCGGCCGGTGTGTGGAAGCTGGGCCAGCCGCATCCGGCGTCAAATTTGGTGCCGGACTCGAAGAGCAACGCCTCGCAGCAAATGCAGCGGTACACGCCGCTAGCCCACTGGGTTTCATACCGACCCGTGAAAGGGCGCTCGGTAGCGGCGTGGCGGGTGACCTGGAAGGCCAGGGGCTCGGCCCCTTTGGCGGCAAGCAATTCACGCCATTGGGCGTCGGTTTTCTGGATGGCAGGTGGCATGGCGCAATAGATAGTCGGGTGAAAGGGCTAGATGTTCAGGAGCTGCAGCTGATTTCAATGCCTTGCGCCCAGTCGGGTGGCAGGGCGGTGAATTCTGGGTGTGCAAGCGGTTCATCAAAGGGTGCATCCAGCGCGCGGTGGAGCTGCGCAAGCGGGACGAAGTCGCCACCCTGCGCGGCGCGTATAGCCAGTTCACCCAGGTGGTTGCGCAAGACCACGGCGGGGTTGGTGCGCAGCATAGAAATAGGCTGCGACAGCGCGGACAGTTGCGCGTGTGCGCGGTCAAAAGTATCCAACCAAACCAAGGCCGCGCTGGGGTCAACAAACAGATCCTGCACGCGTTGTGCGCTGTCTTCGCTGCCGCCGGCACGCAGGCTCAGGCGGCGCCAAAACAGGGTGAGGTCCGCGCGCTGCGCGGCAAGCAGTTCCAGGGCGCTGGTGTACAACGGGGTGAGCGACGGGTCGGCTTCTGAGAACCCGAGCTTGCGCGCCATAGCCAAATCAAAGGCCCGGGCATAGGCGGGTTTGAAGGCTTCCAGCACCGCCACCGTGGCGTCGTGGTCGTCGATGAGTGGCAGCAGCGCCTGACCCAAGCAAAACAAGTTCCAGTACACCACGCCCGGTTGGCGGTTGAAGGCGTAGCGGCCCTGGGTGTCCGAGTGGTTGCAGATGTGTGCCGGATCAAACGCGTCCAGAAACTGAAAAGGGCCGTAGTCCAGCGTCAGGCCCAGGATGCTCATGTTGTCGGTGTTCAAAACCCCGTGGCAAAAGCCTACGGACTGCCACAGCGCAACCAGCTGGGCGCTACGCTGCGTGACCGCGCGCAGCAACGCCAGGTAGGGCGGCTCATCAGCCGCCAGGCACTCAGGGTAATGGTGGGTGATGACGAAATCGGCCAGTTGTTGCAGCGATTCGATGTCACCCTTGGCCGAGAAATGCTCAAAGTGGCCAAAACGGATAAAGCTGGGTGCTACGCGGGTGACCACCGCGGCAGTTTCCGCTTGCTCGCGCCAGACGGTGGTCGGCGAACCGATCAGGCACAGGGCGCTGCTGCTTGGAATGCCTAAGCCACGCATGGCCTGGCTGGCCAGAAATTCGCGCACCGAGCTGCGCAGCACCGCGCGGCCATCGGCGCGGCGTGAAAACGGTGTGGGCCCCGCGCCTTTGAGCTGCACTTCAAGCCCTTGGCGCTCGCCCAGCAAAATCGCGCGTCCGTCGCCAAGTTGTCCAGCCCATACGCCAAATTGGTGGCCACTGTATACAGTGGCCATCGGCTGCACCGGCAAACCGGGGTTGCCGCTGAGCGTGTGCAGCCAGGCTGCGTCCTGCGCCCAGCCTGCGGGCAGGTCCAGCGCGCGGGCGGTCGGGTGGTCATGGGCAATCCAGTGAGGTTCTGTCAACGGAGTCGGGTTGTGGTCTGCAAAAAAAGCCGCGCCCAGTTGGCGCATCCGTGCGGTATCAAAGGGCGATGCCGCTGCCACGGCTGACGCGGCGGCGGCATGGGAGGTGGACACTTGATGGTCGGCAACGAGCATGGGGCGCATTGTCGACGAATCCCTTCACCGGGCGCTGTGTGGTTCTGAATTACCATGCGAACGCATTTTTCTGCCACGGCCCTGCGCCCACACTGGAGTTGTTTTCATGCTCGGACTCATGCAAGACCAGCCGCTGCTGATTTCGTCGATGATTGAATTCGCGCAACGCCACCACGGTGACGCCGAAATCGTCTCGCGCCGGGTAGAGGGTGATATCCACCGCACCCACTACGCGCAGGTCGCCCAGCGCGCGCGCCAGGTGGCCAACGCGCTCGACGCCTTGGGCCTGCAGTTCAGTGACCGGGTTGCCACCCTCGCCTGGAACGGCTACCGGCACCTGGAGGCTTACTTTGGCGTCAGCGGATCGGGCCGGGTGCTGCACACGCTGAACCCGCGCCTGCATCCGGACCAGATCGTCTGGATCGCCAACCATGCAGAAGACCAGGTGCTGTGTTTTGACATGACTTTTTTGCCTATTGTCAAAGCCATTCACGGCCGCTGCAGCACGATCCAACATTACGTGGCTTTCTGCGATGCCGACAAGCTGCCCGCCGACAGCGGCATACCGAATCTGCACAGTTACGAGGCGCTGGTGCAGGCCCAGCCCACGCACTACACCTGGGCGATGTTTGACGAGAACGCCGCATCCAGCCTGTGCTACACCAGCGGCACGACCGGCAACCCCAAAGGCGTTTTGTACAGCCACCGCTCTACTGTGCTGCACGCTTTTGGCTGCGCGATGCCGGATGCGCTGAACCTCAGCGCCCGCGACAGCGTGTTGCCGGTGGTGCCCATGTTCCACGTCAATGCTTGGGGGCTGCCCTATGGCTGCGCGATGACCGGCGCAAAGATGGTGTTTCCCGGCCCGGCCATGGATGGCAAATCGATTTACGAGCTGATCGAGAGCGAGCAGGTATCCTTCGCCGCCGGTGTGCCAACGGTATGGCAGATGCTGCTGGCACACATGGGCCAGGGGGGACTGCGGTTTTCGTCGCTCAAGCGCACGGTGATTGGCGGATCGGCTTGTCCGCCCGCCATGTTGGCTGCCTTCAATGATGACTATGGCGTGGAAGTCCTGCATGCCTGGGGTATGACGGAAATGTCGCCACTGGGTACGGTGTGTACGCTCAAGAACAAGCACCAGGCGTTGGACGAGGCCGCAAAAATGACAGTACGGGCCAAGCAGGGCCGTGGCATGTATGGCGTGGACATGAAGATCGTGGACGACGATGGGGCGGAGTTGCCCTGGGACGGCAAAGCCTACGGCGATTTGCTGGTGAAAGGCCCGTGGATTTTGAGTGCCTATTTCAAAAACGAGGGCGGCTCGCCGCTGGTCGAAGGCTGGTTCCCCACCGGCGACGTGGCCACCATCGACCCGGACGGCTATATGCAGATTACCGACCGCAGCAAAGATGTGATCAAGTCCGGTGGCGAGTGGATCAGCTCCATTGATATCGAGAACATCGGCATGGCCCACCCGGCGATTGCCATGGCCGCCTGCATCGGTATGGCCCACCCCAAGTGGGACGAGCGTCCGGTGCTGGTGGCGGTAAAAAAGCCCGGCTCGGAAGTCACCCGAGAAGCCGTTTTGGCGTTCTTCGAGGGGAAGACTGCCAAATGGCAAATTCCGGACGATGTGCTTTTTGTCGACGCGATTCCACTGGGCGGAACCGGCAAGATGCAAAAGACCAAGCTGCGCGAGATGCTGGCTGATTACCGGCTGCCCGCGCACTAAGCCCCATGGCAGCGCGGCGGCGCGCTGCCTGATCGCACGGCATGGAGTTTTTCATCACCACGGCGCTCAATGGCCTGAGCTATGGCCTGATGCTGTTCATGCTCAGCGCCGGCCTGACCCTGACCTTCAGCATGATGGGTGTGCTCAATTTCGCCCATGCGAGTTTTTACATGCTGGGCGCGTACCTGGGTTTCAGTATCGCGCACAGATGGGGGTTCTGGGCTGCGCTGGTACTTGCCCCCTTGGCGGTAGGTGTGCTGGGCGCACTGTTTGAACGCCTGTGCTTGCGCCGGGTCCATGCGCTCGGTCACGTGCCGGAGTTGCTAGTGACCTTTGGCCTGTCCTACGTAGTGCTCGAAATCGTGCAGCTGATCTGGGGCCGCTCGGCCTTGGACTTCCGCGTTCCCGCGCTGCTGCAAGGCCCGGCATTCACGCTGGTGCAGCGTGCCGGCGAGGGCTTGGGTGTGGTGTGGGGCGCGCCGCCCGATGGTGTGTGCAGCCTGGCCGATGCCGCCCTGGGAGTCTCGTGTTCACCGTTTCCCGCCACACGCGCGCTGATGGTGGTGGTGTCCTTGCTGATGCTGGCGGTAATCGCTGCGCTGCTGACCCGCACCCGTACCGGTCTGGTGGTGCGCGCAGCGCTGACCCATCCCGAAATGGTCAACAGCCTGGGGCACGACCTGCCGCGCCTGCACATGCTGCTCTTTGGCGCAGGGGCTGCGCTGGCCGCGCTGGCTGGTGTGGTGGGCGGCAGTACCTATCTGACCGAGCCCGGCATGGCTACGAGTATGGGGGTCATGGTGTTTGTGGTCGTTGTGGTGGGCGGGTTGGGGTCCCTGCGCGGGTCGTTTGCCGCCTCACTTCTGATCGGGTTGTTGCAAACTGCAGCCGTCGCGGCCGATGTGCCCTTCTTGCCTGGCGTAACGCTGGCCCGGCTGGCACCAGCGCTGCCCTTTGTGTTGATGCTGTTCATGCTGGTGCTGCGTCCGCAGGGCTTGCTGGGTCGGCGGTTGGGTTGAGCCGTATGCACGTTGGGTCTTGCTGGCGCGACTGGATGGTCTGGCCCGTGTGCGCCGTGCTGCTGGTGTGTGCGCCCTTGCTTTTCAGCGGCAGCTTTGCGCTGGCCCTGCTGTCGCAAATGGGTATTTCCATCGTTGCCTGCTTGTCCTTCAACCTGCTGTTCGGGCAGGGCGGCATGCTCAGTTTCGGTCATGCGGTGTATGCCGGTCTGGGTGGTTTTTTCGCCATGCACGCGCTCAATGTTTTCAGTGCGGGCGCGGGCTGGTTGCCGGTGTCGCTGGTGCCGCTGTGTGGCGGTCTGGGCGGGGCGGCATGTGCTGCGGTGCTCGGCTATGCCAGCACGCGGCGCGCGGGCAGCAGCTTTGCGATGATCACCTTGGGTTTGGGCGAACTGGTGTATGCGCTGACCACGCTGCTGCCGGGATTTTTCGGAGGCGAGGCTGGGATCGCGGGCAACCGGGTCAACGGCCAGGTGGTCTGGGGGCTGAGTTTCGGGCCGACGATAGAGCTGTACTACCTGCTGGCGTTGTACACCCTGATCTGCGCGCTTCTGATGTACCTGTTTACCCGTACACCGCTGGGGCAGCTGCTGCAGGCGGTACGCGACAACCCGCAGCGGGTCGCGTCGATTGGCTACGACCCGCAGCGGGTACGGTACCTGGCCATGCTGCTGGCTGGCTTTTTCGCTGGCATCTCGGGCGGTATGGCAGCGCTGCATTTTGAGATCGTCAATGCCGAGGCGGTGGGTTCGGCCCGCTCTGCGGCGTATCTGGTGTTCACAGTGCTCGGTGGCTCGGCCAACTTTGCCGGACCGGTGCTGGGTGGTGTGTTGATGGTCGTGTGCACCGTACTGCTCAGCGCCGGGACGAAGGCCTGGCTGTTGTACCTGGGGTTGGGCTTTGTGCTGGTGGTGGTGTATGCGCCCGGTGGTCTGGCCGGGGTGCTGGCGCAGCAAGTGCGTCTGGCGCACAGCGGCCGACTGATGCCCTTGCTGCCCTGCTATGGCGCGCTGGCTGCGTGCGCTGCGGTGGCGCTTTGGGGTGCGGCGCTGGCTATCGAGATGCTGTACCACCAGCAACTCCACGCCGCCAGCGCAAGCGCATTCACTTTTCTCGGCCTGGTGCTGGACACTGCCGCGCCCGGGAGCTGGCTGACTGCGCTGGGCCTGCTGTTGGCCGGTGGCTTGCCGTGGGTATGGTTGTACCCACGGTGTGCGGCGCGCTATGCGCAAGCCAAGGCTGCATCGGGGTCTGGCGCACAACCGACCCTTGCGCGGGGAATCGGGTGACGCCACCCCCGGCGCTGGCCTTGCGGGCGCTGCACAAGCGTTTCGGTGCCACCGAGGTCGTCTGCGGCGTCGATTTGTGTGTGCAAGCGGGTGAGCGGGTGGCGCTGATTGGCCCCAACGGTGCGGGCAAATCCACGCTGTTCAACCTGATCAGCGGGCATACCTTGCCCAGCGCTGGGATGGTTGAACTGCATGGGCGCAGCATTACCGGTTTGCAGCCCTTTGAGATCGCCCGCTTGGGGCTGGCGCGCAGCTTTCAAATCAGCAATGTGTTTCCTCAACTCAGCGTGTACGAGAACCTGCGCTGCAGCGTGCTGTGGAGCCTGGGCTACGGCTATACCGTATTGCGGCTGCTCGGCTCTTTGCTTGACGCCAAGACCCGTACCGATGCGCTCATGGAGCGCGTGGGTTTGACCGCGCAAGCACAGACCCCGGCCGTGCATCTTCCCTATGCGCAGCAGCGCGCGCTGGAACTGGGAATCACTCTGGGCAGCGGGGCCGATGTGGTGTTGCTCGACGAGCCTACGGCCGGCATGAACCGTTCCGAGGCGGCGCATTTCACCGGGTTGATCCGTAGCGCCACAGTGGGAAAAACCCTGCTGCTGGTGGAGCACGACATGGAGGTGGTCACCGAACTCGCCGACACCATTGCCGTCCTGGTGCAGGGACGCATCATCGCGTTCGGTGCGCCGCAGGCGGTACGTGCCGACCCGGTTGTACAAGCGGCCTATCTCGGAACGGGGGTCTGACTATGGACGCGGATAAGCCTGCTCTTGAGATCACCGGTCTGCAAGCCTGGTACGGCACAAGCCAGGTCCTGCATGGTGTCGATGGCCGGGTGGGTGCGGGTGAAATTGTGGCGGTCTTGGGGCGCAACGGCGCGGGCCGCTCCACGCTGGCGCGCGCCATCATGGGCTGGGTGCAGTGCACCGGCAGCGTGCGGGTGCACGGTCACGAGATGCTGGGCCAGCCTGTCCATGCGCGCGCGCGTGCCGGCTTGGGCTATGTGCCCGAGAGCCGCGACGTATTCCCCAGCCTGAGCGTGCAGCACAACCTGGCCTTGGGCAAAAAGCCCGGCCAGCGCCAGCCGCGCTGGACCTTCGCTGATATGTACCGCCTGTTCCCGCAACTGGCCTTGCGCCGCGATACCCCCGCCGGCGTCCTGTCCGGCGGCGAGCAGCAGATGTTGGCGCTGGCGCGTACGCTCATGGGTGACCCAGATGTGCTTATTGTGGACGAGCCGACTGAAGGACTCGCGCCCCAGTTGGTGCAACAGGTGGCCGATTTTTTTTGCGACCTGCGCGGGCGCGGCGTATCGGTGCTGCTGATTGAGCAAAAGCTGGCGCTGGCGCTGCGCATCGCCGACCGCTGCCTGCTCATGGGCCACGGCCGCGTGGTGTTTGCGGGGCCGCCAGCAGCTCTGTCTGCGGATGCTGAGTTGCGTCGGGAATGGTTGGAGGTGTGAAGTGTGGTGGCCGCCAAACCCTGACAATGGCTGATTTGGTGTTCGCACACAAAGGACTCCCCATGCATGCCGATTACCAGCTCCACGGTGACGTGGCCCTCATCACCCTGAACAACCCTCCTGTTAACGGGTTGGGCTACGAGACCCGGGCGGCCCTCATGGGCGCCCTGGCCAAGGCACTGGCCGATACGTCGGCGAAGGCCATCGTCATTACTGGGGCTGGC
The DNA here is from genome assembly GCA_945860595.1 of Comamonas sp. lk. Classification (GTDB taxonomy): domain Bacteria; phylum Pseudomonadota; class Gammaproteobacteria; order Burkholderiales; family Burkholderiaceae_C; genus Allorhodoferax. Next base: position 88,464 of record CAMAQV010000005.1, read on the forward strand.
AAGGTCTTTTGCGGCGGTGCGGACATCCGCGAGTTCGACACCCCGGCGGCTTTTCAGGAGCCGAATTTGCACACGGTGATCACTGCGCTGGAGCAGTCCGTCAAACCGGTGCTCGCGGCCATCCACGGCACGGTCATGGGCGGCGGGCTGGAGCTGGCGCTGGCTTGCCACTACCGCATCGCCACGCCGGGCACGCAAGTGGCTATGCCCGAGGTCAAACTGGGGCTGCTGCCTGGTGCCGGGGGCACGCAGCGGCTGCCGCGTGTGCTGGGGGTGGAGGTGGCGCTCAATATGATTCTCAGTGGCGAGGCCGTGCCCAGCGAGCGGCTGGCGGCCTTACCCGGCCAAAGCCTGTTCCAGCGCCTGAGTGCGAGCGCGGATTCGCTGCTGGACGAGGCCCTGGCTTTTGCCCGTGATGTTGCTGCTGCCCGCCCGCTGCCCCTGGTGCGTGCGCGGCCCTGCAGCCATCCGCAGGGCGAGGCCTACTTTCAGTTTGCGCGCAATATGCTGCGCCCGTCGACCCAAAATCTGCCTGCGCCGCTGCACTGCGTGGACGCGGTGCAGGCAGCTACCGGCCCGGACTTCGGCGCCGGGCTGGCCACTGAGCGCAGCCTGTTTGAGCGGCTGATGGCCACGCCGCAAAGCCGGGCGCTGCGTCACCTGTTTGTGGCCGAACGCGCGGCGACCAAGATTGCGGATGTGCCGCCGGGTACGGCGCTGCGCCCGGTGGCGTCGGTGGCCATCATCGGCGCGGGCACCATGGGCAGTGGCATCGCCATGAATTTTCTGAACGCCGGTATCCCGGTGCAGCTGCTGGAGCGGCAGCCCGAGGCCTTGGAGCGCGGCATAGCCACCATGCGCCGCAATTACGAAGCGCAGATAGCCAAGGGCAAGCTCACGCCGGAGGCGCTTGCGCAGCGCATGGCGTTGCTGCGCACCACGCTGCGCTACGAGGATCTGGCGCAGGCCGATCTGGTGATTGAGGCGGTGTTCGAAGACATGGACGTCAAGGCAGCAGTGTTTGGCGAACTGGACCGGGTGATGAAGCCCGGCGCCATCCTCGCGTCCAACACCTCCACGCTGGATGTGAACCGGATTGCCGCCTGCACGCAGCGTCCGCAGGACGTGGTCGGCCTGCATTTTTTCAGCCCCGCCAATGTGATGCAACTGCTGGAAGTGGTACGCGGCGGCAAGACGGCGCCCGATGTGCTGGCCACCGTGATGGCGCTGGCCAAGAGGATACGCAAAACGGCGGTGGTGTCGGGCGTGTGCGATGGCTTTATCGGCAACCGCATGGTCGAACAGTACCTGCGCCAAGCCGGGTTCTTGCTGGACGAGGGATGCAGCCCGCAGCAGGTGGACAAAGCCATGGAAGCCTTTGGTATGGCGATGGGACCGTTTCGCATGAGCGACCTGGCCGGTAATGACATTGGCTGGGCCATCCGCGAGCGCCGCGCCATCGAGAACCCCGGTATGCGCTACAGCCCAACGGCTGACGCCGTGTGCGAAATGGGGCGCTTTGGCCAAAAGACGGGCGCGGGCTGGTACGACTACCAGCCGGGCAAGCGCGACGCGATCCCCAGCGCCGAGGTCGCCGCCGCTATCGACGTCGTTCGCAGCGCGATGGGAATCACGCCGCGCAAGATCGGCGCGCAGGAGATCGTGCAGCGTCTGGTGTTTGCCCTGGTCAACGAGGCGGCGCACATTCTGGAGGAGGGCATCGCCATGCGTGCGGGCGATATCGACATCGTCTACCTCTATGGCTACGGTTTTCCGGCTTTTCGCGGCGGGCCCATGCGCTATGCCGACGAGCTGGGCTTGTTCAGCGTGGCGCAGGCCATGCAGCGCTTTGCAAGCAACCCGCATGCTGACCCTGCTTTTTGGCAACCGGCGCCCCTGCTGTCCCGTTTGGCCGCAAGCGGCAAGACTTTCAATTAAGGATTTCCCCATGAGCGCCGCCCTGATTGTTTCCACCGCCCGCACCCCTCTGACCAAAAGCTGGAAGGGCGCTTTCAATATGACCCATGGCGCAACCCTCGCCGGGCACGCCATTGCCCAGGCCATTGCACGTGCTGGTATCGATGCTGCCGAGGTGGACGACGTGCTGATGGGTTGCGCCTTTCCCGAGGGTGCGACCGGTTCCAACATCGCCCGCCAGGCCGCGTTGCGCGCCGGGTGCCCGGTGACGGTGTCGGGCCTGACCGTGAACCGTTTTTGTTCCTCGGGCGTGCAGACGATCGCCTTGGCCGCGCAGCGCGTGGTGGCCAACGAGGGTGATGTGTATGTCGCCGGTGGCGTGGAGTCCATCTCGTGTGTGCAGCAGGAGGCCAACCAGCACATGGCTACCGACCCCTGGCTGGTGCAGCACAAGCCGCAGATTTACTGGAACATGCTGCAAACCGCCGAGCAGGTTGCCAGCCGCTACCACATCAGCCGCGAAGCCATGGACATCTACGGCGCGCAAAGCCAGCAAAAAGCCAGCGCCGCGCTGCAAGCCCGGCTTTTTGTGGATGAGATCGCGCCCATCACCGTGACCATGGGCGTGGCCGACAAACAAACCGGCATGGTCACGCGTGAAGTGACCGTACGCGATGACGAAGGCATCCGCGCGGGTACCACCTTTGAAGGCATACACGGCCTGCGCTCCGCGCTACCTGGCGGCTTGGTGTCGGCCGGCAATGCCAGCCAGTTTTCCGACGGCGCCGGTGCGGTGGTGGTGATGCACGAGCGCCTGGTGGCGCAGCGCGGCCTGCAGCCGCTGGGGCGCTTTCTGGGTTTTGCCGTGGCCGGGTGTGAGCCCGACGAGATGGGCATAGGCCCCGTGTTTGCGGTGCCCAAGGTGCTGGCGCGGCTGGGTCTGAAGGTCAGCGACATCGACCTGTGGGAACTCAATGAAGCCTTTGCGGTGCAGGTGCTCTACTGCCGCGACAAGCTGGGCATCCCCCCCGAGGCGCTCAACGTCAACGGCGGCGCGATTGCGGTGGGCCACCCCTATGGCGCCAGCGGTCAACGGTTAACCGGACACGCCCTGATTGAAGGCAAACGCCGTGGTGCCAAGCGCGTCTGCGTCACCATGTGCATAGGCGGGGGCATGGGCGCGGCAGGGGTGTTCGAGGTTTTGTGAATCTGCCCGCTAGGCTGGATCGAAAAGCGTCAAAAATCCGACTATGACCGCCAGCAAGCGCTGGTGGCATATTGTTTGCGTGGTGCATGGTTTTCACCCAAAAGAAAACCATGCATTCGTTGGAAATAAAGAGCTGTGTCGTGGCTTGTGTGCTCGCAGGCATAGTGACTGCGTCGATGGCGCAAACGGGCACTGTGGGTTTTACCGGCATGGTCGTAAGTCCCACCTGTGTTTCAACGGTGTCCGGCGTCGGGGTATCCAGCAGCATGGCCACGATTAATTTGCCGCAGGTATCAACTTCCCATCCCGCACCGGTTGGTGATACCTATGGGAGAACCGCGTTCACACTGGGCATGAGCAACTGTGCGGCCATCCCATCGGTGGCTCCCAGGGTTTCGATCACCACATACCAGACAGTTGATGGGTATATCGCGAGCGGCATCAAAAATCTGGTTATCGAGCTGGGAACCGAGACGACCACCGATACCCAAACAATATCCACGCCCATGCCTGTCGCCCACAACCCGGGCACCGGATTCACTCCAGCCAAGGAATACATACAGAATGGCTTTTATATTCAGTACCGTGCTGTTGCGGGCGACACCGGTTCGGAAGTGGCACCTCCCGCATCTCCCGCCATCACGATCAATCTGATTTACGTGTAACACCGGGTTTATCCAGCCTGTATTTTTTTAATCACGTACCCGGCAGGGGCAAGGTCATTCGGAGGAACCGGCAGACCACGGTTTGCCGGCAGGCGCTGCCGCGCCTTCGTCTGATCGGGCCAGCACCTTAGCGACGACAACACGTATGCGCGACGCAGCTGCGCGCCTCCAAGCGACCGCCGTTCGCTGAATTACTCACTGTTTTCCAACAAAAAACCTTTTTTTTCACCCTTATGGGGGATACGGGCGTGTGCTGTGCCGTGGAAAACTGCATTCCGTCAGCCAAAGACCTTTGCGGGTATCTGGAGCAAAGCCCGAGATGGCGCAACCGAGCGCAGGGCAGCTTCAGGTGATTCACGGGAGTACGCAAACACATCAAAAGTGTGGGGTTCATGGAAGAAGACGGTCGCTTTCACCAATGGGGTGTTTGCGGTAAGTGCAGGGGCATTTCACGTGACGGGTTTATTTTTTATCAAGGAGAGCATCATGAATGTATTGAAGGCGAAAAACTATTTGCTCGGCTTCGGGCTGGCATTGATGGGGGTGGGGTCGATGGCGCAGACGGCAGCGGTAAGCTTTTCCGGCGCTGTGAACAGTGCAAGTTGCGTACTCACTGTGAGCGCCACTGGAGGTACCCAGACGCAAGCTACGAGCTTTACTTTACCAACCGCATCCAGTTCAGCGCTGGGTGCCTCGGGGAATACAGCCGGTAAAACGACTTTTTATATGGGTGTGACTAGTTGTTCTACTGCAGCCGCCATTACGCCAAAACTGTACTTGTCATCGGCTGGAGCATCTAACGGTTATTTGACCACCGGTATCACGAATGTCGTTTTAGAGTTGCTCGACGCGTCAGGCAACTCCCTGAGTTTGACGTCTTCGCCTACGGCCTATCCAGGAACCACGTGGGCTTCTTTTACCCCGGCGGCGACGGGGACGTATTACGAAAAGTCTTTCTCTGTTCAGTATCGGGCTACAGGCACCGGTGGATCAGGAACTGTGTCGGGTGCATCGATGACTGTGGCTCTTCTTTATTCGTGATTCGCTTCCCAGGCTGGTTTGAAAAAGAGTGTGCGTCCCTAAGCCAAGCCTTTTTTATCCGGGCTTGGCATCCTTCCCTCCCCCTGTATGTAGCACCGCAACCCATTGCATCTGGGATGCGCCTGCCCCGCATGCGCAGGTCCTATTTGTTCTCCGTTGGAGCCCCTCATGCTGAAAATCATTTGGATATGCATTGTGGTTGCATTGCAATGTCACGCCGCATTGGCGGCGCTCACCTTGGTTGGCACCCGTATCGTCTATCCGGCAAATGCGAAGTTCGCAGACATTACTGCGGAAAATGCAGGAAAGCAGTCCGTGCAAATGCTGGCCTGGATTGACGACGGCGACATCAACTCCACGCCAGATACGGCAACTGCGCCTTTCTTGCTTGCGCCGGCTGTGAAGGTGATCGGCCCGGGCCGCAAGCAGTTCTTGCGTATTTCCTACACCGGTGGCACCTTGCCGCTGGACCGCGAGACCATCTATTACCTGAATGTTACGGAAATTCCCCCCAAGCCTATCGGGCCGCGCGCTGAGCCAGCACTGCAATTTGCCGTGCGCACCCGCATCAAAATATTTATGCGACCAGCAGGTCTGCCGGGCGAACCGGTGGTAGCCGCCAGGAAGCTTTCCTGGGAGCTAAATGTGGCGGCTGGCGGTGCGGTGATCCGGGCTAAAAACCCGTCTCCCTACTTTGTATCCATGGGTTCGGTCAAGCTGATGCGGGGCGATGCCATGTTGGCCGATCTGGACCGTGGCATGGTGCCGCCTTGGGGAGAGTCCGAGTTCCGCGCGGACACGGGCGTGGCAGACTTCTCCGGCGCTACCGCCGTGAACTATGTATACGTGAACGACTACGGCGGTCCCGAGGAGTTCACCTTTCCCTTGCCCGCGCGCTGAGCGGGTATGCCGCTGTGCCATCCTGCGCCTGGCTTGTGCGACCACTGTGCCGCGGCGCAGTCTGTGGCCTGTTTCAGGTCGGGCTGTGGCTCGTACAGTGCGCGCATGGCGCGGTTCCCGCCCTTGACAGTCTGGAGTTTTTTGACACCTCGGCATTTGTTGACGGAGGACTGGTTTCAGGCGCAGCGCAAAAACCCCGATACAGCGCGGGCTGGAACGGGCGCTACCAGTTCGAGGTATTCATCAATCAAAAGCCCTTGGGCAGTGTTGAAATCGGTCTGGTGGGCCCCAGTGACGATAAGGTGTCGATTTGCCTGACGCTGCCGACCATCCGCTTGCTGGGTATCAATCCTTCCGCGCTGCGGCCACCGGTCGCAGTGTGGTTGGGCAGCCGCTCCAAAGCACAGCAGGAAGTCGCGCGCGCAGATGCTCCCCCTCTGGATGAGCATGCCTGCGTGCAGATGGACGACATCGTGCCCGGGGGAGGGGCCAAGTTTGACGGCGAAGTCTTGTCTGTTTCACTGTGGTTTCCGCAGGCCTATGCCATGAGGGCGGTCGACGCAGATTTGCGCGATTCCTGGGTTGATTCGGCCACCGTGGGTGTGCTGGGCTATTCGCTGAGCACCTACCAGGGGTCGCAGTCGTCCGCCAATTCGCAGTATGTCGGCGTTGACGCCCGCTTGTCGGCGGGAAATTGGGGTTTCCAGCACCGCGGGTCGGTGTCCGACTCCGCTGGCACTACAAGGGACTACCAGACCGGCAGTTTTACCGCCAGTACCGGCATCGCCCGTCTGCAGTCCACGCTGACGCTGGGCAGCCTCTACACCGGCAACGGCCTGTTTGATGGTTCTGCCATGGAGGGCGTGGTTCTGGCTACCGATACCCGCATGCTGCCCGCATCGCAGCGTGCCTACGCGCCGATGATCCGGGGCGACGCCATTGGCAACGCGAATGTCGAGGTCTGGCAGTTTGGCAAATTGGTGCACAGCATGTCGGTGCCGCCCGGCCCTTTTGTGATCGACAAACTTTACGCCCTGGGTTTTGGCGGCGAGCTGACCGTCATCGTCAAAGAGGCAGACGGAAGCCGGAGAACGTTTACCGTACCCTACGCCCCCACCGTAGACTTGTTGCTCGAGGGTGCCATGCGCTACAGCCTGGCTGCGGGTGAGGTGACCAAGTCCACTCTGGCGCACCCCGTGCTGGAGGGTAGCTACCGGTATGGTCTGAGCAGCCTGCAGACCATACAGGCGGGTTTGCAGTGGGCCGAGGGCTACAGCCAATTGCTGGTGGGCAGCAGCTTCAGCACGGGGCTGGGTGCGGTGGGCCTTAACCTGCGGCGCTCGGCGCTGCAACTGCCGTTGCGGGACAGCCTGGAGGGCGGTCGTGTTGACCTGAACTGGGCCTTCGCCAGTGCGGGTACGCAAACGCGCCTGAATCTGGTGACCTCGCGTTATTCAAGCCAAAACTACTACGACCTCAGCGCGGCCATGGATCTGCGCAACGCCGCACTGCTGGGTATGTCGACGTGGAGCAGTTCGCCGATTCAACAAGCAACCAGCGCCAGCATCAGCCAAACCCTTTCGGCGGCGGGTTCGTTCTACCTGAGCGGCACCTCAACCACCCGCTGGGACCGCCGCTCCGACAGTTTGTCCTACCAGCTGGGGTACGCAGTGCGATGGGGCAGGGCGTCTATGAGCCTGAGCACCACGCAGTACCAGTACGCCTCAGGCCAATCCAACAGCATGGTGTCCTTCAGCGTGAGCATGCCGCTGGAGTTCGGCAAAAACAATACCTTTGACACCTATACCAGCCTGCAGCAAGACCAAAGCGGCCATATCGCCACCAGCGTAGGCGTGTCCCCGCGCAGCGTGTCTGATACCCCTTGGAGCTATGGCGCGAGCCTGTCCGATTACAAAGCCAACCAGGTGAGCAGCGGCAACCTGGCCTACCGCGGCGCGTATGCCAACCTGAGCGGTAGCGCCTCCGGCACCAACCAAAGTGGTCTGAATCAGATGTCGCTGGGGGCAAGCGGGGCGGTGCTGGCCCATGCTGGCGGCTTGGCGTTTGCGCCCTCGGTAGGCGATACCTTTGCCATTGTCCAGATCGAAGGTGGTGAGGGCGTGCGGATCGCCGGGACGTCCAGCACGCCGGTGGACAGCAAGGGCTATGCGGTGGTGCCCTACTTAAGCGCCTATTCAGCAAACACCCTGGAACTCGACACCACAGATGCAGAGCCGGGTCTTGAGTTTGAACAGGAAAGTTACACGGTGGTGCCGCGGGCGGGAACGGGCGTGATGGTGCGCTTTGCGCAGCGCCCGGGCTGGCCCGCCCTGATCCGCGCCAAACTCGACAACGGCCGACCGCTGCCCTTTGCGGCTGAGCTGCGGGATGACAAAGACAGGCTGATTGCTTATGTGGGGCAAGGCGGACAGGTACAGGCGCATTTGCCTGCGACCTCGGGTCTGCTGTATGCCAGCTGGGGCGACGGTGCGGATAGCACGTGTGCTCTGCCCTACCGGATATTGGAATCAGGCCCGCGCGTCAAAGGAAGCATGAAGCTAGAAGGTGTATGCACGATCACCGCACAGTCGGTACCCCCGGCGGCCCCCTACCAGGCCAAAGACACCGCGCCGCCGACAGCGCCACGCACCGCCGAAGTGGTCTCGTTCGCCAGCCCCGACATCCGCCGCGACACCCGCCGCGACACCCTAGGCGACACTGGTTCCGTTATAAGCCCCTGATCGACGCACCATGCGCGGGTCATGCACTGGGTCATCTGACACGCAAGAGGCCCCGTTCGCCCGAGGCCTATCCTGGGGTGTTCAAAACAAACTCACAGTCGCGGTGCAAGCCATAGTCGTCGATGTACTGGTATTGAACCGATGTGGCCCCACGCGGGTCGCTACCCTGGGCTTGCAAAGGGAAGCTGGCACTGCCAAAAGGAGCTGCCATGCCGGACTCCAATTCCTGCAAGACCTGCTGGCCCCGCATCAACCGGACCCGCACTAAGGACAGAAAATAAGGTGATGGGTTGTTGGCCGTCAATCGTGCCGCTGGGTCGGCAGGGTTCAGGCGCCATACCAGCTGCTGCGCCGCATCCAGGGGATTGCCGGACAAAGCAGCGGGCCGAAAAAAAATCTTGAACCGGCTGCGCGCGTTCAAGCGCATGGAATTCTGGCCATCTTTTATTTCCGAAGCCGGTGCCAGGTTGAGTATGTTCAGGTAGAAAAGGGACTCTTGCCCCGCAGGTAAATTTTCGCCGGTGTAGCTGATGCGCAGCGTCTGTTTACGTCCCGGCTCGATTTTGCTGACGGGTGGCACGACGAAAAAAGGCGCTTGGATGTCATCGGGTTCGACCTGGGCGTCGCCGTAATCCACCCACGCCCGAATCGTTTGCGATTGTTTGGATTCATTGGTGAGCGCGAACTCCACATGCTTTGGCCCGGCCGGAAACACCAACCGGGTGTTATTCACGCTGACCTGCGCAGAGGCAGCGCTGCAACCAGCAACCAGTGCCATGCAGCGCAGTGTTCTCTTAAATTGGCTCAGCACGGCGCGTCTCTTTGTGGCGAAATCCGACCCCAGCACAGTAGCGACCGTCCGCGGTTTAGGGCGCGTTGGCTTGCAAGCTGGGCATGGGCACCACGGCCCCGAGTCCCAGCGAGAGTGCGCTGTCCACAGCGACGCTTTTGGCCACCGCGTCTTGTGGCAGGGCGGTGCCGCCGCAGTTTTTGGCGATGTCGTTGGCCTGCATCTGATCCGCAGTGTTCAGACCTAAGCCGGAGAGGAAGACCGGAACAATCGCAAGCGGCCCCGCAAGCAGCAGGACAGACGGTCCGACCCACATTTTGGCGTTCTGCACGTCATCGTGTACCCCGGCGTTTTGGCGCGCCTTCTGGCAGGCCGCGGTAGCAAATTTGGGGTTTTTGTCCTGAAGTTTGCCAATCATTTTGGATGAGTGGCTGGCACAGCCCGCAAGCATGCAGACCAGGGTCAGGGCAAGGGACGGGTGCCAAGGTTTCATGGATATACGGAACAGGGCTGCCTCAGGAACGAGAAAGCATTATGGCAAACATGGCCCGGGTGTGCGGTGCCGTCGGGCCCTCAGGGCACTGCGGCTTTGCGTTGGAGGGGAATCACATCCTGCGCAATCAGTACGCCCAAGCCCACGATGGCTGCCGCAAAGGCCTGGGACCAGCTCCAATGGCCGCCCAGGGCAAACAGCATCAACATGACATAAAACGGGGTGGCGTTGATGTGCAAAGACGACAGGGCGATGCCAAGTTGCCCGACCGCACTGATCCATAACAGCTGGCTCAACGCCATGGCGCCAATGGCAAACACGGCCAGTGCGCCGAGCTGGGGCCAGCCGATCTGCTCCCACAGCGTCTGCGCACCGCCGAGTCCGGCATGCATCAGTGTGGCAAGGGTAGTCACCAGGGCCGCGCCGCATAGCGTGATGGTCGTGCGGCCCAAGGGCGTAAGACCGGGGAAAGAGGTGACCGACATGCGCGACCCCAGGGTGTAGACCAGCACGGATGCGAAACACAGCAAGGCGCCCCACCCCAACCCCTGGCTGCCGGAGCGCCCGTCCAGCGCCAGCAAGCCGCCGCCCAGGCTGAGCACCAGGCCGATCAGCAGCCCCGGCGTGACGCGCCGGCCGTCGAGCAGCACCTCCATACCGATGCCCACCACCGGCATGGATGCCGAGATGATGGCCACCGTCACCGCGTCGGTCATGCCCTGACCCGCCACCATCAAAAATGCACCCAGGCCCAGCGTGCTGCCGCCAATCGCAATCCCGCGCTTCCAGGCCGCTGCGCGCACCAGGGCCGTGCCCTCGCGCAGCCACCAGATCGGCAGCAGGCAGGCACAGGCCACGGTCATGCGTGCGGCAGTCAGAGGCAGAGGCGGGACCAGGCCTATCAGCACATCGGCTGCTGGCAAACCCATAGACCAGACCAGCATGGAGAGCATGCACATCAGGTTGGCTAAGGCCAGGCTTTTCGGCGGCTGCGGCAGGTTCATGAAGGCGTTGCTGTCGGCGGGTTGGAGACCAGCCAGTGTGCATGATCGCGCGCGCGCCATGCGATGGCGGCGTTGAGCCGGTCGTTGCCGTCCAGCCGGGCCTGCGCCTGGGCGCAGGTCTGGCTGTTGGCGCTCATGTGCCGTGCTGCGAGGCGGGTCATGGCGACATCCGCGGACACGTCGAGAAACCAGTGCTCATCAAAACAATCTGCCAGATCCCAGCCGTGGTCGGTGTGCAGCAGGTACAGCCCCTCGACCAAGACCAGACGCGTTTGCACGCCGACGTGCAGCGCGCCGGCTACCGGATCACCCACCGCATGTTCAAACCCCGGCCAGGACAAACTGTGGCCCGCACGCAGCGCCACCAGGTGCTTGCGCAGGCCCTGGGGATCAAAAGTCCAGGGTGCGCCGCGCCGCGCAAGCGCTGCTTCAGGATCAGGGAGCTGCGCCAGCGCCGATTTGGGCAGGTGGAAGCCGTCCATGCCCAATGCGGCTGCCACATCGGTGCCCCGCTGCAGGTTCACCTGCTGCGCCCACTGCGCTGCCACTGTGCTTTTGCCTGAACCGGGCAGCCCCGAAAGGCCGATCAGCCAGCGTCCGCTCACCTCGGGCCTGGCCAGCAGATCGAGCAGGCGGGCCACGGGGTTTGCGAGGTGTGCGGGCATGGGCGAAGTGTACGCAGT
>CAMAQV010000006.1 GCA_945860595.1 Comamonas sp. lk
AGTACAGGCGTTTGATTTTTCCTAAAAGTTCCATGGTGATCACCTTTTTGCTCCTGCCTAAAAATCAGGCAGAGCCAGTAAAACACCTGGGTCAGTTTTGAATCAGCACATACCCCTTAAGTGGGTCAGTTTTCGGTCAGCGGCAACAACTTAGTATATAGTATCTATCTATCGCTTAATACTCACTGAAATTGAATTGGGAACACTACGTAGCTTTTCCGTAAAAATGCTTAGAGCCGGTGTGCTGGCTATGGCTATGCTGCCTCTTCTGGTAGCTGCCTACGCTATGGCAGCGCGGTTCACGACCGAGCGCGAGGCGCAGGCGCACTGCCCTAAAGATGTTGTCGTGTGGGTCAACTTACCGACCGGTGTCTATCACTTCAAAGGACAGCGTTGGTATGGCAACACCAAGAGCGGGGCTTACGAGTGCCGTAAGGAGGCCGACCAAGAGGGCAGCCGCCCAACGCATAACGGGCAGTAGTTGCGTCGCTGAACCTTAGTAGCACCCAGCGCTGGTGCAAGTCTTGTTGAAGCTTCGACCGTTGCTGTCTGTTCCAGACTGATTAACCATGCCAGGGCTAACTATCGTGGTGCTGTTCCAGTTTTGCCCATTACCGGCAGTGCCATACGTCTGGGTTGTGTTGCCGTAGGTGCTGCTGCTTTGGTTCCACGTGCTCCCAGTGTTGGCGTTGTAGCCTTGAACTTGGGTTGTATTCCCATAGCGTTGAACCGTGTATGAGTTGCCTGAATCGTCGGTACAACTTCTGAACGCCCCAGTGCCATAGCAAGCCGCATGTGACAGCAGTGGAATTGAAAGCAGCAAAGTACAAATGATTTTTTTCATGGAGTGCTCCGGGGTTTGGTTGAGGGCGAAGCCAGCTTAATCCTGATGCTTCGGCGTGACAACACTCTTTCAACAATCGCAACATTGTCTGCATACGGAGGGGTTGTACCTTCAGCATATTGAACCCTAAACCACAGAATCGTTCGTCCACATCTAGGTGTAGGGTAGCCGGATGGGACCCAAATGGAAAATGGGGGGGTGGGGGTACGGTGGGGGGCCTTCCAGCCAGAAACGACAAGGGGGTGTGGGCCCTTTGGCCTTGTCGCACAAGCGCACTGCTAAGTAGTGAAAAGCAGCTTTGCCCGGTTAGCCGACTGGCTAGGCATGGCGCAACCCAACACTCCCACCGATGAAAGCTGCCATCGTTTTGATGGTATGTGGTTGGGTATGTAAATCCGAATAACGTTCGTAAGTTATTGATTTATATAGGTATTTGGCGGAAACGGAGGGATTCGAACCCTCGATGAGGCTCTACACCCCATACTCCCTTAGCAGGGGAGCACCTTCGGCCACTCGGTCACGTTTCCAGCACATAAATTATCTCACGACATTGGCTGCGCGGGCCGCAGACGGCCGCGGCGGGGAAATAGCCGGGTCAGGCAGCAGCCTGTTCTAGGTCAAAGGCCCTGTGCAAAGCGCGCACAGCCAGCTCCATGTATTTCTCATCAATGACCACCGAGGTTTTGATCTCGGAGGTGGAAATCATCTGGATGTTGATGCCTTCTTCGCTGAGCACTCTGAACATCTTGGCGGCAATGCCAACATGGCTGCGCATGCCGATACCGACGATGGAGACTTTGCAAATCTTGGGGTCTCCGACCACATCACTGGCACCAAGTTTGGGGATAACGCTGGTCTTGAGCAAATCAATCACACGGGCGTAATCAGCCCGGTTCACGGTGAAACTGAAGTCGGTGATACCGTCTTTGCTCAGGTTCTGAATGATCACGTCCACGTCGATATTGGCGTCTGCCACCGCGCCCAGAATCTGGAAAGCAATGCCAGGGCGGTCTGGCACGCCGAGCACCGATATTTTGGCTTCGTCGCGGTTGAATGCGATACCGGAGACAACGGCTTGTTCCATGTGTTCATCTTCCTCAAAAGTGATCAGCGTGCCCGACTGGGCTTCTTGCGTGATGTCGATATCCCAGGGTGTGAAGCTGCTCAGAACACGCAGGGGCACGCGGTATTTACCGGCAAATTCGACTGAGCGGATTTGCAATACCTTGGAGCCCATGGAGGCCATTTCCAGCATCTCTTCAAAGCTCACCGTATTCAGGCGCCGGGCTTCGGGAACCACACGGGGATCGGTGGTGTAGACGCCATCTACGTCGGTGTAAATAAGGCACTCCTGCGCCTTCAAAGCGGCGGCAACCGCTACCGCCGAGGTGTCGGATCCACCACGCCCCAAGGTAGTGATGTTGCCCTGCGGATCGACGCCCTGAAAGCCTGTGACGATGACCACACGGCCCGCGTGCAGATCGGCGCGCACCCGCGCATCGTCAATGGATTCGATACGCGCCTTGGTATACGCCATGTCGGTACGGATGGGCACCTGCCACCCGGCGTAGCTCACCGAAGGGATGCCTTCGGCCTGCAACGCGATAGCCAATAAGGCGCTGGACGCCTGTTCGCCGGTTGCAGCTAAGGCATCCAGCTCGCGGGCGTAGGCATCGTCGTGGTGCTGGGGCGCTAATTCTTTGGCCAGCCCTAAAAGCCGGTTGGTTTCTCCACTCATGGCCGACGGCACCACCACCAGCTGGTAACCCGCCCGAACCCATTTGCCGACCCGTTTGGCGACGTTGCGAATGCGCTCGGTCGAGCCCATCGACGTTCCGCCGTATTTGTGAACAATCAAGGTCATCTACGGTTTATCTTTGGCTAAAGCGTGGAATTGTACCAACGCACCACCCCGCCATCGCGCCGCACAAAGCCGTTTCCCACCCGGATATCAATGCGGTGGCCACGGGTCGTGCAGGCCGAAATTTGCGCGATGAGCTCCTGCAACTGCGCCGTACTAGGGCGAGCGCCGAAAAGGGTTTTCAGCCAGTAGCGCAGCACATTTGCTTGCCGCGCAGAACTCAAAGCTTGCAGCGCGTGCAGCTGGGGGGCATCTGCGGTCGGTCCAAGAACGGCCACAAGGTCGATACCTGCCAGTTCGTCCAGCAAAACGCTGGCACTTGCACTGTGCTGCGCAGCCCGTGCAAAGGTGTCTCGAAAGTGCGGGAAGCAGGCTTGCAGCGGAGGCAGCAGGTCGGCCCGAATTCGGTTACGGGTGTAGGCCCGATCGGCATTGGTGGGGTCTTCGATCCAGCCGATCGAATGCGCGCACAACCAGTCCCGAATATCTGTGGCTGCTACGCGCAGCAAGGGCCGGTGCCAGCGCAGTCCACTGTGCTCCCAATACGTCGGCATGGCGGCAAGGCCTGCTGGACCCGCGCCGCGCGACAGTGCCAGCAGCAGGGTCTCCACCTGGTCGTCTGCATGCTGGGCCAGTGCCACATCTCCGACAGCGCCCATGCCATCGGCATCGGTGACCAAAGACGCCAACGCACCATAGCGTGCGATCCGGGCTGCATCCTCAGGGCTTTGACCCGGCGCATGACCCGCATCCACGCGGGCCACCCGCAAGGGAACGCCCAGCCGCCGGCACAGGGTTTCACAGGCTGCCTCGAATTGGGGGGCGGCAGCCTGCAAGCCATGGTTGACATGCAGTGCGATGACCTGCTTGGGCCAGCGCTGGGTGCAGGCGGTCAGCAGGGCTGTGGAATCCGCACCGCCGCTGAGCGCCACGCCCAGTGGCAAGCCTGGGCGGAATCGATCCAGGGCTTCATCCAAAGAAGTTGTCATATTGCGCGGCTGTGCCCATGTACGCTGGTACAGCCCGCACCGCGAAGGCCCTGTACCCGCACGCAGCCGATGTCAGCGCGCTGCGGCTTTGGTGTCGGTAAAACGGCCGTAGCTTTGCAGGCGCTGGTAGCGCCGCTCCAACAACTCATCCACCGCAAGGGTATTGACCTGGCGCAACGCGTCAACCAGCGCACGCTTGAGGAACGCGCAGGCCTGGGGCATGTCGCGGTGTGCGCCGCCGACCGGCTCGTTGACGATTTTGTCGACCAATCCCAGCGCTTTGAGGCGGTGCGCGGTGATGCCCAGCGCGTCGGCGGCGTCCTGCGCACGGTCTGCGGTTTTCCACAGAATCGAAGCACAACCTTCAGGGCTGATCACAGAGTAAATGGCATATTGCATCATCACGACCTGGTCGCCCACCGAAATCGCCAGCGCGCCCCCCGAGCCGCCCTCGCCAATCACGGTGGTGATGATGGGCACCTCCAGCTGGGCCATCTCAAAAATATTGCGCCCAATGGCTTCCGACTGTCCGCGCTCCTCGGCGTCGATGCCTGGGTACGCGCCCGGCGTGTCCACAAAGGTGAATACGGGGAGCTTGAATTTTTCGGCCAGCTTCATCAGGCGCAAGGCCTTGCGGTAGCCCTCGGGCTTGCTCATGCCAAAGTTGCGCAGACCGCGCTCACGCGTGTCGCGTCCTTTTTGCTGGCCCAGGACCATGCAGGGCATGCCGTTGAAGCGGGCCAGACCGCCCACGATGCTCAGGTCGTCGGCGAAATGCCGGTCGCCGTGCAGTTCGACGAAATGGGTGAACATTTCGTTGATGTAGTCCAGGGTGTAGGGGCGCTCCGGGTGGCGGGCAATTTTGGTGATCTGCCAAGGCGTCAGATCGCTGTAAATGTCTTTGGTGAGCTGCACGCTCTTTTTGGTGAGCTGCTCAATTTCCGATGAGATGTCGACCGCAGACTCGTTTTGCACGTAGCGCAGGTCTTCGATTTTGTCCTCCAGCGCCGCAATCGGCTGCTCAAAATCCAGAAAAGTTTTTTTCGCCACGGCGTGTCTCCAATGTCCGCTGCGCTTGGCCGAGGGCTAGTACGCCACCGGCACGGGATCCAGCGAGCGCCAAATATACCAAGTCGCCACGCTGCAATACGGAGCCCATGCGGCAGCGACTTCGCGCGCATCGCTTCGGCTCACCGGTTCACCAGAAAAATAGTTGCGGCTGATGCCATTGATCAGACCCACATCATCCAGCGGCAGCACATTGGGACGCATCAGGTGAAAAATCAGAAACATCTCTGCCGTCCAGCGACCAATGCCCCGGATGGCGATCAGCTCGGCAATCACGGCCTCGTCGTCCATCTCCGCCCACTGCTGCGGGTGCAACTGCTTGCCGCTGAAATGCAAAGCCAGATCGACCAGGTATTCCACCTTGCGCGCGCTCAATCCGGCGGTCCGCATGTCGTCCACCTTGAGCTTGAGCACCATGGCAGGGGTCATTTTTTTAGGCAAGGCCGCAAAGCGGTCCCACACCGTTTGCGCCGCCTTGACCGAAATCTGCTGACCCACCACGCTGCGCGCCAGAGTTACAAAAGCGTCCCCACGCGACTCCAGCGCTGCCTCCCCGAACTGCGGAATCAAGCGCCGCATCACCCGGTCTTTTTTCATCAGATGCTCGCAAGCCTGGCCCCAAAAAGCCGGCTGCACACCTGCGACGGAAATGGACGCCGCGGCGCTGGCGGGGCGTTTGGACGCAGGCATCAGGACGCCGACTCCCAGGTGGTACCAGCCGGGCTATCTTTCAACACAATCCCTTGCGTCAGCAAATCCTTGCGGATGGCATCGGCGCGGGCGAAGTCGCGCTGCGCCTTGGCCTGGGTGCGCTCTGCAATAAGTGCCTCGACACTATGCGCATCTACGCGGGCGCCGCTTTGCATGAAATCCTGCGGATTGCCTTGCAATAGCCCCAAGACACCGCCCAAAGCCTTTAACAAGCCGGCCTGCTGCGGCGAACGGCTGCGGTTGACCTCGCTGGCCAGGTCAAACAATGCGGCAATCGCTTCGGGTGTGCCGATGTCGTTGTCCATGGCGGCCTTGAAAGCCGCCGCATAGGGTGCGGACCAATCAATCGCAGGCGGAACTTCCGGGACGACGACAGCCAAAGCGGTGTACAAGCGCTTGAGCGCGGCCTGCGCATCGTGCAAGTGGGCATCGCTGTAATTCAGCGGACTACGGTAGTGGGTGCGAACCAGAAAAAGTCGCACGGTCTCGGGGTGAAACTTTTCCAGGACCTCGCGAATGGTGAAAAAATTACCCAGGCTTTTGGACATTTTTTCGTTGTCCACCCGCACAAACCCGTTATGCATCCAGACTGCGGCCGGTGCTTTCCCACTGGCACCCTGACTTTGCGCGATTTCGTTCTCGTGGTGGGGAAACTGCAGGTCCGCGCCACCGCCATGGATGTCAAAGGTCTCGCCTAAAGTGGCGCAGCTCATGGCCGAGCATTCAATATGCCAGCCGGGACGACCGGGGCCGAAGTCATGGCCCAATGCAGCGCTGTCCCACACAGCGTCGGCGGGCTCACCTGGCTTGGCAGCCTTCCATAAAGCGAAATCAAACGGATCATGTTTGTCTGACTGCACAGCAACACGCTCACCGGCGCGCAGCTCATCCAGTGACTTTCCCGACAAGCGTCCGTAGCCGGCAAACTTGCGCACCGAAAAATTGACATCGCCGTCGCCGCTTACATACGCCAGTCCCTTGTCACGCAGAGTACTGATGAGGTCCAGCATGTGCGGCACGTAATCGGTAGCACGCGGCTCCAGCGTGGGGGGCTCGATGCCTAAACGGGCGGTATCGGCATGCATTTCAGCAACCATCGCGTCTGTCAGCGTACGGATGGGTATGCCACGCTCGACTGCGCGCTGAATAATCTTGTCGTCGATGTCGGTGATATTGCGCACATAGCGCACCTGGTAACCACTGGCGCGAAGCCAGCGTTGCACCACATCGAAGGCCATCATCATGCGCGCATGCCCGATATGACACAGGTCATACACCGTCATGCCGCACACATACATGCCCACCGTACCACTGCGCAGGGGCTCAAAGGTCTCTGACTGCCGCGTCAGCGTGTTGTACAGGGTCAAGCTCATGGTCTATCACACGAAATTACACGGCGCTTGCGGACAATGGCCAACGCGGCGCGGCGCATCTATAGAGGGCTGCGCCGCGGCAAAAACGCCTTCTGACGCAACCCGCTACGCTACAATGACCTCAGTATATGCCCCACGCCGGGCAGACCTTATTACAAGGCACTATGAAGTACGCCCCATTCGTTGTCCGGACTGTTTCCCTGCTTTTGTTTCTGTGTCTTGGCCTCCTGCCCGCGGGTGTCCATGCCGATGAGTACTCCGATGTTGCACAGCTGACTCGCGATGGCAAATATACCGAGGCCATTGCCAAGTCCGATGCCTACCTTGCAGCAAAACCGCGTGATCCGCAAATGCGTTTTCTCAAAGGCGTGGCCCAAAAAGACGCCGGGAAAACAGCCGAAGCCATCACCACATTCAGCAAGCTCACCGAAGAATTTCCCGAGCTACCCGAACCGTACAACAACCTCGCCGTTTTGTATGCAAACCAGAATCAGTTCGACAAAGCCAAAGTGGCGCTTGAGATGGCGCTCAAAACCAACGCCGGCTACGCCATTGCCTACGAGAATTTAGGTGACGTGTACGCCAAGCTGTCAAGCCAGGCCTACAACAAAGCTCTGCAAATTGAAGGCACCAACCCCGCGATAACACCCAAGCTGGCCATGGTGCGCCAACTCTTTAACAGCAGCAGCGGCCGGATCGCCCCCCTCTCCACGAGTGCATCGCCTGCGCCGGATAAGTCGGCACCGGCGGTAGCATCTAAACCTGCCGCACCATCGCCCGCCCCGACTGCGGCAACTGCGGCACCGGCCCCGCAAGCGCCTGCGGTCGCGCCAATCAAAACAGACGAAACCCAGAACCAGACGAACAGCAAAGCTGTGGAAGAAGCCGTGCAAAGCTGGGCTGAGGCCTGGTCGGCCAAAGACCTCAAGGGCTACTTTGCCAGCTATGCCAAAGATTTTGAACCGCAAGGCGGCGCTAAACGCAGCACCTGGGAAGAAGAACGCCAGGCCCGCATCATGGGCAAATCGAAAATCAGCGTGCGGCTGGAGGGCCTGAAAATCAGCGTCAATGGCGCTAAGGCCATTGTGAAATTCCGCCAAGACTACAAGGCAGACGGTTTGACCGTGTCCAGCCGCAAGACGCTGGAGCTCGTAAAGCATGGCGAACGCTGGCACATCATCCGTGAAACAGTGGGTGCCTGAGCTGAACCGGCTGTACCAGCCGACGCCCGGGCGCTTCAAATCGGCGCTGCGAAGCGTCGCGGCGTGGGTCGTTATCGGTATGACGATGATCCCGCAAGCACAGGCAGTCCAAGCCAACGTCAATGTGGCCCCTGGCGAGGCCGCGATGACCCAGGACTTCCAGGCGGAGAAGCGGCTGATCGAGGTGTATCAGCTCATCGGTGGCGGGCGTTACCGGGAGGCGCTGCGGCAAGCGGAACTGCTGGTCAAAGATGTGCCGCATTTCCAGCTCGCGCAACTGGTGTATGGCGACTTGCTGGCGTCGCGTATCCACGTGGTCAAGACCCTGGGTGATGTCAGCCCGGAAGCCGCCGCTGCAGCCGGACTGACCTTGGGCGACCTGCGCCAAGAGTCTCAGCGGCGTCTGGATGCGCTGCGCGAACGTCCGCCGGCTAACGCCGTACCCGCGCAATTTCTCAGGATCTCGGCCAAAAGCCGGCACGTGATCGCGGTCGACGCATCCCGCTCGCGCTTGTATTTGTTTGAGAACACGCCCGCCGGCCCCCGGTTGCTGATGGACTACTACGTGTCGGTTGGCAAGGCCGGTGTCGCCAAATCGGTTGAGGGTGACCAGCGCACGCCCTTGGGTGTGTACTACGTTACCGGACTGTTAAACCGCAAAACGCTGGGTGATTTTTATGGCAGCGGCGCATTGCCCATCAACTACCCCAATATGCTGGACCTGCGCCGTAGCAAATCCGGGCGCGGCATCTGGCTGCACGGCACGCCGGCCAGCCAGTTTTCCAGGGCACCGCAGGCCACCGATGGCTGCCTGGTGATATCGAACCCCGACCTGCAGCACCTGAGCAGTACGGTCGAAGTGCAGTCCACGCCCATCGTCATCGCCCCCAAACTTACCTGGGTGAGTCCGGCCGCGTTGGGTTCTGCGGCGGAGAGTTTTGAATCCATGCTGCAAGACTGGCTCAACGCGAAGACACGCGGCGACTGGTCACGGGTTGAGGGGTTTTATGCGTCTGACTTCAATAGCTACGGCCGTACCTTGAACCAATGGTTGCCTGAGGCACGGGCCGAAGCGGCACGCGCCCGAAGCCGACAGCTGCAAATCAAAGACCTCACCATGCTCAGTTGGGTGGACAATGAAGAAGTGATGGTGGTCACCTTCAGCGAACTGGCCCGTGGTGCCGTCAGCGGCCCGCTCAAACGCCAGTACTGGGTGAAAATCGACAAGAAATGGAAAATATTTTTTGAGGGCGTAATTGGATGAACCCATTTGCAATCGCGGCACGCGCACTCGGTACGATGTTTTCCGGCTGCCTTCTGGCCTGCTACCTAATGGCATCGGGGGCCGCATACGCCCAAGCCGTTACCCAGGTGCGCTTCCAAACCACGCTGGGTAATTTTGTGGTGGAGGTCTACCCCAGCAAGACGCCTAAAACCGTGCAGAACTTTGTGCAGTACGCGCAAGACAAACACTTTGACGGCACCATTTTTCACCGAGTCATCGACAACTTCATGGTGCAGGGCGGCGGCTTCACACCGGACATGGCACAAAAACCTACCCGCGCGCCTGTCCCCCTCGAGATCGACCGCAGCCTGAAAAACGACCGCGGAACGATTGCGATGGCCCGCACCGGCAACCCGAACTCGGCCACGGCGCAATTCTTCATTAATGTCGTGGACAACCCCATGCTCAACGCCCCGCAGCCTGACGGCTACGGCTATGCTGTCTTCGGCAAAGTGGTCAGCGGTATGGAGACCATTGATGCCATCCGCGCCGTGGCAACCCGCAACCAAAACGGCTACCAAAACGTACCCGCCACCCCCATCATCATCAACACAGCCACCGTGCTGACATCACCATGAGCAACCCCCATATCGAACTGCATATCGCCCGACTGGGCGTCATTACCCTGGAGCTTGACGCAGAAAAAGCCCCAAAAACAGTCGCCAACTTCCTGCAATATCTGGAAGATGGTCACTATGACAATACGATTTTTCACCGCATCATTCCTGGCTTCATGGCCCAGGGCGGTGGCATGTCCAGCGGCATGAAGCAAAAGAAAACCCACCCGGCCATTACAAACGAAGCCGACAATGGCCTGAAGAATGTGCACTACAGCGTCGCCATGGCGCGCACCAGCGCACCGCATTCCGCCACCGCGCAGTTCTTTATCAACACGGCGGATAACGACTTCCTGAACTTCTCCGCGCCGACCCAGCAGGGTTGGGGCTATGCGGTGTTCGGCAAAGTGATCAGCGGCACGGAGATCGTGGATGCGATGGAAAAAGTCACTACCGGGCGCGTAGGTATGTCAGACGACGTCCCGCTGGAAGACGTACTCATCGAAAAAGCCGTGCTGAAGGCCTGATCGGGCACTTCGGTACCGCACGCGCTTTGCCCTATGGAGCTCCGAGCGCCCAGCCACTGGCAGACCTTGGATTTTGTGTCCGACCTGCACCTGCAGGACAGCAGCCCGCGCACCCTGCAGGGCTTTGTTGACTACCTGGACACAACCCAGGCCGACGCCGTTTTTGTTCTGGGTGATTTGTTCGAGTTCTGGATCGGCGACGACTGGATGGACGCGCCCCAGGACGCGCACCGCCAGTGCCTGGATGCCTTGGCCCGCGCAGGCCAGCGGCTGGCACTGCACATCATGCGGGGTAACCGCGACTTTTTGATGGGCCGTAGCCTGATGCAGTTTTGCGGTGCGCACGACCTGCCCGATCCGCTGACCCTGGTTTTTGGCGGTGAGCGCATCGTCCTGAGCCACGGCGATGCACTGTGTACCGGCGACATCCGCTACCAGGAATTTCGCCAACTCTCCCGCGCCGACGCCTGGCAGCGCAATTTTTTGGCCGAGCCGCTGGCTGGGCGCAAAAATCGCATGCTGGGCATGCGCCAGCAAAGCGAGGCCAACAAAAAAGCCAGCACCACGTTTTTTGACGTGGACGACCAGGCCGCGCTGGCGCTCTTGCAGCAGTGCGCCGCCACCACCCTGGTGCACGGCCATACCCATAAGCCAGACCACCACACCCTGGATGCGCAGCACACCCGCTGGGTATTAACCGACTGGGATCTGGACGGCAGCGTGCCCCGAGCGGGTGTGCTGCGGGTTTGCCCTAGCCCCGACAGCGCGGCGGCGAAACCCCCCGCGTTGCGCTGGGCGCGCATTGCGGTTTAACGCCGCAGCAGCACCTTAAAGGCCGCCTGCAAGCGGCGGGCATGCCCCGGCTCGTGGCTAGACGCAAACACCGTCGCTGCATCCTGCGCCCAGGTCTGCGCCGGGGCCGGGTCATTGCGGCGCGTCAGCAGCTTGAGCTGGAAAGCCCGCCGCGCATCCACAAACTCCGCCGGGGTTGGGACTTCGGCGGCCATCTCAAGACGCAACAGCGCTTCCTCGGCCGCCTGCGGCTGGGCTGAGGCTCCCGATGCCAACACCGTGCGCCATTGCGCACGGGCCCCGGCAGCCTGCTTCGATCCCAGCGCCTGTGCTGCGGGAACGGCCTCTGGGTCGCGCTGTTCCCAAGCGGCCAGCAATTGCACCAAAACCTCGCCGTGTGCCTGCACGGCCATGCGCTTGAGCACCTGCTCGGCACCCTCCAGCGCCTCGCGCTGGGCGCGAAACGCGGCATCACCCAAACGAGGCGGGGCGGACTCAGGGGAATCAAAGCGGCCACCGCGCCGATCGTCCGAACCCCGGCCAAACCCTCTGCTATCGCCCGGTCCATCCGAACGGCTACCCGGCCCGCGCGGCGCCCCACTGCGCGCGCCATCACGCGCCCCGGGCCCGCCCCGTTCGCCGCCACGGCGGGTCCCGGCGGCAGGCGCCGCCTCACGCTGCTGCCCCGGGCGGTCATCACCCCGCCGCGCCACCACCACCGGGCGCACAAGGGGTTTGGCCGGGGCTTCGGCTGGCGCGGTCTCTACGGCAGGCACGGAAGACGTCGCATCTTGGGTATCTAAAGTCACTTGCAGCGGCTCGGTGCCGACTTCAGCGGCATCCGGCAGGACTGTGTCCGCATCGGCCGGCGGCACGGCGTTGGAGAGCAACTCTGGAACCAGAGTGGGTAGCGCATCCGCATCGTGCCCGGGTGCCTGCACCGCCGTGGTCAAGGCGGCGGCCTCTTGTAACTGCGCGCTGGCCGCTTGCTCGTCAGCGCGGGCCTGCAACTGGCCGCGCAGCGCAGCATCCAGGTCCGCCATCGCCTGGCGGATGCGCTGGGCATCGTTGCTGGCGTTGGCAAGCTGCAGCGCTTTGGACACTTCAATCACCGCCCGGTCCCGGGCACCGAGTTGGGCCTGCGCCTGTTCTCGCTCGGCGGTTTTGCGGTTGAAGGCCTCATCAATCGGTCGACGGAACGCATCCCACAACTTTTGCTCCAAACGCCGGTCCAGCGGAACCCCTTGGGCCAGCCGCTGCCAGCGCTGCTGCAAGGACTTGACCGCGTCGATGCGCAATTCGGGCGCTGCGCCGAGCACCTGCGCCTCGTCCACCATGGCGCGGCGTAAGGCTAGATTTTCCTCCTGTAACGCTTCCAGCGGCGCGGCGGCGCGGGCGATGGCGACCTTCCACAGGGGCTGCAATTCCGCAAAGGCTTTCTCGCCCAGATGCCCAGCATTGCGCCAACGGTCGCCAAATTGCATCAAGATGCGCTGAAAACCCTTCCAATCTGCATCCAGGGCCGTACGGTTTGCGTCTGCCCAGGCGTCCACCTCGGCCAGCAAAGCCAGTCGCTGGGCGCGGTTTTCGGCAGCGTCGGCCTTGATTTTTTCCAGCCAGACCTCGACCACTTTGTGGGCCTCATTACAGGCGTGGTCAAAGCGCTTCCACAGCCCATGGTTGGGCACCCCACCCTGGTCCGTCAACTTCCATTGCTCGCGCAGGCCGCGCAGCAGCTCCTGCATTTTTCGCCCACCGATGGCCTGGCCTTCGGGGCGCTGTAACAAGCCCTCAGCCTTGGTCACCAGCTCCTCGCGCAACTGGTCGGCGCGCCAGCGCTGCCATCCCTCCAATTCACCGGCAGCGGACAACGCCGCCTGGGCGCGGGCCTCCAGCCTGCCGTCGATCAGCTTTCCAAATTCCTTCAGCGACTGGCGCAGTGCGTTGGCGGCACCCGCGCTGGCTTTTCCATGGCCTTCGGCGATTTCGGCCTCCAGCTTGCTCAGCGCCGCCTGGGTCGCCTCGGCCGCCTGAGAGCGCAGCTGCGGGTCGACCGGAGCTTTTACGGGTTTGGGCGCCAGCGCCTCACCCCGCGCGGCGCGCAGGGCGTCAGCCCACACCGGTACCGGTGGCAGGGGAGCTAGCGGATCCAAGGCGGCGGCAACCGCAAGTTGCACAGCGGCGTCAAAGGCCTCAGAGACCAGCCCCAACTGGCGCAGCGCTGCGTCCAGCATGCCGACAAACTTCAGGTCCACGCTGGGCCAGCTGCCATTGGCCCGCAAGGCAGCAGCCTGGTCTTGCCAATGCGCCACATCGACATGCAGCCCGGCTGCTGCTGCCTGTGCTTCCTGCCAGGGTTTGGTGGACAAAATCTCGATGCGTTGGGCTAGGAGCACAGCGGCTTCGCGCTGGACCTGGGTCTGGTGCTCGAGATCTTCAATCGCACGCACCCGCTCGGCCAGCTGCAGCTTCAAGGCGGCCAGGGGCTCTTTACTCAGTGGGGCGCCGGCTTTGGCCGCGTCGCGCTGCCAGGCCATGGCATCGGCCATATTGATTTTTCCCGCCTCCAGCAAAGCCTGTGCCCGCAACGCCCACTCGGCGATCAACTGTTCCTGGCCTTTGGTGCGGCGGGCCTCGTCGAGCCGGTCCTTGATCCAGCGGGCAGCCCCTTTGTCCTTGACGCTGAGCTCCTTGAACACCGCCTGCAGCAGTTCCGCATCCGGATTGCCGGTCAACCACACGCGCACCCGCGCCGAGCGCTCGCCGGAGGTGGGCGCGCTGAACGCGCCACCGGTGATGCCGTCAAGCTGGGCAATCTCAAGATTTTTGTGGGAGTGGGTTGACATGTTCTGAAGGCTTGGTGGGCAAAATCGAATAGGCGAATATTTTGACCGCTAAAAGCACCCTCCCGCGCAGAACGCTGCGCACGGGGCATTCAAGCGATCCAAATAGCAGGGATTCCAAACCAATTAACCACAATGAGGGCCTGCACGTGCCTGACACGAGCCAACCGATCCGCGCCTCCTTCCAGCCGCTCGATAGGCGGCAGTGCAAGTGCTCGATATGCATTTAATGCTTGATAAATCTAAGGCCATATAATCGCCGCCCATATGGACAAGACGACAAGGAGCCTGATGAACGCAGTCCAACGCCTAGGCAATAGCCTGCACGTCATGTGCAGCGACGCGATCCATGGATTTTTATACCTCGCCCGCAGCAGTTTCACCCTGATTGGTATTGCACTGGTTGTATGCGTCGCTGGGCTGGCGCAATACCCTGAAATTCAAGACTTGGGAGAATCTCGTCTGGTTGAATGGGTGCGCGAGCGCCAGGACGCACTCACCAGCATCGTCAGCGTTGACCAGCGCCAGAGCAACGCCACCAATCCCGCCGACTTACCCAAACAGCAGTCTGCGCTGGCGTACTGGCTGAGCAAAAAGTACGGAATCGCCCCTGAGCCGCTCAGCGCCCTGGTGGTGCAAGCCTACGACGCAGGAGGTATGCACAAGATCGACCCCTTGCTGATTCTGGCGGTGATGGGGGTGGAGTCTGGCTTTAACCCCTTTGCCCAGAGTCCGGTCGGTGCCCAGGGCTTGATGCAGGTGATGACCAAGGTGCACACCGCCAAGTACGAGCGCTTCGGCGGCAACCTGGCTGCCTTTGACCCTGCCACCAACCTGCGGGTGGGGGTATTGGTACTTAAGGAATGCATCAAGCGCACCGGCTCCGTCGAGGACGGGTTACGCGCCTATGTCGGTGCGAGCAGCCTAGAAGGAGACGGCGGCTATGTCGACAAGGTCATGGGGGAGTACGCCCGACTGGTCGCGGTTGCCGAGGGTCGCAAGGTTCCGTTCTACCCCGGCCCTAACCTCAGCCCCAGCCCGCCAGCGGCCAGCGAGGGCCAGACGCCCACCATCGCAACAGCTGCCGAACTGGTTGGCAACCCCTGAACTGCGGGCAGACGCGGCGATTGGTAACACGGCCAGGCCCACTTGCTCGACTGTGGGGCCAAAGCGGGGCTCCTGTAGAATTTTCGGTCGTCCATTTCTTCACCCAACTGAAAACCGATCTATGTACCAGCGCAACACCCTCGTAGAACAGACCGACCCCGAACTCTGGGCCGCCATCGTGGCAGAAAACGCCCGCCAAGAACACCACATTGAGCTGATCGCCAGCGAGAACTACGCCTCCCCCGCCGTGATGGCCGCCCAAGGCAGCCAACTGACTAATAAGTATGCGGAAGGCTATCCCGGCAAACGCTATTACGGCGGCTGTGAAAACGTCGACGTGGCCGAGCAACTGGCCATCGACCGTATCAAACAACTGTTTGGCGCGGACGCGGCCAACGTGCAACCGCATTGCGGAGCCTCGGCCAACCAGGCGGTGTTTCTGGCCTTTTTGCAGCCCGGCGACACCATCATGGGCATGAGCCTGGCCGAAGGCGGGCACCTGACGCACGGCATGCCGCTGAATATGAGCGGCAAATGGTTCAAGGTCGAATCCTATGGCCTCAATGCCAAAGAAGAGATTGACTATGACGCCATGGAGAAAAAAGCCCATGCGACCCGCCCCAAATTGATCATTGCCGGGGCATCGGCCTACAGCCTGCACATCGACTTCGCCCGCTTTGCCAAAGTGGCCAAGGATGTGGGGGCCATATTCCTGGTTGACATGGCGCACTACGCCGGCCTGATTGCCGCAGGCGTCTATCCCAACCCGGTGCCGCACGCCGATGTGGTCACCTCCACCACCCACAAAAGCCTGCGCGGACCGCGCGGCGGCATCATCCTGATGAAGGCCCAGCACGAAAAAGCCGTCAACAGCGCAGTCTTCCCCGGCCTGCAAGGGGGCCCGCTGATGCACGTGATCGCGGCCAAGGCCGTGGCGTTCAAAGAGGCGCTATCGCCCGACTTCAAGCAATACCAGCAGCAGGTGATCGCCAATGCGCACACCGTGGCGCAAACCCTGACCGAGCGCGGACTGCGTATCGTCAGCGGCGGCACCCAAAGCCACGTGATGCTGGTTGACTTGCGCTCCAAACACATCACCGGCAAAGTTGCCGAGGGCGTGCTGGGCGACGCGCACATGACCATCAATAAGAACGCCATCCCGAACGACCCGGAAAAACCCATGGTCACCAGCGGCGTGCGCATCGGCACCCCGGCCATGACCACGCGCGGCTTCAAAGAAGCCGAGGCGCGCCTCACCGCCAATCTGGTTGCCGACGTGCTGGACAACCCGCACGACGCGGCCAACATCGCCGCGGTGCGCGCCAAGGTGCACGCGCTGACGGCGCGCTTCCCGGTCTACGGCTGAAGAGATCGCAACCGGTGAAATGCCCCTTCTGCGGCCATTCGGAGACGGCGGTTGCCGAAACCCGGATGTCCGAGGACGGGGATTTCATCCGCCGCAGGCGTCAGTGCGGCGCCTGCGACAAACGCTTTACGACCTACGAGCGCCCCGAGGTCAGCTTCCCCAACATCGTCAAGAAAGACGGGCGGCGCATTGATTACCAGCGCGGCAAGTTGGAGGCCTCGATGTACCTGGCGCTGCGCAAGCGCCCGGTCAGCACCGAGCAGATCGACAGCGCCATCGAGCGCATTGAAGAAAAATTGCTGAACCTGGGCCTGCGTGAGGTGCAGTCCACCCGCATTGGCGAACTGGTCATGCGGGAGCTGAAAAAGCTCGACAAAGTGGCCTATGTACGCTTTGCCAGCGTGTACCGCAATTTTGAAGACCTGGACGCTTTCCGTATGCTGGTTGACGAGGTCAGCAAGTAAGCAGCAGAAATCCCCTTTTAAGAGGATTAGCAAGGATCGTTGTTAGCAGATACGACACCGGTCCTGGAATCTGCCAAATATGCTCGCGCCCTGGCATCTGAACTCAAAGCTACACAACCCGCCGTTGTGCTGTAGCCGCTGCGATAAATGGTGAAGTGGCCGAATTTGTCCGATGACGAGCGCGCATCTAGGTTTGCATAGGTGCCCGGACTTGACAAATGCGCGTCCACCACCCACCCCGTTGGCAGGGGCTGGGGGACCCGAAGCACTGCATCCGCAGAACTGATGGTTGACGAGCTGCCCGCGTAAACATACCAACCGCCGCTCCAAACCTTGGAGTTCAGGCAGGTGTTGACGCTTGCCTGGGCGTTCCCGCACAGCGCCATAGAAGACGAAATTGCGATTGCCTGGTGGCGCGCCAAGGCTAAATCTTCCATCAAGCGGTTGCTAATGGTGTTGCGGTGGTTGGAATCGATAGCAGCAACAAACCCCGGCATGGCCATACGCAAAAAAATGCCGGTCAAGGCCACGACCACCAGTAACTCGATCAGCGTAAAACCATATCCGGTACGGCGCTGACCACGGAGGCGATAGGACAGGGTTTGCACAGCCAGACCTCAAAAAAAGCAATATTTGTTTGCGTGTAGACTAGCATACTAAAGTTGCTTTTAGGGGTGTTCCGTGCCGAAATTGCCTATTCTTCCGCTGTTACAGCGCCGCCGCCAGAATGGGGTCAGCATGATTGAAGTCATGGTTTCATGCTTGGTTTTGTCCGCCGGACTGATCGGCATATCGGCCATGCAGACCAGGGCTGTCTTCAACTCCAGTGATACCGCACTACAAGGGTACGCAGCCCAAATACTGTTGAGCTTTGGCGAAGCCAAGTTAGTCGAACCCAACGTCGCCACACCTGGTTTTGCAGCGAATTGCAACGGCATATACGTGAGCACAACCAACAGTGACATTGGCTATTTCAAAGGTTTACTCGCAACGCTGTGTCCGACTAATCTGGTAGTCAATACCTTCCCGTCCGCGCCACCCAACGATTGCAACCAGCCGTTCCAATCGAGTGTCAACCTTTATTGCAAATCAGACAGAATCGAAATCGATTTTCGGCGACCTGTCTGGATGCACTGACCGAGGCCTGGCATGCGCAGCGCAAGGCACGCCCCACCCGGCGCCAAACAAACCGGCATCACCCTGGTTGAAACCCTGGTTGCGCTCACTGTGGGCTTGGCCATTGTGAGCGTCGCTTTCAACCTGTACACCAGCAACCGGACCGTATTCAAACAGGTAGAAGGAGTGGCCCGCTTGCAAGAGTCAGCGCGCGTGGCGGCCGCACTGTTAACCACTGATATCCGCCAAGCGGGAGGCTCTTTGTGCCGCAACGGCCTTCCAACTACCAACATCGTGAACTCTTCAGAGTGGTGGACCCAGCCGGATAAGGGCATTCAAGGTTTTGACTCCAGCACGACAGACAGCCGCGCAAGCTCGACGTCCTATCCACGCATCGCCGGAGATTCCTTCACGGTCTGGAGCAGCAACTCGGGCGCAGCAAAATTACTATACGAAACGCGGGTTAGGGGGCAGTACGGCGACTATCCAAGATATTTGAACTGGACCCTTGACCTGAAAGACACGTCTGGCTTCTCAGCGGGCGATTTAATCGTAATTTGCGATTACACCCGCGCCTTGATCGCGCAAGCAACAGTTCCTTTCAATGGCACGCTCATTGTGAGATACACATACCCCGGCAGCCCCTCCCCGGGCCAATGCGGTACGGCCTTTAGTGCCAAATCCGCACGCATTGAGGCCTTGCCCAGTTGTAATGCCGATGCCGCTGCCTACGCAGCCGGCATGCCGTCTGGCATTCCTCAGGACTACACCTGGGATACCGGGAGCATGGTGGGTACGCTGACTGCGCACCACTGGTATGTCGGGAATAAAACCAATGCCTTAGCCGGCTCACTGAATAACCGGGCATTACGGCGTTTGACCATCAACTACAACCGCACCGGCAGGGGATCTATTTCCGCCACGTCCACCACCGACGAAATGGTGGAAAACGTATCGGACATGCAGATCAGCTACCTGGTTGGCAACGCCACTGGTTATGCCAACAGCGCAACATACGTGGCAGCCAACGCGGTAACGGATTGGACGAATGTGATCGCAGTCAGGATATTGCTCACGCTCACCAGCACCGAGGCCGTAGGCGTGGGTGCTGGGCAAGCTGCTAGCGCAGCAAGCTACACCGTACCCATTAACGTCGCCATCCGCTCGCGTTTGCCGTCCAAAGTGGCGCGCTTTTAGCAGCGCTATGCCACAACGTGAAATCTTGACCCACGCGCCACGCGTCCCTCCGCGCCCCCGTGGTTTTATTCTGCTGGCTGTCTTGGTTTTTTTAATGTTGGCTAGCTTGTTATCGCTGGGCGACTTGCGCACAGTAATTACAGAGCAACGCATGGTCACCACCCAACTAAATGCCGGAAACGAATTCGCCTATACGGAGAGTGCTCTGAACGTGCTGGAGTCTTTCGCCGCCGAAGAACTTGCGTCGATTGCCGCTGGGAATACCTACAAGGGCGGCAGCAACCTTGCGCTGAACGACACCTGCGCGGCAATTACAACTTCAGACCCTTTGGCATGCAAGCCAGCTAGTTGCTCAAGTTACAACAACATAAACAGAGTACTCAATAATGTCAACGGTCAGACTCCGCAATGCAGCTTTTGTCTTCGACCAAGTCCAGGTTGCAAGAACCGTCTAGATGAATCAAAAGCAGGTTTGCCGTGGACTGACCTGCCCATTATTTTTAAGTACGTGGATTCCGCTGGCGCCACTATTAACGGCAATTACCTGGGCGTTTTTTCCACCTATATGGAGTACTTGGGCATGGCGCCCTGCGATTACTCCGTAAATAACGCCAACATAACGTCCCTTGGCAGTTACGGCAATAGTATTTGTACAGGTATTGAGATGAACGATCTAACGCCACGGTGCTCAACCTCCGTTCCCAGCACCTACGTGTGCCCTGTGATGCGGGTAACCGTCAGCAACAAACCGGCAAACCCACTGAGCCCCAGCATCACGCTGCAATCGACGGTCATTGGGGGCAAGCGCGTATCATTCCGCCAGGTTCTGCCCTAGCGAAAAAACACCCCTTTATGCTCAAAACGCCCCCCAGGCCCCGCCCAGCGCAACACGCAACGCGCGGTTTCACCTTGATAGAGATCATGGTGGTCATTGCCATCGTCGGTATTCTGTTTGGTATAGCTCTCTCCAGCTACCAGTCCAACGTGCTGAAAACCAAACGCCAGGCCGCGCAGTCTTGCTTGATGGAATATGCCCAGTCCCTGGAGCGCTACTACACCACCAACACGAGTAGCCCCCTGTCATTCAATGGTGCCACCTTATCCGCAACAGCCGCCTGCGCCACCAGTTTGGCTTCGGCATACGGCTTCACACTGTCTTCAACAAGCAGCACTTACACCCTCACCGCGACTGCCAAAGAGCCGCAAAGCAGTGATGCCAGCTGCACCCCTCTGACGCTGCAGCAAGACGGAACCAAAACCCCCACAAGTGGTTGCTGGCCCTGAGCGGCCCACGCGCTACCCGCTATGCCGCAGCCCCACCCTGCGCCAGACCACCCGGCGCAACACCACCTGACCCAGGCGCTGGCACAAGCCCAGGCCGCGCTGCTGCGCGCCAGCCCCAACCCCCGCGTGGGCTGCGTGCTGGTCAACCCCCAGGGGCAGGTGATTGGCCAGGGCAGCACCCAGCAGGCCGGTGGCCCGCATGCCGAAGTCATGGCCTTGCGCGACGCTCAGGCCAGAGGCCGCGCCACCGCCGGGGTCACGGCCTATGTCACGCTGGAACCCTGCTGCCACCAGGGCCGCACCGGCCCATGTACCGAGGCACTAATCGGCGCAGGCATTGGCCGCGTATTGACCGCCCTGCCGGACCCCAACCCGCTGGTGGCCGGCCAAGGTGTGGCCCGCTTGCGCGCTGCCGGTCTGGCGGTTGAGGTCGCCAGCGACAGCGCCGACCCCGCGCTGCAAGCCTGGGCGGCGGCGGCGCATGAACTTAATATCGGATTTTTCAGCCGTATGCAACGCCAAACGCCCTGGGTCCGCATGAAGGTGGCGGCATCGCTGGACGGCGTGACCGCCCTGCCCAACGGGCAAAGCCAGTGGATTACCGGCGAGGCGGCCCGCGCTGACGGCCACGCCTGGCGCGCCCGCGCCTGCGCCGTGCTAACTGGCATCGGCACGGTGCTGCAAGACCAGCCCCGCTTGGACGTGCGTGGTGTGGACACGCCGCGCCAGCCCATGCTGGTCATCGTCGACAGCGCGCTGCAAACCCCGCCCGATGCGGCGCTGTTTGCCCCCCAGCGCCCGGTACTGGTCTACGCCGCCACGCAGCAGCCTGCGCGCCAAGCGGCGCTGGAGCGCAGCGGCGCTGCGGTGACCCACCTACCCGGCGCGGCTTCGCAAGAAGGCGCTAGCCCCAAAGTGGATCTGGCCGCCATGCTGCGTGACCTGGCAGCGCGGGGGGTTAATGAACTGCATGTGGAAGCAGGCCACAAGCTCAATGGCTCATTGCTGCGCGCCGGGCTGGTGGACGAGTTGCTGGTCTACCTGGCCCCGCAGTGGCTGGGTAGTGGTGCAGGGATGTCGAACTTCGGGCCGCTGGAGCAGCTGGCAGATGGCCTGGCCTTGAACTTTCGCGGGGTGGAGATGGTTGGCCGCGATGTGCGCTTATTGGCCCGCGTGACCGGGCGCGATACGTTTTAGTAGGAAGATACAGGGCATATGTTCACAGGCATCATCACTGGCCTCGGCCAGATCACCCAAGTCGCCCCCATGGGCGCAAGCGCGGCGCACGGCAAACGCCTGCACGTGCAATGCCCGGCAGGCTATCTGGACGACGTGGGTCTGGGCGACAGCATTGCCATCAATGGCGCGTGCATGACGGTTACCAGCTTGGAGGCTGTGGGGAATGCCCCGCAATTCACTGTGGACGTGTCGGCCGAGTCGCTGGACAAAACCGCCGGCCTGGACGGCCCCGGCGCGGTCAATCTGGAAAAAGCCCTGCGCGCCAATGACCGCCTGGGCGGGCATCTGGTCTCGGGCCATGTAGACGGCATGGGCCACGTGACCCACTTTGCACCGGTGGGCGAGAGCTGGGAGCTGCGGGTACTGGCACCCAAGGCGCTGGGAAAATACCTGGCCTACAAGGGCTCCATCACCATCAACGGCGTGAGCCTGACCGTCAACCACATTTGCGATACGGCCGACGGCTGCGAAGCCAGCATCAACCTGATTCCCCACACCGTGCACAACACCGCGCTGCACCGCCTGCATCCCGGCAGCCGGGTGAATCTGGAAATTGATGTGATTGCGCGCTACGTGGAGCGCATGCTCTCCAGCGCCCGCGCTGCCGGATAGCCGACGCGGGGCCGCCCCGCGCTTTACGCTAAAAAGTCAGTGTTTTGACGCCCTGCGGCGTGCCCAGCAGACACACCTGCGCCCGCTGAAACGCGAACACCCCCACGGTGACCACGCCGGGCCACTGGCTGACCTGCGCCTCAAAAGCCAGCGGGTCGTCAATGTGCAGGCCGGTCACATCCAAGATGTGCTGGCCGTTGTCCGTCACCAGGGGCTGGCCCTCGCGCAGGCGCAGCACGGCATGTCCACCCAGCGCAGCGAACTGGCGCGCAATGCGCGCAGTAGCCATAGGAATCACTTCGACCGGCAATGGAAACGTACCAAGCACCGTGACCAACTTGGACGCATCAGCAATGCAGACAAAGCGATCAGCCAAGGCGGCGACAATTTTTTCGCGGGTGAGTGCCGCGCCTCCACCTTTGACCATGTAGCCGCGCCCATCGATCTCGTCGGCACCGTCGATGTACACCGGCAGACGCTCTACCGCATTGGCCTCCAAAACGGCGATGCCCGCCGCCCGCAGGCGTTCAGTACTGGCAACCGAACTGGACACCGCGCCCGCAATCTGGTCTTTGATGGTAGCCAATGCATCGATGAAATAGTTGACCGTGGAGCCGGTGCCCACCCCCACCAGCGCACCGCGCACCACGTACTGCAGCGCCGCCTGGCCGACCAGGGCTTTGAGCTGGTCCTGGGTGTAGCTGCCAGCAGGCGCGTCAGACGAAGATGGCGAAACGGCTGGGATATGGGTCATGGGTGAAAATCGCGCTCACTGTCAGCTTGCTTAAGCGGGAATTATCCGATGCCACTTGTGCCCTACGGCGTGCTGCGCCCGTTTTTGTTCCAGATGGACCCAGAGGCTGCGCACGACCTGACGCTGCGCCTGATTGAGCGTACCCAGCACAACATCCTGCGCTATGCCTATGCACAGTCGCGGGTGGACGATCCGCTCACGCTGGCCGGCCTGCGGCTGCCCAACCGAGTGGGCCTGGCAGCGGGGCTGGACAAAAACGCCCGTTGCATCGCGGGCTGGGACGCGATGGGTTTTGGCTTTGTCGAGTTGGGCACGGTGACACCGCTGGCGCAATCGGGTAACCCCAAGCCCCGCATGTTCCGCCTGCCGCAGGCGCAGGCGCTGATCAACCGCTTTGGCTTCAATAACCACGGCTTGGAGGCCTTTGTGGCCAACGTGGCGCGCGCCCGCAAGGCCAGCAGCCGGGCTATGGTGCTGGGGCTCAATATTGGCAAGAACGCCGCCACGCCGCTGGAGAACGCCAGCGCCGATTACCTGGCCTGTTTGGCGGCGGTCTACCCACATGCCGACTATGTAACCGTAAATATCTCCAGCCCCAACACCCAGGGTTTGCGCGACCTGCAAAGCGACCAGGCGCTGGTGCAACTGCTGGAATCGCTAGCCGAACAGCGGCAGCAGCTGGCGCAGGCGCAAGGCCGGCGTGTGCCAATTTTTGTGAAGATTGCCCCCGATCTGGACGATGCGCAGATTCAGTCCATCGCTGCGCACTTGCAGCAATACGGCATGGACGGCGCCATTGCCACCAACACCACGCTGGAGCGCACAGCTGTGGCGCACCTGCCGCACGGTGCGGAGGCGGGTGGCCTGTCGGGCGTTCCGGTGCGCGCGGCCAGCACCCGGGTGATTGCTGCGCTGCGCCGTGCCACCGGGCCGGACTTTCCCATCATCGGCGTCGGCGGTATTTTCTGCGGCGCGGACGCATTGGAAAAAATCCAGGCCGGTGCACACGCGGTGCAGATTTACAGCGGCCTGATTTACCGTGGTCCGCGGTTGGTGCACGATATTGCCTCCACCCTGGCGAAAATGGCATATCCTCGTGAAAAATGAGATGAGGGAGGATTTGGTTTCTATGCCTATTGATTCAAGCAGCAAGCCGCAGCACCTGCGCGCGCCGTTCACGTCCCTGGATTTGCAAGCGGGCATGGCCATGCAAACCCAGCGGCTGGTCGAGGGTGCGCCCAAGCAGGAGTCACAGTATTTGGGCGTGATTGCAGGCCTGGGCGTCATGGTGCGCCCCCTGGGCGAAACCACACCCCGCTCGGTGCTGTCGCCGGGCGATATTTGCATGGTGCGGGGTTTTACCGGACGCTATGAATACTCGTTTTTGTCCGAGGTATTGCAGACCGCGCAGGAGCCCTGCGATTACGCTGTGCTCTCGCACCCTCCGCATGTGGAAACGCGTATGGTGCGCCAGTCCAAGCGCGCCAAAGCGTCCTGGCCGATACGGGTCAAGGCCGAGGGCGCAGCGCGGGCGGTCACGGTGGAAATGGTGGATATTGGCACCGGTGGCGCTATGGTGCAAAGTGAAACACTCAAAGCCCAGGTCGGCGACCTGCTGGAGGTCAAGCTGGAGCTGATGGTCGAACACCAAGCGCTGACCCTGCAGCTCAATGCCAGCGTCAAGCACGTGTCGCCCTCGCCATTGGGCAAGGCCCGTTTTTTCGGCCTCGAATTCATTGCGCCCAGCACCCAGAATTTTCTGGCGCTGTACTACATCACCCAATCTGCAAGCGAGTAAACCATGAACCCTTCACCCAACACTCCGACCCGCATAGCGCCCATTCCCGACACCGCGCTGGGCCCGCCTGATTTGGTGCAAGCCATTGCCGCGCGGCGCGGCGGCACGCTGCTCAACCTGGACCGCATGCTGCTGCGCAGCCCGGTATTTGCGGCCGGCTGGAACGGATTCATGGGTGCCATCCGCACGCAGCTGTCGCTGGACCCCTGCTTGCGCGAACTGGCGATTTGTACGGTCGCCGTTGAAACCGATGCCGCCTACGAATGGAGCCAGCACGCGCCCGAATTTCTTGCCGCAGGCGGCAGCGAAGCGCAGTTGCAGGCCTTGCAGGAACCCGAGCCCGCTGCCAACAGCCAGGCCTTTGATGCCACACAGCGCGCTGTGATTGCGCTGGCGCAGGCCATGACGCGGGAGGTGCGGGTGGATGACGCGGTGTTTGACGCGGTGCGCGCCCTGTTGCCCGGCCCTCAGCAGCAAGTGGAGTTGGTCGGCGTGATTGCCAGCTACAACATGGTGTCGCGCTTTCTGGTGGCACTGCAAGTGCCTATGGAAGGCGGTATAGAAAAAACGACTCTGGCCTCAGGCGCATGAGCCAGATTGAAGAGGCCAAGGGGTTGAGTGAGTAAGGGCCACCCGGCTCCGAGTCAGCGCGAAATCTTCACTTCCGGAACTACCACGATCGGAACGGTAGACACCGTTTCGGCCTGGACCACGCGCTTGGCCTGGCGCGATGCGCTGGCATAGGCCATTTCGATGGTCATGATTTCCAGCTTGATCTGGTCATTGTTGATATTTGATTTGTTGCCGACCCGCGAGAGCAGGGCATACAGTTCCTGCGCCATTTTCAAGAGCGCAAGCTTTTGCGGGTTGCGGTCCGGTACCTCGTTGGAGGTTTCCCGGAATAGCTTTTCAGCGCACAACTTGGCGTCAGCGGCCACCTTGGAGGCAGCGATGCAAGCATCCCAATGGGCGCGGGCGGCATCGGCAGCGTTCGAGAACAAGGCCTGTGACTGCACAGCGCTTGCGCACAACAGCACCGCCAGGAAAAGAATTCTTCGCATGATCAACACACTGTAGCCTATCCGGCATCGCGCACGCTGCGGGCCAACTCCGCCGCCCGGGCTCTGGACAGCCGGGCGGTGTATACCCCGAACACCACCACACAGACTGTTACGACCAGCATCAACAAAGCGGCAGCCGCATAAATGGACGGGTTGATGCCGCGTCGGGCATAACCAAAAATCACCTGGGGTAAGGTGGTAATGCCGGGACCGGACAGAAACTCCGAGATCACCACATCGTCAAACGAGAGGGTGAAGGTGAGCAGCCAGGCGGCGGCCAGGGCCTGTGTCATATTGGGCAGCATCACCAGAAAGAACACCGACTCCCGGCGGCAGCCCAGATCCATGGCGGCCTCCTCCAGGGTGCGGTCAAGCTCCTGCAGACGCGACTCGATCACCACTGCAGCATAGGCCATACCCAGCAGGGTGTGGCCCAGCATGATGGTCAGCGCTCCCCGGTCGGGCCAGCCCGCCAAGCGCTCAAAACCCACAAACAGCAGCAGCAGCGACATGCCGATGATCACCTCGGGCATCACCAGCGGTGCGTTGAGCATGGCCGACATCCAGGCGCGCCCGCGGAAGGAACCGCTGCGGACCAGCGCGTAGGCGGCCATAGTGGCCAGGAGCGTGGCCAGCGTGGCGCTACACAGGGCCACCTTGAAGGAGAGCAAAAATCCGTCGACGATGCGGCTATCGCCCATCAAGGCGCTGTACCAGCGCAGCGAAAATCCGGTGAACTGCGCGTCCTGGCGGGTGCTGTTGAAGGAAAAAACCACCAGAAACGCCAGCGGCGCGTACAAAAACGCGAACACGCCAGCCAGCCATGCGCTGGAAATATGCCGATGGAGCCAGCGGGTCATGGCATGCGCTCCGTTGCGGCCTTGCGCGCCACCCGCTGGTTGAACCATGCCAAAGGCGCAATCACCAGCACGATCATGGAGATCGACAAGGCGCTGGCGCGGGGCCAGTTGTTGCTACTGAACATCTCGTCCCAGACGACGCGGCCTATCATGATGTTGTCCGCACCGCCCAGAAGTGACGGAATGACAAACTCGCCCACGCAGGGAATGAAAACCAGAATCGACCCCGCCACAATGCCCGAGCGGGACAGTGGCACCGTGATGAGCCAGAAGGTCTTCCAGGCGCTCGCGCCCAGGTCCTGCGCAGCTTCCACCAAGCGTATATCCGCCTTCACCAAATTGGCGTACAGCGGCAACACCATAAAGGGCAGGTAGACATAGGTCATCCCGATCAGCATGGAAAAATCGTTGTAGAGCAACTGCACCGGCTCCTCAGTCAGGCCCAGCGCCATCAGCATGCGGTTCACCACACCCTGGTCCGCCAGGATACCTTTCCAGGCATAAACGCGCAGCAAAAACGAGGTCCAAAACGGCAGCATGACCATCAGCAGCAACAAGGCCCGGTAGGCCGGGCGGGTGCGCGCCAGAAAGTAGGCGAAGGGGTAGCCGATAAGCAGGCACAAGACCGTGGTCAGAAACGCATATTTCAAGGACAGCGCGTAAGAATCCCCATACAGCGTATCCAGCCAGCCACCCTCCGGACTGCGCAGCAAGGATATAAAACTCTGAACCTGGACAAAGACTCCGAGCTGCCCGTTTACAGAGCGCAACAAGGAGGCAAAAGGGTCGAGTTGCTCGCCCATGTCCGTGATGCTGATGCGCAGCAGAATGGCAAATGGCAGGGCGAAAAAAACCAGCAGCCAGGCAAAGGGAAGACTAACCACCAGTGGCCGAAACCGCCCCCACAAGGAAGGCGCAAGATCAAGTCGGGGGGACATGGCGGCGGTATGGAACCGGGCGGCACGCTTTCAGCAATGCCCCACCCCGTTCCGGCTGCGGCTATTTGCCCTTTTTGAACTCCGTGTACACCGTCGTCATGGACTCGCGCGCGGCGTTGCCCAGGGCATTCGGTGACACCATGGTGTTCAGGGTTGCCGCATCAGGGAAGATCGATTTGTCCTGGGCCACCTCAGGAGCCAGCAACGCCACGCTGGCCTTGTTGGCCGTGGGGTAGCTCAGCTCGTTGGTGTTGGACGCAGACACTTCAGGCTTCAGGAAATAGTTGATGAAGGCCATTGCGTTGCCGGGGTGCTTGGCATCTTTGGGAATAGCCAGGTTGTCAAAGAAGATCAAACCGCCGGTGCTGGGCAGCAGGGCTTCGAGCTGGATGCCGCTCTTGTTTTCCGCCGCACGGCCACGGGCAATATTGATGTCGCCCGCCCAACCCAGCGCCACGCAGGCTTTGCCACCGGCCAGATCGTCGATCATGGTGCTGGAAAAAAGCCGTACGTCTTTGCGCACCTTGGCCAGCATCTCACCGGCTTTCTTGTGGTCTTCCGGGTTGGCGGAGTAGGCATCCAGACCCAGGTAGTGCAAGGCCGGCGGCAGAACTTCGGTCGGGGAGTCCAGGAAGGCGATGCCGCAGGATTTGAGCTTAGACGTGTAGGCCGGGTTGAACACCAGCTCCCAAGCGTTGTCGGGCATCTTCATAGTGCCCAGGGCTTTGGCCACTTTGGCCTTGTTGATACCCACCGTGGTGAAGCTCCAGGCCCAGGGTATAAGGTGGGCATTGCCCGCGTCCACGCCTTCGAGCTTGGCCATCAGCGCAGGGTCGAGGTTGGAGAGGTTCGGAATTTTGGACTTGTCCAGCGGGAGCAGCAAACCGGCTTCGATTTGCGACTTCGCAAACACCGCACCGGGGACCACAATGTCGTATCCCGTATTACCGACCACCAACTTGGCCTGTAAGGCCTCATTGCTCTCGAAGGTTTGGTAGTTGACTTTGATTCCGGTCTCTTTCTCAAAGTTTTCGACCATGTCCTTGGCGATGTAATCCGGCCAGTTATAAATGTTCAGCACCTTTTCTTCGGCGGGCGCCGGGACAGCTGCCGGCGCAGCGGGGACCACGGCAACGGGCTCTTCTTTCTTGCCGCAAGCTACCAAAACGGCTGCCAATATGCAGCCAATCAACCAATGTTTTTGCATCACAAAACCCCATGAAAATAGAACAAGCTGGCAACCAAGGTCCATCCGCGTTCGGCGCTGCGGACCCCACCACAGTCAGAGGCGAAGATAGCAGAAAATGGCCGAGTTACGGCACGCCCTTGGCGCGCGGTAAAAACATGCGGCTCAGCGTCAGTACCAATACTCCAAATGGGGGAACGGGTTGCGCTCGGTCTGTCTGCGGAAATTGAAATGAACCAAAAAGGTGATCCGACGGTCCTTCTTTTTCCGGACTTTGAAGGGCAGCACCGCGTGCGGCATGAAGCTGTCAAAAACAATCAACTTGCCCGTTTCATACGATACGCGCTGCCGATTTTCCTTGGAACGGGCCACTACACCGTCTTTCTTGTAAAAATCGTCCATCTGGTGCGCCAAATAACGTTCCCGCCAAATATCCAGATCACCTCCAGAATCATTCTCGTGCTGTGCAGTCCGTTTAATAGAAATAATGCAGGAATAAGCCCGTGTATTGGTCATAAAAATACTCTCCGGATACTGCAAGAGCCCTTCGGTATCAATATGAATATTATATAAATTAAAGCTGGTGAGTTGAATTTTGAAACCCGCTATGAGAAAATATTTTTTATCTCTGGGAACCACAGGCAGCGCACCGGCGCGCAACCCGGATTTTTCAAGTATGTAATCTCCAAGATATTGAATAGTATGTTTTATCTCCGGGCAAGTTTTTAATAGGAATTTATTGTGTTGATCGGCAAATCGATAATAGCTTTCATTCAAACCAGCCTCGATCATTCCGTAATATGCGGCCATCTGCCCGTATTTCGGCTCCATATCCGGGGCAAAAGTGCTCAAATTATCGAAAACCATTTTTTCCCAGCGCAAACAGGTTGTGGACCCGAGAAAATCATTTTCGACAAAAACCTGGTTCGTAAAGAGTTTTTTCATGGTCCCAACCTTGTACCGCTGCAAGCCCGAAACCGTAGCACCAAACCCGGACAGACGCAAGCAGCGCTCTTGACAGGGAGTTGTAACCCGTCGGTGGCACAATGGCGCGCTTGAATTTCCCACTTCCTATTTGGTTAACGGATCGACATGTCTAAAGCAAAAGAAAAATTACTAGCCCACCTTCACGACGAAGTCTTCTGCCGCCTCGGCGTCTCTCCGATCCATGGCATCGGCGTATTTGCAGTGCGCGCCATACCCGAAGGTGTGAACCCTCTGGCATCACGGCTGCACTACAAAGAAATCAAGTTTTCACATGCCGAGCTCAAAAAACTCCCACGCGGCGTTCGCAAGGAAATTGAAATTTTTTGCTACTACGACAAAGACGCCGTATTCGTGCCGGAAATCGGCATGAACTCTATGAACATGGCCATTTATTTGAACCACTCCAAAGAGCCCAACGTGCGGTATCGCAAGAACGGGCAGTTGAGGGCTTTGAAGTCGATTAAGGTCGGCGAAGAGCTATCGTTGGACTACGACCAAAGCTACGGCGAAAAGCATACCTTTAAGTAGAGCTGCGCGCTAATGGATTGCGGTAAATCTGGTTCCACTCCGAACGCTTGAAGTCGGTATGCAAGGGTGAAGTTTCATCCAAAGCCAGGGGGTGATCGGCATCTGTCAGCGCCAGTCCGTAAATCGGCTCAAAGTCGGTCACAAACAGCGACTTGTAACCGTAGTCACCCACCGGTCCCAGGTTGTAGTAGCGGTAGTTGTTTTTTGCAGTCCAGCGCGCTGCGAGTAAACAAGCATAAATACCGGGCGAGCGGTTGCGGTAGTCCGGGTTCCACTGGCAAAAACTACCGTAAACCTGGTTGCGCTGAGGCAGCACGATGGACACATCATGCAAAACCACATCGCCGTTGGGCGCAGTCACCTTGATCACCACAATCTCCAGATTGCGGACGTAGTCCACGAAGCCTTCAATTTCGCGGTCGTGGATGTCGTATGCAGCGAAGTGCACTTCGCCGATTTCAAAAATGTACTGGGCGGTCACCTCACGCCCAGGGATCACTATTTCGGTCACCTCAAAGCCACGGAATTGTTTATCCAACTCGCGGAATTTACGCTCGCGCCGCGCGTCGTCCCAAAAGCCGGGGGTGGCCACGTCCACCAGTCCGTATTTGTCGTTGATCGGCA
Source organism: Comamonas sp. lk (assembly GCA_945860595.1). Lineage (GTDB taxonomy): Bacteria > Pseudomonadota > Gammaproteobacteria > Burkholderiales > Burkholderiaceae_C > Allorhodoferax. The sequence continues at coordinate 31,174 of CAMAQV010000006.1, forward strand.
CGCCGTAGGGCCCCTCGGGCGGCAATGCGTACACGATGAAAGGCTTGCGCGCGGCACGCAGCATGTCCGGGTTCACGTCCACATAGGGGCACAGCGCATCCCAACGCGAGGTGAAATAGCGGGTCTCTTCATGAAAGCTCTCGACGCACAAATTGTCCATCGTCCAACTTTGGTAGCCCAACTCCTGGGTCACCGGTTCCGCAGCAGTGTCGGCCACAACTTCGGCCAGCTCAGCCCATGCAGAAGAAAAACTGTTCATGGCGTACCTTCCTTTGGAATAGAGACGGTTGCGAGGGGTTGTAAATCAAAGTAATCGCTGTCCACAGCAAAGTTGCTGCGCAAAAAAGCCGGATCGGTTTTTTCGTGCTGGCGCACCGCTTTGGTAATCCGGGTCAGGTGCGCTACGGCTTCGCTGCGCGGTTGCGTCAACTGGCGCTGGTACTCGGGCATCAAGGGGCAGTCCTGGTCAAACAAAAACTGTCGCGTGCCCGGGTTGTACGACAAGGGATAGATCTCACAGCTCAAGGGCTTGGCGCTGCCCAATGTGCAACCCTTATCGCCGAGCAGCTCGCAGCGGGTTTCGATACAAATCGTGCCGTGGACCTTGCGTTCCCGCGCAGTCAGCGTGACTTCCAGAGAAGGGTAACCAGGATCGATATTGCAGCAGCGCTGGCACTGCGCGCAATGATCAAACAGCATCCGCTGCACCACCGGTTTGTGAAGACCCCACGATCGATAGAGCGGCGCGGTCGGCGCTTACTGCCCCGGGCTGTCTTCCAACGACTTCTAAGCTCATCAGATGCATAGCTTGATTTCTTGTTGTATGCCACCGCTCCTGCTGCGATGGCTTCGGGTGCGTACTCTAGCAGAGTCGCTAATTGTTAACACAGGTTTTTTTCAAAAAAATGCCATAGGAAAACCCGCTTCAGTTTCCGCATGCGCAAACATCCAGACAAGCCACCAGCGACAGATACCTTCCATGCATGGGATGGGCACGGCCCGGCGGCTATTCAGGTTTGGTTCGGTACCCGATACTCGAGGTCTTCGTGACAAGGAACACCCATGACGCAAACGTCGCTTTTGATGCATCTTGCACGCGCCCTGCGCGCAGTGGTGGGACGGGAGCTCCACAAGTTCCTGCGCCAACCTTCCCGCCTCGCCTCATCGCTGGTGCGACCGCTTTTGTGGTTTGTGGTGTTTTCCGCAGGATTTCACAATGTCTTCGGTGTAGCCATCATCGCACCCTACGAGACATACGTAGATTACAAGGAGTACATGCTGCCCGGTCTGCTGGGCATGATTGCCTTGTTTAACGGTATGCAGAGCTCACTCGGCATGGTGTACGACCGCGAGATGGGCGTGATGCGCCTGCTGCTGACCGCGCCGCTGCCACGTGGCTGGCTGCTGGGCTTTAAGCTGGCCGGCAGCACCGCCTTGTCGCTGGTACAGATGCTGGTATTTTTGGCCGTGGCCTGGGCTTTTGGGGTGGATGCCACATGGGCTTGGCTGGCATCCTTGCCCGCCATGGTGCTGGTTGCCACTATGCTGGCCGCGCTGGGTCTGATGCTGTCGGTGCACATTCGCCAGCTGGAGAACTTTGCCGGGACTATGAACTTTGTAATCTTTCCGATGTTCTTCATCAGCACGGCGCTGTACCCCCTTTGGAAGCTGCGCGAGTCGGGCGCACTGTGGTTGTACCAACTGGCGCAGGTGAACCCGTTCACAGCAGCGGTTGAGTTAATCCGCTACGCCTTGCAAAGCCAGTTCAACGCCAACGCCGCGCTGACCGTGGCAGCGACTGCCGCCATCTCGTTCGCATTGGCCTTGCGGGGCTATGACCCCCAGCGCGGCTGGGTGCGCCAGCGGGCCTGATCCGTGCAGACCATCTGTTAGCCTTGACGTGCATGACATCCCGACCATTCCCCATAAGCACTGAACCCGTATTGCAGGCCCGCGACTTGGGCAAGTCCTATGGCCCGCGGGTGGCCTTGCAGTCGGTCAGTTTGCATTTGCATGCCGGTGAAATGGTGGCCCTGCTGGGCCCTAACGGCGCGGGCAAGTCCACCCTGGTGCAACTGCTCAGCGGACTGTTTGTGCCGGACCAGGGCACGATCACTATCCTGGGCCACGACATGCGCACCCAGGCCCCGCGCGCCTTAGCGGGCTTGGGCGTTGTATTCCAGCAAAGCGCCCTGGACGCCGACCTGTCCGTGCAAGCCAATTTGCTCTTTCACACCGACCTGCACGGCATCCCGCGCAGCGTGGCGCTGCAACGCATTAGCCAAGGCTTGCAGCAGCATGGCCTGGAGACCGAGCGCAGCGCGCCGGTCAAGTCGCTGTCAGGCGGCAACCGGCGCAAAGTCGAGTTGGTGCGCGCGCTGCTGCATCAGCCCGCCTTTCTTCTGATGGACGAAGCCACGGTAGGTCTGGACCCGGCGTCACGCAAGGCCCTGGTGGACTCGGTGTACGCCCTTACCCGCAGGGGCGCGGTGGCCGCCCTATGGGCCACGCATCTGGTCGATGAAGTAGAACAAGCGGACCGGGTCATCGTATTGAACAAAGGCGTGATCCTGTTCGAAGGAACGCCCGCCGGGCTGTCCGAACGCTGCGGCGGCATCGGCATGGAACGCGCGTTTTTGCAACTGTGCGCACAGTCAGGCGCCGGCGCACCAAGCTGAAGCTTGTGGCTAGAATGCGCCGGTCAGGAGAGAGTCGCAAGACCGCCGAAGGCTGAACGCTCAGGCAAAAGGACTGATGTTTTTATTCTGTTGGAGAGTGGCGCACCGCAGGGCGGGCGCCCACCGAAGGGGCAAACCGGCTGCAGGTGCAGCCGATGAATCTCTCAGGTAAAGCGGACAACAGGGTTCCCGGCTCCCACCTTGTGGGGGTCGAACGTTTGGAGCCCCTTGTGAACGACTCCCCACCCCTTGCCCCGCCGGCCGCTTCCGGCCCCACAGAAACCCTGCTACGTACTCCGCTGTACGACCTGCACCTGGAAATGGGTGCGCGGATGGTTCCCTTTGCGGGCTACAGCATGCCGGTCCAATACCCCCCGGGCCTGATGGCCGAACACCTGCACACCCGGCAGGCCGCCGGTTTGTTTGACGTGTCGCATATGGGGCAACTCAGCGTGTCGGGTGCCGATGCGGCAGCCGCGCTGGAGTCGCTCATGCCGGTGGACGTCCTCGGTCTGGCACCCGGCAGCCAGCGCTACGGCATGTTGCTGAATGAGAACGCCGGCATTCTTGACGACCTGATGTTCACCCGCCGCACCGCGGACTTTCTGGTCATCGTCAACGGCGCCTGCAAAGTGGCCGATACCGCCCACATCCAGGCGCACATCGGCAGCCGTTGCCGGGTCACGCCGCTCGCCGATGCCGCGCTACTGGCCTTGCAGGGGCCGCTCGCCGTGAGGGCTTTGGAACGTCTGGTGCCGGGCGTGGATGCGCTAGTTTTCATGACCGGACAGACCTTTATCTGGCAGGGCCAGGACCTGTTCATCACCCGCAGCGGCTATACCGGTGAAGACGGTTTTGAAATTTCGATATCCGCCCAGGCTGCGATGGCCTTTGCACGCGCGCTTTTGCGGGAACCCGAAGTTAAGCCGGTTGGCTTGGGCGCGCGCAATTCGCTGCGCCTGGAAGCCGGCTTGTGCCTGTACGGCAATGACATCGACAGCAGCACCACGCCCGCTGAAGCCAAGCTGCTGTGGGCAGTTCAAAAGGTGCGGCGCAGCGGCGGCGCGCGTGCCGGTGGTTTCATCGGGGCGCAGCAACTGCTGGTCCAGATCGATGGCGGCTGCAGCCGCGTGCGCGTGGGCTTGCGGGCGCTGGAGCGCGTGCCGGTGCGTGACCATACGGCTTTGCATCTGCAGGGTGGCGCAGCGGTGGGCGAAGTCACCAGCGGGCTGCTCGGACCCAGCGCCGACGCGCCGATCGCCATGGCCTACGTGGCAGCAGCACACAGCGCGCTTGGCACCCGTCTGGACGCGCTGGTGCGTGGGAAAGCAGTCCCCATGGAGGTCTGCCCCATGCCCTTCGTTCCGCACCGATACCACCGCGGCTGAGTTTCCCCTTTTTTCTTGTCCCTTAACGCCACCCAAAAGGATTTTTATGAGCCTGAAATACACCGTTGAACATGAATGGGTCGCTGCCGACCACGCGATTGCCACTGTCGGTATTACCCACCACGCGCAGGACGCGCTGGGCGATGTGGTCTTTGTCGAACTGCCCGAGGTGGGCAAGAGCTTTGCCCAGGGCGAGGTCACCGGCGTAGTCGAGTCGGTCAAAGCCGCAGCCGATGTGTACATGCCGGTGTCCGGCGAGATCGTGGAAGTCAATGAGGCGCTGCGCGAGGAGCCGGCGCTGGCCAATACCGACCCGATGGGCGCAGGCTGGTTCTTCAAAGTACGCCTGCGCAACAGCGCCGAGCTCGACGCGCTCATGGACGAGGCAGCCTACAAAGCCTTGACCCAGTAGCGCGCCCGGGCGGTCCCGCGCGCTTTTGCACCTTCCCCGAACAAGGACACACCATGCTGATGCACACCCCGTCTGAAACCCTGTGGGCCGATCTGGAAAACCCGGCCGAATTTGTCGCCCGCCATATTGGCCTGTCGCCCGCCGACGAGGCGCACATGCTCAGCGCCATTGGCGAGGCCTCGCGGCGCAGCCTGATCGAGGGCATTGTGCCGGCCAGCATCCGCCGCGCCACCAGCATGCAGATTCCGGCTGCGGTAACCGAGGCCGCCGCACTGGCCGAACTCAAGGCCATGGCCGCGCAGAACCAGGTGCGCACCAGCTGCATAGGCCAGGGCTATTACGGCACCCACACGCCCGGCGTGATCCTGCGCAACATCCTGGAAAACCCAGCCTGGTACACCGCCTACACGCCCTACCAAGCCGAGATCAGCCAGGGTCGTATGGAAGCATTGGTGAACTTCCAGACCATGGTGTGTGACCTCACCGCCATGCCCATGGCCAACGCCTCCATGCTCGACGAGGCCACAGCCGCAGCGGAAGCCATGACGCTAGCGCGGCGCAGCGTCAAAGCCAAAGGCGCTGTGTGCATCGTCAGCGGCGACTGCCACCCGCAAACCATTGCCGTCATACAGACCCGCGCCGCTCCGTTGGGCATCACCATCAAGCTGATCCACTCCAGCGCGGAATGGCGCGAGGCCATCGCGCAGGACGACTACTTTGCTGCCATCAACCAGTACCCCGCCAGCAGCGGCTGGTTATCTGACTGGCAGGCCTCGGCCGACCAGATCCACAACAAGCAGGCGGCGCTGATCCTGGCCGCCGATCTGCTGGCGCTCACACTGCTCAAGCCCCCTGGCGAAATGGGCGCGGACATCGTGGTCGGCAGCACCCAGCGCTTTGGCATGCCCATGGGCTGCGGCGGCCCGCACGCCGCCTACCTGGCCTGCCGCGACGAGTACAAACGCTCCATGCCCGGGCGACTGGTGGGCGTGAGCGTCGATGTCCACGGCAACCCGGCCTACCGGCTGGCGCTGCAAACCCGCGAGCAGCACATCCGCCGCGAGAAAGCCACCTCCAACATCTGCACCGCGCAGGTTCTACCGGCTGTCGTGGCCAGCATGTATGCGGTCTACCACGGCCCGCAAGGCTTGACCCGCATCGCCCAGCGCTTGGCCAGCTACACCGCCGTGCTCGCCGCAGGCTTGCGCACACTTGGCGTGGCGCTGGTCCATGACAACGCGTTTGACACGCTGACGCTGGACCTGGGTAGCGCATCGGCAGCAAGCGCTATGTGCGACCGCGCCGAGGCGCAGGGCATCAACCTGCGCCGCTTCACCGGCGGGCGGGCGGCCTATGTGGGCATCAGCCTGGACGAAACCAGCACCCGCGCGCACATCACCCAACTCTGGTCGCTTTGCGCCAATCCCGGTCAGGCGCTGCCCGCGTTTGAAGGTCCAGGTCCGGGTGTCAACACCCTTATCCCCGAAGCATTGCGCCGCAGCAGCAGCTTTTTGACGCACCCGGTGTTCAACAGCTACCAGTCCGAGACCGGCATGCTGCGCTACATCCGCCGCTTGAGCGACAAAGACCTGGCGCTAGACCGCAGCATGATTCCGCTGGGTTCCTGCACCATGAAGCTCAACGCCACCAGCGAGATGATTCCCATCACCTGGCCCGAGTTCGCACACATCCACCCCTTCGCACCCGCCGACCAGCGCCAGGGCTACGCGCTGCTGGATGCGCAACTGCGCCAGTGGTTGTGCCAGGCTACCGGCTACGCCGGCATAAGCCTGCAGCCCAACGCGGGTAGCCAGGGCGAATACGCCGGGCTGCTGGTGATACGCGCCTACCATGCCGCGCACGGCCAGGGCCACCGCCATATCTGCCTGATCCCCTCCTCCGCCCACGGCACCAACCCGGCCAGCGCGCAGATGGCGGGACTAGACGTGGTGGTCACCGCCTGCGACAGCCACGGCAATGTGGACATGGACGATTTGCGCGCCAAATGCGAACAACACAGCGCCAATCTGGCCTGCGTGATGATCACCTACCCCAGCACCCACGGCGTGTTCGAGACCCGCGTCAAAGAACTGTGCGCACTGGTGCACAGCCATGGCGGCCGGGTCTATGTGGACGGAGCCAATATGAACGCCCTGGTTGGCGTGGCCGCACCCGGCGAATTCGGCGGCGATGTCAGCCACCTCAACCTGCACAAAACCTTTTGCATTCCCCACGGCGGCGGCGGCCCTGGTGTCGGACCGGTGTGTGTGGTCGAAGACCTGGTGCCGTATTTGCCGGGCGAAAGGGGCGCAGGAGGCAAGGTGGGATCTATCTCTGCCGCACCGCTGGGTAACGCAGCGGTACTGCCCATCAGCTGGATGTATTGCCGCATGATGGGCGCGCAGGGCTTGCAGCACGCCACCGAAGCGGCGATTCTGGCGGCCAACTACATCAGCCACCAGTTGCGCGACCACTACCCCACGCTCTACGCCAGCGACAACGGCCGGGTGGCGCATGAATGCATTCTGGACTTGCGCCCGCTCAAAGAAGCCTCGGGCATCAGCGCCGAAGACGTGGCCAAGCGCTTGATGGACTACGGTTTTCACGCGCCCACGCTGAGCTTTCCAGTGGCAGGCACCCTGATGGTCGAGCCCACCGAGAGCGAAACCCTGGCCGAGATTGACCGCTTCATCGCCGCCATGGTGGCCATTCGAGACGAGATCCGCCACGTCGAATCTGGCGTCTGGCCGCGCGACGACAACCCGCTCACCCACGCGCCCCACACCGCCGACAGCGTGCTGGCCGATGACTGGGCCCGGCCTTATGCGCGCAATCTGGGGGCCTTCCCGCTGGAGAGCCTCAAGCACCACAAATACTGGCCTGCGGTGGGACGTGTGGACAACGTCTACGGCGACCGCCACCTCTTTTGCAGCTGCGTGCCCATCAGCGACTACCAAAGCTGACCCGCGGCTGCCGTGGCGCTCAGTCCCGAACTGGCAGCCTGGCGTAGTGTGCAGCGCCACAGCCTGCTGCGCGCCCGCCAGGCGGTCCCCGCCGCCGCACACGCGGCGTGGAGCGCGTCCATTAACGCGTGGCTCAACGCCGGGCTGGGTCACCTGGGCCGCGATTGGGTGCTGGGCTTGTGCTGGCCCTTCAGAGCTGAATTTGACGCCCGCCACTTTGCCGCCCGCTTGCGCCGATTCGGCGTGCAATCCGCGCTGCCGGTGGTGCGCGGTGCCGGCCTGGGGCTCGCGTTCCGGGCCTGGTCGCCAGGCACTGCCATGGAGCGCGGCGCCTATGGAATCCCCTATCCGCGCGACAGCGCCGTGCTGCGACCGGATCTGCTGCTGATGCCGCCGGTAGGCATTGACGCGCAGGGCTTTCGCCTGGGCTATGGTGGGGGCTACTTTGACCGCACGCTGGCCGCGCAGCACCCGCGCGCCCTATGCGTTGCCGTGGGCTTTGAGATTAGTCGCATCCCCAGCATCCAGCCGCAGGCGCACGACATCGGGATGGACGCGCTGGTGACCGAGCGCGGTCTGCAGGTTAAGGGCAGCAGCGGGCTGGAGGCGGTGGACGCAGCGCAGTTCCGGCAGCGCTTGACAGAGCTTGGCGCGCAACGCGCTTACCGGGCTCAGGGCGCAAGGTAGGCCTGCTGGAAGGTCGGCACACCCTCTGGGATTTGGACCCAGGGCAGTTTGGACTGCGCCCACACGTGGCGGTCCACCGTGAACCAGTCCTGTTCGTCCAGCGTGCCTACGGCCACTGCGCGCACGCCGGGTCGAAACTCGGCGCTATGGCCCAGCGTGGTGCCGCAGCGTGAGCAAAAATTCATACGCAACCAGCGTCCGCTGGCGTCTGAAATATGTTCGTGCGTGGCCACCTCACCCTGCACAAACTCCACAGCCTCATGCGGAAAAAATGCCACCATGGCAAACGCGCTGGCCAGGCGGCGCCGGCAAAAGGTGCAATGGCAGACCACGGTCAGCGCGGGCTTGCCCTGCACGCGGTACCGTACCGCGCCGCATACGCATCCACCCTCATGGATGGGAGGGGAAGTTGGGGTCATGGCGGACTAATGCGCATTGTGGCGCGCCACAACATGGCGGGCGAAGTTATCCAAGATAGACTGCCAGCCCTGGCGCTGGGCCTCTTCGGGGTGCTCGGATTCCGGGACGAAACTAATCGTCACCAGCACACCGCCTGCCGTCGAGACCAACTCAACATCTGCGCTGCGGTCACCAAAGGTATAGGCCAGTCTGTGGGGCGAGTCGACCACGGTGTACACACCCGCGAAGTCAAAGCCGAAGGAACCATCCCTGGCCTCCATACGCGATGAAAACGTGCCACCTACCCGCAGATCAACAGTGGCGGAGGTCGTGTGCCAGTCGGCGGATGCGGCGTTCCAGAGCTTAATGTCCTCAGGCGAGGTGTAGGCACGCCAGACTTTGTCGATGGGCGCTGCGACCAGCGTAGAAACCGTGATTCTCATGGGTGCTCCTGGTGGGGCTAGCGATCGATGATGGCACTGCCATCATAGGCCGGCGGCCGCAGATGCCTACAGCCAGCGCTTGCGACGCCGGTAAGACTTCATCCCGCGAAAGCTCTTGCGCCCTTCCTTGGCCAGACCCAGATAGAACTCCTTGACGTCGGCGTTTTCGGATAGCTCCTTGGCAGTGCCATCCATCATGATCCGCCCGCTCTCCAGGATGTAGCCATAGTCGGCATATTTGAGCGCCACATTGGTGTTCTGCTCGGCCAGCAGGATGCTGACCCCTTCCTTTTGGTTGAGTTCGCGCACGATCTCAAAAATCTCGGCCACGATTTGCGGCGCCAGGCCCATAGACGGTTCGTCCAGCAACAACATGCTGGGCTTGGCCATCATCGCGCGGCCAATCGCCACCATCTGCTGCTCGCCGCCGGAGGTGTAACCGGCCAGGCTGGTGCGGCGCGTTTTCAAGCGGGGGAAATAGGCGTAAATTTTCTCCAGCTCGTCACGCACCTGCGCCCGGTTGATGGGACGCGCATAGGCGCCTGTGATCAGGTTGTCTTCGACGCTCAGATGTCCAAAGCAATGTCTGCCTTCCATCACCTGCACCATGCCCATACCGACCATCTCGCCCGGGGCCAGCGCCTCGGTGCGCTGGCCGCGAAACTCGATCGAACCCTTGGTCACCTCACCCCGCTCCGAGGCCAGCAGCGTCGAGACCGACTTCAAGGTCGTACTCTTGCCCGCGCCGTTGGCACCGAGCAGAGCGACGATCTTGCCCTGCGGCACCTCAAAGGAGACACCACGCAGCACCAAGATCACGTGGTCGTAGATGACCTCGATGTTCTTGACCGCCAAGATAGGCTGCGCCGCTGCCTGGGACACTGCGGCGCTGCCCGTCAGGGAAGCAGAGGCGGTAGCGGTGTTCACGAGCACTTTTTCGGCGTGATCTTGTTCTCGACGGCGTATTTCGCTGCCGATTCTTCGATGAGCGTGCGGATGAAAGCCGGATCAGGTGCCGGGGTCCACGAACTGACCATCACGAACTTGGTACCGTCCCACTGCATCACGCGGAAACGTTCGGAACCGTCATGCTTGGAGCAGGACATTTTGAATGGCGCAGACATGCCCTGGATACCGATCTCTTTGAGCTTGGCCTCCGAAATGTCCAGTGCTTCGTAGCCGTCGCGGAACTCAGGCCCGGTGACGGTTTTGCCATTCTTTTTGTGGATGCGCTGCGCGTTCTTCAAGGCTTCCACCCACATCGTTGCAGCGCCCACGCCACGGTTGTAATACACCGATCCGATGCGCTCGGGGTCTTTCAGGTTACCCTTGCCAGCTCCGTACACCACTTTCTCGATGTCCTGAATTAGCGGGAACTTGCCTGGAACCGCATTGGCGGTCACATAGGTGCCCTTAGCGGCGTCACCTGCGGGAACCATGTCCTCTTCAGCGCCGCCAAAGGAGACATAAATCATGCGATTACGCGGAAAACCGACACGGGCTGCGTTGGTGATCGCGGTGGAATTCATACCCGAACCCGCGCCCCAGAAGGTCACCCAGTCCGCTTTCTCGCGCCGGATTTGCAGCCACTGCGACTGCTGCTCCAAGCCCGGTGGGGGCACGGGGATCTCCAACAGACGCACACCCCACTGCTTGGCGACCTCCCGCATCGCCGGCAAAGGCTCGCGTCCGAAGGCGCTGTCGATGTGCAGATGCACTACGGTCTTGCCCTTCATCTTGTCGATGCCACCTTCTTGCTGTGCCATAAAGGACATTTGCACCGCAACCTGGCCCCAGTAGTGACCGGCGGCATTGAAGACCCAGGGCCAGACGGTGCCGTCGGCTCCATCGGTGCGGCCGTACCCGTACTGGGCAAGCACCACGTTATCCGGCTCCATGCGGTTGATCACCGCATAAGCGCCCGGCGTTCCCAAGGTATCAAACACAACCATGCGCTGATTACCTTTGGTCAGCAGACGCTGGTAGCACTCCACGGTGCGCGACGCGTTGTACTCGGTCTCGCACTCCTCATAGGTCAGCTTGACGCCATTGACGCCGCCAAACTTCATATTCACATAGTTCAGATAATCGATGATGCCGCCGTAGTAGCCGGTACCCATGGCGGAGTATGGACCGACCCGGCTGCTTGGAATGCCGAAATACTGTTCCTGGCCCTGGGCCATCACGGCCGTAGGAGTGGCGGCTGCAAAAGCCAATCCTGCCGCGAGCAAGCCGCGCAGGATCACGCTACGAATCGAGTGGTATCTCATGTCGATGTCTCCTAGTAGTTTGTGGTGGGATGCTCAGTACTTGAACGGCCACAGGCGCAGCCGCTCCTTCGTGATCTGCCAAAGACGCGCCAGACCCAAGGGCTCGAAGATCAGAAAAACAATGATCAAGACGCCAAAGATCACCTGCTCCAGCGCCGAGGTGATGGTCGCATCGACAGCGGCACCAAATACCGCATGGAAAAAGATATTCAGAAAAATAGGCAGCAACAAAATGAACGCAGAACCAAGGAAGGCACCCAATATGGTGCCCAGTCCACCGATGATCACCATGAACAGAATGCGAAAAGACAACTCGATGTTGAAGCCCGTCGGCTCTGCGGTCTGTAGATAAGCGAACAGGTAGAGCGCGCCGCCTACGCCGCAGTAAAAAGAACTGATGGCAAAAGCCTGCAGCTTGGTGCGCAACAGCGATAAACCCATGGCCTCGGCCGCGACATCCATATCGCGCACTGCCATCCAGCCGCGCCCCACACTGCCCGCAGCCATATTCGCCGCCAGCAAGGCCAGCCCGGCGACAATGGCAAACACCACCAGGTATTTCTCGGCCGGTGTGCCCATGGTGTGGCCAAAGACCACAATAGCCTGCGCGTTGATGATGCCCGAGCTGTCGTAGTTCTTGAACCAGCCAAACTTGTCCAGCGCCCAGACAATGAAGAACTGCGACGCCAGTGTGGCTACCGCCAGATACAGCCCGCGGATACGCAAACTGGGCAGCCCGAACAAGATACCGATGACCGCCGCTATCAACCCGGAGAGCAGTACCGCTGCGACAAATGGAATACCGGGCACGCGCAGGATCAGGTTGTAGCAAGCGAAGGCACCGGCAGCCATGAACCCGGCCGAGCCCAGCGACAGCTGCCCGGCATACCCCATCAGGATGTTCTGCCCCAAGGCCACCAGGGCCAGCACCAGCCACGGGATCAGGATGGCGCTGAGCCAGTAATCACTGGCCGCAAGAGGAATGCCCGCCAAACCAATGACAAAAAGCACCACCATGCCGACGCGGTCCTGTCGAAGCTGCAGCAACCGCCGGTCCTGCCCATAACTGCTTGAATATTGGCCAGACTCTCTGTAGAACATAGGGTATTTGCCTGGGTTGAGCCGCGCTGTCAGACGCGCCGAATAATCTTCTCGCCGAACAGGCCCTCTGGCCGCACCAGCAGGAACAGAACCGCCAGCACATAAGGAAGCCAGCCCTCAATTCCGCCGCCGACAAAGGGGCCCAGATAGACCTCGGCTATTTTCTCGGCAGCCCCGACGATGAGGCCCGCCACAATCACGCCTGGCACCGAAGTGAACCCACCGATGATGAGCACCGGCATGGCCTTCAAAGCCACGCCCACGAGGGCAAACTGCACACCGCTGCGCGCCCCCCACATCATGCCGGCCACCAGCGCCACCACGCCCGCAGTGGCCCACACCACCACCAAAATCTGTTTGAGCGGAATGCCAACCGACAGCGCAGCCGCGTTGTCATCTGCCACCGCACGCAGCCCACGGCCAACCTTGGTCTTAGAGAATATCAAAGCCAGCACCGCAACCATGATGCCCGCCACCAAACCAGCGGCCACATCCAGTTGGCTGACCAGAATGTCGACCTTGTCGGCAAGCCAGCCCATGGGCTCGTCCGGTATGCCCAGATCTAAGCGGCGCACTTTCACCCCCCAGGCGAGTTGCGCCACGCCTTCGATAACAAAGGCCAAACCAATAGTGGCCATCAGCAAGGTGTCTTCGCTCTGACCCACCAGGGGCCGCAGCACAAGGCGCTCGGTCACCACGCCCACGACCACCATCAGCGCCACCGTCACCGGCAGCGCAGCCCAGAAATTCAGGCCCAGTTCCATGAAGCCGACAAAGGACAAAACCGCAAAAAACACCATCGCGCCCTGGGCAAAGTTGAACACCCCCGAGGCCTTGTAAATGAGCACAAAGCCCAGCGCCACCAGCGAATACATCACGCCTGACAGCAAGCCACCGACCAGCACCTCAAAGAAAAAATTCATGTCTGCCGGCCCTTCTAGTCTGCGACGCCCAGATAGGCTTTGATCACTTCGGGGTTAGAGCGCACTTCGTCAGGCGGACCATCACCGATTTTCTTGCCGTAGTCCAGCACCACCACGCGGTCCGACAGGTCCATCACCACGCCCATGTCGTGCTCGATCAGCACCACCGTGGTTCCGTAGTGGTCATTCACGTCCAGGATGAAGCGGCACATGTCCTGCTTTTCCTCGATGTTCATGCCTGCCATGGGTTCGTCCAGGAGCAGAATTTTGGGTTGCGCCGCCAGCGCGCGCCCGAGTTCGACACGCTTTTGCAAGCCGTAAGGCAGGCGTTTAACCGGCGTCTTGCGGATGTGCTCAATCTGCAGGAACTCAATGATCTCTTCGACTTTCTCGCGGTTGGCGGTCTCCTCGCGCTGCGCACGGGGCAGTTGGAAAGCGACTTCAAGGAAGTTGGCGTGCTCACGCTGGCTGCATCCGGCCATGATGTTATCCAGCACCGTCATTCCTTTGAACAGCGCGATGTTCTGGAAGGTACGCGATATACCCATGGCCGCCGCCCGGTTGGGCGTCATGTCGGTGAGCTTTTGGCCACGCAGGGTGATCGTGCCCTCCTGGGGCCGGTAGACACCGTTGATCACGTTCAGCATGGAGCTTTTACCGGCACCGTTGGGGCCGATGATGGCGCGGATTTCGTGCTCCAGCACATTGAACGAGATGTTGGTCAAGGCCTTGACACCGCCAAACCGCAGCGACACCGAGTCGAGTTCCAGAATGGGCTTGCCGATGGCAAAGCCCCGCTGAATGGTCGACATGCCGTCGCCGTGCGCGTGTTCGTGGGTTGCCATGTCCATGTCAGGCTGCCTTTTGGCGTGTTTGCGCCGCGAAAGTCTTCGCATCACGAATGCGGATATCAGAGGAGATTGTGCCCACGCTGCCATCCACGTAGCGGACTTCGGCATCGACATGACCCACGGGGCTGCCGTCGTACAAGGCCTGCACCAGGCTGGCAAAGCGGCGGGAAACCACATCGCGACGGACCTTGCGTATGCGGGTGAGTTCCCCGTCATCCGGCTCGAGTCGCTTTTGCAGCAGCAGGAAGCGGTGGACCTGCGCATGCGCCAACTCGGGGTCTTCGGCCAGTGCAGCGTTGACGCTGGCGATGACTTCGCCAATCAAACCGTAGACTTCGTCGAGGGTTGCCAGATCGGCAAAGCCCGTGTAGCTCAGGCCTTCTTTGTCAGCCCAATTACCCACCGCATCGGCGTCGATGTCGACAAACACGCATACCCGATCGCGCCCATTGCCAAAAACCACCGCCTCGTTGATGTAGTGCGAAAACTTGAGCTTGTTCTCCAGCATCTTGGGCGCAAACAAGGTGCCGTCGCTGAGCGCGCCAACATCCTGCACCCGGTCCACAATGTGCAGCTGACCGTCCTCATCGAGCCAGCCGGCGTCCCCTGTGTGGAACCAGCCATCGGCGTTGGTAGCGCGATGCGTGCCTTCCGCATCACCGTGATAACCCAAAAAGAGACCGGGCGAGCGCACTAGCACTTCGCGATCTGGCCCGAACGCAAGCTCCACCCCGGGTGCAACCGCGCCCACCGCACCGGCCTTGACCCGGCCATTGGATTGCGCGGTGACAAAAAGGCCGGTCTCGGTGGAACCATAGAGCTGCTTCAGGTTGATCCCTATCGCGCGGTAAAACAGCAGCAGGTCTGGTCCGGTCGCCTCTCCGGCTGCGTAGGCTACCCGCAAACGGCTCATACCCAACACGTCACGCAGCGGGCCGTAAATGAGCACATGGCCCAGGCTGTAAGCCAGACTGTCGGACAGATCTACCGACTCTCCGGCCAACGTACGCGGTCCCACGCGCTGCGCCACCGCCATGTAATGGTCATACAGGCTGCGCTTGAAACCGCCGGTGTTGTTGATACGAATAGTGACCTGCGTGAGCAAGGCCTCGAGCACCCGGGGCGGTGCCAGAAAAACCGTGGGCCCCATCTCACGCATATCGTTAAGCATGGTCTCAGACGACTCGGGGCAGCACACACACGAGCCCGTCACCATGGGCAGGGCGTAAGCCATCATGTGCTGGGCAATCCATGCCGGGGGCAAGTAGGCGACCGATGTATCCTCTTCTGTCAGACCATCTATCGTGGCGGCTACACGCGCTCGGTCGATCAATGCGCCATGGGCGTGCACCACGCCGCGCGCCGGCCCGGTTGTGCCCGAGGTGAAAAACAAGGCCGCCGGATCCTTGGAGCTGCCACGCGCCAGCTCAGCGTCCAACTTTCCGGCAACTTGTGCCATTCCATCGCGACCTTGCGCCAGCAGCGCGTCATAGGCCTGCACATAGGACTGCCGGTAATGGCGCATACCGATGTCATCGTCGTAAATGATGTGGCGGATGGTTGGGCAGAGCGGCATCGCGGCCAGCAGCTTGTCCACCTGCTCCTGGTTCTCTGCGAAGACCACACCCATCTTGGCACTTTGGATGGGGCCCGCAATTTCTGCCGCGGTGGTATCGGCAAACAGCGGCACCACCACACCACCCAGCCACTGGACGGCAGCCATCGCAGCAAACAGGCGCGGGCGATTCTCGCCGAGCAAGCCCACATGGTCACCGCGCTGCACGCCCGCAGCCGACAAACCGGCCGCCAGCGCACGCACTTCGTCCGCCAGCGCACGCCAGGTGAGCGTCTGCCAAATGCCGCGGCTCTTTTCGCGCAAGGCCGCGCTCTCGGGACGCGTCTTGGCGTTGTGCAAAAGGAATTGGGGAAAGGTGTCCATGCGTAAGTGCTGCAATGAATTAAGGCTTCGCTGTGGCTAGCGCAGCAGTCAATGAACGCGCTGTCCATGCATTGTTTGCACCTTCAACGTCAAAATGCGTCTTCATCATGTGTTACTTTTTTTTAAACTATGCCGTACGCAGTGACCGATAAAACATCTTGACGAGACTATCGGATATCACCGGAATTCGATTAGGTATTTACCCGAGTGCATCCGGCATGCACAAATTGAGTGCATTTACGCCATGAAGAATGCACTAGCAATGCAATGCCGACGTACGCCACTCACCACACTACCGGCTCTCCGGCCACCCCTGCTTCCAGTACCAAGCGCTGCGGCGCGCTGAAGCACAAAAACCGTTTGTTGGTCGCCCGCCCAATCGCACACAAGTTGAGCCGTTGCGCCACAGCGTGTCCCATCTGGGTGATGCCGCTGCGGGAGATGACGATGGGCACACCCATTTGCGCGGACTTGATGACCATCTCGCTGGTCAGGCGGCCGGTGGTGTAGAAAACTTTGTTGTCGGCGCGCATGCCGCTGCGTTGCTGCACACTGCCTGGCAGGCTGTCGCTGGGCTGCAGCGCCATCCAGCCGGCAATCGCGTCGATGGCGTTGTGGCGGCCCACGTCCTCCACGAACATCAGCAGCGTGTCGCCCTGGAACAGCGCGCAGCCATGCACCGATCCGGCTGCCTTATAGACGCTGTCGTGCAGGCGGATGGTGTTGACGATGCCGTACAAAGCGCTTTGCGTGAGCGTGGCCTCGGGCAGCGCGATGGTGTCCACGTCGGCCATCAGGTCGCCGAACACACTGCCCTGTCCGCAGCCGGTGGTGACCACGCGCTTGGCAGTTTTTTCTGACAGATCCGCTATGCCATGGCGGGTTTTGACAGCGGCAGCACCCACTTCCCAGTCGACGGTAATCGACTCGACCTCGGTGGCGGCGAGGATGAGACGCTGATTCAGGAGATAACCTAGCACCAGCCACTCGGGGTGCGCGCCCAGGGTCATGAGGGTAACGAGTTCGCGCTTGTCCACATAGACGGTGAGCGGGCGCTCAGCCGGGATCTCGAGCTGGCGGGTCTGGCCGTGCTCGTTGACGACCTCGACCGCGCGGGTGAGCGGTGCGAGTGCCTGCGTTAGGCGCGGCAGGACTGCCGTGGGCATTTAGTGCGTAAGCGCGGCATCGTTGACGCCAAAGCCGGCGTTCTCGCGCGTGCTCCCGCCCTTACGAATGGCCACGGCGCAGTACTTGAACCCCGGGATCTTGCCCACCGGGTCCAGCGCGGAATTGGTCAGCTCATTGGCTGCGGCTTCGTAGTAGGCAAAGGGCACAAACACCGCGCCCTGCGGCGTGCCGTCGTCGCGGCGCACATGCAGCGCCACTTCACCCCGGCGCGAGGCGATGGTGATGATGTCGCCCGCCTCCATACCGTGGGCCTTGAGGTCCGCACCGCACATGGACGCGGTGGCCATGGGCTCGATGGCATCGAGCACCTTGGCACGGCGCGTCATGCTGCCGGTGTGCCAGTGTTCCAGCTGACGCCCCGTGATCAACACAAACGGGTATTCGGCATCCGGGCGCTCGTTGGCGGGAATGATGTCCGCTGGCACCAGCTTGACGCGCCCGCTGGCGGTGGGAAAGCTGTCGATGAACACGGTCGTCGTGCCGGGATCGTCTGCAGTCAGGCAGGGGTAGGTGACGCTGGATTCACGCTGCAAGCGCTCCCAGGTGATGCCCGAGATGACGGCGTGCATGGCCCGGCGCATCTCGTCGTAGACGGCGGCGACACCGTCGTGCTCGCCCTGGTAATCCCAAGGCAGGCCCATGCGCTTGGCCAGGTCTTGCAGGATCCACAAATCCGCCCGCGCCTGCCCCGGCGGCATCAAGGCCTGCTTACCAAGTTGCACCATGCGGTCGGTGTTGCTGACGGTGCCGGTCTTCTCGGGCCAGGCGGTGGCGGGAAGCACCACATCAGCCAACCAGGCGGTCTCGGTCATGAAGATGTCTTGCACCACCAGGTGCTCCAGGCTGGCCAGCGCGTGGCGCGCATGGTTGAGGTCGGGGTCGCTCATGGCAGGGTTCTCACCCATGATGTACATGCCGCGGATCTTGTGTGGATCGCTGTCATCGGCCAGCGCTTTGCGCATGATCTCGACCACCGTGTAGCCGGGCTTTTCGTCGAGCTTGGTTCCCCAAAAATCTTCAAACCAGGCGTGCGCGGCGGCGTTGTCTACGCGCTGGTAGTTGGGGAACATCATGGGGATCAGACCGGCGTCTGACGCGCCCTGCACATTGTTCTGGCCGCGCAGCGGGTGCAGGCCGGAGCCGGGCTTACCGATCTGGCCGGTGACGCTGACCAGCGCGATCAGGCAGCGGGCGTTGTCGGTGCCGTGTACGTGCTGGCTGATGCCCATGCCCCACAAAATCATCGCACCTTTGGCTTTGGCAAAGGCGCGGGCGACTTCGCGCAAGGTCTCGGCGGGGATTCCGCAAATTGGGGCCATGGCCTCCGGGCTGTAGCCTTTGACGTTGTCGCGCAGGGCCTCGTAATTGCTGGTGCGCGCCGCAATAAACTCCTCATTCACCAGACCCTCGTCGATGACGGTGTGAATCAACGCGTTGATCATGGCCACATCGGTGTCGGCCTTGAACTGCAGGGTGCGCCAGGCGTGCTGCCCGATGTCGGTGATGCGGGGGTCGGCCAACACAATTTTTGCGCCGCGCTTGGCGGCGTTTTTCATCCAGGTGGCGGCCACCGGGTGGTTCGCTGTGGGATTGGAGCCGATGATGAAGATCAGGTCGGCGTGTTCCACGTCATTGACCTGGTTGCTCACCGCGCCCGAACCCACGCCTTCGAGCAAAGCCGCCACGCTGGAGGCGTGGCACAGGCGGGTGCAATGGTCGACGTTGTTGGAGCCAAAACCGGTACGCACCAGCTTCTGGAACAAATACGCCTCTTCGTTGCTACCCTTGGCCGAACCGAAGCCGGCCAAGGACTTGGGGCCATGCGTATCACGCAGGCCTTTGAGGCCACCAGCAGCCAAGGCCATCGCCTCTTCCCAGGTCGCTTCGCGGAAGATCTCAGACCAGTCCGCAGTGTCGCGGTTGAGGTGGTTGAGCTGCTCGGGGTCTTTGCCGACGCCCGCTTTGCGGATCAAGGGCACAGTCAGGCGCTGCGGGCTGTGGGCGTAGTCAAAGCCGAAGCGGCCTTTGACGCACAGGCGGCTGTGGTTGGCCGGGCCGTCACGCCCGTCGACACTGATAATTTTGTTGTCTTTAACGTTGTAAGTGAGCAGACAGCCCACGCCGCAGAAGGGGCAGACCGAGTCCACTTTCTTGTCCACGACCTGGTTGCCGACGTGGGTCTTGGGCATGAGCGCGCCGGTTGGGCAGGCTTGCACGCATTCGCCGCAGGCCACGCAGGTGCTGGTGCCCATAGAGTCGTGCAGATCGAACACGATTTCGCTGTGCGCGCCGCGCATGGCGTAACCGATCACATCGTTGACCTGCTCTTCGCGGCAGGCGCGCACGCAGCGGTTGCACTGAATACAGGCATCCAGGTTCACCGCCATGGCGGGGTGCGACATATCAGTGGCGGGTTGTTCGCGGCGCAGGGCTCTGAGTTCGGGGCGCACATGTACGCCCAAGCGCTGGGCCCAGTCACTCAATTCGCCGTGTTGGGACGAGGCATCAGCTTCGTTCCACTTGTAGCCGGTATCGGGCATGTCCGAGAGCAGCATCTCCAGCACCATCTTCTGGCTTTTGACGGCGCGTTCGCTGGTGGACTGCACTTCCATCCCAGCGGTGGCACTGCGGCAGCAGCTGGGGGCCAGGGTGCGCTCGCCTTTGATCTCGACCACGCAGGCGCGGCAGTTGCCGTCGGCGCGGTAGCCGTCCTTGTAGCAAAGATGGGGAATGTCCACGCCATGGCGCTTGGCGGCTTTGAGAATCGTCTCGCCCTCAAAGGCGTGTATGGTTTTCTGGTCGAGTGTGAACTCCACCGTTTTCAGGGTCACTTCGGACAACTTGGCGGGTGCGTTCATATCAGGCCACCTCGTGGGGGAAATATTTCTGAACACAGCGCACCGGATTGGGCGCTGCCTGGCCGAGGCCGCAAATCGAGGCGTCGGTCATCATGATGTTGAGGTCTTCCAGGGTGTCGTTGTCCCAGACTGGCGCCTGCATCAGCGTAGCGGCTTTGTCGGTACCCACGCGGCACGGCGTACATTGGCCGCAGCTCTCATGCGCAAAGAAACGCATCATGTTCAGCGCCGCATCGCGCGCCCGGTCTTTGTCGCCGAGCACGATGACCGCCGCCGAGCCGATGAAACAACCATGCGGCTGCAAGGTGTCAAAGTCCAAGGGAATATTGCCCATGCTCGCGGGCAAGATGCCACCGGACGCGCCGCCGGGCAAATAGCCGTAAAAGCTGTGTCCATCCAACATACCGCCGCAGTATTCGCCGATCAACTCGCGCACCGAAATACCGGCGGGTGCCAGCTTGACGCCGGGTTGTTTGACACGCCCGCTCACACTGAAACTGCGCAAGCCTTTGCGCCCATTGCGCCCAAAACTGCTGAACCACAGCGGGCCCTTTTGAACGATGTCGCGCACCCAGTAAAGCGTCTCAAAATTGTGCTCCAACGTCGGGCGTCCGAAGAGGCCGACCTGCGCGATATAGGGCGGGCGCATGCGCGGCTCGCCACGGTTGCCCTCTATGCTCTCGATCATGGCCGACTCTTCGCCACAGATATAGGCACCGGCACCGCGGCGGATGTGGATGGTAGGCAGCGGGCATGGCGGATTCGCCTGCAAGCGGGCCACCTCCTGCTCCAAAATCGCGCGGCAGCCGTGGTACTCATCACGCAAATAGATATAGCAGGTATCAATGCCCACCACCTGCGCGGCCACCAGCATGCCCTCCAAGAACCGGTGCGGGTCGCGCTCCAGGTAGGTACGGTCCTTAAAGGTTCCGGGCTCGCCTTCGTCGATGTTGATGGCCATGAGTTTGGGCGCGGGCTGGTCGCGCACGATGCGCCATTTACGCCCGGCCGGAAAGCCGGCTCCGCCCAAGCCGCGCAGGCCGGAATCTTCCATGGCCTTGACAACACCTTCCGCGTCCTGGGTGCCCGCTGACAAGGCCGCAGCCAGGGCGTAGCCACCGGCGGCACGGTAGGCATCCAGGCCGGTGTAAGCCGGTGCGACCTGGACCGCAGAGGCGGCGGGGGATACCGCTTTTTCGCTGCAGCTTGAACCGTCAAAACTGCCTGTATCCACAGCCGAGGGATGCGCGCCCGCATGCGCCTGAACGGCCAGCGCCACCGACTCCAGCGTGGCGAAGGGCACGGGGTTCTGGTGCACCACCGCAGCAGGCGCCTGCTCGCAACGCCCGATGCACGGCGCGGAGATGACGCGCACATCGTCACGGCCCAAAATTGCGGGAAGCCGTGCCAGCAGGTCCTGGGCGCCCGCCATCTCGCAGCTCAGTCCGTCGCACACGCGCACGGTCAGCGCCGCCGGTTCGGCATCGCCCTTCAGAACTTCAAAGTGGTGATAGAAGGTGGCGACCTCAAAGACCTCAGCCATGCCAATGCGCATCTCCTTGGCCAGCGCCACCAGATGCCGGTCGTGCAGGCAGCGGTAGTGGTCCTGGAGGCGGTGCAAATGCTCGATCAGCAGGTCTCTCGCATGCGGGCCGGTGCCCAGCAGATCACGCACCTCCTGCACCGCGGCGTCATCCGGCTGGCGACCTTTGAGCTTGCTTTTGCTGCGGATGCGCTGGCGCATGTCGTCAACCGAACCCAGAGTCACGCTGGATACAGGCAAAGGGGATATTGGCATGTTCATTGGATAATTGTTGCACAATAGTAAAAATAGTTTCCCAACTCTGTGCGCTTTTAAAAAAACCCTGCCGATGCGATGGTGGCACGGACAGGGTCAACTAACAGGGTCCGGCGAAAAACTGGGCCAGGCCTTGACCTCCTGCGGTAGACGCTGCAGGTCAGCGTAAGTCCACTACCGCACGCACTGTCACCAGGCCCATCGGGGCCCACTGTTTCATCGGATTCCACCGCTTTTTCATGCGCCAGACGCTTTAGCGCATCCCATTCTTCATCGGGCATGAAGCATTTGTAGTCCAAAGGGCGAACCAAAAGATTGCAAATGAGACCGACCGCCAGCCTGCCGGCCGGAATGTACAGGGTCTGGTCTAGGCCTGCGCACGTGGAATGCACGCGCCCAGTCAGTACGTGCGAATGCCGATCCGGCCCAGTGCAAGGTCCCACAATTCACCGAATACTGCTGATGTAGTGCCCCAGGTTTTCAATATCGGCATCGCTCAAAGTCTGCGCGACGCTGGTCATATTGCCCGCGTCATTGGTACGCGTGCGGGCTTTGAAATTGCGCAGTTGCTCGACCACATAGTCGTACTGCTGACCGGCCACGCGGGGAATCTCGTTCTGGCCACTGAATCCGCCCATGTGGCACATGGTGCATAAGGTTTCATCGGCTTTTGCCTTGCCCAATTTGACTTTGGCTTCATCGGCCACAAATCCATTGGGCTTGAGCGGAAAGCGCGCAAAGTAATTCGCAACGTTAACCATATCAGCACGCGAGAGGTTGGAGGCCATGGGCGTCATGATGGGGTGGCTGCGTCGACCCTCTTTGTAATCCTTCAACTGCATATAGATGTAGCGCCAGGTCTGCCCCGCCAGGCTGGGATAGCCTGGGATGACCGCATTTCCATCGTCACCATGGCAGGCTGAACAAACCGCCGCCGTGGCTTTGCCGGCCTGCAGGTCTTGCGCCTGCGACACCGCTGCTGCGGCGCTGAACAACAACACACCCAACCGCTTCAGAACTGTAAACATCGTCAATCTCTTCCTCGGATAAAAGAACGGCCACCCGAAGGTGGCCGCTACCATCACTGCCCCTCGAAGGGCCAGCTGAACGGGGACCGCCGATCAGTCGGCCAAACCGTACACGACCATGGAGTTACCACGCTTGAAGTCGAGTTGGTTGTTACCGCCGCAGCCCATGGCCACGTACTGCTTGCCGCCCACAGCGTAGGAGACAGGCATGGCGTTGGCGCCAGCGCCGCAGTTGTGCTCCCACAGCAGCTTGCCGCTCTTGGCGTCGAGCGCGCGGAACAGACCATTGCCTTCACCGTAGAACACCAAGCCACCGGCAGTTGCCAGAGCGCCGCCGATCAGGGGCTCATCGGTGTCAAATTTCCATTCCATCTTGCCGGTGTTGTAGTTCACGGCAGCCAGACGGCCCCATTGCTTCTCATCCGCGATCACTTTGAAAGCGCCGCCCAGCCACAGCTTGCCGCCAGGGTACTTTGACGCTTCTACGTGGTAGGTCATAGGCTGGTGCAGGTTCAGCGCATAAGCCAGGTGCAAGTCAGGGTTGACCGCCATGGGCGACCACTCGACACCACCATTGGCACCGGGCAACATGCGTGCGCCGGATGCAGTCGGCAGCACCCACATATTCTCTTGCGGGATCATGGCCTCGGAGAAGCGGATCAACTCGCCGTTTTCACGGTTATGCACATAGACATGGCCGGTTTTACCGCCATGGATCACACCGGGAACCGTGTTGCCGGATTTGTCCTTCACGTCCACCAGGATGGGCGGGCTCACTGCGTCCAGATCCCACACGTCATGGGCGACGTATTGGAAATGCCAGCGGTATTTGCCGGTATCCAAATCGACCGCGACCAGCGAGTCGGTGTACAGGTTGTCTCCGGGCCGCTCTGCGCCATACAAGTCCGGCGACGGGTTGCCCACCACAAAGAAGATGGTGCGCGTTTTCAGGTCGACGGCCGGGTTCATCCAGACACCACCACCCAGGGTTTGGTAAAAGCTGCTGTCGCGGGCCAATTGCGCTTTCTCGGCGGCAATGTCGCGGTGCATATTGCGACCGGTCGCATCATTCACGGCCCAGACCCCTTCGTGGCCTTTTTCGGGGATGGTGTGGAAGGTCCAGACCAGGTTCCCGGTCTCGACATCAAAGGCTTTGACGAATCCACGAATACCATATTCGCCACCGTTGGTTCCAATCAAAACTTTACCGTCTACAACGGTGGGTGACATGGTTTCGCTGTAGCCCTTTTCGGGATCGGCGATTTCAACATCCCATGCCGGCTGGCCGGTCTTGGCGTCCAGTGCAACCAGCCTTGCGTCCAAAGTACCCATGAACACCTTGCCGCCCTCAACGGCCACGCCGCGGTTGTTCGGGCCGCAGCAGAAGGTGGTGATGGGGCCCATCTTGTGTTTGTAATGCCAGAACTCTTTGCCCGTGACCGCGTCCAGCGCGTACACATGGTTGAAAGAGGTGGTCATGTACATCACGCCATCGACAACGATGGGCGCGGTCTCCATGGACTCCAGCACCTCGGTTTGGAAGGTGAATTTGGGCCGCAGATTTTTCACGTTACCCGCATTGATTTGCTTGCCAGGGTAATAGCGGGTCTGGTCATAGTTACCGTGGGTATGCAGCCAGTTATCGTCTTGGCCTCCCGCGCTATTGAGCTGAAGCTGGCTCACGCTGATACCCTTGGACAAGGTGCTCGCACCCTTGCCTTTTTGACCCGTGATTTCTTGGGCGCTGGCAAGGCCCGCGAACCCGCCAACGCTGAGCGAGGCGGCCAGAGCCAGATGGATCCATTTGCAGTGTTGCATAGTGCGTGTCTCCTTGTTGTAAATGTTGGTAACCCAGTCCTGAGGAACTCCGCCGCGCTTGTCGCGCGGGGTACAGGGGGTTCCACGGCACGGTTTTATCTCGCTACACGCAAAAGAGACATGGTACAAACCCTGATCAAGGATCCCGTCAACTCTAGTAAAACCTGAATGCACTCAGAAATTGCTTCAAGCAACTTGAACATCAGTATCGGAGCACCCATGAATTCCTGCTTTAAACGCCGGTGCCGTCATGCAGCGGCCCTGATCGGGCTCGCAACTTTAGGTTGTATCAGCCAGGTTCAGGCCCAGATGGGCGCTGACCAGATCAACACCAACGGCCAGTATGTGCTGGCTGCCAAAGCCGGCAAAGTCGAGCGGGTCGCTCAGTTGCTGCGCCAGGGTGCGTCCGTGGATTCACGCGACCGTCTGGGCAACTCGCCGCTCAATATGGCGGCAGCCAAGGGCAATGAGCCGCTGGTTGACATGCTGTTGGCAGCGGGTGCCAACCCCAACCTGGCCAATCTCTCCAACGTCACGCCGTTGATGGGCGCTAATTTTGCGGGCAACGCCAGCATCGTGCGCAAACTACTGATCGCTGGCGCGCAAGTGGATCCGGTGGACCGGGTCAAAAAGACCGCTGCCACCTATGCCGCTGGCAACGGATGCGTGGAATGCATGCAAGCCCTTTTTGCGGCAGGCATTCAGGTGAATGCCCGGTTGGACAATGATCTCACCCTGCTGATGTGGGCAGCGCCCTACGGACAAGTGGCCATGGTGAACTATCTGCTGCAACAAGGCGCGGACAAAAACGCCCAAGACAACAGAGGGCAAACCGCTTTGGACCTGGCGCTTGAGGCCAAGCAAGAGGCGGTTGTCCCCCTGTTGCAATAAAAAGCAGCCGAGCGCGAGAGCTGTTTCGATCCTTTTTTCATCTGGTTCCCATGCAATACAGGACGACTTATTCCACGCTCGGTCGCTGCGCCGCCGCGCTGGTCCTTGCTGCGAGCGCCCATTGCACCCGGGCCGATATCTTTGTCAGCAGCGAAAAAGACAACGCCATTGTGGTTTTGCAAAACGACGGAACCTTCATTAAGAACATTCCAACCTGCAAGCGCCCGCGCCACATGGAGTGGGTCAATGCGGGCAAGCAGATCATGGTGGCCTGTGGCGACAGCGACCAAATCGGTGTGGTGGATATTACCGCTGGCAAGCAGGTCGATGCGCTTCACACCAGCGAGAGCCCCGAGATATTTGCACTGTCGCCCGACGGCAAAACCGCTTATGTGTCGATTGAAGAAGCCAGCCAGATGACGGCTTATGACATCGCCAGCAAAAAACCGCTGTTCTCGGTGAAAACCGGTGCCGAGCCCGAAGGCGTGCTGGCCACGCCCGATGGCAAGCTGGTGTACGTGACCTCCGAGGTCACCAACTCGGTACACATCGTGGACGTGGCCACCCGCAAACAAGTGGGGATGGTGAAGGTGGGTAAGCGTCCACGGCGTTTTGCCCTCACGCCCGATGGAGCCGAATTGTGGGTAACCAACGAACTGTCCGCCAGCGTGAGCATCATCAACACGGCCACGCGAACCGTCAAAAAAACGCTGGTGTTGGAGATTGCCGGCATGCGCAAGAACGACATCAGCCCCGTCGGCATGCTGATCACACCCGATGGCAAAACCGCCTGGGTCGCCCTGGGGCGCGCCAACCACGTGGCCGAAGTGGACGTGGCTACGCACACGGTGCGCAAAGTCATTCTGGCGGGCAAGCGGACATGGGGCGTGGGCCTGAATGGCGATGGATCACGCCTTTATGTGGTCAATGGGCTCTCTGACGATCTCACCATCGTCGAAGTGGCAAGCGGCAAAGCCATCAAGACCGTGCCCGCCGGGCGTGTTCCCCATAGCGTGATCACCAATTGATGGCGGCCTGTCGCAGCGGCTTCGCCTGCCGCTCGTTCGCTTGGGGCGCGCTACTGCTGATGCCGGCATCCATTTGGGCCGCAAGCTGGCAGATTCTGGTCGTTGGGCTGCGCGATGATCCGCGCTACGAGCGCAAGACGCTGGAGCAGGCATTCGTCGGCAAACCAACCGGCAGGCCGCTGGTGGCGGCGCAAATCGCCATTGACGAGCTCAAGGACAACCTACAGGATTCCGGCAACCAATTGAAATTGCAGGACCTGCAATGGGACGGTAAAAACACCACCGAACTGCTGTCAGAGATCAACAAGCGCAAGGCCCAGGTGCTGCTGCTGGACCTGCCCGCCGAACAGCAGAAGGCACTGATGGAGGCATTCGGAAAAATCCCCATCGCGCCCATCGTCTTCAACATCAGTGAAAGCAGTGATGCTTTGCGCGGCGCGTTCTGCCACCCCCACTGGCTGCACACCTTGCCCAGCGACCGCATGTTGGCCGACGCCATGGCCCAATGGCTGGCCGCGCGCAACTGGCGTGACATGGTTGTGCTGGTCGGCTCACAGCCGCAAGACCAGGCGCTGCGCGATGTGTGGATGGCGTCGGTCAAGCGCTACGGACTGAAGGTCAAAGCCGAGCGCAAATTTGTGCTCTCCGGCGACCCGCGCCAACGCGAAGCCAGCAACCCCAAATTGCTCACGGCCGAGCCCGCGCACGACGTGGTCATGGTGCTGGACACCGTCGGCGAATTTGCCAAAGCCCTGCCGTATAACACCGCCCTGCCCCGCCCGGTGGTGGGCAGCGGCGGCTTGGTGCCGTTGGCCTGGCATACATCGTGGGAGCGTTATGGTGCGCCGCAACTAAGCAACCGGTTCCAAAAACTCACCAACAAGCCAATGGCCTCGCAAGACTGGGCATCGTGGATGGCGGTGAAAAGCTTTGCGACCGCGCTGGATGAGGAGCCTAAAGCCAACCTGGCGCAGCTGCTGCGTAACCTGCGCAGCAGCACAACCACACTGGACGGATTCAAAGGCACTGCGCTGAGCTTCAGGCCATGGGACGGGCAACTGCGCCAGGGTATTTTTATGGCTCACGGTCAGGCCGTGGCTGGTATGGCACCAGTGGAAGGCGTGCTGCATCCCAAGGAGATTCTGGACACCCTGGGCGTCGACGAGCCCGAAAGTCTTTGCAAGCGCCGCTGAACCTGCTTCAGCAGACCCCCCCGCTATACTCCGGCGCACTTTTCAGACGGGTTGATCATGCACTTTCGATTGGATTCGACCTATGGCCGGGTCATGGCCTGGCTCAGTATGCACCTGGTCGATCATGGCTTTATCAGGGCCATCTACAGCAATACGTACGCCATCGGCGGCGGCATGCACCGATCCAGCCAACCCAGCCCTGCGCAGATCCGCGATTACAAGACCCGACTGGGCCTCAAAAGTATCTTGAACTTACGCGGCGTCAACGAGTTCGGCTCGTATGCGCTGGAAGCCGAGGCCTGCGATGCTCTCGGTATTCGGCTGGAAACCTTCCGCCTGTATTCGCGCCAACCACCGACTCGCGATGAAATCCACGGAATCAAAGCCGTTTTTGCGAATCTGGAATACCCGGCGCTTTTACATTGCAAATCCGGCGCTGACCGCGCCGGTATTGGGGCGGCGCTGTTCCGCATCCTGCATTTGGGTCATGGGGTGCAGGATGCGCTGACCGAACTCAACTGGCGCTACGGCCACTTCCGCCGTTCGCAAGCCGGCGTGCTCGAATTTGTCCTGGAAACCTACGTCGCGCGCAATGCGCGCGCACCCATCGGTTTCATGGAATGGGTCGACAGCGAATACGACCCCAGCGCGCTGGAGAAACAATACCTTGCAGAGGGCTGGGCCTCGCTGCTGAACGACAAGTTACTGCAGCGCGAATGAAAACCTCTTTGCAACTGTACGGGCGGCTGATCCAGACGATTCGGCCCTACCGTTCGGTGGTGGCCCTGTCGGTGCTGGCGATGGTGTTCGCCGCCGCGCTGGAGCCTGTGCTGCCCGCCTTGCTCAAGCCACTGGTAGACCAGAACCTGATCGCCAAAAATACCGAGACCCAGTGGTGGGTACCGGTAGCGCTGGTGCTGTCCTTTCTGGCCAAAGGCGTGGCCGAATACGTGGCGAACGTGGCCAGCCAATGGATTGCCAACAAAGCCATTACCGATTTGCGCCGCCAGGTTTTTGCCCACCAGATGGAGCTGCCCTTGGCCGAGCACATGGCGCAATCGCAGGGGCGCATGCTCTCGCGCTTGTTGTACGACATTCCGCAGGTTGGCGCCGCGCTGTCGACCGCCTGGATTGTGGTGGTGCGCGACACCCTGATCATCATCGGCCTGACCGGCTACCTGATCTATACGGCGTGGGAGCTGACACTGTTGATCTTGGCGATTGCCCCCGTGGTCGCTTGGTTGATCACCATCGCCAGTAAAAAACTGCGCGGCGGCAACCAGGCCATGCAGGAAAGTGCCGGCGCCATGACTGGAGCCATCGAAGAGAGCCTGGCGGGCGTTCGGGAGATCAAGATATTCGGTACCCAGGCCCATGAGGCAGCGCGCTTTGCCACGATCACCGAAGACCTGCGGGCCAACACCATGCGTACGGTGCGCATCGGCGCGCTGAACGTGCCGCTGGTTCAGGTTCTCGCCTCGCTGGCGGTCGCGGCGGTGATTTGGTTGGCGTCGAACCTGTCGGCGCAAGATCGCTTGAGCCCGGGGACCTTTGTGGCTTTTGTGGCGGCCATGGCGATGCTTTTTGAGCCCATCCGCCGCCTGACCAATATCAATGACGTGATTCAGCGCGGTCTGGCCGGTGCCCAGTCGCTGTTTGACTTGCTCGATACCCCACCCGAACCAGCCAGGGATGCGCTGGGACACACTGTCCCACGGGCGGGCGGGCATGTGCGCTTTGAAGGTGTGAGTTTTCGCTACCCCGGTCAGCAAGCCTGGGCAGTTCAGGACTTCAGCCTGGAACTGCGTCCCGGCGAAACTGTGGCCTTGGTGGGGGCTTCGGGCAGCGGAAAAACCACCATCGTTCAATTGATGGCGCGCTTTTTTGAACCGACCCAGGGACGCATCCTTCTCGACGGCCAGGACATTGCACAGATGGATTTAGTGGCTCTTCGCACCCAGCTTGGCTGGGTTGGGCAACACGTGGTTTTGTTTGACGACACGGTGGCAGCCAACATCGCCTACGGACGTTCGGATGCGACAGTGGCGCAGATTGCGCAGGCTGCTGCCAGCGCCAACGCGCTGGAGTTCATTGAAACCCTCCCACAGGGTCTGCAGTCGCGCGTGGGCGTCAACGGCGGCCAGCTCTCCGGCGGTCAGCGCCAGCGGATTGCGATCGCACGGGCCTTTGTCAAAGACGCGCCCATTCTGTTGCTCGATGAAGCCACCTCGGCTCTGGACAACGCGTCGGAGCGCGCAGTGAAAGACGCTGTCGCCTTGTTGCGCCAACAGCGCTCGGTGCTGGTGGTGGCGCACCGTTTGTCGACAGTGCGGGATGCAGACCGCATCATCGTGATGGAACACGGGCGCGCCGTGGAGTCGGGCAGCCACGAAGAACTGGCAGGGGCCAATGGCGCCTACGCCCGCTTGCTGGCCAGCGGAACTGACGCGCTCGCACCATAAACAGCGCCATGCGTCCATCCGCTGACAGCCTCCCCCGGATCCGGCGCTATTTGGTTGCGGGACTCGCCTGCTGTGCCTTGGTAGCTGTGGAACTGGGCTGGCGCGACGACCCACTGCCCCCAGCGAAAGCGCTTGTGCATGCAGCGGCAGCTACCCCGTCCCAACTGGTACGCACCGGACAAGGCCATATTCCCATGCCCCCGGGTGACCTGAGCGCGCACGCTGCCGACCTGCTGGTCATGCCCGAAGGCCACCCTTGGTCTTTGATGGCTTTCTGGTTCTCCGGTTCCCGCGAAGCGGCTCCAGACGTCCAAATAGCCAGCGCCCACCTGCTGCGCGGCAGCGACAGCTGGAGCCCCGCCCGCTACGCAGTGGGCCGGCAAGACCTGGGCTTTGGCACCACCCGGCTCGGTAATCCGGTTTCCTGGCTGGACAATAAAGGGCAGGCGCATCTGTTCGTCGTTGCCACAGGACTCGGCGGCTGGGCGGCGGCGCGTACCGTGCACCTGCGCCAGCGGGATGCGCAATCGATCGCCCACCCCCACGGTTTTGAGGTGCAGCAAGTACTGCCGCTCTCCTGGCTGTGGAACTACAGCTACCTGGTTCGAAGCTCCCCGCTCGAGCTCACTGACGCCGGGATGGTTTTACCGGTCTATTTTGAAATGGGTCGTCCCAGTTTTCCGGTCGCCCTGCGCTTCGATGCAGACGGTCGCATGCGCAGCATCACCCGCATGGCGCACGGCCAGCACATGATGCAGCCCGCGCTTTTGCCATTGAGCGACACCAGCTGGCTGGCCTTGGCGCGCGACGGTAGCCCGCAGCGTCGCATACGGGTTAGCCAGACCATTGATGCTGGAGCGAATTGGCAGGATGCGCCCAACCTGGATCTGCCCAACCCTGACTCCTCAATCGCCACGCTAAGGCTTCCAGACGGCACGATGCTACTGGCCCACAACAACACTGCGGAGGGTCGACATATCCTGGACCTGAGTACATCGCGTGATGGACGCCAATGGCAGCACATGATGACCGTTGCGCAGGGCGGAGCAGGCACGGAATATTCTTATCCCTCCCTGGCATGGGCCGATCAGCAGGTATGGCTGAGCTACACCGACCAGCGCCGCCACATCGCTTGGCAGCGTTTCGCGGTGGTACCCCAAAAGCCCTGACGTATGTTGATCGCCTCCGACTTGGTCCAGGTGTTACAGCCTTTGCTGGACATGGACAGCCCGGTGTTTCCGCAGGCCGCGCAGCGCCAGACTGGTGTGCAGATGCTGTGGGGCGTGGTTTTGGCTGCGGGCGGCTGGCGTATGGCTTACCTGCTGCAGCCGCATTGGCGACTCGGTTGGGCCGCTCTGCTCGGAGTTGGCTCATCACTTCCCGGCCCGCTGTCGCCGGCTTACTGGCTGGAACTGGCTTTTGCCTCACCCAGTTGGACCAGCGTCCTTCTGTGTAGCCTTTGGTTGTGGCGGCAAACCCGTCCGCAGGCGCTATTCAGCGCCCCCTGGACAGCAAGACCAGCAACCCGCATCCCCGTACCCTGGGCCCTGTGCGGCGTGGCGATGGGCTGGATATTGGCGCTGGATACATTCGCGGCGCTTCCGATGCAGCAATCCGTGTATGGCTGGGGCTTCAGCCCGCTGGCTAGCGTGGTGCTGATGGTCGGTGCCGCTGCAGCGTGGATCATCTCGGCCCGCTGGGTGCACACGCTACCATTTTTGGCGCTTGCGTTCTTTGTGCTCACACGCTTGCCCAGCGGCAATCTGTGGGATGGGGTTCTGGATCCGCTGCTGTGGCTATACCTGCATAGCGATTTGGCTAGGCACGTGTGGCGCAATGTGCGCGGACGGTGAAACGCCCGACCCAAGCCTCTTGCGCGCGCTATACGCCTTCGATGGCTTAAGCGCG
Source organism: Comamonas sp. lk (assembly GCA_945860595.1). Lineage (GTDB taxonomy): Bacteria > Pseudomonadota > Gammaproteobacteria > Burkholderiales > Burkholderiaceae_C > Allorhodoferax. The sequence continues at coordinate 63,400 of CAMAQV010000006.1, forward strand.
GGCGTGACCGGCCTGCTCGTCGGCGTGGTAGCTTGATCGCACCATGGCGCCCACTGCGGCGTGCTTGAAGCCCATGGCATAGGCCTGTGCTTCAAAGGCCTTGAACTGGTCCGGGTGCACATAGCGGCGAACCGGCAGATGGCTGCTGGAAGGAGCCAGATACTGGCCAATCGTAAGCATGTCGATGCCGTGGGCCCGCATGTCACGCATGACCTGCAGCACTTCCTCATCGGTCTCGCCCAAGCCGACCATGATGCCGCTCTTGGTCGGAATATCGGGAAACAATGCCTTGAATTTCTGTAGCAGGTTCAAACTGAACGCGTAGTCCGATCCCGGGCGCGCCTCTTTGTACAGCCGCGGCACGGTCTCGATATTGTGGTTCATCACATCCGGAGGGGCGGTACGCAAAATCGACAGCGCCCGGTCATCACGACCCCGGAAATCGGGCACCAGCACTTCGATTTCGGTGGCCGGTGAGGCAGCACGAATTGCTTCGATGCAGGCGACAAAATGCGCAGCGCCCCCGTCCCGCAAATCATCACGGTCCACGCTGGTGATAACTACATAGCGCAACTGCAAAGCGGCAATGGTCTTGGCCAAGCTAGCCGGCTCATCGGGGTTGAGCGGGTCGGGGCGGCCATGGCCCACATCACAAAAGGGGCAGCGCCGGGTGCACTTATCACCCATGATCATGAATGTCGCGGTTCCTTTGCCGAAACACTCGCCGATATTGGGGCACGACGCCTCTTCGCAGACTGTGACCAATTGGTTTTCGCGGAGGATTTTCTTAATGTCTTGAAACCGGCTACTCGGGCTGGCGGCCTTGACGCGGATCCAAGCGGGCTTTTTCAGTACTTCCGCAGCCTGGACTTTGATCGGAATGCGGGCCAACTTGGCCGCGGCTTTTTGCTTGACGCTGGGGTCATGCCGCGGTACGGCTGCAAGGGTCTCAAAAACCGGGGTGCTCGATGCCATGGAGTGATCTCAGGGTAATAGCCCCACGGCCAGACGCTGGCCCAAGGCGGCGGCAGCCTCTTCCCATCCGACTGTCACGCCGATTGTAGAAAGATCGACGGTCCGTAAACCGGGATAGCCGCAGGGGTTGATGAATTCAAAAGGTGTCAAATCCATCGCCACGTTCAGAGCCACCCCGTGGTACGCGCAGTGGCGACTGACTTTGACACCCAGCGCCGCAATCTTGCCCAATCCTGCAAAATTTGGTGCGCCAGCGCTGCCCTTGGCAGGCAAACTGGCATGCCCCGCAGGATCATCCAGCCGAACATAAATGCCAGGCGCTCCAGCAACACGGTGGCCGGTGACACCCCAATCTCGCAGCGTACGGATAACGGCTTCCTCGATGCGGTAGACGTACTCCTTGACGTAGTAACCAGCACGCTTGAGATCCATGAGGGGATAGGCCACGACCTGGCCCGGTCCGTGGTACGTGACCTGCCCGCCCCGGTCAGTGGCCACCACCGGAATGCTGCTGGTGACCAAAAGATGTTCGCTACGCCCCGCAAGGCCCAGGGTAAAAACCCGTTCATGTTCGCACAGCCAGATTTGGTCGGGCGTGGACACCCCGCGCACAGCCGAATAGGCCTGCATCGCACGGTAGGTCTGCAGGTAGTCGCAGCGCCCTTTGGCAATCAGGGTTAAGGCGTCCACGGCAGATGGCAACTACAAAGTCACTTTGACCAATGGGTGGCTGGAGAGCGCGCGGTACATATCGTCTAGCTGCGCGCGGCTGGTGGCCCATATATTGAGCGTCAGGCCGAGATACTTGCCGCCGCTGCTGGCACGTATTTCCACCCGCTCGGCTGCAAATGCAGGGTCAAACCGCTGGGCCAGCGCAACCATCTCTGGCAAAAAACTCTCTGCATGCGCGCCCATGACCTTGATCGGGAACCGGCAGGGGTACTCGATCAAAGTATCCGGCGAAGCGTCATTCGGTGGCGAATTTTGTTGTGAAGTCATGTTGGTTGACGGATCGAAGCCCATTATCGCGACAGTTTTGAACCGACGGGCTGCGCTTGCAGGGCGATAAAACCCTCATGGGTATGGGGGGTCAAGGCCCGAATTTCAAATTCACCTCAGCCCGCTGGTATATACTCGGAGGCTGTGCTGAAAAGCTGCCGCTGAGCGGCGCAAACCGAACCTATTGCGAGCGGAGTGCGCTTGAAAAACCCTTGGCAAGACGATGCGGAGGACGAGTTCAGTCCTCTGTCCGCAGAAGAGGCGCGGCAGTGGCGATCGCAGCAGCTTGCACTACCGGCTTGGCAATTAGTTGCCCTGCAATTGATCGTCGGTTCGGCCGCTGCGGTGGTAGTAGGTCTAGTTTGGCAAAGCGCAGTCTTGGCTCTTTCTGTCGCCTACGGTGCTTTAGCGGTGGCGGTACCCAACGCCGTACTGCTGCGGGGAATGGCAGGTGTGCAAGGACGTTTGAGTTCGGAAGCCGTTGTGCTCCGGTTCTTCGTCTGGGAATTGGTAAAGATCGGCCTGTCGATCGCCATCCTTGGCGGTGCTGAGCGGGTACTTGGTGAATTGAGTTGGCCCGCTCTTTTGACGGGCCTGGTTGTAACAATGAAGGTGAACTGGTTTTTGCTGGCCTACAGGCCCCGCAAGCATGGTCTACCGGATGGCAAGGACTGATTGATTTATGGCGGCTGAGCACGGACCAAGCGCTGGTGAATACATCGGCCATCACCTCACCCATTTGCAGAACAAGCAGATGGTCGGCATTGTGGATTTCTCCGTGTTCAACATGGATTCCATGTTCTGGGCAATTTCCCTTGGCGTGATGGGCTGCTTGGTGATGTGGCTGGCGGCTAGCCGCGCGACTTCGGGCGTGCCGGGGCGTTTGCAGGCTGCAGTGGAGCTACTCGTCGAAATCGTCGATGCCCAGGCGAAGAGCATTGTTCACAACGCCGAGAGCCGTAAGTTTGTCGCCCCGCTCGCTTTAACGGTCTTTGTCTGGATTTTCTTGATGAATGCCATGGACTTGCTGCCAGTGGACCTGATCCCCTTGATCTGGGAAGCTATTTTCGCTGCCAACGGCGGTGACCCGCACCATGCGTACATGCGCGTAGTTCCTACAGCCGACTTGTCGTCCGCGATGGGGCTATCGGTCAGCGTATTGATTATTTCCCTTTATTACTGCGTCAAGATCAAGGGTCTGGGCGGCTGGCTGCATGAATTGTTTACGGCGCCTTTTGGCAACCACTGGTTGCTGTACCCCTTCAACTTCGCCATGCAGATGATTGAATTTGTCGCCAAGACCGTTTCGCACGGCATGCGACTTTTCGGAAACATGTACGCCGGAGAGTTGATCTTCCTGCTGATTGCCTTGATGGGCGGTGCGATTTCCATGTCGTTCACTGGAATCGCCCTGTCAATCGGCCATATTATTGCCGGCACCGTATGGGCGATTTTCCATATTTTGATCATTACCCTCCAAGCCTTTGTGTTCATGATGCTGACCCTCGTGTATGTGGGCCAGGCACACGATCACCACTGATTTTTAACCCTCTCTTTCCCCATTTTTTAAGGAGCTACCATGGAAAGTCTTATCGGTTTTGTCGCGCTCGCCGCAGGTTTGATCATTGGTCTGGGCGCTGCTGGCGCTTGTATCGGAATCGGCATCATGGGCAGCAAGTACCTGGAAGCGGCGGCACGCCAGCCGGAACTGATGGGCGAATTGCAAACCAAAATGTTTTTGTTGGTCGGTCTGATTGACGCCGCATTCATTATCGGAACCGGTGTGGCACTGTGGTTCACTACAGCCAACCCCTTCCTCGGCCAACTGGCCAAGTAATCCATTTGCGCCCCGGACGTCGCAGCGCGATCTAGCGCTGCGGTCAACCTGAGCCCTATGGGAAAGGATACGAAGTGAGCATTACCGGTACCTTAATTGTTCAGATGATTGTGTTCCTGATTTTGGTCGGGTTCACCATGAAATACATCTGGCCGCCGCTGGTCAAAGCCCTGGACGAACGTGCGGAAAAGATTTCGCACGGCCTGGCTGCTGCTGAGCACGCCAAGATTGAACTGTCCAACGTACACCGCGAGGTTGAGACCCGCATGGCTGCGACGCGCTCCGAGTCGGCTGCCGTTTTGGCTGACGCCGAGCGACGCGCCCAGCAGATCATTGATGAGGCCAAAGGGCGAGCCAGCGAAGAGGCGGCGCGTATCGTAGCGAGTGCGCGCGACGAGGCCTTGCAAGAGGCAGTCAAAGTGCGTGAGTCACTGCGCGGCGAAGTTGCTATTCTGGCTGTCAAGGGCGCTGAGCAGATTCTTCGCAAAGAGGTAAATGCCCAGGTCCACGCTGATTTGCTTGCGCGCCTGAAAAGCGAACTGTAGAGGCGTACATGGCTGAACTTGCGACCATCGCCCGCCCCTATGCCGACGCGCTTTTCAAAGCCAGCGCGGCCGACCTTGCCCACACAGCGCAATGGTTGGACCAGATGGCAGACATCGCTGCCGACCCAGACCTGCTGCGCTTTGCATCCAACCCGAAATCCACGGTGGGACAAGTTGTGGGGCTGGTGGAGGGCGTGATGAAGGAACCCTTGTCCCCCGTTGCGCAGCAGTTTTTGCACATGGTGCTGGAGAACGGGCGCCTTAGCGCATTGCCAGAAATGGCGGCCCAGTTCCGTGCGCACATGAACGCCCAGGGTGGCGCGTCCGATGCGACGATTTTCAGTGCCTTCCCCATGGAGGGGGCGGCGCTGGCCGATGTCACCCAATCGCTAGAAAAGCGCTTCAACCGCAAACTCCATGTTGCAGTGCAGCTGCAACCGGAGCTGATTGGCGGAATCCGGGTGGTGGTGGGTGACGAGGTGCTTGACACCTCGGTCAAAGCCCGCCTGGAACAGATGAAAGTGGCGTTGGCTGCGTAAGCGGCCAGCAACTGTGCTGTAGTTTTACCAAGAAAGAGGGAAAGAGTCATGCAACTCAATCCGGCAGAAATTTCCGAACTGATCAAGAGCCGTATCGAAGGGCTGTCCGCCAGCGCCGATATCCGCAACCAGGGCACCGTGATTTCGGTGACCGACGGCATCGTCCGCGTCCACGGCTTGTCCGATGTGATGCAAGGCGAGATGCTGGAGTTCCCCAACAATACCTTCGGCCTGGCGCTCAATTTAGAGCGCGACTCGGTCGGCGCGGTGATTTTGGGCGACTACGAACACATCTCCGAAGGCGACACGGTCAAGTGCACCGGGCGTATTTTGGAAGTGCCGGTCGGCCCCGAGCTGATCGGCCGCGTGGTCAACGCTTTGGGCCAACCGATTGACGGTAAAGGCCCGATCAACGCCAAGATGACCGACGTGATCGAGAAGGTCGCGCCGGGCGTGATTGCCCGCGAATCAGTCAGCCAGCCCATGCAGACCGGCCTGAAGTCCATCGACTCCATGGTGCCAGTCGGACGCGGCCAGCGCGAACTGATCATCGGTGACCGCCAGACCGGCAAGACCGCCGTGGCGATTGACGCGATCATCAACCAGAAGGGTCAGCACATGACCTGTATCTACGTGGCTATCGGACAGAAAGCTTCGTCGATCAAAAATGTGGTCCGCGCATTGGAACAGGCTGGAGCCATGGCCTACACCATTGTGGTGGCCGCTTCGGCTTCTGAGTCTGCCGCCATGCAATACGTGTCGGCCTACTCCGGCTGCACGATGGGCGAATACTTCCGTGACCGCGGCGAAGACGCGCTGATCGTGTACGACGATTTGTCCAAGCAGGCCGTGGCCTACCGCCAAGTTTCGCTGCTGCTGCGCCGCCCGCCGGGCCGTGAAGCCTACCCTGGCGATGTGTTCTATCTCCACAGCCGTCTGCTCGAGCGCGCGGCCCGCGTGAATGCCGACTACGTCGAACACTTCACGAAAGGCGAAGTCAAAGGTAAGACTGGCTCATTGACCGCGCTGCCGATCATTGAGACGCAGGCCGGTGACGTGTCGGCTTTCGTTCCCACCAACGTGATTTCGATTACCGACGGCCAGATTTTCTTGGAGACCTCGCTCTTCAACGCCGGCGTGCGCCCTGCGATCAACGCCGGTATTTCGGTGTCCCGCGTCGGCGGCGCAGCGCAAACCAAACTGATCAAGGGCCTGTCCGGCGGTATCCGTACCGACTTGGCGCAGTACCGCGAACTGGCTGCTTTTGCCCAGTTCGCATCGGATCTGGATGAGGCGACCCGCAAGCAGCTCGACCGCGGTGCCCGCGTGACCGAACTGCTCAAACAAGCACAGTACAGCCCGCAAACCATCAGCTTGATGGCAGCTACCCTGTTCGCGGTGAACAAGGGCTACCTCGATGACATCGAGGTCAAACAGGTTCTCGCGTTTGAGAGTGGCATGCACGCGTATTTGAAAGACAAACACGCGGCGCTGCTAGCCAAGCTGGAAGCCGCCAAGGCGATGGACAAAGACGCTGAAACCGAATTGAGCGCGGCACTGGCTGCGTTCAAGAAGAACTTTGCGTAAAGCCCGCTCTGACGTCACAAGGAGCCTCTGATGGCAGCAGGTAAGGAAATACGCGGCAAGATCAAGTCGGTGGAAAACACCAAGAAGATCACCAAAGCCATGGAGATGGTGGCCGCCTCCAAAATGCGCAAGGCGCAGGAGCGCATGCGCGCAGCACGGCCTTTTACGGAAAAAGTGCGTGGCATTGCCGCCAACCTGGGACGCGCCAATCCCGAGTACGTTCACCCCTTCATGGCGGTCAACGATGCCAAGGGAACGGGCTATATCGTGGTAACCACCGACAAGGGACTCTGTGGCGGCTTGAACACCAATGTGCTGCGGGTGCTCACGAACATGCTGCGAGAAGGCCAAACCAAAGGCTTCACGCCACAAGCGGTGGCCATCGGCAACAAAGGCCTGGGCTTCCTTGGACGCAACGGCGTGAAGGTGGTGGCGCATGCCACCCAATTGGGCGACACACCCCATCTGGAAAAAATGATAGGCCCAGTCAAGGTGTTGCTCGATGCGTACGTGAACGGCGAAATCAGCTCGGTGCAACTGTGCTACACCCGCTTCATCAATACCATGAAGCAGGAGCCGGTGGTCGAGCAGCTGCTGCCGCTGTCGTCTGAAAAAATCCAGAAAGACAGCAAGCAACATAGCTGGGACTATGTCTACGAGCCCGATGCCAACGTGGTCATCGACGACTTGCTGTTGCGTTACGTCGAAGCGCTGGTCTACCAGGCCGTTGCGGAGAGCATGGCGTCCGAGCAATCGGCACGCATGGTCGCCATGAAGTCGGCGACCGACAACGCCGGCAGTGTGATTGGCGAACTCAAACTGATTTACAACAAGACGCGTCAAGCGGCGATCACCAAGGAATTGTCCGAGATCGTTGCCGGTGCGGCGGCTGTCTGATTTTTATTTTTGGAGCGAAATAACATGGCGCATGAGACCACCCATACGAACGCTGGCGTTCAGGGAAAGATTGTTCAATGTATCGGCGCGGTGGTGGACGTGGAGTTCCCGCGCACGCATATGCCCAAGGTGTACGACGCCTTGAAACTGGAAGGCACTGCGCTGACTTTGGAAGTGCAGCAGCAACTCGGCGACGGCATCGTCCGTACGATTGCCCTGGGCAGCTCCGACGGCCTGCGCCGTGGACTGATGGTCACCAACACCGGCGCTGCGATCACCGTGCCGGTTGGCAAAGGCACATTGGGCCGCATCATGGACGTGCTCGGTAGCCCGATTGATGAACGCGGCCCTGTAGACCAGACGAAAACCGCATCCATCCACCGCAAAGCGCCCGCCTACGACGAACTCAGCCCCTCGCAAGAGCTGCTGGAAACCGGTATCAAGGTGATTGACTTGGTCTGCCCCTTCGCCAAAGGCGGCAAGGTCGGTCTGTTCGGCGGCGCCGGCGTGGGCAAGACCGTGAACATGATGGAACTGATCAACAACATCGCCAAGGCGCACAGCGGCTTGTCCGTGTTTGCCGGTGTGGGTGAGCGTACCCGCGAAGGAAATGATTTCTACCACGAGATGGCCGACTCCGGCGTGGTGAACCTGGAGAATCTGAACGAATCCAAAGTGGCCATGGTGTACGGACAGATGAACGAGCCTCCCGGCAACCGTTTGCGCGTGGCCTTGACCGGTTTGACCATTGCCGAATCCTTCCGCGACGAAGGTAAGGACGTTCTGTTCTTCGTAGACAACATCTATCGCTACACCCTGGCCGGTACCGAAGTGTCGGCGCTGCTGGGCCGTATGCCCTCCGCCGTGGGTTACCAACCTACGCTGGCGGAAGAAATGGGTCGCTTGCAAGAGCGTATTACCTCCACCAAGATCGGTTCCATCACGTCCATCCAGGCCGTGTATGTGCCAGCAGATGACTTGACCGACCCATCGCCCGCTACCACCTTCGCCCACTTGGATTCCACTGTGGTGCTGTCGCGTGACATCGCATCACTCGGTATTTACCCCGCTGTGGACCCGCTGGATTCCACCAGCCGCCAGCTCGACCCGCTGGTGGTTGGTGAAGAGCACTACAACACCGCGCGCGCCGTGCAAGGCACCTTGCAGCGTTACAAAGAACTGCGCGACATCATTGCCATTCTGGGTATGGACGAACTCGCACCGGAAGACAAACTGACCGTCGCCCGGGCGCGCAAGATTCAGCGTTTTCTGTCGCAGCCCTTCCACGTTGCCGAGGTTTTCACCGGTTCGCCCGGCAAGTACGTCTCACTGGCTGAAACCATTCGCGGCTTCAAGATGATTGTGGCCGGCGAATGCGACCACCTGCCCGAGCAGGCCTTCTACATGGTCGGTTCGATCGATGAAGCGTTTGAAAAAGCGAAGAAGGTCTAAACCATGAACACCATCCACGTCGATGTGGTGAGTGCCGAAGAGTCCATCTTCTCGGGCGAGGCGCGTTTTGTCGCCCTGCCTGGCGAAGCCGGCGAACTCGGCGTGTACCCGCGCCACACGCCGCTAATCACCCGGGTCAAACCGGGATCGGTGCGTATTGAGATGGCCGACGGCAGCGAAGAATTTGTGTTCGTGGCAGGCGGCATTATTGAGATACAACCTGACCGCGTCACGGTCTTGTCCGATACCGCGGTTCGCGGCAAAGACCTGGACGAAGAGCGGGCTAATGTGGCACGCCAGGCGGCCCAGGAAGCCATCAAAAATGCCAAGACCGATTTGGACATGGCAAGCGCCCAAGCCGAGCTGGTGATGATGACGGCGCAACTCGCTGCCATCCGTCGCCTGCGCGGCCAGCGCTAAGTCTGCTGGTCGGGGCCTGGCGCACAGCGCAGGCACAGGGAGCCCCACGCGCTAATCTGGAGCTCCCACGATGCGCCAACCTCCTACTTTCGCCGCCATTCTGGGGGGCAGCCCCGATGAAGTGGACGCTGCCTTCTATGAGGCACTGCAATCCGGCGACATCCACAAGCTGATGGCCTGCTGGGCTGACGACGAAGAAATCGCCTGCATCCACCCGGGAGGCGCGCGTGCCATCGGTCTGGGAGACATCCGCGCAAGCTTCGAAACGATATTTGCCGATGGTGCCGCTATCGACGCCCGCCCCCAATGCGTCGCCCGCTGGCACAGTAGCCATACCGCCGTGCACCACCTGGTCGAGAGCGTCAACGTCATGACGTCCACCGGTCCCGGAACCGCACTGGTCACCACTACCCACGTATTCCACCGCGCTGCGCAGGGCTGGCGTCTGGTCGTGCACCACGCCAGCCCCGGCACCCCGCAAGACGCCCGAGCCCCCGAGCGTGCGCCGCAGGTTCTGCATTGAACCCGGCAACGCAGTCCGTCCCCGCCTGGAACTACGCAGCCCCCTGGTGGCTACCCGGCGGACACACGCAAACGATCTGGGCATCCCTGTTCAGCGATCCAGGCCCGCAAGCCAACGTTCGGTACCGGCGGGAGCGCTGGGACACGCCGGATGGCGACTTCATTGACCTTGATTGGCTGATTCCCGCCATAACACCGCGAGCCTTGAATCAGCGGCCCTTGCTGGTGCTGTTTCACGGCCTGGAGGGAAACTCTGAAGGACATTACGCACAGGCCTTTGCCAGCGCCGCGCAGGTCCGGGATATGGACTTTGTAGTGCCGCATTTCCGGGGATGCAGCGGTGAAATCAACCGCGCACCGCGCGCTTACTACGCAGGCGACTACGCCGAAATCGGCTGGATCCTGCAAGGCCTGCGCCAGGCGCATGCCGGACCGCTGTATGCCGTGGGCATCTCGCTGGGAGGTAACGCGCTGCTGCGCTGGGCCGAGGAAGCGGGCAAAACCGCGCGCGACACGGTCGCTGCGGTCTGCGCGGTCTGTGCGCCTCTGGACCTGAGCGCCTGCGGACTGCACATCAGCCACGGCGTGACCCACCTGCTCTACGGGCGTCGCTTTTTGCAGACAATGAAGCGCAAGGCCTTACAAAAATGGGACCAGTACCCTGGCCTGTTTGACCGTGAGGCACTGGTCCGCGCCCGTACCCTGCTGGACTTCGACCAGGTGTTCACCGCCCCGCTGCACGGTTTTGACAGCGCAATGGACTACTGGCGTCGCGCCTCCGCTAAGCCGCATCTCAGCAAGCTGCGTCTGCCAAGTCTGCTAGTGAACGCGCAGAATGACCCCTTTGTACCCGCGAGCAGCCTGCCCAAACTCCATGGTCTCGCTGCTGAGGTGCTGCTGTGGCAACCTACACAGGGCGGGCATGTGGGCTTTCCCAGCGGCGCACCTCCGGGCCATCTGGACTTTTTGCCTGCGCAGGTGCTAGGCTGGTTGAGGAACTTCGGCTGACTGCTGCCTAGGCACAAGCCGGCAGGGCGCGCGGCCTGACAGTGTTCGGCTCAGCGCAAGACAAAACCCCCGCCATTGGGCGCGGGTTCCAGTGCCCAGTGGCGGGTATGAAACTGTGCCAAACCTCCACGGTGGGCAATCGACACCATGCCGCCGCCCCGCTCGGTGGTCATGGCGACCAATTGGGCGTACACCGCCGCCTGCGCCCGGTCATCGAGCGCGCTGGTGGCTTCATCGGCAAACACCCAGGCCGGGCGCTTAAGCAGCACACGGGCAATTGCCAGGCGCTGCTGCTCACCGCCCGATAGGGTATGTCCCCAGGCCGCCTGCCGGTCCAGATCCGCCGCCAGCTCGGGTAATAGCGCAGCGTGTAGGGCCTCCTGCAACTGCGCGTCGCTGTAGAGGGCAGGCACATCCGGATAGGCCAGCGCCTCGCGCAGCCCTCCATTGGGGAAATACGGGCGCTGCGGGATGAACATGGCGTCCGGGCTGCGCTGCATCGCGCCGCTGGCAAAGGGCCAAATACCCGCCAGCGCACGGAACAGACTGGACTTGCCGCTGCCCGACGGGCCTTGCAACAGCACCCGTTCCCCGGCCATGGCACGCAGACTGTCGGCGGTCAGCAGCAAACTGCCATCGGGCAGGTAAACCCGCAGATCGCGGGCCTGCACGCCCGATACGGCCCGCCCATCCACAGCCTCCCCGTCCACCAAAGCAGCGCCCGGCCTAGCCTGGGCTAGCGCGGCAAGGCTGCTGGAAAAACCGGTCAAACGGTCGGTGGTGGCGCGCCAACCCGCCAGCGTGCTGTAGCTGTCCACAAACCAACTCATTGCGCCCTGCACCTCGCCGAAGGCGGATGAAATTTGCATCAAATCGCCCAGCTTGATCGCGCCGCTGAAAAAGCGCGGTGCGGCCACTACAAACGGGAATACCACCGCGGCCTGGCCAAAAAAACTGGTGAACCAGACCAGATTTTTTTGCGCCCGCAGCAGCCGCATAAAGTTGCCCAGCACGCTGTCAAAGCGCCCACGCAGGCGCTGGTTTTCATTGTCCGCGCCGCCGTCCAGCGCAATCGATTCGCTGTACTCGCGCACCCGCACCAGGTGGTGGCGGAAGTCGGCCTCCAACCGCTGCTGCTGGAAGTTCAGCGCGATCTGCGAGCGACCGATGTAGTGCGTGAGCACGCTACCCACGCCGCAGTACAAAAGCGCCATCCAGACCATAAAGCCGGGTATCGCGTACTCCACACCGCCAAGGCTGAAGCCGAAGTCCCCGGACAGCGCCCACAAAATGCCCACAAAACTCGCCAGCGTGACCACCGCATGCAGCAAGCCCATCGACAGCCCCAGCGTCATCGCGGTGAACTGGCCGATGTCTTCCTGAATCCGCTGATCCGGGTTGTCCGGCTGCGCGCCCTGGGTCGGGCCGAAGCGCGCCAGCTCCATCACATAAAAGGCCTGGTCGGATAGCCAACGCGTTAGAAATTGCTGCGTCAGCCAGGCGCGCCAGCGGATCTCCAGCAGCTGCGTCAGGTAAAACTTGTAGACCGCGATCACGATGTATGCGAAGGCCAGGTAGCAAAAGCGCCACAGCTGCTCCCAGAACACAGCGCTGTTTTTCTCTTGCAGGCTGTCGTAGAAAACCTGGTTCCACTGGTTGAAAAGCACCGCCAGGTACACAAAAGCCAGGTTCAGTGCCACCACGGACGCCAGCAAGCCGCAGGCCACCCAGCGCTGCTCGGACACAAAGTAGGGCTGGGTCAGCGCCCACGCGCGGGCCGCGGTGTGGCGGATCGTGGTCCAGCGGCTCATGGGGTCAGTTCCTCACGCCGCTGACCACATGACCGGCCGGCACATGACGGGCTGCAGATTCAATATGGCCGGTCTGGTCGTCAAAGAAAAAGTCCGGCTCGAACTCGCGCAGGAACGCACCCTTGTCCAGCCCGCCCAAAAACATGGCCTGGTCGACCTCGATATTCCAGTCCATCAGCGTGCGGATGGCGCGCTCATGCGCCGGGGCGCTGCGCGCGGTGACCAGAGCGGTGCGGATGCGCATAGCCGGGCGGGCGGCTTGCTGCAACTGGTGCAGCGCAACCAGCAGCGGTTTGAAGGGGCCGTCGGGCAAGGGACGTGCGGCGTTGGCGGCTTCGTGGCGCTGAAAGGCGTCCAGGCCACCGGCGTGGAAAACGCGCTCAGCCTCGTCGCTGAACAAGACCGCGTCGCCGTCAAAAGCAATGCGCACCTCCTGCGGATAACGCTGGCTGGCGTGCGCTGAATGCGGGTAGACCTGCGCGGCCGGCACGCCCGCCTGCAAGGCAGCGCGCACATCGCTCAGGTGGGTGCTCAAAAACAAATTGGCCTTGAGCGGCTGCAGGTAGCGCCAGGGCGACTCGCCGCGCGTGAAGGTGCAGCGGATGATGGGCAGGGCGTAATGCGCGGCGGACTTCATGACACGCAGGCCGCTGACCGGATCGTTGCGCGAGAGGATCACCACTTCGACGCGTCGCGCGGCGTCGGAACTGTCGTCATTAAAAGCCAGCAGCTTGCGCACCAGGGAAAAGGCCACGCCGGGAGTGGCTGGCGTGTCCAGGCGGCTGCGCTGCAAAGCCATATAGGCATGGTCATCACCCTGCTCGAAAACCCGGTTTTCCTCTTCAAAATCAAACAGCGCGCGTGACGAAATCGCCACCACCAATTTGCCGTCCAGGGTTACTGCCACGGCCGGCCTCAGGTCTGCAAAAACATGCGGTACACCGGGTTGGCGGTTTCTTCTACGTAGGGGTAACCCAGCGTCTTCAAAAATTTGGCAAAGGCTTTGTCGTCGGCCTTCGGCACTTGCAGACCCACCAAAATCCGGCCGTAGTCTGCGCCTTGGTTGCGGTAATGGAACAAACTGATGTTCCAACCCGGGCGCATCAGGCTCAGGAACTTCATCAAGGCACCCGGACGCTCCGGGAACACAAAGCGCAGCACGCGCTCATACTGCGCCAGCGTCGAGTGGCCGCCCACCATGTGCCGGATATGCTCTTGCGCCAACTCGTCGTGGGTGAGGTCCAGCGCTGCAAAACCGTGGCGGCCAAAGTTTTTGGCGATGCGGCCGGACTCACCCGGCCCCTTGGTGCTCAAACCCACAAACACATGGGCACGCGCGGTGTCACTCATGCGGTAGTTGAACTCGGTCACGTTGCGCGGCCCCCCCGGCAAATTGCCAATCAGCTCGCAAAAGCGCTTGAGGCTGCCGCGCTCCTCGGGAATCGTCACCGCAAACAAGGCCTCGCGCTCCTCGCCCACGTCGGCGCGCTCGGCCACGAAGCGCAAGCGGTCGAAGTTCATGTTCGCGCCGCACAAAATCGCCGCGAAGGTGTGGCCGCGCAGCTTGTGCAGCGCTGCATATTTTTTGATCGCCGCCACCGCCAGCGCACCGGCGGGCTCAACGATGGACCGCGTATCCACAAAAATGTCTTTGATCGCCGCGCACACGGCATCGGTGTCCACCGTGATGAAATCATCGACCAGCCCGCGCGCAATGCGGAATGTCTCCTCGCCCACCAGTTTGACCGCCGTGCCATCCGAGAACAAACCCACATCGGCCAGCGTCACGCGCGCACCCTGCGCGACCGACTGCATCATGGCGTCGGAGTCGCTCATCTGTACGCCAATCACCTTCACGCCCGGGCGCACGGCCTTGATGTAATTGGCCACGCCGCTGATCAGCCCACCCCCACCAATGGCCACAAACACCGCGTTCAGCGGCCCCTGGTGTTGGCGCAGGATTTCCATGGCCACGGTGCCCTGCCCTGCGATCACATCCGGATCGTCAAAGGGGTGGACAAAGGTCAGGCCCTGCTTTTTCTCCAATGTCAGCGCGTGGTTGTAGGCGTCGGTGTAACTCTCGCCGTGCAGCAGCACCTCGCCCCCGAGTTCGCGCACCGCGTCCACCTTGAGCTGCGGCGTGGTCGTGGGCATCACGATCACGGCCCGGCATCCCAGGCGCTTGGCACTCAGCGACACGCCTTGCGCGTGGTTACCAGCCGAGGCGCAAATCACGCCTTTTTTCAGCTGCTCCGGGCTCAAATGCGCCATCTTGTTATAGGCCCCGCGCAATTTGAAACTCCGCACCGACTGCTGATCCTCACGCTTGAGCAAGACCGTGTTGTGGATGCGCTGGCTCAAGGTTTTCGCTACCTCCAAGGCCGATTCCAATGCCACGTCATACACGCGGGCGTTGAGGATTTTGGTGAGGTAGTCGGCGGGTTGCAAGGCCTGCGCTGTTCGGGATTTTTGAGCGGTTGGCATTGTTCTTGGTGTACGGGTTCAGAAGCTTGGGCGCATGATAATCCCCGCAGATAAAAATCACTTCAAACGGAGCACCACCATGGAATGCACAGTCAGCTGGACCGGCCACCTTAATACCCGCTCGGGCATGGGCTTTGTAGCGGAGACCGGCAGCGGCCACATCGTCAACATGGACGGCGCACCGGACGCGGCCAAGCCCGAAAACGGTGGCCAGAACCTGGCACCCCGACCCATGGAGCTGCTGTTGGCTGGGACCGGCGGCTGCACGGCCTATGACGTGGTGCTGATCCTCAAGCGCGGTCGCCACGCAGTGCAGGGTTGCAGCGTGCAGCTCTCAGCGGAGCGCGCCGAGACCGACCCCAAGGTTTTCACATCGATTCACATGCACTTTGTGGTGACCGGCAAAGCACTGCCTGCGCAGGCAGTAGAGCGGGCGATTGCGATGAGCCATGAGAAGTATTGCTCGGCTAGTTTTATGTTGGGGAAGACGGCGGTGATGACGACGGGTTTTGAGGTGGTGGATGCATGAAAAAACCCCCGCCATGTTGCCATGGCGGGGGTTTTCAAGTTTCTAAGAACCTGCTGGCACTAGGCCAGCGGGGAATCAGAAGCCTTTGTACAGGAACATGCCGTAGCCAGTCGCATTGTTGGCTGACGTCTGGTAGCTATAGTAATTTGCAACCAAATAGGTTTGCTTGCTCAGGCTGTAATTGGCAACCAGCAAGTAACCAGAGTAGCTGGTAGTTACCGAGCTTTTTGTAGTCGACCGGTTTGCGAACTGTGCACCCAGGTTCAGCGCGCCCATGGGTACGTTAAGACCGACCAAGCTGTCCGTACGTGTATTGCCGAAAGCATAGGTCTGCTGCTCTAAACCAGCACCAATCTTTGCCGCGCCCAAGTCGTACGAGAACGACGCACGGGTACGTGTGCTTGCATGGCTATTCGAGTCTGTGGCGACGTTGTCAAACGAGCGGTAGCCGGCATTCACAGCCAAAGAGCCAGCTGCATAGTCAACGGACAGGGTGTTGTAACGCTGTTGTTCAGCAGTCGCATCAGCACCGGATGCGCCAGCACCCACTCCGTAACCGGTACCGGTGGCGGTGGTGGTGCCAACCGCGGAATTGCTATTTCCCTCAGTGTGGCTCAAGGAAATCGATGTCCCTTCAGCGACCGGGACTTTGATCGAGATTGAGTCATTGACAGGACGCGAAGAGAAAAGCTTGCCCGACAGATTCCACTGGTACGCGGTATCGGCAGACGCCAGACCTTGGGTCAGGTAGCTTGCGCCCTGAGTGGTTGACATGGTCATCGAAGCGCCGGATGCGCCTTTGACCGAAATTGCCGAGTCATTGGCGAAGAGGGTGCTCCCGTTGCCGGTTGTGCCCATTCCCAACTTGGCAGAAAGTTTGCCAACGCCTTCAATGTCTTCCGAGATCGCGAAGTTAATCGAGCCATCATCGAAACCCATACCACTGGCGGTGACATCTCCCGACGTGGTTGTGGAAGCATAACCAAATCCGATAGCGCCGGTCATTACAGCTTGCGCCATCGCGCCGCCGGTTGCTGCCACAGCAGCCAATGCAACTAGTGTCTTTTTCATCATGAAAATCTCCAAAGTTAAAACAAATTACCCAGAACCTGCTAAGCGCCTGCTCTAGCCAACCACCCACATCAAGAGTAGCTGGTACGTATTCCAACAGATGCGGGGTCGGAAAAGCCCTTGGCGGGCCGTAAAGAGCTGGAAAAAGCCCCCGACTGTTGCGCAAAGGCAACGCCGAAGCACCAGGAAGGTGCCGCTTTTCGGCGGTCGCAGGTGCGCGGCAGGGTGACACGCAGCTTGCAGGTCACTGCGCTGAGGAAATAAGTGTCGATAACGTCAGCTTTGGTGCGTGCAATGGGCGTAAGTCGCTCAACTCTGACTGCCCTGGCCAGGATTACACCCGGGCAGAGCCCGCCTTATTCGGCCCCTACCGTGTCGCACAATCGCCGCATGCACCCCACCGACGCCCTGATCAACACCCTAGACAGCGCCTTGCGCACCCTGTTTGCCAAGCCGCACGCCAGTGCACCCTGCGCCACGCTGCCAGAGGCTCCGACCACGTTGAGCCAACCGGAACGCGAACAGGCCGCGGGCTTGATGCGGGTCAACCACGTGGGGGAGATTTGCGCGCAGGCGCTGTACACAGCGCAGGCCCTGGCCACCCGCAACCCGCGCTTGCGCGCCCAGTACGAGGCGGCGTGCGCCGAAGAGGTGGACCACCTGGCCTGGACCGCGCAGCGGTTGGACGAGCTGGGCGCACGGCCTTCGCTGCTCAACCCGCTGTGGTACGCAGGGGCATTCGGGCTAGGGCTGCTGGCCGGGCGGCTGGGCGACACCATCAGCCTGGGCTTTGTGGTGGAAACCGAGCGGCAGGTGGGCGCGCATTTGCAAAGCCATTTGGGCAGCGGGCCCGATGCCCTGCCCGCTGGCGACCACGCATCACGCGCCATCGTGGCACAGATGCACAGCGATGAGCTCGCCCACGCGCGTGCCGCGGAAGACGCTGGGGCGGTTCCTCTGCCGCCGGTAGTGCAAGAGCTGATGCGCGGTGCCGCGAAGGTGATGACAAATCTGGCGCGACGCGTCTGAGCGAACCAAAGAGCTGCGGCGCAGCACGCAACAAAAAGGCGCGTTTCCGCGCCAACTTCCGCACCCTTACGCCCGCCGCATCGTGCTGAGCAAGCCCCGTCAGCCACGTTAACCCCAATCGGCGAACGGGGGTACACCGGGCAAGGTACTCAGCGCGATAACCGGTATGGCTCCTCAAAATCCAGAAAGTCGTTTTCCGCCAAGGCCCCCTCGACCCAGGCGCGCACGCCGGCCAAAGCCAGCACCCGGTCCACATACGCCGCCACCTGCGGCGGCATGGGCAGCGCATACGTGCGCAAGCGGGTGCAAACCGGGGCGAAATAGGCGTCAGCCACGGTGAAATCGTCAAACAACAAGGGGCCGTTGTGCTGCGCCAGCAGCTCGCTCCACATGGCGCATAGGCGCGCCACGTCGGCGCGCACGCCGGGCTGGTCACGCCAGATCAGCGCGCCCTGCGCGGCCAAATCGGCCTCGATGTTCATCGGGCAGTGGCTGCGCAAGGCGCTAAAGCCCGCGTGCATTTCCGCGCAGATGCTGCGCGCCTGGGCGCGGGCCGCTGCCGCGCGCGGCCACAGCGCTTTGTCGGGGAACTGCTCCGCCAGGTATTCGGCAATCGCCAGCGTGTCCCATACGGCCAGCGTACCGTCCAACAGCAGCGGCACCTTCCCAGCAGGGCTGAGCGCGCGCAGCGTCGTCTTGAACTGCGAATCCGGCGCGAAGGAGTCAAAGCGCACCATAACTTCCTCAAAGGGAATACCGGCCTGGGTCAGCACAACCCAGGGGCGCATGGACCAGGAAGAGTAGTTCTTGTTACCGATCAAGAGTTTCAGCATGGCGATGCCCAACGTGGGTCAGGGAAGGTCTGCGCCGGGATCAGGCAGCGCGGCGTCAGCCTCACTGGGCGGGCCGATACGCCCCAAGCGCGCCTTTATGGATTGTGGTTGACCGCTGAGGATGGCGGCGTAGAGCGTGGTGTTGGCCAGCACCTTCTTCACGTAGTCGCGGGTCTCGGGGAAGGGTACGTTCTCGGCCCAGATTGCGCCTTCCACAGCGGATGGCCCGTTGCGCCACAAGCGTGCGCGGCTGGGGCCGGCGTTGTAAGCAGCGGCCGCCAGCGGCATGGAGCCGCCAAAGCTATCCAAAGCGAATTTGAGGTAGCCGGTGCCGATGGCGATATTGGTATCGCGGTCGTTGATCTTGTGCGGGGCGAAGTCATTCATTCCCAGCTTTTTGGCAGTCCATTTGGCGGTAGCGGGCATGACCTGCATGAGGCCGGATGCGCCCACGCCGGACCGTGCGTCCATGATGAAGCGGCTTTCCTGACGGATCAGCCCGTAGACATAGGCCGGGTCCAAGCCGATGCTGGCCGTGCGCGCCAGCACGCTCTGCCGAAAGGGTGTGGGAAAGCGCTGCTCCATGTCCGCCACGTTGCGGGTGCGGTCGCTGGCGTTGATGCAGCGGTCCCAGACCTCGGCGCGGCAGGCCATCTCGGCGGCGGCCAACAGGGCGCGGTCGTCCATGCCGCCGTTCTGGTGCAGGTTGGTGGCATAGTTCCACTCGCGAACGCCCTCCGCGCGCAGTCCGATTTGGATTGCATACAGGGCGCGCTGCAAACCGAGGTTCTGGCGCGCCGCATCGCGCTCGGCGGTCGTCAACGGCATGGGTCGCGCCGGGGCGGTGATGCGGCCACCCGTTTCTTCCAGCGCCAGCATTTCATAAAAGCCCCGGGTCCCGGCCAGGGCCTGCAAAGCGGCCAGCGCACCCATGCGCGCCGGGTCGTTTGCGCCGGGGTTGAGCTCCAGCTGCGTACGGGCATGCCAGTAGGTCCAGGTGGAATCGAGCCGCAATGGGGCCGGCATGGCGTTGATAAAGGCCTGCGCGCGCGCCCACTGCCCGGCGCGCAAAGCAGCACGCGCGCCCCATGCCAGATGGTCTTCGTGCATCTGTGCAAGATTGCCTTTGGCAAAGTAGCCCAGCGCATCGGCGTCCAATTTTTGCGCCGCACGCTTGCCAATCACGCCCCAGACCCAGCTGCGCTCCTCGGGACTCAGTTGGGCACGCCAGCGCAGTTTGTCGACCTGAATGGCGGCTTTCTGGTAGTCCGAATCGGCCAGGCGGATCATGGCCAGCGAGACCAGCTCACGCGTTTTGGGGCGCATAGCGGTGAGTTTGTCGTCCAGGTATTTGGCCGGGCGCTGGTAGACCGTATCGAAACCCTTAACCCATGATGGATCCAATATGCCAATGGCCTGCGCTGCGGCCTGCGGGCGGTCGTTTTCCATGGCCAGGCGGGCGCGCAGCCAGGCGACCTGGGCCGGTAGTTTGTGGGCTTTAAAGAGCGCCTCATACGCACTGGAGCAACCGTCTTCGGACTCGCGCAACACCAGCCAGTTGGCTTGCACCGTGGCCGCAACATCGGCACGGTTGCTCATGAAATCCGCCAGCGCGGCGTAACACTGGATGGAGCGGTCGTCGCCCATGCGGTAGAGCGGATACTGGGCGTTGAAGGTGGGCCAATCCCCGGCGCGGCCGAGTTGCAAGAGCCAGTCGGCGCGCAGTCGGTCTTCCTGGTAACTCCCGGCGTAGGTGATTAAGAAAGCCTGGATATCGGCCTTGGGCGCCGTATCCAGGCGGTTGGAAATTTCCCAATACGCCGCCCAAGGCTCCAGAAGATAGCCCTTGAACTGAGGGAGCGCCGCAGCCAGCGCACGGGCATCACGCCGCTTGTAGGCCTGCGCCATATCCAGCAAGGCGACGTCGAGCCGGGGGTTATCCGGATAGACCGAAGTGCCTGCCTGCGCCTGCAGTGGCGAAGCAAAAAACGAAATGCAGATGCACAGCACTGCGGCACATAAAAAGGTCCAACGGGTCAAAGCTGTCAAAATCGTTCCACTTAACTTTATCGACCGATTATGGACAAGTCCCCCGGACCAGCAGATCAGCCAGCGGGTGCACCTACTGGCGGTGCGGTTGAAGCCAAGAAAGCCTTGCGCAAAGAGTTGCTGGCTTTGCGCAATGCCATGCCAGACCGCCTTCACCGCAGCGAGTTGCTGCAGCAGGTCATGCGCATCTGGCTGCTGCGGCGCGAAGACACCGTGATCGGCGCATACTGGCCGATCAAGGGCGAGTTCGACCCTCTGCCCGCGCTGCACCGCTGGAAGGAAGACGGCGAGTTGCTGGACCAGGCACAGCGGCGCCGCATCGCCCTGCCGGTGATCAACAAAGCCCACAAGACCATGACCTTTCACATCTGGTACCCGGGCTGCGAGATGGAAGAAGACGCCTACGGCATTCCCAAGCCCAAAGACACCGATATGGTGTCGCCCACGCTGCTGTTTGTTCCCTGCGTAGGCTATAGCGCGGGCGGCTACCGCCTGGGTTATGGCGGCGGGTTTTACGACCGCATGCTCGGCAGCTTGGAGCCACGGCCCTTCACCGTGGGGCTGGGCTTTGGCGTGGGCTATGTCAGCGACTTTTCACCCGAGCCGCACGATGTGCCGCTGGACGCCATCCTCACCGACTTTGGCGAAGCCTGGCCGGTGGCCGACATCTCGCGCCCGCAGCGCTGAGCCCCCGGCCAATGACAGACAAGCGCTACGGCGTTTGCGCTGCCAGCTTTTGCAAATCCCGCGCGTAGGAGGCCAGTTTGTCGGCCATGTGGCGGCGCTGGCTGGGGCTGGTACTGGCATGGAACTCCGCAAGGTGCGCGCAGTCCGCCGCGATGATGCGCTCCAAATAACCCCGATAGACCGGATCGGGCGACACCAGGCTGCGCTCCAATAGCGCCTCGATGACCGGCTGGGCGCGCTCAATCGTCTGCCCGCGCTGCGTATCGATGGTCTCCACGATGTCGGCGTGGCGGCGTTGTAATTCCTTCCAGCTCAGTGCGGTGTCGTAGGGTGTCGACTCCAGCTGGCTGCGCAGCAAAGCGATTTGCGCCAGGCTGGCCGAGCCGTACCAGGTTTTCACGTTATCCAATGCTTTGTCCAGCCGCTCATCCATTTGCTCAGAAGGGCGCGCGTCCAGCCACTTGCCGCGCCAGGTTTTGGCCGATTTGGCCAGCTCGCGGCGCACCCGCTCGACTTGCGCGGGCTTGAGCGTGGGCACCGTGGCCGCCATCAAGGGCGCGCTACGCTGGCCAAAGCCGCGCGCGTAGTCCAAGCCTTCGCCATACCAGGCGCAGACCTGCTCGGCACGCAAATCGCCCGGCGCGGCGGCCTGCGCGGTTTGCAGCATATGCGCGATGCGGGGCAGGTCTTCTTTGCGGTGCCAGGCGTGCAATTGCGCCAGATCGGCCTTGACGCGGGCACTTTGGGCGGCATCGAAATCGGCGTAGCCGTCCAACCACCAGTGGATCGCAAACGGCGCGTTGTTGTAGGCCGGAACGACGGCACTGCAGCCGCCCAGGATCAGTACACATGCAGCGCCGATAATCCGGCGGATAGCGGCCCAGCCGCCTCCCCCAAAGCGCAAAAGTGTGCATAAAAAAGGCATGGTTGTGGCAACTGACAATTTGACTGGCCTCCCGCCCCCCGTAGACGTAGTCATTATGGCTGCGGGTAAGGGCACCCGCATGATGAGCAGCCTGCCCAAAGTCTTGCACCGCCTGGCAGGGCTTCCCCTGATGTCCCATGTGCTGCAAACCGCGCGTAGCCTGCAGGCCCGCAACACGGTGGTGGTCACGGGACATGGGGCAGATGCGGTAGAGGCTGCGCTCGGCGGGCCCGGCGCACACCCTGGACTGCAGTTCGCCCGGCAAATGCCCCAACTGGGCACCGGCCACGCGGTGCAACAGGCAATACCCCTGCTGGCCGATGACGGCGTGGTTCTGGTGCTGTCGGGCGACGTGCCCCTGATTCAGGCAGACACGCTGCGCGCGCTGGTGGCGGCTTGCGCCGGACAGCGGCTGGCTTTGCTCACGATCCACTTCGCCGACCCGACGGGTTACGGGCGGGTGCTGCGCACCGGCAATGCGGTCCAGGCCATCGTCGAGCACAAAGACGCCAGCGACGCGCAGCGCGCGGTGACCGAGATCTACAGCGGCATCATGGCGGCCCCGGCGCGCGCGCTCAAAGGCTGGCTCGCGCGGCTGGACAACCGCAATGCGCAAGGCGAATTTTACCTGACCGATGTGGTGCGCATGGCGGTCTCCGATGGACTGGAGGTTGTGGCGCACACCATCGCCGACCCGCTACAAGTGGCCGGCATCAACAGCCCGGCGCAACTTGCCGAGCTGGAGCGCGCCCACCAAATGCGCATCGCGCAGTCGCTCATGGAACGCGGTGTGCGCCTGCAAGACCCGGCGCGGCTGGATGTGCGCGGCAAGCTGGAATGCGGCAGCGACGTGGAAATTGACGTGAATTGCGTATTTGAGGGCCGGGTCCATCTGGCCGACGGCGTGAAGATTGGCGCCAACTGCGTCATTTCCAACTGCGTGATTGAACGCGGCGCGGTGATCCAGCCCTTTACCCATATCGACGGCGAAAAGGCCGGTGTCACCGTGGGCGAGAACGCGCGGGTCGGTCCGTTTGCGCGACTGCGTCCGGGTGCGCAACTCGGGGCTGACGTGCACATCGGCAATTTTGTGGAAGTGAAAAACGCCACGCTGGCGGCCGGTGCCAAAGCCAACCACCTGGCCTACCTGGGCGACGCCAGCGTGGGCGAGCGCGTCAACTTTGGGGCGGGCAGCATCACCGCCAATTACGACGGCGTCAACAAACACCGCACCGTGATCAAAGCCGACGCGCAGGTCGGCAGCAACTGCGTGCTGGTCGCCCCGGTCACCGTCGGCGCAGGCGGCACCATCGGCGGCGGCTCCACCATCACCAAAGACACCCCCGCAGGCGCGCTGACGGTGGCGCGCGGCAAGCAGGTCAGCGTGGCGGGGTGGAAGCGGCCGGTGAAGAAGCCGCAACCCTGAAACGAGCCAATCGTTCGATTGAATCGTTTAGCGCGGTTCGCGTGGTGCATTCCTGGGCATGCAAACCTTCTCCGCCAACGAAGCCAAAACCCAGTTCGGCCACTTTATTGATCTGGCCCAGCGCGAGCCGGTGCGGGTCATGCGGCGCGACCGGGTGGTGGGCGTGATGGTCTCAGCGCGCGACTACGAAGCCATGCGCGCGTTTTACTCCAACCGCCTGCAACACACGCTGGCCCAGACTGCGCAAACTGCCGAAGGCGCCGGCCTCACGCCCGAATTGCTCGACGACCTGCTGCGTGACGAATCCTGAATGGGTGATTGACACCAATGTGTTGATCAGCGCCGCGCTGTCGGCGTGCGGTGCGCCAGCCCGGCTGGTGCAATTGGTGTTGGAGCGCGGCAGCCTGGTTTTTTCGCAGCCCACTTTCGGCGAGCTGAAAACCCGCCTCTACCGCCCCAAATTCGATACCTACATCAGCCTAGAGTTGCGCGAAGCCGTGTTGCACGACCTGAGCGCCGCCGCGCGCTGGGTCGAGATTGGCGAGTCGGGCCGGTATTGCCGGGATCGCAGCGACGATATGTTCATCGAAACCGCTCGGGTGGCGCAGGCTGGGGTCTTGGTCAGCGGCGATCAGGATTTGCTGCAAGCGCCAGCCATAACGGGCTTGCGTATCCTGAACCCGCAGCAGGCGCTCGCCGAAGCCTTGGCATGAGATATGACGCCAATCCGTGCTGGACCCCTACAGCGATGAAGTTTTAGGACTCGGCAATGGTCTTGCAGTCAGCCATTACGGTCTCTTTTGTTTTTCGTTTGATTCAACAGCCGCAACTGCTTGGCATTTTGCGGACTCACCAGTTTTTTGCCCGTCTCCGCCTCCAGCTTGAGCCGCGCTTGTTTGGCTACGCCTCCGCCCCGCTTGGCGACATCCTCGTGGTCGTCTAGCGTCTTAGGCTGCACGACCTCTGAAATTTCTTTGGTCGACAGCTCGGCCAGCATGCTCATGATCAGCTCTTTGTTGGTCATGTTGTCACGCAGGTTTTCTTGTCTAAGACCCTTGTGCTGCTTGTATTCCTTGGCGGTTTTGTCGGCCCAGGTTTTGTAAATCACATCGGTCAAAAAAGCGAACTGCGGCCCCTCTTGCAAGCCGTGCTTTTTCCATTCGTCGGTCAGCTCCTTTCGGATCTCGATGCTCTTGAGCCGCTGGTTGATCCAGTTGTCTGAGTAGCCTAGGCGCTTGTAGTCGTGCATGGCTTGCTCGATGCTGAGCTCGGGGTCTTGCAGCTGGTCCAAGCGTTGATTTGCCACTTCGGCCAGCCACAGCTTGAAAGGCTCAGCTTTTCTGGAAGGGATGGATTGGATGATCCTGAAAACCTGCTGTGTATCCAGTACATCTGTCAGGCGCTGTTTGCCGTCTGGGGCTTCTAATTTCAACTGGTTAGTGACACTAACCACTTCACTGCCCTCAAGCTTCAGCTTGTTCTTGAGCCACTTCCAGTAGTTGCGGACTTTGGCGTAATCGGGCTGATCGGTCAGCGCTGCAACGATGTCCAGAGCAGAGAACCACCACTTTTCTTCGCTCTCATCCCAGGCCGTACGAATATGAACGGACTCAAACAACTGCAATTTCACGGGGCGATCGTTGGGCATGCTGCTTTCCCTGTTTCAAGTCGACATCAGTCTAATAGAGAGCAGCTTCCACGATCCTCTTTTTTATCTGTCTTTTCACGTCCGAAGCGGCACGGTGGTGGTGAACTTCGCCCGCTTCAGGCTGAAGAATGCCTTCACGTTGCGCACATTGGCGTTCTGGGTGAGCAGGCGCTGTGTGATGGCGAGGTAGTCGGGCATGTCGCGGGCCTGGATCACCAGCATGAAGTCCGGGCCGGGCGACACACGCCAGCATTGCTGCACCGCATCCTCGGCGACGGCGCGCGCCTCAAAAGCGTCCAGGTGCTCAGCGCCCTGCGCGTCCAGCGTGACCTCCACTAAAGCCGTCAAGCCATGCCCAAACGCCGCGCCCAGGCGATCTACCGACAGGTGCGCCACCTGGCGCTCAATCCACCCTGCATCGACCAGGCGCTTGACCCGGCGCAAACAGGTGGGCGGCGAGATATGGACCAGCTCGGCCAAGGCCAAATTGCTGCGCGATGCGTCGCGCTGCAGGGCGTCCAGCAATTGGATATCGGTCGAATCGAGTGTTATTTGTTCCATAAGAATAGTTATTTCAGTGTTTAATTTCTTAAACCATATAAATTGAAATTATATTTCTTAAAAATCTGTATTTTATTTATTAATTTTTCACCAAAGCTTTTAGCATCGCGTCCATTCGATCCAAGGAGAAGCTATGTGCGGCATCGTCGGCGGGGTTTCCACCCGCAACATCGTCCCTGTGCTGGTGCAGGGTTTGCAGCGACTGGAGTACCGGGGTTATGACTCATGCGGCGTGGCTATCCACACCGGCAGCCTGGGCGCACAGGGCGGCGGCTTGCAGCGCGCGCGTAGCACGGCGCGGGTGGCGGAGTTGATGGAGCAGGTCAGCGGCGGGCAGATGCAAGGCGGCACCGGCATCGCCCACACACGCTGGGCCACGCACGGTGCGCCGGTGGTGCATAACGCGCACCCGCATTTCAGCCACGGCACCGGCGCTGCGACCGATGCGCCCGGGCGGGTGGCGCTGGTGCACAACGGCATCATCGAAAACCATGACGAACTGCGCGCGGCGCTGCAGTCGCGCGGCTACGTGTTTCAAAGCCAGACCGATACCGAGGTCATCGCCCACCTGATCGACAGCCTGTACAACGGCGATATCTTTGATGCGCTCAAGCAAGCCACCGCGCAATTGCGGGGCGCGTATGCGCTGGCCGTGTTCCACAAAGACGAGCCGCACCGCGTCGTGGGTGCGCGCGCCGGGTCGCCGCTGATTCTGGGCGTGGGCACATCGGATAGCGAAAACTTTCTGGCCAGCGACGCCATGGCCCTGGCCGGCGTGACCGACCAGATCGTTTACCTGGAAGAAGGCGACCACGTCGACCTGCAATTGGGCAAGTACTGGATTGAAGACGCGCAGCACAAGCCGGTCGCCCGCGTTGTCAAAACCGTGCAGGCGCACAGCGGCGCAGCCGAGCTGGGGCCGTACCGCCACTACATGCAAAAAGAAATCTTTGAGCAGCCGCGCGCGATTGCTGACACCTTAGAGGGCATTGTGGGTATCACGCCCGAGCTGTTTGGTGACGGCGCATACAGCGTATTCAAAGGCGTGGAGCGCGTGCTGATTCTGGCCTGCGGCACCAGCTATCTGAGCGGCAGCGTGGCGCAGTACTGGATCGAGGCGATCGCCAAACTGCCGTGCAGCGTGGAGATCGCCAGCGAGTACCGCTACCGCGAATCCGTACCCGACGCCAAGACCCTGGTCGTGGCCATCAGCCAGTCCGGCGAAACCGCCGACACGCTGGCCGCCCTGCGCCATGCGCGCAACCTGGGCATGGCGCACACGCTGGCAATTTGCAATGTGGCCACCTCGGCCATGGTGCGCGAATGCGCGCTGGCCTATGTCACGCGGGCCGGGGTGGAAATCGGCGTGGCTTCCACCAAAGCCTTCACTACCCAACTCGCCGCGCTGTTTTTGCTGACGCTGGCGCTGGCGCAAACCAAAGACCGTCTGAGCGAGACCCAAGAAGCGGAGCACCTGCACGCCATGCGCCACCTGCCCGCCGCACTGCAAGCGGTGCTTGCGCTGGAGCCGCAGCTCATCGCCTGGGCGCAGGACTTTGCCTCCAAAGAAAACGCCCTGTTTTTGGGACGCGGCGCGCACTACCCCATCGCGCAGGAAGGCGCGCTCAAACTCAAGGAAATCAGCTACATCCACGCCGAAGCCTATGCCGCAGGCGAACTCAAACACGGACCGCTGGCGCTGGTCACCAGCGCCATGCCGGTGGTGACCGTCGCACCCCATGACGCGCTGCTGGAAAAGCTCAAAAGCAATATGCACGAGGTCCGCGCGCGCGGCGGCGTGCTCTATGTGCTAGCCGACGCCGACACCCAGATCCGGAGCAGCGAAGGCGTGCATGTCATCCGCATGCCCGAGCACTATGGCGTCCTCTCACCCCTGCTGCACGTGGTGCCGCTGCAATTGCTGGCCTATCACACCGCGTGTGCGCGGGGGACTGATGTGGACAAGCCGCGTAATTTGGCGAAGTCGGTTACGGTGGAGTAATTTCGTTAGGGGGTCAAGAGGACCGTGGGTTCGTAGTCCGATACGAAATGGTGATACGGACTAAGGGGCTGATGATCGGGGCCTACTCCCCCTATCAGATCGAACTTTCCGACAAGATCATCCGCCTCAGGGATGCCGAAGGACTCACCTTCAAGGCGATAGCCGAGCTTCTAATCGCTGAAGGCTACAGGTCTCCGCGTGGCTGTGACCTTGGACCAGAAAGCGTCTTTTCTATCTATAAAAAGCGCAAGAGGCGAGATGAACGACTACATTCTGCCCCTGCCATCAGCATCTTTTCGGTTGAAATTGAACACTTGAAGTAGCTTCTCAGCTGATGGTGCCGATAAGTTCAGAAGGCTGGCAATCTTGAACTGTAGGTCTGATAATCCTCTAAGGGTTGCTCGTTACAAGCAGGGGGCTTAGGATGTACAAGGAGAGACTATGCCATTTATCGCCTACTTGCTTACGCTCGTCTTGGTTCCACTGTTGGCCATTGCTGGAGTGGTGTTTACTTTCACACTGCTCCTTTTTGCTGGGAAGGGTTCCCCACGATTGGTTTCAATTATTCAAGAGATTACTGTAATAGTAATTTATCCCCCCGTTGCGGGAATGATTGCATTTGTGGTTAGCAAGTTCCACAAAAATTCAAACTCATCAGTTATGGTCAGCGCAATTCATCAGCAAACAAACGATCTACTCTGGGAACCTAGTTCAAAGGTAAAAACAGTAGCTTTAGCTGGCTTGCTCACAATCATAGGACTATTTATATTTCCAGTCGACAGTGCAGCATTCAAACTATTTGGGAAAAATGAGTTTAAATTAACGAACTGCGAGGATTGCCAAAAAGGCAAGTGTAAGAAGGATGTCGCCTGGAAAGGTTTTACCGTTTTAGACTCAACCATTCAAATCTTCGTTACGAGAAGCGATGGCATTGATAAAATAATATCACTTCCACAAACAAATGACGTAAAATGCGTTATTGCAAAAAATAAAAATTATGCATTTAGTTGCGAATCTAACACTTCTAGCGAGTATTGGTCTAGCAACTTTCTCGTTTCCTTTAATGGCGAACGAAAATTCGTTTGGGAAAATCAGTTTACAGCCAATAACGTAGTGGAGACACAAGGGATGCTGACCTGCAATGTCAACTGATAGAGTTCAAACGATTTGTATTAAAACTAATATATACTATCATATTGGCAAAATACTTTAATAATTTCGAGTTTTAGATGTATCGTATCTCCTGATGTTTGGCTGTAATCTTTGCTTACATCAAGTAAGTCTTACCTATACAGGCAATGCTCGCCAACGCACGAGCAAAAAAACGCTGTTCGAATCTACTGTGCAATGGACGTTGGTTTTTGGGATGATCTACAAATAACCAGGTAATCTCGTCCGAAGTTGAAAGTGACTAAATGAGTAACCCGTTCACAATAACGATTTTCTCCACCACTGGGGACCCCCAAGGCATTAGGATCATTCAAAAAACTAATTGGTCGGGAGTGGGAGTTGTCTTTCCTAGGGACAACATCGCAGACGTGATCAAAGAAGAATATGCGCAGCGACCAGGTGTTTACATATTGGTGGGTGATCTTGCAGAAGAAACAGTTTATATCGGTGAGGCTGATCCCGTGGCTGTGAGGCTAAAGCAGCATCTACAAAAAGATTGGTCGTGGGGCGTATTTTTTGTCGATTCGCACGGCATTGGAAAAACCGAAGTCCAATTTTTAGAGTCAGAACTTGTGCGCATTGCAAAAGAAGTGGGCTCGGCAATCTTGATGAACAAGAATGCCCCGAATAAGCCCAATATGTCTCGGCAATCACAAGCTGCAGCAACTGTTTTTCTTCAAGAAATGCTATTGATCCTGCCAATGATTGGCATCAAGGCATTCTTGCCATCTAAAGATACACCCCCGATAACAGCCACTGCTCCTAGAAAAAAGGGCGAGAAGCAAACAACGGCAAAAGGGAGCTGGGACACAATAGTTGTTCCAGCTAAAAATGATGGCTTTCAGAGAGTCTTTTTAGGAGACAACTGTTGGTATGCCATCCGAATAAATGCAAAAGAAATATCGAAAATTAAGTATATCGCTGCATACCGAGTTGCTCCGATTTCTGCAGTCACTCACATAGCAGAAGTATCAGAAATTGTGCCGTATCAGGACAGCGGAAAATATATTGTCAGATTTAAAGCAAAGGCAGCTGAACTTAAAACCCCCGTTAAGCTTGAGGTAGGGCGACTAGGTTCAGCACCTCAGGGACCACGTTACACAACTTATAAGAAGATACTTAACTCTTCGTGGCTTCACGAACTATGGTGAAAAACAGTTAATTTTTATAACGTCACCACCACAGTCACCACCTTAGAGTTCGGGGACTGCGAATACGTGAACTGTTTGTTGGGTGACTTGCGGATCAAGTCCAACAGCTTGTCTTTGCTGATTGAAGTGCCCGATTTCTCCACCGATTTGGCTAGTGTGTCGCTCATTTTTAGGCTCCTTCTTTTTCTTCTTTTGATTGAGTACCCATTCCGCAAACGCCAGCATCAAAACATCTCGGATCTGGCTCGACGGAAATTCTCGGGGTTGTTAAAGTGCTCATTGTGGAATCGCTTTAGGCAGTAGCGAATGACCTCTGAACGGTTGTAGCCCAGCCGTTCACACAACGCATCAAACTTTGTGATGAAGTCGTTGGTGGCCCTGACTCCTAGGATTTGATTTCTTCCGACCTTGTTGTTCACGCAAAACTCCTTTTTTAGTGGTTTTTCTATTTAGGTGATTTTTAACGTAGGTTAAATATCATCTAAGTCTTGAGCTGTTTTTTCTTTCAGCATATAGACAAGCCAAGTTCTCGAAGTCTCTAAGTTCATTGGCTCAATCTTGAATGATGAAATAGTATCTATAGAAGTGATATCTTTAGTTAATCTCTCGTCTAACTGACAGGTCTCAAAGTCGTAGATTCGACTAGCAACCTCCTTTCTAACTGGAAAAAGTCCGTGAATGTGATGCGGCGAATTATTTTTAGGAACTGGCTTAAAAAAACTTCCTTGTTCGTACTCGTAAACAAACAACTCGTCATACGGCATCAAATATTTCCAATTAGAACTTGAGCGACAAAGTCTCTTTTTAATTTTTCTCAAAGCTCGATGCTCGTAGTGATAACGAGCCGCTTTTCTCATTCCATTTCGTGCTTCGACAGCTACTAGATTCTTGAAAACAACAGTCGTAACAAAAGGCGTCCATTCATCATTGGTAGCTATCCAATTCAACTTGTGCCAGAGTTGGTTGTATTGGCTGTTGAATGACTTCCTCACAATCTCTTTTCCATATCGTCGGTTGTGTTCGTTGTCTTCCAGGTCCTCTAAGGTGATCAGCATAGGTTCATTCTTTCTTTGGGTGTGGTGAGGATTATCGACCTCGTCAATAAAGCAGAATGGGCGCAAACAAGGCGACCTCTACAGAAGCGATACGGTCTCATTGAGCTGCGTAATCGCTTCGTAAAACTATTTAGTATTTCTTTTTAGGCATAAAAAAACCCGCCGAAGCGGGTTTCAAACCTCATCATTCAATTTCGTATTGCAAGGTCTTAATCATTTTTCTGATATCGGGAAAGTTCGTTCGAACAATTACTGTTCAGGCCGATCGAATACTGACCCACCCTGCCGATTCAATATTGACCCAGGACGGATAGTTGCTTTTGCGTTGGGCAACTGTGGATAAGTGTAGCCATTAACGTGCTTTGTGGTCTCCTTTTCTTGGTTGTTGCAGCCAGGGTAA
>CAMAQV010000007.1 GCA_945860595.1 Comamonas sp. lk
CGATGCAGGCGATGTGGTGACTGAATTGACGGGTGAGGGCACGGACCTCGTTGAAAGCGCTATCACCTACACCTTGGGTGACTACGTAGACAACCTGACCCTGACCGGCAGTGACGCCATTGATGGGACTGGCAACGACCTGGACAACGTACTGACGGGCAACAGTGCAGCCAACACGCTGGACGGCGGAGCCGGAGCAGACACCCTGATCGGTGGAGCCGGGGATGATGTGTACGTCGTGGACGATGCAGGCGATGTAGTGACCGAGTTGACGGATGAGGGCACAGACCTGGTGCAAAGCTCCATCACCTACACCCTGGGCGACTATGTGGACAACCTGACCCTCACGGGCAGTGACGCCATTGACGGGACTGGTAACGACCTGAATAACGCGCTGACAGGCAACAGCGCAGCCAACACCTTGGACGGTGGCGCTGGAGCGGACAGTCTGACCGGTGGTGCCGGGGACGATGTGTATGTGGTGGACGATACAGGCGATGTGGTCACTGAGCTGGCGGGCGAGGGCACAGACCTCGTTGAAAGCTCTGTCACCTACACCTTGGGTGACTACGTAGACAACCTGACCCTGACCGGCAGTG
This sequence comes from Comamonas sp. lk, assembly GCA_945860595.1. GTDB lineage: Bacteria > Pseudomonadota > Gammaproteobacteria > Burkholderiales > Burkholderiaceae_C > Allorhodoferax. The sequence goes on from CAMAQV010000007.1 coordinate 600, forward strand.
ACGCCAGTGACGGGACTGGCAACGACCTGGATAACGCGCTGGCAGGGAACAGCGCTGCCAACACCCTGGACGGTGGTGCTGGAGCGGACAGCCTGACCGGCGGCGCCGGGGACGATGTGTACGTGGTGGACGATGCAGGCGATGTGGTGACTGAATTGACGGGTGAGGGCACGGACCTCGTTGAAAGCTCTGTCACCTACACCTTGGGTGACTACGTAGACAACCTGACCCTGACCGGCAGTGACGCCATTCATGGGACCGGTAACGACCTGGATAACGCGCTGACAGGCAACAGCGCGGCCAACACCCTGACTGGTGAAGCTGGCGCTGACACCCTGGACGGCGGCCCTGGAGCAGACAGCCTAACCGGCGGCGCCGGGGATGACGTGTATGTGGTGGACGACACGGGCGATGTGGTCACTGAGTTGGCAGACGAGGGCACGGACCTCGTTGAAAGCGCTATCACCTACACCTTGGGTGACTACGTAGACAACCTGACCCTGACCGGCAGTGACGCCATTCATGGGACCGGTAACGACCTGGACAACGTTCTGACAGGTAACAGCGCAGATAACACCCTGACTGGTGGAGCCGGAGCAGACACCCTGGATGGCGGATTGGGCGCAGATAGTCTGGCTGGTGGCGTTGGCAATGACGTGTATGTCGTGGACAACACGGGCGACGTGGTGCTAGAGGCCTCGGGCGCCGGTACAGACCTGGTTGAAAGCTCTGTCACCTACACCCTGAGCGACTACGTGGACAACCTGACCCTGACCGGCAGTGACGCCATTGATGGGACTGGCAACGACCTGGACAACGCGCTGACGGGTAACAGCGCGGCCAACACCCTGACTGGTGAAGCTGGCGCGGACACACTGGACGGCGGAACTGGAGCAGACACCCTAATCGGTGGCGCTGGGGACGATGTGTATGTGGTGGACGACGCGGGCGATGTCGTAGTGGAAGCTACGGACGGGCAGTTTGAAAACTATGATTTTGGCCAGGGAAGTGCGGGAGACACCACAATTTTGGGATGGACCATCGTTAACAGCCGTGTACTATTGGATGGAACAAGCACGCTTGCGGGATGGGCCACGGTCGTAGACGGTTCAACCGCGCCTGACGGTGGAACCGAAGCCAGTTCGTACAGCGGCGGAAGTTTTGCGACTACCTTGTCCAGCGCAACGCAAACAGGCATGGGCCTGGAGGTGAACCTGACTTCGGTTCTATCAGGCGTTGCAAACACGCCAAGCACAGGGGTAGGTGGCGTAATGCATGGCCCCGCGATTTACAGCAATACCGCAGTTGACTTAGCTGTCGGGGATCTGATTTCATTTGATTGGAAAGCTGAGGGCGGGGCGGATGCCTTTGATGTGTACGGCTATATCGTGGACGTAGACACCGGTAGTACAGAGCTGCTTTTGGATGAAACCGGTGGCTCAGCAAGCGACGACAGCCCCTGGCAAACCGTCTCGCATACTGTCACGGTGGCTGGCAGTTACAAATTTGTATTTGTCAGCGGTAGCTGGGATGCCACCGGTGGCCAGGCCGCCGGAGCAAGTCTCTATATTGACAATGTGATTACCCTGACCGACGGCGCTTCGCAACTGACCGGTGTTGAGGACGGAACCGATTTGGTGAAAAGCACTGTTTCGTACAGCTTGTCGGGTGGCGTGGAAAACTTGACCCTTATGGGCAGTGACGCCATTGATGGAAATGGCAACGCGCTCGCCAACACACTGATTGGCAATAGCGCCGTGAACGTGCTGGACGGCGGCGCAGGCAATGACACGCTCACCGGCGGTGCAGGACAAGATCAATTTGTCTTTAGCGCAACTTTAAACAGCACGACCAATGTCGATACAGTCCTTGACTTTCAAACGGGCGTAGACAAACTCGTCTTGAGTGAAGCTGTTTTTGCAAAATTGGCCGACTTGGCCATTGGCGCGTCACCGCTTGCTGCCAACCTGGTCATTGGTACCGCAGCGCTCGATGCCAACGATTACCTGGTCTACAACAGCAGCACCGGCGTCTTGTCCTATGACGCGGATGGCAGCGGTACCGCATCTGCTGCCGTGGCATTCGCACAAATTGAACTCAACGGCGTTCCCCCCACCGACTTGTCGGCTACAGATTTCATAGTCGCCGCCTGAGCCGCAGGCGCGCAGCGTCAGAATCCGGCTATGCGTATTCTCTTGATCCACCAGAATTTTCCAGGCCAGTTCAAGCACCTGGCACCGGCCTTGGCGCAGCGCGGGCATGCGGTGCGTGCGCTGGCCATGCGGGCAGACACCGGCGTACCCGGCGTGGAGCACATCGTCTACACCCCCGCGCGCGCACCGTCAAAGAGCGTCCACCCCTGGTTACTCGATACGGAGGTGAAGTTTGCCCGGGCCCAGGCGGTGATGGATGCATGCCTGGCCATGCGGGCACAGGGCTATAGCCCTGATGTGGTGATCGCCCATCCGGGTTGGGGCGAAAGTCTGTTTATTAAAGCGGTGTGGCCGGGCGTGCGCCTGGGTTTGTACGGCGAGTTGTATTACCAGGCCGACGGTGCGGATATGGGCTTCGACCCGGAGTTCTCCGCCCCCAGCGTGCAGGACGTGTGCCGCATTCAGGGAAAGAACATCAACAACCTGATGCACGCCGAGCTGGCGGATGGCTGGTTGTCCCCGACCCGCTGGCAGGCCGATACCTTCCCTCCCCGCATCCGTTCGCGGATCACGGTGGCGCACGACGGTATCGATACAGCGCGCCTGGTGCCCAATCCGAACGCCTTTGTCATGCTCAACGGAAAACGCAAGCTCTCCGTCGGCGACGAGGTGATTACGTTTGTCAACCGCAATCTGGAGCCCTATCGTGGTTACCACAGCTTTATGCGCGCCCTGCCTGTGCTGCAGCAACTCCGGCCGCAGGCGCGGGTGGTGATTGTCGGTGCCGATGGCGTGAGTTATGGATCCGCAGCGCCGGGTGGCGCCACGTGGAAGAGCGTTTTTTTGAATGAAGTGCGCGACCGTGTCGATCTGAGTCGGGTGCACTTTGTTGGTACCCTGCCTTACAAAGATTTCGTATCCTTGCTACAGGTGTCTATGGTCCACGTGTACCTGACCTATCCCTTTGTGGTGTCCTGGAGTCTTCTGGAGGCGATGAGCCTGGGCTGCGCGGTTGTAGCCAGCGATGTTGCACCGGTGCGCGAGTTCATCGAGCAGGACGTGAACGGGCGGTTGACCTCATTTTTTGACGCGCAGGCGCTGGCCCGCGCGGTCGCTGAACTGCTTGAATCCCCCGAGGACCGTGCCCGGTTGGGCGCGGCTGCGCGCGCGTCCGTGCAAGGCCTGTATGACCTTTGGCAACACGGTCTACCGGCGCAAATCCGCTGGGTGGAGGCGCTGGCGGCTTGATGTCTGGGGCCTGGGCATGGCCTGCACGGCGCGCTAAAGTCCGATTCGGGCTCGCGTGGTCCAGAGGCCGAGATCGCCTAAAAAATATTGAACCTAGGGTAATCACCCAGTCATTGCGTCGTTTATTTTCCTAATTGCGGGCAAATACACATTTTTTTTCTTTGCTGTGGCGCATAATGTTTGCGCATTGCCGAAATATCGGCTTGCAGGTTTGCGGTGTTTGGTCAGTTTCGCGTCTGCGCTAAGTCATTCTTTGGTTTGTTGATTGCGGTTTTGGGCTCCATCGCTGTTTGAGTTATTTTCGAGGAGTCCCACCATGGGCAACAAACTTTACGTGGGCAACCTGCCCTATTCATTCCGTGATGAGGATTTGCAACAGGCATTCGCAGCACACGGCAACGTCACCAGTGCAAAAGTCATGATGGAACGCGACACGGGTCGCTCCAAGGGTTTTGGCTTTGTAGAAATGGGAAGCGACGCTGAAGCGCAAACCGCCATCAATGAAATGAATGGTCAGCAATTCGGCGGTCGTGGCCTCGTGGTCAATGAAGCACGGCCCATGGAGCCACGTCCTCCCCGTAGCGGTGGCTTTGGCGGCGGCGCAGGTGGTGGTGGCGGCGGCGGCGGTTACGGTGGCGGTGGCCGCAGCGGTGGTGGCGGCTTTGGCGGCGGCGCAGGTGGTGGTGGCGGCGGTTACGGCGGCGGCGGTCGCAGTGGCGGCGGCGGTGGCGGCGGTTACGGCGGTGGCCGTAGCAGCGGCGGCGGCTACTAAGTCCGCGTACTGAGCAGGTAAGGGCTCAGCCAACGATACCGACTCTTTGGGGTCGGTATTTTTTTGTCTGGAGTTTTTGTTCAGTGCCGGAAGTGGCGCAGCCCGGTGTAGACCATGGCGACTCCGCGCGCATTGGCCGCAGCGACCACTTCGTCGTCGCGCACACTGCCGCCCGGTTGGATGATGCACACCGCGCCTGCGTCGACCACCGCGTCCAGGCCATCGCGGAAGGGGAAAAAGGCGTCGCTGGCGACCACGCTGCCCGCCAGTGACAAGCCCGCATGCTGGGCCTTGATGCCTGCGATGCGCGCCGAGTCCAAACGGCTCATCTGCCCAGCCCCTACACCAAGCGTTTGCCCGCCTGCGCAAAAAACAATCGCGTTGGATTTCACGTATTTGGCAACCTTCCAAGCAAACAGCAGGTCTACTATCTGCGCAGGCGTGGGCTGCACGGCGGTGACGATGCGCAGGTCCGCCACCGCTATTTCCTGGTTGTCCGCAGTCTGCAGGAGCAGGCCCGAACCCACCCGCTTGGCGTCGACTGCGTTGCGCCCCTGGGCCCAGGCGCTGGCACCGCCGGTTGGTAGCGCGACTTGCAATATGCGCACATTGGCTTTGGCGTGAAAGACGGCCAGGGCCTCGGGGCTGAAGGCTGGCGCCAGCAAGACCTCGACAAACTGTTGCGTAATCAGCTCCGCCGCCGCGCCGTCCACCGTGCAATTGAAGGCGATGATGCCGCCGAACGCCGACGTCGGGTCGGTCTGCCAGGCTTTGCGGTAGGCGCCCAAGGCATCGGTGCCCAGGGCCACCCCGCAGGGGTTGGCGTGTTTCACGATGACGCAGGCTGGGCTGGCGAAACTTTTCACACACTCCCAGGCGGCGTCGGCGTCGGCGATGTTGTTGTAGCTGAGCTCCTTGCCCTGCAACTGGGTGGCGGTGACCAAGGAGCCGGGGGCTGGGTACAGGTCGCGGTAGTACGCCGCCTGCTGGTGCGGGTTTTCACCGTAGCGCAGATCCTGCAGCTTCACAAAACGGCTGTTGCTTTGGGCCGGGAAGGCGGACTGGCTGCCGTCCTCGCGGATGCAGGAAAGGTAGTCGCTGATGGCCCCGTCGTACTGGCTGATGCGGTTGAACGCCGCCACCGCCAGTGCAAATTTGGTATCGCGGCTGACCTGGCCATCGCGGCGTAACTCCGCCACTACACCGTCGTACTGTGCCGGGTCGGTCAGCACGGTCACGTCCTTCCAGTTTTTAGCCGCACTGCGCACCATGGCCGGGCCACCGATGTCGATGTTCTCAATCGCCTCTTCCAGCGTACAGCCCGGCTGGGCGATCGTGGCTTCGAAGGGATACAAATTCACCACCAGCAGGTCAATCGGGTCTATGCCGTGTTCGGCCAATGCTTGCATGTGCGCGGGCAGATCGCGCCGGGCCAGCAAGCCGCCATGCACCTTGGGGTGCAGGGTTTTGACGCGTCCGTCCAGCATCTCGGGAAAACCGGTCATATCGGCTACTTCGGTGACGGGTAGTCCCTGAGAGGCCAGCAGCTTGGCGGTGCCGCCCGTTGAAAGCAGCTGCACGCCTAGCCCGACCAAGGCCTGTGCCAATTCCAACACGCCGGTCTTGTCAGAAACCGAAATCAGGGCGCGCAGGGCGCGGGCAGCGGGTGCGGTTGGGTTCATGGTGCGGATGATTTGAGCAGGCCGTGTTCGGCGAGTTTTTTGCGCAAGGTATTGCGGTTCAGACCCAGCCAGTCTGCAGCTTTGGATTGGTTGTGGCCGGCCTGTGCCATCACCACCTCTAGCAAGGGCTTCTCGACCGCGCGGATCATCATGTCGTAGACCCCTGCCGGCGGCGTCCCGTCTAAGTGTTTAAAGTAGTCCTGCATATTGCGGCGGACAGATTCTTCGATGCTGCTCATACCATTTCCCCTGTGAGTCGTGTTGGTTGGGCCGTTTGCGCGGGTGGCGGAATGCGGTCCATTTGCGCGCTCAGGGCATCAAAAAATTGCGCCACTGCGGCGACCTGCGCAGCGCTATCGTCCAGCGCCAGCATGGTGTGCCGGAAGGCCTCACCGCCGGGCAGAGCGTGCACATACCAGCCAATGTGTTTGCGCGCCGAACGCACGCCGGTGTAGTGGCCGTACAAGCTGTAGTGGTCGTGCAGATGTTCCACCAGCAAGCGCCGCACCTCTTCTACCAGCGGCGATGCGAGATGCGTGCCGGTGGCCAGGTAGTGGTTGATTTCGCGAAACAGCCAGGGCCGCCCCTGCGCGGCGCGGCCCACCATCACGGCGTCGGCACCGGTGTATTCCAAAACGGCTGCGGCTTTTTCCGGGGAATCGATGTCGCCGTTGGCCACCACCGGTATGCGCAGCGCCGCTTTCACGGCGCGTACCGTGTCGTATTCGGCTTGGCCTTTGTAGCCCTGTTCACGCGTACGTCCATGCACCGTCACCATGGCGACACCGGCCTGTTCCGCCGCCAGGGCGATGGCAAGCGCATTTTTCCCCTCTGCGCTCCAGCCGGTGCGCATTTTGAGCGTGACGGGGACCCCGTGCTGCGCACAGGCCTGCACCACCGCCTGCACAATCTCAATTGCCAAATCTTCATCCTGCATCAGTGCCGAACCGGCCCATTGCTTGCAGACCTTCTTGGCCGGGCAGCCCATGTTGATGTCGATGATCTGCGCGCCGCGGGTGATGTTGTAGCTGGCGGCCTGCGCCATCATGTCGGCGTCGGTGCCGGCAATTTGGACGGCGATCGGGCCGGGCTCGCCCGCGTGGTTGGCGCGCCGCGAGGTCTTCAGGGAATCCCATAAATCCTTGCGCGAGGTCACCATTTCGCTGACCGCGTAGGCCGCCCCGAGGCGTTTGCAGAGTTGGCGGAACGGCCGGTCTGTCACCCCCGCCATGGGCGCGACAAAAACGCGGTTCGCCAAGGCGTATGGGCCAATCTGCATGGGTGGGGCTCGGGTCGGGGGGAGGGTGTGCGAGGTGCTGAAAAACAAGGCACATTGTAGAGGTGCCCCGGTTTTTTCATACAGAGAAAACCCGAAGCCGTGGCCCAACCCGGCAGCGGGTGCCCGTGCGACTCAAATCTCCACCGTCGCACATGCTGCAAATGCTGCCTGCTCGTTTTTGCGCGCGTAGCCCAAGGGGTTGGCCACCACCCTGCAGCCCTGGTGCCGGTAGTCGCTGGGCGCGTGCAAATGGCCATGCAGCCACAGCGCTGCCTGGGGTAGCAGGTCATCGAGGGCATTGCAAAAACCCGCGGTACCCGGCACCAAGCCGTAGCGCGGATCTGCGCTGCGCAGGCTGGGCGCAAAGTGGGTCACCACGGCCGTGCTGCCTGCAAAAGGTGTCGCCAGCGCCTTGCGCAACCAGTCCTGGCACACCAGCGCCTGTTCTCGCACTGCCTCGGCCAAGAAGGCTGTGCCGTGACGCGTCGTGTCGGTTTTTTTCAGATAGAAGTTGGCGGCGCGAAATGCTTTGTCGCGCGCCTGAAGTTGCGCGGTGAGCGGGGCTTTGGTATCCACCAGCGCGTCAAAGTCGGTCCACAGGGTCGTGCCGATGAAACGCAGCGGACGCCCTTGCGCATCGGGCACCGGTGGCTGCCAGACTTCACGTTCAAGCCACACCATCCCCAGGCGTTCGCAGGTTTCGCGCAAGCGCGCATGCGCAGCGTCAAAGTCCATTGCGTCGTATTCATGGTTGCCCGGCACAAACACCACCGGCGTGGGCCAGCCGTGGCGCGGCGAGAAGCGGCGTAGCCCAAAGTCGGCGTCTTGCGCCAGTGCCGAGCCCGCTTGGTAGGAGCCAATATCACCCGCCAGTACCAGCAGGTCTGCGCCGGGTGCCGGTCGGGGTTCAAAGTGGGGATGCGCCTCCAGATGCAAGTCGGAGTACAGCTGGATTTTCATGTCCCAAGCATGCCATGACCGCGCCCCACGCAGGCGACCGCCGTCAGCGCGCGGCGCTCAAGCCGCCAACCGTTGTCGCAGCGCGCTCTGGGTGGCGCTCAGCGCAGGTGGCAGGTGGTGTGCGAGCTGGGCGAACAGTTCGGCGTGCAGGGTGATTTCCTGCGCCCAATCGGCTTTGTCCATGTGCGTCACGGTGTGGAAGTCGTCTGCGCTGAAATCCAAGCCACTCCATTGGATTTCGTCAAACGCCGGGCTGATGCCCAGCCCGTTATCCACGCCGCTGGCCTGGCCCTCGAGGCGGTCGATCATCCACTTGAGCACACGCATGTTTTCGCCATAGCCGGGCCAGACGAATGTGCCGTCCGCACCCTTGCGGAACCAGTTGACGCAAAAAATGGCGGGAAGCTTCACGCCGGTGTGGCCCAGCTTTGTGCCCATGTCCAGCCAGTGCTGGAAATAGTCGCTCATGTTGTAGCCGGTAAAGGGCAACATGGCGAAGGGGTCGCGCCGCACCACGCCTTGCGCGCCAGTCGCTGCAGCCGTAGTCTCTGAGCCCATGGTGGCGGCCATGTACACGCCTTCCACCCAGTTGTGCGCCTGGGTGACCAGGGGCACGGTGGTGGAGCGGCGTCCGCCAAAGATGAAGGCGTCAATCGGCACGCCCTGCGGGTCGTCCCAGGCCGCATCCAGCGCCGGGTTGTTGGTGGCGGCCACGGTAAAGCGCGCGTTAGGGTGGGCGGCCTTGGCACCCGTTTCGCGGGCCCGTGCGGGCGTCCAGTCTTTGCCCTGCCAGTCGACCAGGTGCGCAGGCAGACTGCCGCTGTCTTTTTCCAGGCCTTCCCACCACACGTCGCCATCGTCGGTCAGCGCCACGTTGGTGAAGATCACGTCCCGGTTCAGGCTGGCCATGCAGTTGGGGTTGGTGTGGAAATTCGTACCCGGGGCGACGCCGAAGTAGCCGGCCTCCGGGTTGATGGCGCGCAGATGCCCGTCCACCGAGGGCTTGATCCAGGCAATATCGTCGCCGATGGTGCTGACCTTCCAGCCCTTGAACGCGGCGGGCGGCACCAGCATGCTGAAGTTGGTCTTGCCGCATGCGCTGGGGAAAGCGGCCGCGATGTGGTACTTGCGCCCCTGGGGGCTGGTCACGCCCAGAATCAGCATGTGCTCTGCCAGCCAACCTGGCGCGCCGTCATGGGCGGCGGCCCGCCCCATGGTGGAGGCGATGCGCAGCGCCAGGCATTTTTTGCCCAACAGGGCGTTGCCGCCATAGCCCGAGCCGTAGCTCCAGATCTCGCGCGTCTGGGGAAAATGCACGATGTATTTGGTCGGGTTGCAGGGCCACTTCAGGTCTGCACTATCCGGGCGCAGCGGCGCGCCAACGCTGTGCACGCAGGGCACAAATTCACCGTCCGTCCCCAGCACTTCAAAGACCGCGCGGCCCATGCGCGTCATGATGCGCTGGTTCACCGCCACATAGGCGCTGTCGGTGAGTTCGATGCCGATGTGCGCAATCGGCGAGCCCAGGGGCCCCATGGAAAACGGCACCACATACAGGGTGCGACCGGCCATGCATCCGTCAAACAAGGGTTTCAGCGTCTGGCGCATCAGCGCAGGGGCCATCCAGTTGTTGGTCGGCCCCGCGTCGTCCTGCTCCTCGCAGCAGATAAAGGTGCGGTCTTCTACCCGCGCTACGTCGCTGGGGTCGGAGCAGGCCAGGTAGGAGTTGGGTCTCTTTTCCGGGTTCAGGCGCTGAAACGTGCCATTAGTTACCAACAGGTTACATAACCCGTCGTACTCTTGCTCCGACCCGTCGCACCAGTGTACGGCGGCGGGTTTGCACAGCGCCACCATGCTGCTGACCCATTCCAGAACCCCGGCATGCTGCACGTAATTGGGGGCGTTCAGGCCTTCGCCTTCGGTGTTGTGTGTGATCATCCCATGCTCCAACGTTTTAAAAATCGACTTTTCACAGGCCTCGGCCACCTGGCAAAAACCTCTGAAAAACCGTCTTAAGCGCCGAATTGGGTGTGCCAATCTACGCGTCGCCCTGGGCTGATTCTAGGCATCTTTGGAAAAAGTTACGGATTAGTTACATCGACTGACCCACGGTAGCCTCGACCAGCCGGCCGCCCGAGCAGGGTTACCATGCAGCCATACCCATGCGGCGCGCGCAGCGCTCAGAAGCCCTATTCCATGAATTTCAAAGAAACCGAAGACGACAGCGAGCACAACGACATCCCGCCCGCAGTGCGGGCGCACGCTGCGTCGCGCAGCACCTGGGTGAGCGTGGCCGTCAACCTGGCGCTTTCCGTGATCCAGATTGCCGTGGGCTTGTGGGCCAAGTCGCAGGGCCTGGTGGCCGATGGAGTGCATTCGCTCTCCGACCTGGTGGCGGACTTTGTGGTGCTGGCTGCTGCCCGCGAGAGCCGCAAAGACGCCGACGTGGACCATCCTTACGGCCATCAGCGTTTTGAGAACGCCGCGTCGCTGGCCTTGGGCGTGTTGCTGCTGGCGGTGGGTGTGGGCATGGTTTGGCAGGCCTTGCTCAAGCTGGAGCAGCCGGAAACCATCGCGACCGCACACGCTGTGGCGCTGTGGGTCGCGGCAGCGGCTTTGGTCGCCAAAGAGCTCTTGTTCCGCTACATGTTGGGCGTGGCCAAGCGTGTCAAATCCAGCATGCTGGTGGCCAATGCCTGGCACGCACGCTCGGACGCAGCCTCGAGTCTGGTGGTGGCGCTGGGCTTGATCGGCAATTTGGCGGGCTATCCGCTGATGGATCCGATCGCAGCGCTGATCGTCGGCCTCATGGTGGGCCGCATGGGCTGGAATTTCGGCTGGGACGCCTTGCATGACCTGATGGACCGCGCCATCGACGAGTCCGAGGTTCAGGCCATACGCCAGACCCTACTGGACACCCCCGGTGTGATGGGCGTGCACGATGTGCGCACCCGCAAGATGGGCGATATGGTAGTGGCCGACGCCCATATCGAGGTGGACGCCCAACTCAGCGTCGAGCAGGGCCACAACATCGCCGTGGCCGCACGCCGCGCGGTGATGCAGCGCCACCGCGTACTCAACCTGATGACCCATGTGGACCCGGCGCACCGGCCAGACCTGGATCACCTACAAGCCGGGGTGGAGCCGCTCACAACCTGAGTTCTGTTCAGTTCAGTGCCGTCCCTGCCCGTGGCTTTGGGTCAGGATCTTGTCGGTATAGGCAATGGCCAGTGCGCTGAGCAAAAACGTGATGTGGATCAGGGTTTGCCACATCAGCACTTTTTCATCGTAATTGGCGGCGTTAATAAAGCTTTTGAGCAGATGGATGGAGCTGATGCCGATGATCGCCGTGCCCAGCTTGACCTTGAGCACCGAGGCGTTCACATGGTCCAGCCACTCGGGCTGGTCCGGGTGGCCCTCTAAATCCATACGGCTGACGAAGGTTTCGTAGCCGCCTACGATCACCATGATCAGCAGGTTGGAGATCATCACCACGTCAATCAGCGCCAGCACCACCAGCATGATCAGCGTCTCATTCAGCGCCGTGACCTGGTAGTCGGCGCGGTAGCCGATTGCCGTGACAAGTTGCTGCAGCGCGGCCTGGTTGCCAAAGGCGGCCTCCAGCAGATGCAATAACTCGACCCAGAAGTGGTAGACGTATACGCCCTGCGCGGCGATCAGCCCCAGGTACAGCGGCATTTGCAGCCAGCGGCTCGCAAAAATAAGCCGGGGCAGTGGCCGCAAAGGCCGCAAAGACGGAAGTGGCCCTGGCGGCGTGTTGGGTGGAAGCGAAGCCATATCAACCCTCCCTGGGCTGTTTCATGCGGAGATGACGCGCACCATTTCCAGGCACTTGTTGGAGTAGCCCCATTCATTGTCGTACCAGCTGACGATCTTGATGAAGGTGCCGTCCAGCGCGATGCTGGCGTCGGCGTCAAAAATCGAGGTGCGGGGGTCGCCGCGGAAATCGGTGGCCACGACTTTGTCTTCGGTGTACCCCAGCACGCCCTTGAGCGCGCCCTGGCTTTGCGCCTTCATTTCCGCGCAGATCTCGGCCATGGTCGCGGCGGTGTTGAGTTCGCAGGTCAGGTCCACCACCGACACATCGCTGGTCGGCACCCGGAACGACATGCCGGTGAGCTTTTTGTTCAGCGCCGGAATCACCACACCCACCGCCTTGGCCGCGCCCGTGCTGGAGGGAATGATGTTCTCCAGAATGCCGCGCCCGCCGCGCCAGTCTTTGTTGCTGGGGCCATCCACGGTTTTCTGCGTGGCGGTTGCCGCGTGCACCGTGGTCATCAGGCCGCGCTTGATGCCCCATTTGTTGTTCAGCACCATGGCCACTGGGGCCAGGCAGTTGGTGGTACAGGACGCATTCGACACAATCGCTTGCCCGGCGTACGTCGCGTGGTTCACACCAAATACAAACATGGGCGTGTCGTCTTTGCTTGGTGCCGACAGCAGCACTTTTTTCGCGCCTGCGGCCAGGTGTTTTTCCGCGCTGACTTTGTCCAAAAACAAGCCGGTGGCTTCAATCACCACGTCGGCACCGACCGCGCCCCACTGCAAGTTGGCCGGGTCGCGCTCCTGGGTCAGGCGGATGGTTTTGCCGTTCACCACCAGCGCGCCATCTTTCACGGACACCGCGCCCTGGAAGCGCCCGTGCACGCTGTCGTACTGCAGCATGTAGGCCAGGTAATCGGGTTCCAGCAAGTCGTTGATGCCGACGATTTCGATGTCCGAAAAGTTTTGCACCGCAGCGCGAAACACCATGCGCCCGATGCGCCCGAATCCGTTGATGCCGATTTTGATGGTCATGAACTCAATACTCCTAAAAATTATTTTTTCAGCGCGGCCCGCACTGTATCGGCCACGTTCTCGGGCGTGAAGCCGAAATGCTGGAACAGCACGGGTGCGGGTGCGGACTCGCCGTAGGTGTCGATGCCCACCACCGCCGCGCAGCCATATTTCCACCAGCCGCCGCTGCAGCCCATCTCGACCGCCACACGTGGCAGGCCCTTGGGCAGCACACTTTCTTTGTAGTCGGTGCTTTGCAGATCAAATGTGGTGGTGCTGGGCATAGAGACCACGCGGACTGCAATTTTGCGTTGCGCCAGTAACTTTTGCGCCGCCAGGGCGAGCTGCACCTCGGAGCCGGTGGCGATCAGCACAGCCTGCGTTTTGCGCTTGAGGCCCACGTCCGCCGGTTCGGACACGACATATGCGCCTTTGCTGATGGCGTCCAGGCCGCAGGCGCTGGGTGCCGCTGCCGACTCGTTCTTCACGGCATAGGCGATGTTCTGGCGGCTGAGCAGCAGTGCGGTCGGTTTGGTGTTGTTGCGCAAGGCTACCGTCCAGGCCACGGCGGTCTCGGCGGTGTCGCCCGGACGCCAGACGTCCAGGTTGGGGATCAGGCGCAGCGAGGCAGCGTGCTCAATGGATTGGTGGGTCGGGCCGTCTTCGCCCAGGCCGATGCTGTCGTGCGTGAACACATGCACCACGCGCAGCTTCATGAGCGCGGCCATGCGGATGGCGTTGCGGCTGTAGTCGCTGAAGGTGAGGAAGGTGCCGCCGTAGGGGATAAAGCCGCCGTGCAGCGCCACGCCATTCATGATGGCTGCCATGCCGAATTCGCGCACGCCATAGTTGATGTGGCGCCCGCCCACCATGTGCCCCTGCGCATCGGCGCTTTGCACTACCTCGCCCGCTGCGTCCATGCGCAGTGCCGGAGTCGATGGCGTGTTAGTCAGGTTGGAGCCGGTCAAATCGGCCGAGCCGCCCAGCATCTCGGGTAGGCCGGCGGTGAAATGTTCCAGCGCAATTTGCGAGGCTTTGCGCGAGGCCACCGTATCCCGCTTGGTATCCGCAGCCACGACGGCGTTGACTGCGGTTTGCACAAAGTTTTTCGGCAACTCGCCTTTCATGCGGCGTTGCAGCTCTTTGGCCAGCGCCGGGTGCGCCGCTTTGTATGCGGCAAAGCGCTGGTTCCAGGATTTCTCGCGTTCGCGCCCGGCGGCCTTGGCGTCCCACGCGGCGTAGACGTCTTTGGGAATGACGAAGGGCGCATGGGGCCAGCCCAGGGCTTCGCGGGTGAGTTTGATCTCCTCCGTGCCGAGCGGTTCACCGTGGGCCTTGGAGGTGTTGGCGCGGTTGGGGCTGCCTTTGCCGATCGATGTTTTGCAGACGATCAGCGCGGGCTTGTTGCTGCTGGTTTTGGCGCGGGCGATCGCCTGGGACACGGCAGCGGCGTCGTGGCCGTCGACCGCGTCGATCACGTTCCAGCCATAGGCCATGAAGCGCTGCGCGGTGTTGTCGATGAACCAGGGCGCCACCTTGCCGTCAATGGAGATGCCGTTGTCGTCGTACAGGGCGATCAGCTTGCCCAGTTTCCAGGCACCAGCCAGCGCGCAGGCCTCGTGGCTGATGCCTTCCATCATGCAGCCGTCACCCAGAAAGGCGTAGGTGTGGTGGTCAATGATGGTGTGGCCTTTGCGGTTGAATTCTTTGGCCAACAGCTTTTCGGCCAGCGCCATGCCCACGGCGTTGCTGATGCCCTGGCCCAACGGGCCAGTGGTGGTTTCCACGCCGGGTGTCACGCCCACTTCGGGGTGGCCTGCGGTCTTGCTGTGCAACTGGCGGAAGTTCTTCAGCTCGGCCATGGGCAGCTTGTAGCCGGTGAGGTGCAGGAGCGCATAAATCAGCATGGATCCGTGGCCGTTGGAGAGCACAAAGCGGTCCCGGTTGATCCAGTGCGGGTTGCTCGGGCTGTGCTGCAAATGTCCGCCCCACAAAGCGACTGCTATATCCGCCATCCCCATTGGTGCGCCCGGGTGGCCGGAGTTGGCGGCTTGCACGGCATCCATGGCCAGCGCGCGAATGGCATTGGCCATGGTGTGGGATTTTTGAAGTGAAGTCATAGACGGCCTGATCAAAGCGCAAATGAACCGCAAGCCATGGGGCGGGGCGGGAGGGGATAGCGATTTTATCGGGGATGGTGGCTCAGTTCCGATTTCGCGCATGATGCGTCTTTTTTCCAAAGGCCTGTGCCCCGGTCTATTCCATGAGCTTGCTATTCGCGCCCTTCACCCTGCCATCCCCGCGCGGCGGCCTGAGCCTGCCCAACCGGATCATCGTGGCCCCCATGTGCCAGTACGCCGCATCGGAGGGCCAAGCCACAGATTGGCATCTGATGCACTGGGGCAATCTGCTCAACAGCGGTGCGGGCATGTTCACTATTGAAGCCACGGCGATCCTGCCGGAAGGCCGCATCACGCCGGGCTGTTTGGGCCTGTGGGACGCGGCGACCGAAGCGGCACTGGCCGACACCTTGCACCGCGCCCGCAAGCTGGCCCCGCCGATGGCGGTCTGCATCCAGCTGGCGCACGCCGGGCGCAAAGCATCCAGCGATGTGCCCTGGCGCGGCGGCCAATTGCTGTCTGCGGATGCAGGTGGTTGGTTGCCGTACGGCCCCTCCGCTGTGCCACAACTCCCAGCGGAGGCCGCGCCGGCAGAAATGGACGCAGCCCAGTTGGCGCGGGTGCGCGAGGCCTTTGTCACAGCCGCCCGGCGCGCCGATGCCATGGGTATCGAGGCCATTGAAATCCACAACGCCCATGGCTATTTGTTGCATGAATTTTTATCCCCCATCGCCAACCAGCGCAGCGATGCCTATGGCGGCAGCCTGGACAACCGTATGCGCTATCCCCTGGAGGTTTTCGCAGCGGTCCGCGCGGCTTTCAAGGGCGCGCTGGGTATCCGCATTTCGGGGAGCGACTGGGTGGAGGGTGCTTGGGACATTGACCAGTGCAGCGTCTTCGGTCAGCGTCTGAAGGAACTGGGTTGCGACTTCATCCACATGTCCTCGGGCGGTGTGTCACCGCAGCAAAAAATCCCCCTTGCCCCGGGCTACCAGGTTCCTCTGGCGCGGACCATGCGGCAAGCGACCGATCTGCCCACCATCGCTGTCGGCCTGATCACGGAGCCCGCGCAGGCGGAGGCGATTGTGCAAGCCGGTGATGCGGATCTGGTCGCGCTGGCCCGGGGCTTTTTGTACAACCCGCGCTGGGCCTGGCAGGCCGCAGTCGAACTCGGCGGGCAGGTGCAGGCCAACCCGGCGTATTGGCGTTGTTTGCCCCGGCAGGGACAGCAGGCCTTCGGCACCGTCACCATCGGCGGTCGCTAGAGCGTAACCATGGACAGCGCACAGGCCCAGGTGCTGTTGCTGGCGGCCGGTCGCGGCGAGCGCATGCGCCCGCTGACCGACCATACGCCCAAGCCTTTGCTATCTGTGCAGGGCAAGCCCCTGCTGCAATGGCATCTTGAAGCGGTGCAGCGCGCCGGTATGCGCAAGGTGTTGATCAACACGGCTTGGCTGGAAGAACAATTTGCCCAGACCCCCGGTGCACTTTTTGATGCGCCGCCGCTGCCGCCGGTGGCGATTGGCTATTCGCGGGAAGGGCTCGACTTCGGCGCGGCCCTGGAAACCGCCGGCGGCATTGTCCGTGCGCTGCCTCTGCTGGAGCCGGTGTTTTGGGTGGCTGCTGGCGATGTGTACGCACCGGAATTTGCCTTTTCCCCGCACGATTTCGCGCGTTTTGCCGCCAGCCCGGCGCTCGCCCACATCTGGCTGGTGGCCAACCCGCCCCACAATCCGGGCGGTGATTTCGGCTTGTCGGATACAGGCTATGCGCGCAATCTGCCCCCGCACGACAGCGCCCCACGCTACACCTTCAGCACCATCGCGCTGTACAAGCAGGCCTTTTTTGCTGACTGCGGCATTCCGCCCGGGAATCCGGCGGGCATCAAAGCCCCGCTGGCCCCGCTTTTGCGCCGGGGTATGGACAATGGCGCAGTCAACGCCACGCTGTATGCGGGCACCTGGGTCGATGTGGGTACGCCGGCCCGGCTGGCTGAACTGAATTCCGGAGATAGCCCTTTATGAACACGATGACCGACCCCCTGGTGCGCATCGCACCCGATTACGCGGCCCGCCGTGCCGCCCTGGCACGCCACATCGGCCCCAAAGGTGTGGCCATCATCCCTACCGCGCCCGAGCAGCAGCGCAACCGCGACGCCGACTTTTTATACCGTGCAGACAGCTACTTTTTCTACCTCTGCGGCTTTGCCGAACCGCACAGCTGCTTGGTGCTGCACGGCGATGGCCGCAGCACCTTGTTGTGCCGCCCCAAAGACCTGGAGCGCGAAATCTGGGATGGGTACCGCCTGGGTCCCCAGGCCGCGCCGCAGGAACTCGGCGTTACCGACGCGCACTCCGTGACCGAATTGGATACCCGCATGCCCGCCTTGCTGGATGGGTGTGACGCGGTGTGGTTTCCGTTTGCCACCCACAAGGGGCTGGAGACGCGGGTCGCAGGCTGGATGCAACCCCTGCGTGACCGGGTGCGCTACGGCACGCTCTGCCCGACCCAGTTGCGCGACCTGTGTGAGCCGCTGGACGAAATGCGCTTGGTCAAGGATGCCAGCGAACAAGACACCATGCGCCGGGCTGCGCGCATCAGCGCGGGTGGCCACATCCGCGCCATGCAGCTGAGCGCGCGCATGCTGCGCGCCGGGCAGGATGTGCGCGAATACCACCTGGATGCCGAGTTGTTGCACGAGTTCCGCCGCCACGGCTCGCAGTGCCCGGCGTACGGCTCCATCGTCGCCGCCGGCGCCAATGCCTGTGTGCTGCATTACCGCGCGGATGCCGGCGCGGTGCGCGACGGCGAGTTGGTGCTGATCGACGCGGGTTGCGAGCTCGATGGCTATGCCTCGGACATCACCCGTACCTTTCCGGCCAATGGCCGCTTCAGCGGGCCGCAGCGCGCGCTCTACGAGCTGGTGCTGGCATCCCAAGTGGCTGCGGTGAACGCCACCCGCGCGGGGGCGCGTTTCACCGATCCGCACGAGGCCACGGTCAAGGTGCTGGCCCAGGGCATGTTGGATGTGGGTTTGCTCGACGCCAAAGTGGTCGGCACCGTCGATGACGTGATTGAAAAGCGTGCCTACTTCCCGTTTTACATGCACCGCACCGGCCATTGGCTGGGCATGGACGTGCACGACTGCGGGGCCTATACCGAGCCCTCCGAGATCGGCCAGACCAGTGTGCGGCGCGACGCGCTGACCGGGCAGGACATCATCAGCCGCCCGGCCCGCATCCTGCGCCCCGGCATGGTCCTGACGATCGAGCCCGGCATTTACGTGCGTGCAGCGCCCGGCGTGCCGGAGCAATTCCATGGCATCGGCATCCGCATCGAGGACGACGCCATCGTCACCGAAAGCGGCTGCGAGCTGATCAGCCGTGGCGTGCCGGTGGAACCCGATGCGATTGAGGCCTTGATGCGTGCGTAGTTCGGTTGGTGTTGGTCCATAGCGCCTATCAATCAATTAGCCAATACCAATTGGCTTAGATTATTAATTTCTCCTATCATTCTTCCTGTTCCGATTTATTTCATTAATCACAGGAGTCCATGATGACCGCCACGACCCGCCCCGAAATCACCACCCTTGCCAACCTGGAGGCCGCCTTTGCCGGCGAGTCCATGGCGCACATCAAATACCGCTACTTCGCCCGGATCGCCCGTGCCGCTGGAGACGAAGACACCGCCCGTGTATTTGAAGAAACCGCCGACCAGGAGGTCATGCACGCTTTTGGCCACCTGGATTTGCTGTACCCCAAAGCCAGCCTGACCTCTGCTGCCGCCCTGCAAATCGCCATCGACGGCGAAACCTACGAATACAGCGAGATGTACCCCGGTTTTCGCGCTACCGCCGAGCGCGAGGGCAACGCCGCCGCCGTGGCCGAGATGGACGAACAAATTACCGAGTCCAAGCTGCACGCAGCCCAGTTCACGGCAACCCTGCGCACCGCGCAAAAACGCTTTGCCGCGCTGGCCAAAGTGGAAGAGCGCCACGCCAACCACTACAAAGCGCAACTGGCCAAAGTGGCCGCTTGAGAAGCCGAGGCACACGGTCTTTTCGAACCAACCTAAGCTCAGCTAACCTAACCCAACCTAAACAAGAAATTGACTATGAAAACCTATATGTGCATCGTGTGTGGCTTTGTGTACGACGAGACCCTTGGCCGCCCCGAAGACGGTATCGCCCCCGGGACCTTGTGGACGAATGTGCCCGATGACTGGGCCTGTCCGGATTGCGGTGTGGCTAAAGCGGACTTCGAAGCGGTACAGGTATGAGCGCCAACGGCGTAGCCCCAGTCGTGATCGTCGGGGCTGGTCTGGCGGCCTGGACCACGGCGCGCGAGTTGCGCAAGCTCGACCCGTCTGTGTCCATCGCCTTGGTCACCCGCGACAACGGTGACTTTTATGCCAAACCAACCCTGTCCAACGCCTTCGGACAAAAGCGCAGCCCGGATCAACTGGTCACCACCCCCGCGGCTGCCATGGCCGCAAATCTGCACATCACCTTGCATGCGCACACCACGGTGCAGTCCATTGACACCGCATCCCGCACCGTGCGTGTGCACCAGGGCGACAGCACCCGCACCATGGCCTACAGCCGACTGGTGCTGGCCACGGGTGCCAACCCGATTCGCGTTCCCATGGCCGGAAACGCCACCCATGCGGTTCACACCGTCAACCACTTGGATGACTTTCGCGGTTTGCACGCTGATTTGAGTGCCTTGCCGCAGCGCGCCGATGGCAGCCCGGCTACCGTGTTGCTGATCGGCGCAGGCCTGATCGGTTGCGAGTTTGCCAACGACCTGGCGCAAGGCGGGTTTGCCGTGCAGGTGGTCGACCCGGCGGCGCGGCCTCTGCCCGCTTTGCTGCCTGCTGCCGCCAGCGAACAGCTGCGCAACGCCTTGCAGACGCTGGGAGTGGCCTGGCATCTCGGATGTACCGTGGGCACCTTGGACGCCAGTCCGGGCGGCGCGCACCGGTACGCGGCCACCCTGTCCGACGCGACGGTGATCGCAGCCGATGCCGTATTGAGCGCAGTCGGTTTGCGCGCGGACACGGCATTGGCAGCGGCGGCGGGACTGGCGTGTGAGCGCGGCGTGCTGGTGGACGCGCATTTGCAAACCAGTGTCCCGGATGTGTACGCCCTGGGCGACTGCGCCCAGTACAGCGCCGCCGGCGGGCGCACCCTGCCCTATGTCATGCCGATCATGAACGCTGCGCGGGCTTTGGCTGCAACCCTGGCGGGTACGCCCACGGCCCTGGTATTCCCTCTGATGCCGGTAGCGGTGAAGACACCGGTGCTGCCGATCACGGTGGCCGCACCGGATCCGGCCCTGCAAGGCCAATGGACTCAAGACCCCGCCACCATCGATTTACACGAAGGCGGCGCCTGGCGCTTTGTTGACGCGGCGGGCGTGCAACGGGGCTTTGTGCTGACGGGAAAGCAAACGGCCAAGCGCATGGAATGGAGCAAAGCCACCTTGGCCTGAGTGCGCCGCCCCACTGGAAGGCCACCCCTACAATCCACCGCCTCCGGCAGCGCGGTCATACTGACTGGCACCCCGCACTCGATACCCGGTTCAAAAAGAGGATTCCCGATGAGCACCAAGCCCCCCGCCACTGCCCCCGGGACTTCGGCTGAGCCGAGCAAGCCCGCCTCGCAACGCCAGGCCGCACTGGACTACCACCAATTTCCCACGCCCGGCAAGATTTCCATTGCCGCCACCAAGCAGCTGATCAACCAGCATGATCTGGCGCTGGCGTATTCGCCTGGTGTGGCCGCGCCCTGTGAGGAGATCGTCAAGGACCCGAATAACGCGTTCAAATACACCAGCCGTGGCAATTTGGTGGCGGTCATCACCAACGGCACTGCGGTGCTTGGCTTGGGCGACATCGGCCCGCTGGCAGCCAAACCGGTGATGGAAGGCAAAGGGGTTTTGTTCAAGAAGTTTGCCGGCATCGACGTCTTTGACATCGAGATCAACGAAAAGCACGATCTGGACAAGCTGGTTGACATCATTGCCTCACTGGAGCCTACCTTCGGCGGCATCAACCTGGAAGACATCAAGGCGCCGGATTGTTTTTACGTCGAGCGCAAATTGCGCGAGCGCATGAAGATTCCGGTCTTCCACGACGACCAACACGGCACGGCGATTGTGGTCGGCGCGGCCCTGCTCAATGGCTTGCGCGTGGTAGGCAAAGACCCCCGCAAAGTCAAGCTGGTGACCTCCGGTGCGGGTGCTGCGGCGCTGGCCTGCCTGGGCCTGTTGGTCAAGCTGGGCATTCCCCGCGAAAACATTTTTGTGACCGATCTGGCCGGCGTGGTGTACGAGGGCCGCACCGAACTGATGGACGAAGACAAAATTGTCTTTGCGCAAAAGACCAGCGCACGCACGCTGCGTGAGGTCATTGTGGGTGCCGACATCTTTTTGGGCCTGTCTGCCGGCGGCGTGCTTAAGGCCGACATGGTGGCCTCCATGGCGACCAAGCCGCTGATCTTTGCGCTGGCCAACCCCAACCCAGAAATTTCGCCCGAAGAAGTTAAGGCCGTGCGTGACGACGCCATCATGGCCACCGGCCGCACGGATTACCACAACCAGGTCAACAACGTCCTGTGTTTCCCCTACATCTTCCGCGGCGCGCTGGACGCGGGCGCGTCCACCATCACGGTCGAGATGGAAATCGCCGCTGTGCATGCGATTGCCGAGCTGGCGCAGGCCGAGCAGAACGAGGTCGTTGCCGCTGCCTACGCCGGTGAACAACTGGCTTTCGGTCCGGAATACCTGATTCCCAAGCCTTTTGATCCGCGCCTCATGATGGTGATTGCTCCAGCAGTGGCCCAGGCGGCCGTGGACAGCGGCGTGGCGCTGCGACCGATTGCCGATATGGACGCGTACCGCGAGCGCCTGCAAAGCTTTGTCTACGCGTCGGGCACCACCATGAAGCCGATTTTTTCGGCGGCCAAAACTGCGTTGAAAAAGCGCGTGGCCTTTGCGGAGGGCGAAGACGAGCGGGTGCTGCGCGCGGCGCAAATTGTGGTGGACGAGGGCTTGGCGCTGCCCACCCTGATCGGGCGCCCGGCCATCATCCGCGAGCGCATCGAAAAGTTCGGTCTGCGGCTGCGCGAAGGCCAGGATTACGCAGTGGTCAATGTGGAGCAGGACCACCGCTACCGCGACTTCTGGCAGACCTATTTCCAGATGACCCAGCGCAAGGGCGTCACCGTGCAAGTGGCCAAGATTGAGATGCGCCGCCGGCTCACGTTAATCGGCTCGATGTTGCTGCACAAGGGTGACGTGGACGGCCTGATCTGCGGCACCTGGGGCACCACGGCTTTGCACCTGCACTACGTGGACCAGGTCATCGGCAAGCGAACGCGCGCCGGGTCTGGGGACAAGGTCAACGCCTATGCCTGCATGAACGGATTGCTGCTGCCGGGGCGCCAGGTTTTTCTGGTTGACACCCATGTCAACTACGACCCCAGCGCCGCGCAGATTGCCGAGATCACCATCATGGCGGCCGAGGAAATGCTGCGTTTCGGATTCAAGCCCAAAGCGGCGCTGCTGAGCCACTCCAACTTTGGCAGCAGCAATGAGCCCAGCGCGCTGAAAATGCGCGAGGCCTTGGGACTGATCCAGGCCCAAGCGCCTTGGCTTGATGTGGACGGGGAGATGCATGGCGACATCGCTCTGGACAGTGCGGCGCGGAGTGTGCAAATGCCGCAAAGCACCTTGCACGGCGACGCCAATCTGCTGGTTTGTCCGAATATCGATGCCGCCAATATCTCCTACAACCTGCTCAAGACGGCGGCGGGCGGCAACATCGCAATCGGGCCAGTTCTGCTGGGCGCTGCCAAGCCGGTTCATATCCTGACGGCGAGTACCACGGTGCGGCGTATCGTCAACATGACCGCCCTCACCGTTGCCGAAGCCAACGCCTCCCGCTAATTCAAAACCTTTCGTTCAACGCATGGGCGTGTCGCGCCGCCTGAATGCGTGCAGGCACGCCGCATCGGGCCTGTTCGGCTTCGGGCTATGGCGCGTCTGACTCGCTGGGATGCCCGTCCTTAGAATGGGTCAACCCGTGCCTACTGCCGCGGGTCTGCAATCTATGTCTTGCAACGACATCTTCGGGAGGAATGTGCGCGCGCTGTTTGCAACATACCAACGGTCTTTGGTTCGTGCCGTGCACGTCGGTTGGCTTGCGTGCGCCTTGCTCTTTCCGATGCGCGCATGGTGCCTGTCGGTCACCTTTATCAACCCGGGTAAGGCGAATGAGGTGTACTGGGTCTCGGTAAGCCAGGTGATGCAAGCGGCAGCCTTCAAGTTGGGTATTGCGCTGGAGGTGACCTACCTCGAGCGCGACCACGCCAAAGCGGTTGAAGTAGCACGCGATATTGCCAACCGGCCCCCTGCCCGCCGCCCCGATTACGTCTTGTTGGATAACGAGGGCGGGTACGGGCCGGCCTGCTTACGCATTCTGGACGGGGCCGGCATTCCGGTGTTGATGGTCTTCAACGGAGTTTCGGACCTGTCCCAGCGCAAGCTCAGCGGCGCGCCGCGGGAACGCTACAAGCTGTGGCTCGGAACCCTGGAGCCGCGCGCCGATGACGCGGGGTACGTGACAGCCAAGGCCTTGATTGGCAAGGCGCGTGCCGCCGCCTGGGGACGCGGCACTGTGCACATGCTGGCGCTCAGCGGGGATCGGTTGAGCTCTTCCTCGTATTTGCTCGCACAGGGTATGCGGCGCGCTGTAGTGGAGGCCGGCGACGTGGTGGTGGATCAGGAGGTTTTCAGCGGTTTTAGCCGCGAAAAAGCAGCCGAGCAAATGCAGTGGCTGTTAAAGCGCCACCCGCAGGCCCGGTTGGTCTGGGCGGCCAATGACCAGACGGCTTTGGGGGCGATGGATGCCGCGCGTAGCCATGACCTCAGGCCTGGGCAGGACTTGCTTTTCAGTGGTGTGAATACCTCGTCCGAAGCGCTGGACGCATTGCGCAGCGGCGAGCTCAGTGCAATGGCTGGCGGCCACTTCATGCTGGGCGCCTGGGCTTTGGTGGTCGTTTATGACCACTACAACGGGCGCGACTTTGCCGCAGCAGAAGGGCTGGAGATGACGCATCCGATGTTCAGTTTGCTCAGCCCGGAGCTGGCAGCGCGCTTTGGCCAGCGTTTCGGCGAGGGTCGCTTTGATGCCATCGACTTCAAGCGATTCAGCAAGTTCCAGAACCCCCAGGTCAAGCGCTACAACTTCGAATTTCAGCACTTGCTGAACAGAGGGGGCTGAGCCGTGGCGGATGGTGCGATTCAATCGGTTACCCAGAGGCTGATCAAACGCATCACCGCGTACAGCGTGGTGTGTGTGCTGGCCATCTGTGTGGCGCAGGGCTGGTACTCCTGGCACCATATTTCCGAGGAATTTGACAAAAGTCTTTTGCTCATCGGTGAAACGCAGCTACCCCTTCTGGCCATTAGCGTGTGGGATGCCGAGCCCATGGCGATTGAACGCCAGCTGTCCCACATCAGCCAGCGGCCCTACATTGCCTATGCGCGCCTCACCGCCGATGTGGGCGCCGTCTTTGAGGCCGGTAACCCCGCGCTGCATGGTCGTTCGGATGCGCGCATCTTCAACCTGGCGCAGCCCAATGACCATGAAGTCTCCATCGGCACGCTGGAGCTCGTCCCCGATCCTGCATTTTTGTATTCGGAGATCGGGCGATCCGTGGGTTTTGCCCTGGTTGGCTATGTGATTTTGTGCTGCCTGATCATTCTTTTGCTCAAGCGGGAGGTTGAGCGTCCGCTGCGCCATGTCCTGGACTACGTCACGGGTTCGGCCCAGGATCGCAGCAACCAGATGCCGGCGGTCGGGCGCGGGCAGGATCACCGGAAGGACGAAATCGACATCGTCGTGGAGGGCTTCCAGACTTTGCACAAACAGATTGACCTGCGCATGCGCGAGCTTGACGCCGAAGTGGAGAGCCGCACCACCGCCTTGCAGTCGGCCATGGAATCCATCCAGCAGCTCTCCATCATGGATCCGCTCACCGCCTGCTACAACCGCCGCCTGTTCAATGAGCGCATTGTGGAGGAGGCAGAGCGCGCACAGCGTCTGGCGCGCCCCCTGACCCTGGTGTTTGCGGATATTGATTTTTTCAAGCGCGTCAACGACAACCATGGTCACTCCGTGGGTGACCAGGTCTTGTGCCACGTGAGCGCCATCATGCGCCGGGAAATCCGCGAAAGCGTGGACTGGGTGGTTCGCTATGGCGGCGAGGAGTTCGTGCTGGTCCTGCCCGGCACCGACCAGGAGCAGGCCGTTGGTACCGCAGAGCGTGTGCGGGCGGCCATTGCTGCGGAGCCTTTGGCCGTAAGGGGGCAGGCCATCCGTTCGACTTGCAGTTTTGGCGTCGCGCAATACCAGCCCGGAGAGCCTACCTCGGTTTGGTTGGAGCGGGTCGACAAATGCCTGTACACCGCCAAGCAATCAGGTCGCAACCAAGTGTGTGCCTGGGAAAATCGCGACATACAAATTTGAAGCAGTCCGGATCCGTGCACCAGCGGCGCCGCTTATGTGGCGTGCGATTGCGCCAGGCAGTGTTGAAACAGCCGGGTCGCGCGGGTCGGTGCCGGCGCGTGGCGGGTGATGGCAAAAAACGCGCAGTCGTAATGGAATTGCTGGGGCGCAATAGCCTGCATCTGCCCTGCGGCCTCAAAGCTGGCGGCGTAATGGGCCGGTAAAAACCCCACAAACTGACCCGACAGAATGAAAGTCGCAATCGACTCCTGGTCAAAGCCCGTGGCCACCCGGCGCAGCCGCAGCCGCTGGCTCACCTCCATATTGGGCGAGTGGTAGCCCAGCCCGGCGAAACGCAAGGCCCGCATCGCGCCCCAGTCCAGGGCACCATGGTCAGCGCCGAAGAGGGGGTGTGTTGCGCCGCAATACAACAGCATGCCTTCGTCAAAAAGCGGCAGATAGTCCAGCGCGCTGGAGCTGCGGTGGCCGGGAATGATGCCCACCTGGAACTGTCCATCGAGTACCCCGCGCTCGATGGCCGTGAGCGTGCCCACATGCAGGCTCAGAGCCACGTCCGGTGCGGCCTGGCTGAACAGCGCAATCGCGCGGGCAATCTGGGCCTTAGGGTTACTTGCCGTTTTGTCGAACACCGCCACCTGCAATTCGCCGCCCATGCGCTGGTGGATGTCGTCCACCCCCGCCCGGAATGCGTCGGCGGCGGCAAACAGCTGCGTGGTTTGCGCGTAAATGTGCGCGCCTTCTTGCGTCAGCGCAAAGCCCGCTCTGCCCCGGCTGCATAAGCGCAAGCCCAAACGGGTCTCCAAGTCTTTGATGTGGCGGCTCACGGTGGATGCGCCGATATTGAGCTCCAGTTCTGCCGCCGCCATACCGCCGCAGTCAACCACCGTGCGGAACACCCGCAGAAGGCGCAAGTCCATGTCGCTGATCTGGCCCAAGGGCGCGCGCCGCGCCGAGGAGCCATCTGCCGTCGAAGTTGTTTGCATAAACCAGCAAGTAAATAGTGATAATCTGTTCTTTATAAGCGTAAACAGCCGCGAAAATGCGCCATCCGTGTTTGCACCCTCATTCTTATTCTTGGAGGCCTTATGAAACTCAACGACACCACCGCAGGCGAACCCCTGTCCACCGCGAGCGACATCGCCCAAAGCCCTGCCTGGATGGACGCGCATTGGATGGCCTACACCGGCAACCGCAACTTCAAGGCCAACCCGCGCATGATGGTCAGCGCCGAAGGCATGTACTACACCGACGACCACGGCCGCAAAATTCTGGACGGCCTGTCTGGTCTGTGGTGCTGCGGCCTGGGCCACTCGCGGCCCGAAATCACCGCAGCGGTCGCCAAGCAGTTGGGCACCATGGAATATTCCCCCGGCTTTCAGTACGGCCACCGCCTGTCGTTTGAATTGGCCAACAAAATCAAAGAACTCACGCCGGATGGCCTGGACAGCGTGTTCTTCACTGGTTCGGGCTCCGAGTCCGCCGATACCTCGCTGAAGATGGCGCGCGCTTACTGGCGCCTCAAAGGCCAGGGCAGCAAAACCCGTTTTATCGGCCGCGAGAAGGGCTACCACGGCGTGAACTTCGGCGGTATTTCGGTCGGCGGCCTGGTCATCAACCGCAAGATGTTCGGCCAAGGTGTCGAGGCTGACCATTTGCCGCATACCCAACTGGCGTCCAACGCGTTCTCGCACGGCATGCCCAAGAACGGCGCGGAGCTGGCCGATGACCTGTTGCGTCTGATTGCCTTGCACGATGCGTCCAACATCGCCGCCGTGATCGTCGAGCCCATGTCCGGTTCGGGTGGCGTGGTGGTGCCACCGGTGGGCTATTTGCAGCGCCTGCGCGAAATTTGCACGGCCAACAACATCTTGTTGATTTTTGATGAAGTCATCACCGGCTTTGGTCGTCTGGGTGCCTACACCGGTGCTGCCGCTTTTGGCGTGACGCCCGACATCATGAACCTGGCCAAGCAGGTGACCAATGGCGCTGTGCCGCTGGGCTGCGTGGTGGCCAAAAAAGATATTTACGACACCTTCATGGAAGGCGGTGGTCCGGAGTACATGCTCGAATTCGCCCATGGCTACACCTACTCGGCGCACCCCGTGGCTTGTGCGGCGGGCATTGCCGCTTTGGATGTGCTGGTGCGCGAAAATATGGTCGAGCGCGTCGCTGCCATTGCCCCGTATTTCGAAAAAGCGGTGTACAGCCTCAAGGGCAGCAAACACGTGGTGGACATCCGCAACTGCGGCCTGGCCGCAGGCTTCAGCCTGGCCCATGTGCCCGGCGAACCCGCCCGCCGGCCCTACGAGGTTGCCATGAAGTGCCTGGAAAAAGGCTTTTATGTGCGCTACGGCGGCGACACCATACAAATCGCGCCGCCCTTCATCGTCACGCCAGCCCAAATCGACAGCCTGGTCAACGTCCTGGGCGAAGCCTTTAACGCCACGGCGTAATCCACCACTTTTCAATTCCTTAGGTTTTTATGTCATCTCTTCCTATCGTTGGCCATCTAATTGGCGGACAGTCCGTAACGACGGGCAGTCGCTCGCAAGACGTTTTCAACCCCGCCACGGGCAAAGCCGAAAAACGGGTTTTGCTGGCCGACAAGGCTACAGTTGAGCAAGCGATTGCCAACGCACAGGCCGCTTTTCCTGCCTGGCGTAACACGCCGCCGCTCAAGCGTGCCCGCGTCATGGGCAACTTGAAGGTGCTGCTGGAAAAGCATGCGGACGAGATCTGCCGCATGATTACCGCCGAGCATGGCAAGGTGCTGAGCGACGCTCTGGGCGAATTGCAGCGCGGCATCGAAAACGTGGAGTACGCCAGCTATGCGCCCGAACTTCTCAAGGGAGAGCACAGTAAAAACGTGGGCCCGTCGATTGATTCGTGGAGCGAGTTCCAGGCCCTGGGCGTCACCGCCGGTATTACTCCGTTCAACTTCCCCGCCATGGTCCCTTTGTGGATGTGGCCCATGGCCGTGGCCTGTGGCAACTGCTTCATCTTGAAGCCCTCCGAGCGCGATCCGACCAGCACCCTGCGCATCGCCGAACTGGCGCTCGAAGCCGGTTTGCCGCCCGGCGTGCTCAACGTGGTCAACGGCGACAAAGAAGCCGTGGATACGCTGCTTACCGACCCGCGCGTCAAAGCGGTGAGCTTCGTCGGCTCCACACCGATTGCCGAGTACATCTACTCGGTCGGTTGCGCCCACGGAAAGCGGGTCCAGGCTTTAGGCGGCGCGAAGAACCACGCCGTGGTCATGCCTGACGCGGATGTGCCTAATGCGGTGAACGCCTTGATGGGCGCGGCATTCGGCTCTTGCGGCGAACGCTGCATGGCGATTCCCTTGGTGGTGGCGGTGGGTGACGCAACGGCGGATGCCGTGATTGCCGGCCTGAAAGCCGAAATCGCCAAGATGACCGTAGGGTCCGGCTTTGATGCCAAGAGCGATATGGGGCCGCTGGTCACCAAACCGCATTTCGAGAAGGTCAAGGGCTATGTCGACCAGGGTGTGGCTGAAGGCGCTACCTTGCTGGTCGATGGCCGTGGTGTGAAAGTTGCCGGACATGAAGACGGGTACTTTTTGGGCCCCTGCCTGTTTGACAACGTCAAGCCCGGCATGGTGATCTACCAGGAAGAAATTTTTGGACCCGTGCTCGGCGTGGTGCGCGTGAAGACGCTGCAAGAAGCGATGGACTTGATCGATGCCCATGAATATGGCAACGGCACCTGCATCTTCACCCGCGATGGTGAGGCGGCGCGCTACTTCACCGACAACATTCTGGTCGGCATGGTGGGTGTCAATGTGCCGCTGCCGGTACCCGTGGCCTACCACTCGTTCGGCGGCTGGAAGCGCAGCCTGTTTGGCGATTTGCACGCCTACGGCCCCGACGCGGTGCGCTTCTACACCAAGCGCAAAACCATCACCCAGCGCTGGCCATCGGCGGGCGTGCGCGAGGGCACGGTGTTCAGCTTCCCCAGCAGCAAGTAAAGCGTTTGCCGCGTCGGCGGCGCACCGCAGGCCTTCTTAAAAGGTCTCGGTGTGTCCGTCCACCACCAGCTCCTGGCCGCTGATGCGCGCGCCGACGCTCGATGTGACAAACAAAGCCATGCTGGCGATATCTTGCGGCGCAATAAAGGTGCGCAGGGACGCTGCGCGCGTCAACTCCTCCCGCACTGCCTCCAGGGTCGCGCCGGTGGCGGCAGCTTGTGCGGCGACCACGCGGTCCATGCGATCGCCTGAAACGGAGCCTGGGCAAATGCAATTCACCCGCACACCGGCCGGTCCCAGTTCCTGCGCTAGCGCCTTGGTCAGGCCGCGAATCGCCCATTTAGCTGCCGTATAGGGCGCGCGCTGGGGCAGGCCAAACAGTCCGGCGGTGGAGGACATGTTGACGATGGAGCCGCTGCCCTGTGCTCGAAAAATCGGTGCGGCAAAGTGCGCGCATAAAAATACGGAATCCAGGTTCACCGCCAGGCAGCGCTGCCAGTCGGCAAAGGCCATGTCTTCCACATTGGCGGTGGGACCGGATACACCGGCGTTGCTGACCATGATGTCCAGTCCGCCCAGGTGCGATGTGGCCTGCGAAAACAGTTCGCGAACCTGTGCCTCCTGGGCCACGTCGCACAGCATGCCGCGCAGATGGGGGCGTGTCTGTAGGGCGCTATGCAGCGCCGCTGCGTCGGTGTCGCAGATGTAGACGCGGGCACCTGCTGCCGTGAAGGCATCGGCCATCACCAACCCGATGCCGGATGCGGCCGCGGTGATCAAGACTCTTTGGTTCTGGTGTGTCATGGCAGCGTCCGGTGGTGTAAAACACCCAAAGGATAATCCCCGCCAACATGGCATTGATTACCCTTCTGGACGCCCAACTCGCTTTTGGGCACGTACCCCTGCTGGACCATGCAGGTTTTTCATTGGAAACAGCCGAGCGCGTCGGCCTCATCGGGCGCAACGGCACGGGCAAATCGTCGATGCTCAAGATCCTGGCCGGCTTGGAGAAGCCCGACGACGGCTTGGTCCAGGTTCAAAGCGGCACCCGCATTGCCTATGTGGCCCAGGAGCCGCAGCTCGATGCGGCCTCCAGCGTTTTCGATGCGGTGGCCGAAGGCCTGCAGCGTGTGCGCTACCTGATCGACGAATACTCCCAGGGTCACGGTGACCTGGACGCCATGCAAAGCGAGATCGAGTCGCTGGACGGCTGGAACTGGGATCAGCGCGTCACCGAGACCTTGCAGCGACTGCACTTAAATCCCGAGGCTATCGTTAGCACCTTATCGGGCGGCACCAAAAAGCGCGTGGCACTGGCGCAAGCGCTGGTGGCGCAACCCGACGTACTGCTGCTCGATGAGCCGACCAACCATCTGGATCTCGACTCCATTGAATGGTTGGAGGGCCTGCTGGTGGACTTCAAGGGCAGCATCATCACCATCACCCACGACCGCTCGTTTCTGGACAACGTGGCCACCCGCATCGTGGAGTTGGACCGCGGCAAGCTGTTGTCTTATCCCGGCAACTTCGCTGCTTACCTGCTGCAAAAGGAAGAGCAACTGGCGCAAGAGGCCGTCATCAACGCCCGCGCCGACAAGCTGCTGGCGCAGGAAGAGGTGTGGATCCGCAAAGGCGTGGAAGCCCGGCGCACCCGCGCCACGGCGCGTATCGTGCGCCTGGACAATTTGCGCGCAGCCCGCGAGGCCCGCCGCGAGGTCGTCGGTAGCGTGAATATGGACGTTAACAGCGGTGCCGTCAGCGGCAAATTGGTGGCCGAGCTGACCCATGTGTCCAAGACTTTTGGCGAGCGCAAAATCGTGCACGACTTCTCAGCGACGATTTTGCGCGGCGACAAAATCGGACTGCTTGGGCCCAACGGTGCGGGCAAAACCACGCTGCTCAAACTCATTCTGGGTGAGCTGCAGCCCGACCTGGCCCCCGCCAACGCCCCCGCGCCCGAACCCGGCCACAGCCCCTGGGGCACGGTGCGCCAGGGGGCGAATATTTCGGTGGCCTACTTCGACCAGATGCGCAACGCGCTGGACATGGACGCCACGCTGGAAGACTTCATCAGCCCGGGCAGCGAGTGGATCGAAATCGGCAACCGCCGCCAGCATGTCAAAAGCTATCTGGGTGACTTTTTGTTCTCACCCGCACGCGCCAATTCGCCTGTGCGGTCCCTGAGCGGCGGCGAACGCAACCGCCTGCTGCTGGCGCGCCTGTTTGCCCGCCCGGCCAATGTGCTGGTGCTCGACGAGCCCACCAACGACTTGGACATCGACACCCTGGAGCTGCTTGAAGACTTGCTGCAAAACTACGACGGCACGGTGTTTCTGGTCAGCCATGACCGTACTTTTTTGGACAACGTGGTCACCAGCACCATTGCTTTTGAGGGCGATGCGCGCTGGCGCGAGTTTGAAGGTGGCGTGCAAGACTGGTTGATTCAAAGTAAGCGCGCCAACGCCATCGCCCAGGCCAAAGGGCAGAAAGGCGCGCAGGCCTTTCATTACGAGAGCAGCGAGGCCACAAAAGACCCGGCTCCTCCCCCGCCAGCACCTGCGGCGCCCGCCGCCAAAACCCGCAAGCTCAGCTACAAAGAGCAGCGCGAACTCGAAGCCCTGCCCGCGCACATCGCCACTCTGGAGGCCGAGCAAGCCGCCATCCACGCCGAGTTGGCCGATGGCAGCCTCTACGCCCGCGACAACGCGCTGGCCTTGCAACGGACCCAGCGCGCGGCGGATATCGACGCGGAGTTGATGGCGGCGCTGGAGCGCTGGGAGTTTCTGGGGGGTTGAGGTTTTACGGTGTTGTTCGGTCTAGGGCGCCACCACATCCAGATTCGGAAAATAGCTGCGGTAGCGCGCAGCGTCCCGCGTGAGCAGCCGCAGATTGCCGACCAGTGCGTGCGCGCCGATGTAGAAGTCCGGCATGGGTGAGGATTTTGTGCCCTGGGCCTGGCGGTAGACCTTGAAGGCCTGGCCCGCCAGAAAGGCTGCGTCCCAGGGCAGGGCTTCACGCACCAGCGGCAGGCCTGCCAGGGCTGCCTCCAGGTCGCTGGCCCGCTCAAAGCGCGGGCTGAGTTCGGCCAGGATCAGCGGGTTGATCACCAGCGGGCCCAACCCGGCGCAGCGTTCCAACTGGTCTAGCGACCAGTCGGCCCATTGGGCATCGTCAGCCAGCACGTCAATCACAACGCAGCTGTCCACCAGCGTGCCGCGCGGTAGCGCCTGGACCAGATAGCGCGCGTCGGGCTCTGCCACACGCGGGGTGGTGCGGGCCACGACTCAGGCCCGCAAAAATGCCATGAATTCGTCAGTCCCCATGTCCTTGAACTGCAGCGCATTGGCGCTGCCGCGCACGCGGGCGAAAGCGGCGCGGGCGCTGGTCGCCGGGGCGGTGATGGCGCGCAAGATGACCTCGCCGTTTTCGCGCACCTCGAATTCGACTTCACTGTGCGGATGCAAACCCGCCTTCTCGCGCACCGCCTGCGGAATCGTGACCTGCCCTTTGCTGGTGATTTTCATAGGAAATCCTTACTTTTACGTGGTAAGAATCTTACCGCAATGCCGGTCTTGCGTGCAAGCTAGCGTTCTTTGACATAGGGTTTGCCGCTGGCCTTGGGGGCGACGGCTTTGCCGATGAAGCCGGCCAGCAAGATGACCGTGAGCAGGTAGGGCAGGGCTTGGATGGCTTGCACCGGTACCACGCCGATGCCGGGCAGCGCCACACCTTGCAGCCGCATGGCGATAGCGTCCAAAAATCCAAACAACAGGCAGGCCCACAGCGCCCCTGCGGGCTGCCAGCGCCCAAAGATCAGTGCGGCCAGCGCCATGAAGCCGCGCCCGGCGGTCATGTGCGGCGAAAAACTTGCGCTTTGGGCCAACACCAGGTAGCTACCTGCCAGCCCGCACAACAGGCCGTTCAGCACAAGCGCGCGGTAGCGCAGCCCGGCCACAGAGACACCGGCGGCGTCCACCATCTGCGGGTTCTCGCCCACCGCCCGAAGGCGCAGGCCAAAGCGGGTGCGAAACAGCAGCCACCCGCTTGCCGGCACCAGCGCATAGGCCGCGTAAACCAGCGCGCTGTGCCCCAGCAGCGCCTCGCCCACGACCCGTCCCAGCAGCGGCACAAAGGCCAGCGCGTCCCCGGCCTGCGGTAGCAGCGGCTGCAGGCGGACGCCGGAGGCCAATGGAGGGGTTTGTCCACCCTGGTGGAACCAGGCAATGCCCAGCACTACCGTCAGCCCGGCTGCAATGATGTTGATGGCCACGCCCGAAACCACCTGGTCCCCGGGGTAGCTCACGCAGGCCACTCCGTGCAGCATGGACAGCGCCACGCCTACCGCCATAGCCGCGACCAGCGCCAGCATCCAAGAGCCGCTGGCCGCGCCTGCAGCACCTGCGGCAAATGCGGCGAAAAGCATCTTTCCTTCCAAGCCGATGTCCACCACGCCCGAGCGTTCTGCGAACATACCTGCCAGCGCGCACAAAATCAGCGGCGTGGCCAGGCGCACGCTCGAGGCCAGCACCGAGGCGACGAGTACTTCATCCACGGTGTGCCTTTGCCAGACCGGCGCCGCGCAGCATCCAGGCCAGCGGCGGTGCGATCACATAGGTCATGGCCCCTGAGAACAGCACCACAAAACCCTGCAACATCACCACCATGTCCCGGCTGAAACCCGGCACGTCAAAAGCCAACTCGGCCCCGCCCTGAAACAGCGCGCCGAATAACAGGCTGGACAGCAGGATGCCCAGCGGGTGGTTGCGCCCCATCAGCGCCACGGCAATGCCGGTAAAGCCCGCGCCGCTGACAAATTCCAGCACCAGCTTGCCGCTGACACCGGCGACCTCGTTCATCCCGACCAGACCGGCTAGCGCGCCGGAAATGGCCATGGCCAGAATCACCTGGCGCTGTGGTCGAATTCCGGCGTAGGCAGCGGCCTGCGGGCTAGCGCCAACCGCGCGCAGCCGGTAGCCCGCGCGGGTGTGCCACACAAACAGGTACACCGCCAAGCAGGCGAGCAGGGCCAGCAGAAAACTGGTATTGAGCGGTGACGACGGCCATTGCACCCCCACCCAGGCCAAGGCCGTCTGCGCAGAGGGCAGCTGGGCCGACGGCGCAAAGGGCATGCTTTCAATCGCCATATTGCCCGGCGGGCGCATGTGGTTGACCAGCAGGTACACCAGCAAAGTACTGGCCAAAAAGTTGAACATGATGGTGGTGATCACTACATGGCTGCCCCGGTAGGCCTGCAAATACGCGGGTATGGCCGCCCATACCATGCCGAACAATGCGCCCGCCAGCACCATGAGCGGCAGCATGGCCCAGGCTGGCAGCAGCGGTGCCCAGGCCAAGGCCACCAGTGCCACCCCCAAGCCACCCAGCGTGGCCTGGCCTTCACCGCCGATATTGAATAAGCCGCCGTGAAAAGCCACTGCTACGGCCAGGCCGGTGAAGATGAAGCTGGTGGTGTAGTACAGCGTGTAACTCAGACCCCGCGCACTGCCGAACGCACCTTGCACCAAAGCCGCCAGCACCTGCGCCGGACTCTGGCCTACCAGCGCCACCACCACACCCGCCACCAGCAGGGCGACGCCGAGGCATACGGCCGGCAGCAGCGCCACATCCGCCCAGCGCGGCAGCGTCTGCCTCATGCCCCGCCCCCGGCCATCAGCAGGCCCAGGCGGGCCTCGGTGCAGTCGCCAATGGCCAGGCTGCCCGTGACGCGGCCCTGGCTCATCACCAGCACACGGTCTGCGAGGGCCAGAATTTCGTCGAGTTCGCTGGACACCAGCAATACCGCGCCGCCCGCATCGCGCAGCGCCCGCAGCTGGGCGTAGATGAACTCAATAGCGCCTATGTCTACTCCGCGTGTGGGCTGGCCCACCAGCACAACCCGAGGCGCTTGCCCGAGCTCGCGGGCGAGCACCAGTTTTTGCTGGTTACCCCCCGAAAACTTGCTGCTCTGGAGGCGCACGTTGCGGGGGCGCACGTCAAAGCGTTCCATCAGCGCGGCCGTTGCGGTGTGCATAGCGTGTCTGCGCATCCACGGGCCGTGGCTGTACTGGGGCGTGTCTTCGTAGCCCAGCACGGCCGACTCCCAGGCCGCAAACTCCATCACCAGCGCGCGCGCATGGCGGTCTTCGGGCACATGCGCCAGGCCCAGTGCACGGGCCTGGTGCGGGTCCAGCCAGGTGGGCGCTGCGTAGTGCATCCCGCCCAGCTCCAGGCCACCGCTCTGGGGCACGCGCAGGCCGCACAAGACATCCAGCAGTTCACTCTGGCCGTTGCCAGCGACCCCGGCCACACCCACGATTTCTCCGGGGAAAAGGTCCACATCTACCGCGTGCATGCGCTGCACGCCCATTGCGTCACGCACGGTCAAGCCGCGCGCACGCAGCAAAGGCGCTGCGCTGGATTGCGGCGTGCCGGGTGCGGTGCCTTCCGAGCGCCCGGTGTGGACTGTGCGTCCAACCATGGCTTGCGCCAGCGTCTCGATGCTGGCCTGCGTAATCGGCATGTCCTGCACCACCCGCCCGCCCCGCATGACCGTCACCCAGTCGCACAAGGCCATCACCTCTTTGAGCTTGTGGGTGATCAAAATCACTGTGGTGCCCTGCGCCCGCAGTTGCCGCAGCATTGCAAACAATTGCAGGGTTTCCTGCGGCGTCAGCACTGCGGTGGGCTCGTCCAAAATCAAGATGCGTGCGCCCCGGTACAAGGCTTTCAAAATCTCCAGCCTTTGCCGGTCGCCTACCGCCAGATCAGCGACCAGAGCGTCTAACGGAACAAGCAGCCCGGTGGATTGCATCAGGGACTCCAGGCGTGCACGCACAGGCCGTGCCGCTTGGTTCAAGAGCCAATGCGGCTCGGCACCCAGCATCACGTTGTCCAGCGCGCTCAGGGTGTCGACCAGCATGAAGTGCTGGTGCACCATGCCGATACCCAGGGCGATCGCATCGTCCGCATTACGGATATCCGCAGGCACACCAAACACCGCCACCGTGCCACTGTCTGCTGGGTAAAAGCCGTAGAGCACCGACATCAGCGTGCTTTTGCCGGCGCCGTTTTCACCCACGATGCCGTGCACCGTGCCCGCCCGAACCGTTAGGTCGACATCGGCATTGGCCGCGACTGCAGCAAAACGCTTGCAGATGCCATGCATCTGCACCGCGAGAGATTGTTCTGCATCAGCCGGGTTCATCGCGGGCCGGTCTCAGCGTGCGTGTGCGTGCCGGCCCGCATGAGCGCAAGCAGTCAGTACTTGCAGGCGTTATCGGCCATGTAGTCGGCCACTTTGATCTTGCCGCTGATGATGTCGGCCTTGGCAGCGTCGACCTTCTTCTTCATATCGGCGGTCACCAGCTTGGCGTTGTTGGCATCCATGGCGTAGTCCACGCCACCTTCTTTCAAGCCCAGCACCGTGATGCCGGGGGCGAACGATTTGGAGACGTTGTAAACCGCCACGTCGACGCGCTTGAGCATGGAGGTCAGCATGGTGCCCGGCTGCAGGTGGTTCTGGTTGCTGTCCACGCCGACGGCAAGTTTGCCGCTGTCTTTGGCGGCCTGGTAGACGCCGACGCCGGTGCCGCCTGCTGCGGCAAACACCACGTCTGCGCCTTTGGCGAATTGCGCCTTGGCCAGCTCACCGCCACGGCTTGGGTCGTTCCAGGCCGCGCCAGTGGTACCGGTCATGTTGGCGAATACTTCGGCTTTGGCGTTGGCAAATTTGGCACCCTGCTCGTAGCCGCACTGAAACCGGCGGATGAGCGGAATGTCCATGCCGCCCACAAAGCCGACCTTGCCGGTTTTACTGGCCATGGCGGCCATGGCGCCGACTAGAAAACTGCCTTCCTGCTCCTTGAATACCACCGACTGCACATTGGGCAGGCCGACTACCATGTCGACGATCACAAAGTTGAGCTTGGGAAATTCCTTGGCGACTTTTTCAATGGCCGAGGCCTGCGAAAAGCCCACGCCGATGATGGGGCTAGCGCCTTTTTCGGCCATGCGGCGGATCGCCTGTTCGCGCTGCGATTCATTGGCAATTTCGAACTCCAGATACTGCTTGCCGGTTTCTTTTTTCCAGGCTTCCATGCCGACAAAAGCGGCCTCGTTGAACGACTTGTCGAATTTGCCCCCCATGTCGTAGACGATGGCGGGTTCGGCGGCAGCGGCAAACGATGCCGCTGTTGCGACGCTGACAAGCGTTAAGCGGGCGAGGGTGGAAAACTGCATGAGAGAACTCCCTGAAAAATGGGTGGATGAACAGAGTGGCTGGGTGCAAATAGTATCCACAAACCCGCGCCGCACGCGCAAACTTTGGCGCCTGCTGCGCGGGGTCATCCGTCACAATAGCCAGACACGCTGCGTGGCGCTTGAGTCCGCTGCGCAATTTTTCACCGGAAAGTGGGCCCCATGATTCTGATTGCCGGTTCTGCCAACCTGGACTTTGTGGTGCGGGCGCACCATATTCCCGCGCCGGGGGAGACGGTGCTGGGGCAAAGTTTTCAGACTTTTCCCGGTGGCAAGGGGGCGAACCAGGCAGTGGCCTGCGCGCGAGCGGGCGGGGCCGTTACCCATTTTTTGACCGGGCTGGGCGCGGATGCTTTTGCGATGCCACTCGAGGCGTCGTTGCGGGACGCGGGGGTGCAGCTCCATGCCGTGCGGCCCGAGGGCCAGCCCACCGGAACCGCGTTCATCTGCGTCTCGGATGCGGGCGAAAACGCCATCACTGTTGCACCCGGCGCCAACAGCAGTCTGCGGCCCGAACACCTGTTGTCGCTGGACGGCTTTAGCCACCTGCTCATGCAGCTTGAGATTCCGCTGGAGACGGTACAGGCCTATGCGCAGGCAGCGCGCGCGGCTGGTATGGCTGTGGTGCTGAATGCAGCGCCGGCACGCGCCCTGCCGCAAAGCCTGCTGGATGTAGTGGACGTTTTAATCGTCAACGAGGGTGAGCTTGCTGCGCTGACGGGCCCGTCTGGTGATGTTGCCCAGCGCATGGCCATGCTGACTTTGCCGACGCTGGTGGTGACCTTGGGCGCACGCGGATGTGTGGCGCGCCACCACGGGGCTCTGTACGAACAAGCCGCCTTTGCTGTGGATGTGGTGGACAGCACCGGCGCGGGCGACACCTTTTGTGGCACGCTGCTGGCCGCTTGGAGCGCGGGTGCCGATATGGCTGCCGCGCTGCGCCGCGCCAGTGCGGCGGCTGCCCTGGCCTGCACCCGCATGGGCGCGCAGTCCAGCGTTCCTACTGTGGACGAAGTCGATCAATTCTTGGAAAGCCATCCCCAGCCATGAGCAACTCTGCGCCCCGCAAAGTGATTTACGACACCGACCCGGGTGTGGACGACGCCATGGCGCTGTACTACGCGCTGGCGCATCCGGGTATCGATGTCGTCGGCATTACTACCACGTTCGGCAATGTGACGGTGGAGCAGGCCGCGACTAACGCCCTCTACCTGTGTGCGCTGGCGCAGCAGGCTTTACCGGTTACGCGGGGCGTGGCGCGGCCCTGGGTCAAGCCCGGCGAAGCGCCGCCCGCCCACATCCACGGCGCGGACGGCTTGGGTAATTTGCCGCAGCGCGCACCGCATGGGATGATGCTGGATCCGCGCCCGTCGGCGCAGTTCATCGTGGATATGGCGCGCGCCCATCCCGGTGAGATCACGCTGGTGGCGGTGGGGCCGCTGGGCAATGTAGCGGCTGCGCTGCTGCTGGAGCCGCGGCTGCCGCAGTTGCTGCAGGAAGTGATCATCATGGGCGGCACCGTGCTGGAGCCGGGCAATGTGTCGCCGGTAGCCGAAGCCAATGTCTGGAACGACCCGCACGCCGCCGACATCGTCTTCAACGCCGGCTGGAAGATCACCATGGTGGGCTTGGATGTGACGCACCGCCTGATCCTGCCAGTCAGCCTGTTTGCGCGCATCGCCGCCCACCATCAGCATTCAGCTACTGACACGCTCTTGCATGCGGTCAATTTTTACGCCGGCTTTTACAGCGACTTGTATCCGCACGTGGCCGCTATCTACGGCTGCTTCGGACACGATGTGCTGGCCTTTATTTACCTCAGCAACCCGGAGCTCTTTAGCCTGGAGCATGGCCGTGTGCGCGTGGTCACCGAGGGGCTGGCGCAGGGGCAAACCGTGCTGCGGCGCAAAACCATTCCCTACCCCCAAGCCGGTTGGGATCCCCAGACACCCGCTACCGCTGTATGCATGCAGGTCGACCATGCAGGGGCGGCCGATGTGTTCACCCGCACCATGCTCGGCGACTGGCTGCGCCCCGCGCATCCGGCTTGAAAGACTGCACACCATGCGCACACCGCCCGCTTCTGACCCGCACCTGCCCATCGTGGACTTCGCTGACGCGGACGCGCCCCGCGCCTTTGTGGCCAGCCTGCACCACACCGGGTTTGCGGTCCTGAAAAACCACCCGCTGGATCAGGCGCTGGTGGACGGAATTTACGCCGAATGGTTGAATTTTTTCCACAGCGCGGCGAAGTTTGATTACCCCTTCAACACCCAGACGCACGACGGCTACTTTTCCACTGCCGTGTCGGAGACGGCCAAAAACCACAGCACCAAAGACGTCAAAGAGTTTTTTCATGTTTACCCATGGGGCCAGTACCCGGCGCAGGTCAGTGATGCCGCACTGCGCTACTACGCGCGCGGCAAAGAACTCGCCACCACCCTGTTGCAGTGGGTGCAAGACGGCTCACCGCCGGACGTGCGTGCGCGGTATTCGCAGCCTTTGCCCGCGATGCTCGAGGGCAGCGAACACACGCTGCTGCGGGTGCTGCATTACCCGCCATTGAGCGGCCAGGAGGAGCCGGGTGCTATGCGGGCTGCGCCGCACGGCGACATCAATTTGCTCACCATCCTGCCGGCCGCTACCGAGCCGGGTTTGCAGGTTCTGGGCACCAATGGCGACTGGCACGACGTGCCCTGTGACTTCGGCCTTTTGATCGTCAACATCGGTGACATGTTGGAGGAGGCATCAGGCCGCTACTTTCCGTCCACGGTACACCGCGTGCTCAATCCGGTGGGCGAAGCGGCGCGCAAGTCCCGGGTCTCGCTGCCGCTGTTTTTGCACCCGCGCAAAGAGGTCGTTCTGTCAGACCGCTACACCGTGGGCAGCTATTTTGAGGAGCGCATCCGCGAGCTGCGCATCAACGGCTAAGCGCGGCGCGGGCGGCCTGCTCAGCCCGCAAATGCGGCGATGCCGGTCATCGCACGGCCCAAGATCAGGGCGTGGATGTCGTGCGTGCCCTCGTAGGTGTTGACCACTTCAAGGTTGACCAAGTGGCGCGCCACACCGAACTCGTCGCTGATGCCGTTGCCACCCATCATGTCGCGCGCCATGCGGGCGATGTCCAGGGCTTTGCCGCAGGAGTTGCGCTTCAAGATGGAGGTGATTTCCACGCTGGCCGTGCCTTCGTCTTTCATGCGCCCCAGGCGCAAGCAGCCTTGCAGACCGAGCGAGATTTCGGTTTGCATGTCGGCCAACTTCTTTTGAATCAACTGGTTGGCGGCCAAGGGGCGGCCAAACTGCTGACGGTCCAGCGTGTATTGACGGGCGCGGTGCCAGCAGTCTTCGGCGGCACCCAAGGCGCCCCAGGCGATGCCGTAGCGCGCGCTGTTCAAGCAGGTGAACGGGCCTTTCAAGCCTTGCACGTCGGGGAAGGCGTTTTCTTCGGGCACAAACACGCCGTCCATCACGATTTCACCAGTGATCGAGGCTCGCAAACCCACCTTGCCGTGGATGGCGGGGGCGCTCAAGCCCTTCATGCCTTTTTCCAAAATGAAGCCGCGGATAGGGCCCACTTGACCGCCTTCGCTGACCTCTTTGGCCCACACCACAAACACGTCCGCAATCGGGCTGTTGGAGATCCACATCTTGGAGCCGCTCAATGTGTAGCCGCCCGGCACTTTCTGCGCGCGGGTCACCATGCTTTGCGGGTCCGAGCCGTGGTCGGGCTCGGTTAGGCCGAAGCAGCCTATGGTCTGGCCGGTGGCGAGTTGGGGCAGGTATTTCTGGCGCTGTGCTTCGGTGCCGAATTCAAAAATCGGCAGCATCACCAGCGAGCTTTGTACGCTCATCATGGAGCGGTAACCGCTGTCCACGCGCTCCACTTCGCGCGCAATCAGGCCGTAGGCCACGTAACCCAGCGCCGGGCCGCCGTAGGCTTCGGGGATGGTGGGGCCGAGCAGGCCGAGCTCGCCCATTTCACGGAAGATGGCCGGATCCGTGGTTTCGTTGCGAAAGGCCTGTGTGACGCGCGGCAGCAGTTTGTCCTGGCAGTAGGCGGCGGCGGCATCGCGCACCATGCGCTCGTCGTCGCTGAGTTGGGCGTCCAGCAAAAAAGGGTCTTGCCATTGGAATGCGGCGTGGGCCATGAAAAGGGTCTCCGAAAGCGCAAACCCGCCGACATGGCGGGTCGTGGCATGGCTTGAAGTGTACTGAGGCCCCGCCCGGCATGGGCGACACTTGGGGCTTGCCATTCACCCTGTCCGTGCTGAACCGATTGACCTCTTTCGCCTCTTGGGCGTCTACTTACGCCGCTCTCGCCACGGGGCTCGCTGCCGCACTGCTCCCGTGCGGCGTGGCGCAGGCCTGGGGTCCGGTGGGTCACCAAACTGTAGCGATGGCCGCCCGCGCCCAGCTCACCCCCGAGGCCTTGGTTCATTTGCAGGAACTCATGGCCCTGGAGCCCGGCACCATTCTGGCGGAGCTTGCCACCTGGGCCGACGAACATCGCAGCCCCGAGACCGGTCCCTGGCATTACGTCAACTTGCCCCCTGGTGATTGCAATTACCGCCCCGCCCGCGATTGCCCGGACGGACAGTGCATCGTCGCCGTGCTGGACGCACAGCTGCGGATATTGGATTCCCGGGCACCGCCGACCGAGCGCTTGCAGGCGCTGAAATGGGTGGTGCATCTGGTCGCAGACCTGCACCAGCCGCTGCACGCCGGCATGGCCGAAGACCGGGGCGGCAACCGCTACCAGCTGCAGTTTTTGCTGCGCTGGAGCAATTTGCACGCGCTGTGGGATTCGGGCCTGATCCACCATATGGGTGAGGACGCGCCGACCCTGGCGGCGCGCCTGGCCCGCCAGTTCTGGCCATCCTCGCCGGGGAGTTTGAGCGTGCGTGCCGCAGCGGAGGAGTCCTGCAAGATAGCCCGCCAACCCGGCTTTTACCCCTCGGATACCGTGGGGCAGGACTACATCAGGGCCTACACGCCCATCGTGGAGCAGCGACTCTGGCTTGCCAGCGTGCGCCTGGCAGCGCTGTTGAACCGGGCTTTGCGGTAGATTGGCCTTATTCAGACTTTGCGAGCCCCACACGCCATGACCCACACAACAAGTCCCGCCGACTCCGGCATTGTCCAGCTCACCATCAGCCCGCGCATCCGGCGCTCGGCTTTTTATGCGGCCACGGTGCGCGATGGCGTCAGCCATTTCACGGTCTACAACAAGATGCTGATGCCTCTGTCCTTCGGCCACTTATCAGCCGAATACCAGCGCCTGATGCACGGTGTGGCCATGTGGGACGTGGCGGTGGAGCGCCAGGTGGAAGTCAGCGGCCCCGACGCGCATGCGCTGGTGCAGGCCCTGAGCGCGCGTGATCTCAGCCGCATGCAAGTCGGGCAGGGCAAATACGTGGCCATGTGCGACCACAGCGGGCGCTTGCTCAACGACCCGGTGCTGCTCAAGCTGTCGGACCGCTACTGGTTTTCGCTAGCCGACAGCGACATGCTGATGTGGGTGCGTGCGGTGGCCGCCGAGCGGGGCTTCAACGTGGCCGTCTGCGAGCCGGACGTCTCGCCCCTGGCGATCCAGGGCCCCAAGGCCGAGGCGCTGGCGGCCAAGCTGTTTGGCGCGCATGTGCGGGCCATCAAATACTTCGGCTGCATTGAGACTGATTTGCAGGGCATCCCCTTGGTCTTGTGCCGTTCGGGCTGGAGCAAGCAAGGCGGCTTTGAGCTGTTTTTGCGCGACGGCAGCCGGGGTGATGAACTCTGGGAACTGGTCAAAGCGGCGGGCCAGGAATTCGG
Organism: Comamonas sp. lk; assembly: GCA_945860595.1. Taxonomy (GTDB): domain Bacteria; phylum Pseudomonadota; class Gammaproteobacteria; order Burkholderiales; family Burkholderiaceae_C; genus Allorhodoferax. The sequence continues at coordinate 44,196 of CAMAQV010000007.1, forward strand.
CATCGGCCCGGGCGCGCCCAACCACATTGAGCGTGTGGAAAGTGGCCTGCTGTCCTGGGGCGGCGACACCACGGCGGACACCAACCCGTTTGAAGCCAATATGGCCAAATTTGTCGATGTGGACTGCGCAGCGGATTACATCGGCAAAGCCGCTTTGCAAAAAATCGCAGCGAATGGCCCGGCGCGTTTGATGGTGGGTTTGCGTCTGGATGGGCAGGCCCCGTCGGACTGGCCCCTGATTGAGCGTGCGCCGGTTTTGCTGAACGGCAGTCAGGTTGGCACCCTGTCGGCGGTGGTCTTCTCACCTGCCTTGAAATGCACCATCGGCATCGCCCAGGTCCAGCGCGAAGTCGTGCAGGCGGGGCAGCGGGTGCAGGTGCTCACGCCCATCGGCCTGCAAGGCGCTGTGACCCAGGCCTTGCCCTTTATTTAACCGCAGCGTCCACCCGGCGCGGCCAGGGCAGGCTGCCCCACATGCCGCTGGACATCGACGTGCCCGCCACGATGACCAGCGCGCAGGTCACCATCCAGGGCGTGACCACTTCGCCGAAAAACACCACGCCGTAGAGCACTGCAAACATGGGGATGGCAAAGGTCACCGACAGCGTGCGCGCGGGTCCAGCGCGCTGGATCAAGCGGAAAAATAGCAAATACGCCGATCCGGTGCACAAGACCCCCAGCGTCAACGCCGACAGCCAAGCTGCGTGCGACACCGCTTGTTCTGGCCAGTAATAGAAGGTCAAAGGCGCCATCGCTACGCTGGCGCCGAGCTGGCTGCCCGCCGCCATCACCAGCGGCGGTACACCCGTGGCAAAGCGCTTGGTGATGCTGGCGGCTAGTCCGTAGCAGACGCAGGCAAACAGGCAGGCCACCACGGCCCAACCGGTGGCAGTACCACCCGGCACCGGCTCGAAGCTGACCTTATCCCAGGCCAGCATGGCAACGCCGCCAAAGCCGATAGCCAGCCCCAGCATGCGCGTTGCATTCGGCCGGTCCTTGAGCCAGACCCAGGCCACCAGCGCCCCGAACAGCGGGACGGTGGCGTTCAAGATGGATGACAGACCGATAGAAATCGACAAGAGCGCAAAGGTAAAGCAGGCAAAAGGAATCGCCGAATTCAGCAGGCCAATCGACAAAGCCAGTTTCCAGTGCGTCCGCAAATCCCGTAGCAGACCGCGCATCGCCAGCAGCGGCACCAGCATCAAAGCAGCGATGCCAACACGCAGACCCGCGGTGGGCAGCGCGCCGAACTCCACCGTGGCGATGCGCATGAACATAAATGAGGCACCCCAAATCGCCGCCAGCAACACAAACTCCACCTGCCAGGGCGGCGAAAAATTCTTCAAGGGGAAATTCATAAAGCCTTTTCGAGTTGCAGCAAGGCGACTTTGCGCTCCAAGCCACCGGCGTAACCGGTCAGCGCACCCGTGCTGCCCACCACACGGTGGCAGGGCACGATGATACTGAGCGGGTTGCGCCCCACCGCCGCGCCCACCGCGCGCGATGCCGCAGGCTGCCCCAGGTAGCGCGCAATGTCGCCGTAGCTTTGGGTCACGCCATAGGGAATCGCCCGCAGCCGCTCCCACACGCTTTGCTGAAACGGCGTGCCCAAAGACAGATCCAAGGGCAGCTCAAAGCGGGCGCGCTGCGCGGCGAAATAGGCTGCGAGTTGCGTGGCGGCGGCTTGCAGAACCGGGTGCGTGGGCACGAATTCCCAGTGCTGCGGATCGGGCTGGTGCGCTTGCCCATCAAACCACAGGCCACACAGGCCTTGTGCGCTGGCGGCCAGGGTCATGGCACCCAATGGGCTGTTGTATTTGGCGCGGACCCATCGTGGCGTGGCGGCGGTGTTTGTCATGGGGATGGTCCTTTCTGCGGGTTGGGTGGCGACGGGAATCGCGGGCGCGCCAGCATCAGCAACAACGCTGCCGCTGATCCGCAGCGAAGCCAGGGGCAAATCATAGTTAGTAAACAGTGATTGCGCTGGATGTTTTGGGGCGTGCGCAACGGCCTTTGCCCACCCAAGTCGCAGACCATCGCTCCGCGGCATGCCATTGGCTGTGGGCCCCGACCTAAAATCGATGCGCTGGCGCATGGGCTTCCCGTTCCCAGCTGCGCCCAGTTCCGTCCTTACCAAAGTACCGCATGCAACTCTCAGCCAGCATCTTCAAAGCCTACGACATCCGTGGCATCGTGCCTTCCACGCTCACCGAAGAAGTGGCGTTCGATTTGGGTCGGACGTTTGGCACCGTAGCCCGTGCGCAAGGCGAAACCACGGTGGCGGTGGGGCGCGACGGGCGCCTGAGCGGACCGGTACTGGCCGAGGCCTTGATGCGCGGCTTGCAAGAGGCGGGCATGCAGGTGATTGACGTGGGTATGGTGACCACGCCCATGCTGTATTTCGCCGCCAACACGCTGTGCGCCAGCGGCATACAGGTCACCGGCAGCCACAACCCCAAGGATTACAACGGCTTCAAGATGGTGATGGCGGGCAAGGCGATTTATGGCGACGAAATCCAGGCCCTGCGGCAGATGATGGTCGATGAATCCTGGACCTTGCGCAGCGGCGGTTCGCGCAGCGTGGCCGATGTCCTGCCCGCATACACCGCGCGCATCGTCGGCGACATCCGCCTGGCACGGCCTTTGAAAATTGTGGTGGACTGCGGCAATGGTGTAGCCGGTGCCAGCGCACCGGGCATCTTGCGCGCGGTGGGCTGCGAGGTCATCGAGCTGTTCAGCGAAGTCGACGGTACCTTCCCCAACCACCATCCAGACCCGAGCAAACCGGAGAACCTTCGCGACCTGATCGCCGCTTTGCATACCAGTGATGCCGAACTCGGTCTGGCCTTTGACGGCGACGGCGACCGCCTGGGCATCGTCACCAAAGACGGTACGAATATTTTTCCGGACCGGCAGATGATGCTGTTTGCGCAGGACGTGCTGTCCCGCGTGCCTGGCGGAACTATTCTGTTTGACGTGAAATGTTCCCAGCGTCTGGCCCCGGCCATCACGGCGGCGGGCGGTGTGCCCATGATGTTCAAGACTGGCCATTCGCTGATCAAGGCGCAAATGAAAGCCATCAACTCGCCGCTGGGCGGCGAGATGAGTGGGCACATTTTTTTCAAGGAACGCTGGTACGGGTTCGATGACGGCACCTACGCCGGCTGCCGCTTGCTGGAAATTGTCAGCAAGGTCTCGGACGCGAATGTGCTGCTGAATGGATTGCCGTCGAGCTTTTCCACGCCCGAACTCAATGTGCTGTGCGCCGAGGGCGAACCACCGACCGTGGTGGCGCAGCTGGTCGCGCGTGCAGCTTTTGCAGCCCCTGCGGTCGTCAACACCATCGATGGCTTGCGCGTCGATTGGCCGGACGGCTTCGGGCTGGTGCGCGCATCCAACACCACACCGGTTCTGGTGCTGCGGTTTGAGGGCCACACGCAGGCGGCGCTGGAGCGTATTGAGAACGCCATGCTGGCGCTGCTGCGCGAGGTCAAGCCTGGCGCGCAGATACAGAGCGCGGCGCATTGACGAGTAGGCCGCGCGTGGCCTTGCAACTGCTGATCGTCAAACTCTCTTCGCTGGGCGATGTGGTGCAGACCGCTGCGGTAGTGCAGGATGTGCTGCGCCGCTTTCCCGACGCGCAAATCGATTGGGTCGTCGAAGAAGCATTCGCCCCGCTGGTCGCTTTGGTAGGCGGCGTGCGCCGGGTGATACCGGTGGCCCAGCGGCGCTGGCGCAAGTCGCGCTGGAGCGTGGTGACCCGACGTGAGCGCGCAGCCTTTCTGCGCGACCTGCGTACCGAAGCCTATGACGTCGTGCTGGACTTCCAGGGCCTCATCAAGTCGGCGCTGGTAGCGCGGCAGGCGCGGCTGCGTCCCGCTGGCTTCAGCGCCAGCTATGCCAATGGCAGCGACGCCTGTTCTTACGAATGGCCGGTGCGCTGGCTGCTGCGCCGCAGCTTTGCCATGCCGCAGCGCATCCATGCGGTGGCGCGTTACCGCCTGCTGGCCGCTTTGGCGCTGGGCTACAGCGCACAGGAGCCTGCGGCGGTGCGTTGGCTGCTGCCGCACGCGGTCACGCCGAGCAAGACCCTGGTTTTTGCCCATGGCACCACACGCGCCGACAATGAATGGAGTCCTTCAAACTGGCTCGCGCTGGGACATCAGCTGATCGCACAAGGCTTTGCCTTGGCCCTGCCCCAATCGAATAATGCGGAACTGGCGCGCGCCCAGACTTTGGCGCAGGCCTGGGGGCCGCAGACTAGCGTTTGGCCGCGTGAATCGCTGGCCGATGTGACACGGCGTATGGCTGCCTGTGTGGGCGTGGTCGGAGTGGATTCGGGCCTGAGCCATATTGCTGTTGCGCTGGGCTTGCCGCATGTGCAAATCTTCAGTCAGGATCGCGCCTGGCGCGCCGGGCCGGTGGGCTGCGCGCACCAGCTTGCGGTCGGTGGCAGTACTGCGCCCGATGTGGCGGCGGTCTTGGAGGCCTGGAATACGGTTTGGGCCACCCGTCCGCAGGAGCCGATGTGAAAGCCCCCGCTGCTTTGTCTGCGCGGCTAGCGTTGGCGATCTACGGTGTTGTGTGCTGGGTGGTGATTCCGCTGCTGCGCTGGCGCTTGTACCGCCGCGCCCGTGCTGAGCCGCTGTACGGTCAGCGGGTGTCCGAGCGCTTCGGGCACTACGACGCGGATGTGCCGGACGCGAGGGCCCAGGGGCCGGGCCTTCGGGTCTGGGTGCACGCGGTGTCGCTGGGCGAGACCCGGGCCGCAGCCTTATTGGTAGCGGCTTTGCGGGAGGCCATCCCCGGCATGCGCTTGGTGCTCACCCACGGTACCGCCACGGGACGCGCGGCCGGTGCGGCCCTGCTGCAGCCCGGCGATGTGCAGGTCTGGCAACCCTGGGATTCGCCGGGCGCGGTGCGGCGTTTTTTACAGCACACCGCGCCGCATATGGGCCTGTTGATCGAAACCGAAGTGTGGCCGCAGCTTCTGGCGGGCTGCGCACAAGCCGGGGTTCCGGTGTACCTGGTGAATGCCCGCTTGAGCGCAGCATCCTTGCGCGCCTACCAGCGTGCGCCCTGGCTGAGCGGACCGGCCTTTAGCGCGCTGGCCGGTGTCTGGGCCCAAAGCGCTGCCGATGCGGATCGCTTGCGCGCACTGGATGCCCCGGTGCGTGGCGTTCCGGGTAACTTCAAATTTGACGCCCGCCCGGATGCTGCCCAGGTGGCGCTGGGCAGCGCACTGCGCACCCGCCTGCATAAGCCCGTGCTGATGTTGGCCAGCAGCCGGGAGGGGGAGGAGGCCATGTGGCTACAGGCCATACAGGCCTCGCGGGGGCGCACGCCTGATTGCCACTGGCTGGTGGTGCCGCGCCACCCGCAGCGTTTTGAGACCGTGGCCGATGCGGTGCAGCAGGCGGGCCTGACCTTGGCGCGCCGCAGTGCGCATGCTGACCTTGGAGCTTGGGTTGCTGCGCCCGACGCGGTCTGGCTGGGAGACAGCCTGGGCGAGATGGCGCTGTATTACAGCCTCGCTGATGTGGCCTTGTTGGGCGGAAGTTTTGCGCCCTTGGGGGGACAGAATTTGATCGAGGCAGCGGCCTGCGGATGCAGTGTGGTCATGGGTCCGCACACCTTCAATTTCGCCGAGGTCGCCGAACGTGCCGAGGCCGCAGGCGCTGCAGTACGGGCGGCGGATATGCCTGTCGCGTTGGTTGAGGCTGCAGCGCTGCTGGCGCTGGATCCGGGTGTGCGCCGTCAGCGTGCCTTGGACTTTGCAGCGGAATCGGGTGGCGCGGTGCGCCGTACGGTGGATGCGTTACTGGCCTCAGGGCCAGTTTTTACTTAAGCAGCAGGCCGTCGACTTCTTCCAGGTTGCTCTCGGCCAGGGTGCCGGCGGATTGCCGCAGTTTGAGGTTGTTGACCAGCATGTCGTAGCGCGCCTTGGCCAGTTTGGCCTTGGTGTCGTAGAGCTGGCTCTGGGCGTTGAGCACGTCAATATTGATCCGCACACCGACCTCGTAACCCAAGCGGTTGGCGTCCAGCGCACTCTGGCTAGACGCCTCAGCCGCCTCAAAGGCCTTAACCTGGCCGGCCAGCGAATGCAAGCCGAAGAACACCGTGCGGGTGGCTTGCTGGGCGTTGCGCTTAGCGGCTTCAAGATCGTTGCGGGTTTTGTCTTCCAGCGCCAGGGTCTCCCGCAGCTTGGCAGAGCGGACGGTTCCCGTGAAGAGGGGAATGTTGACCACAACGCCCATCGACGCGCTTTGGGAATCGCGGTTGCGGGTGTAGGTGTTGACGCCGGTGGTGTCATTGGAGCTGTTGGAGCCGCCAAAGGGGTAAAAACCTTTGCCCAATGAGCCGGTCAGGGACACGGTGGGTGAGGTATCGGCGCGCGCTTTCTCGGTTTCAATGCGCGCCAATTCCAGCTCGGTGCGCTTGCTCTGGATCTGGGGCAAATACTGCTCGGTCAGCGCGGCCCATTCGTTGTCGGTTCCCAGCACTGTGGGCATTTGCAGGGGTAAGCGCAGACTCTTGGGCTTCAGATTGCTGCGCCCCACTAACTGATCCAGCAGACTGTTCTTCACCGTCAATTCGTTTTGAGCGGCGATTTCCTGCGCAATCACCAGGTCGAACTTGGCCTGCGCCTCTCGGGTGTCGGTGATGGTGGTGGTGCCGACTTCAAAGTTGCGTTTGGCCGCCGCCAATTGTTCGGCAACCGCCGCTTTCTGGGCACGGACAAATTCCAAGCTGTCACGCGCTGCCAGCACGTCGAAATAGGCGCTGCTCACCCGCACCATCAAATCTTGCCGCGCGGCGACCAGTGTCAGCTCTTCCAGCGCTGCGCTGCGCTGGGCGGACGTGAGGGACAGTTCGTTGAGGCGGTTGTAGATCGTCTGGCTGAACGACAGGCTGAGCGCACCATTGGTCTCATATTTCTCGCTGGTGGCGTCATAGGTTTCGGTGTAGGACTTGCTTTGCTGCCAGTCTTGCTTCACGGTGCCTTGCAGGCTGACCACTGGCGCGTACAGCGCCTGCACCTGTTCCGACTTGGCCGATGTGGCGTCAAACCGGGCTTGTGCGGACTGGTAGCTCGCGTCATAGCCCTGCGCGGCCTGGTACAGCTCCAAAAGACTTTGGGCTTGCGCGCTGAACCCCGGTGCCAGCCCCATCAAAGTGCAAAGCAGCAGGCGTTGAAATGGCGCGCGGGTCCGGGGCATAGGAGGGCTTTCGGTGAACGCAAATCAGAAATGAAAACGTGGCAGTTCGGCAAAACCGTGCAGCCGCGGTGCCACGGTATCCCATGGCTGTGTCGTCGTGAAGTCCTTGCCACTGTTACGGCGCACAAAAGTCGCCCGCATCACGGGCAGGTCGCCCACAATGGCGGCCAGGCGCCCGCCCACACGCAACTGCTGGAGCAGCGCGGTCGGAATTTGCGCCACCGATCCGCTGAGCACAATCACGTCAAAGGGGCCGCCCTCAACGCCCTCACCCGGCGCAGCTCCGTCGGCAATGCGGACTTCCACGTTGCGCACTCCGGCTTCGCGCAGTCTGTGGTGCGCAGCATCCGCCAGAGCCGGCACGATCTCCAGCGAGATCACATGGTGGGCACGGTGGCCAAGCAGCGCGGCCATATAGCCCGAACCGGTGCCGATTTCCAGGACCGAGTCCGTTGGCTCAATGTGGAGGTCTTGCAAGATGCGCGCCTCCACCCGTGGCGCGAGCATGTGCTCGCCACAGCCGATGGGCAATTCCATATCGGCAAAAGCCAGGGCGCGGTGCGCTTCGGGAACGAAATCTTCGCGCCGAACCACGCTCAGCGCGTCCAGAATATCGCCCTCCAGCACGTTCCAGGGCCGGATCTGTTGCTCGATCATGTTGAAGCGGGCGGTTCGGGTATCGGTGATTTGCATAGGGTGGTTGGATGGAAGCGCGCAGATATCGAGGGCATCCGTTGCCCTTGGCATCATACCGTTTCAGGTGCAGGACGCGGCTCCAAACCCAGCAGACGGCGACTCCAGCGGGCTGCATCGTCCACATAGCAGTACACCACGGGCACCACCACCAGGGTCAGCAAGGACGAGGTAATCACCCCGCCAATCACCGCCTGCCCCATCGGGGCGCGCATCTCCGAACCCTCGCTCAGGGCAAAAGCCAGCGGTACCATGCCGAAAATCATGGCCAGGGTGGTCATCAAAATCGGGCGTAGGCGCACCCGCGCCGCCATCAGCAAGGCTTCGGTGCGCTCCATACCGTCCAGGCGCGCGCGGTTAGCAAAGTCGACCAGCAAAATCGCGTTTTTGGTGACCAGGCCCATCAGCATGATCACGCCGATCACGGAAAACATGGAAATTGCCGAACCAAATGCCATCAGCGACAGCACCACCCCGATCAAGGTCAGCGGCAGCGCTGTCATCAAAGCCAGGGGTTGCAAAAAGCTTTTGAACTGGCTGGCCAGAATCATATAAATGAAGATGACCGCCAGCGCCAGCGCCGAGATGGCGTAGGCAAAGGATTCGCCCATGTCTTTGGTCGAACCGCTGAACTGGTAGCCGTAGCCGGCGGGCATGGTCACACCGTCCATGACCTTGCGGATGTCGGCGGACACCTCACCGGCGGAGCGGCCGCTGACGTTGGCGCTGATGGATACCTCGCGCTGCAACGCGCGCCGGTTGATCTGATTGGAGCCGGTGGCGGCCACGACCTGCGCCACCTGGTTCAGGCGCACGACGCGGCTGCTGCCGTCTGGGTTACTGCCCATAGCAAAAGGCAGGCGCTCCATATCTTGCGGCTGCATGCGTGCCTGCGGGTCGAGTTGCAGGTTCACATCGTAGGTCTGGTCGTCGGGTGCGCGCCAAGTGCCCACGGTTTTGCCCGCCACCAGAATGCGCAGGCTGTTGCCAATCTGTGCCAATCCCAGTCCCATGTCTGCGGCCACACCGCGTTTGATGCGCACCTCCAGCGTGGGCTTGTCTGGCTTGGCGCTGGAATCCAGGTCCACCAGCCCGGGCACCTGGCGCAGCAGCGGCATGGCGGTCTGGGCCAGACGCTCCAGCTCGCGCCCGTCCGGGCCTTGCAAAGAAAACTGGATTTGCTTGGCCCCGCCCGCCGAGTCGCCCAGCCCGACCTGCGTCACCGTGATGCCGGGCACGCTGCGCAGTCGATCACGCAGCACAACCGCAATTTCCTCAATGCCGCGCTGGCGCAATTGCCGGTCCGAGAGGCGCACATAGGTGCTGCCATACATCTTGCCCTGCGCGTTGCCGGTGTTGATGGTGGTCAGCGTGTAGCGCACTTCGGGGAAGCTGCGGATGATGGCCTCCACCTGCCGCGCCCGGGCCTCGGTGACCTCCAGAGAGGAGCCCACCGGCGTGTAAAAGTTGACTGTGGTCTCAGAGAAATCCGACTTGGGCATGAACTCAGTACCCAGCAGCGGCACCAGCGCCACGCTGGACGCAAAAACACCGATCGCCAACAGCACGGTGGCAATTTTGTGCAGCAGCGCCCAGCGCAGGATCTCCTGGTATCCGCCGGCCAGGCTATCGGTGGCGCGGTCAAACCAGCCGGTCACCCGGCCTATCGTGTTTCCGTACCAGCCGGAGGGCCTCCCTCTGCTGTGGGCGTCCAGCGCAGGGTCGTGCCAGACGCTGGAGAGCATGGGGTCTAGGGTGAAGCTGACAAACATCGAGATCAGCACCGCCACCACAATCGTGAGGCCGAATTCATGGAAAAACTTGCCGATGATTCCGCCCATAAAGCCGATGGGTAAAAACACGGCGACGATAGACAAGGTGGTGGCAAGCACCGCCAGCCCGATCTCCTCGGTGCCCTCCAGCGCCGCCTGATAAGGCGTTTTACCCATGGCAATGTGGCGCACGATGTTCTCGCGTACCACGATTGCATCATCAATCAGCAAGCCTACGCACAGGCTGAGCGCCATCAGCGTGATCATGTTGATGGTGAAGCCCAGCAAGTACATGAACAAAAAGCTGCCGATGATGGCAATCGGCAGCGTAAGCCCCGTGATCACGGTGGAGCGCCAGCTGTTGAGGAACAAAAAAACAATCAGAACCGTCAGCAGAGCACCTTCAATCAGCGTGCGGCGCACGTTCTCCACCGAGACCCGGATTTGCCGCGAGCCGTCGGTTATCTGCGTCAGGCGCACGCCCGCCGGGGCCTGTTGCTGCATCTCGTCCAGGGCTTTGCGCAGACCGTCGACCACGGCAATGGTGTTCTCATCCTGCGCTTTTTGTACCGTCACCAGCAGTGTGCGCTGGCCGTTGTACAGCGCCAGGCTTTCGGCTGCCTGCGCCCCGTCGCTGATGTGGGCCACTTGATGCAGACGCACCGGCCCAGCGGTGCGCTGCACCACGGTGATCTGGCCGAAATCTTCGGGCCGCTGGATGCGCCCTTGCACCTGCAGGACCCGGTCCTGCTCCAACGATCGGATGCTGCCCACCGGCAGATCCTGGTTCTCGTTTTCTACGGCGGTTGCCACCTGTTCTGGCGTGACACCAAAGGCCTCCAGCGCGGCGGGTTGCAGGTACAGATTGATTTGCCGGGGCATGCCGCCGACTACGGTGGCCGAGCCGACGCCGCGCACATTTTCCAGTCGGCGTTTGACGACCTGGTCAGCCCAGCGCGTCAACTCCACCGGGCTGGGGACGCCCGCTACGCCTTCGGCCGTGATGGCCATGGACCAGATGGCTTTGGCCGACGGGTCAAAGCGCAGCACCCGCGAATCTTTTACTTCGGGTCGCAGCAGGGGTTTGATGCCGGCCACTTTTTCCCGCACATCGTCTGCCGCCTTGCGTCCTTCGGACTGCAGACCGAACTCAATAACCACCACCGACTGGCCTTCGTAGCTGCGCGAGGTCAGGTTGCTGATGCCGCCGATCGGGTTCACGGCCTCTTCTATTTTCTTGCTGACCTCGCTCTCCACGATTTCCGGTGAGGCCCCCGGGTATTCGGTCACCACCACCACCGTGGGCACGTCGATATTGGGGAACTGGTCAATTTGCAGCCGCTGCAGCGAAAACCAGCCCAGCACCACCAGCGCCAGCATGGCCATGGTCGCAAAGACCGGGTTATGCAGGCTGACGCGGGTAAACCACATGCTTTACAGGCCGGACGGCGCCAGGCTGACCGCGCTGCCGGGGCGCAAAGGCCCCACGCTTCCAGCCAGAACCTGCGCACCCGCTGCAATGCCCTCGACCGCCACCAGCTGCGCCGAATTCGGGGTGCCCGTCGTTGCTGCCGTACCGCGCACACCCAGCGTCACGCTCAGGTGCTGCACTGTGCCGTCTACCAGCACTTGCACATAGGGCAGCGGCTTGTCGGTGCGCACGGCGCTGACCGGCAGCGCAAGCGCCGTGACGCTGGACACCGCGACCCTGCCCTGTGCGAACAAGCCCTGGCGCAGGCCCGCGCTGTCGGCCAGTGCCAAGTAGGCGATCACTGAACGGTTGCCTGGCGCGGCGTTGGGGTTGATGCGGATCACCCGCGCGGCAATCGGTGCGGCAATGCCGTCCACTGTCAGTGCTGCGCTTTGGCCGACCTGAAGCTGCACCGAGTCGGCGGCCCCGACCGAGGCCTCCAGTTCCAGTTTGGACAGGTCCACAATTTCCACAATGCGCGCGTCCACCGCGGCCCGCTCGCCTGGCTGTGTCAGGCGCTGCGCGACATAGCCGCTGATGGGCGCGCGCAGCACGCGGTCGTCCAGCACCTTTTGGGAAATCTCCACCGCCGCCTGCGCCGCGCGGTACAGGGCTTGGGCGCTGGTCAGCGCCGAGGTGGACGATTCCAGCGCCGTCTTGGAAATAAAGCCCTGTTCGACCAGTGCGCGGTTGTTGTCAAAGTTGCGCTGCGCCACATCAATTTGTGTTTTGCTGGACTCGGCCTGCTGCTGCGCCTGGCGCAGGCGCGCGCCGGATTCGCTGTTCTCGATGTGCCCGATCACTTGTCCGGCTTTCACCAGATCGCCCTCGCGGACCTGCAGCCCCTGAACCTCACCGGCCACCCGGGCTTTGACAAAAGCCGCGTTGGCCGCCTTGATGGGCCCGGACACTTCCACGCCTACCGCCAGCGTCTGGCTTTGTAGCGTCAGCACGTCGGCGGCGCTCAGCAGCGTGGGCGGAACGACCTTTGCGGCTTCGGTCTGCGCGGCGGCTTTGGTGCGTTCGGTCTGGCGCTTATCCACCACCCTGTAGGCCCCGGCGGCCAGGGCCAGCACCACCACGCCCGCAATCACCCAACCGTAACGCACCCGCATGGCTACGCCGTCACTCCAAGGCGACCCGGTAGGGGCAAGTGTCCCGTGGTGTGGGGTGACCGCGCCACCGGTGCCGCCGACACGGTGTGCGGCAGGCATAAAGGGGGATTTTTCATGGCCATAAGGTGCGTGGTACGGGTCGGGTGGGCAGTGTAGCCGCGCCTGATTGCGTGCGATTGCACCCGCCCAATACCCCTGCGCTGGACGCCATCGGCGGCAGGGCGTCTATGCTTACGACCGCTTCCACATTTTTGGGCATCGCCCGTTTTTGACCTTATGCAAACACCTTCCCACCCCACCATCGCCCTGGGCGCGGGCTGCTTCTGGTGCAGCGAGGCGGTTTTCGTTCAGGTGCGCGGCGTGCTCGACGTCGAGTCCGGCTACAGCAACGGCCATGTGCAGCAGCCCCGCTACGAAGATGTCTGCAGCGGAGCCAGCGGCCACAACGAAGTCATCAAACTGGTCTTTGATCCCGCGCAGATCAGCTTGCGCGAGATCCTGGAAATCATGTTCCTGATCCACGACCCCACCAGCCTGAACCGCCAGGGCAACGACGTCGGACCCCAGTACCGTAGCGGCATTTACTGCTCCGACGCCGCGCAACTCGCCGACGTCCAGGCCTTTGTGGACGAGGTCCAAACCAGCGGTGCCTTCAGCCGCCCCATCGTCACCGAGCTGGCGCTGCTGGACAATTACTGGGCTGCAGAGGATTACCACCAGGACTTCTTTGCGCGCAACCCCAACCAGGGCTACTGCATGGCGGTGGCCGCGCCCAAGGTCGACAAGTTCCGCAAAACCTTTGCGCGCCTGGCCAAGGCCTGAGCGCTAGCCGCCCGCGCACCGCTCACTCTGCGGCTTTGCCGGGCTTGCCCGGAGGGCTGGGCTGGCAGTGGGCCACCAACTGTTTGACGATGCCGGTGATCCACTCGCGGTCTGCTTGTGACAGCGTGGACAGCCAGATGCCGATGCGGTCCGCCTGCGGCACCGGCGCGACGGTGCGGTCGCCAATCAGTTCCATCATGGTCGTATTCAACAGCAGCGAAATCGTCTCAATCGTGGTCAATGGGGGCAGGATGTTGCCGGTCTCATAACGCGAGACGGTCAGCGTGTCCACGTCCAGCAAATCGGCCAGGCGGCCCTGCGTCAGGCCCGCGGCCTTGCGGCGCGCAGCAATGTTGCGGCCCAGATTCTTGGCCAGTGCGCGGGGAGCTAGTTTTTCCATACCAATCTTTCCAATAGTTCAGAGAAGATTCGGTTTGATGGCATAAAACTTGAGTGGTTTTCAGCGTGATCGGCCCCGCGCGCAGGGCATAAGGCCGCTGTTCGCTGTCACGCGCCCCGCACATAGGTCAGCATGCGTCCCCGGTAAGGGGTTTCGCCCGCCGCCTGTCCCTGAACCAGCGCTTGCTCGTGCACCGAAAAGCCCAGCAGCCGCATATGGCGGTGAAACTGCGGCCGGTTGCTGCGGTTGGGGTCGACCAGCCAGACCTCGGCGCTGGCGCTGGCGTGCGCTTCAATAAACGCGGCCAGGTCGCCGCGCTCGTCGCGCTCATACAGCACGTCGCTGGCCACAATCAGGCCAAAGCGCCCGCTCAAACCCGTCTCATTGGCGCTAGCCTGCAGCCCCTCGCCCCACTGCCCGTGCCGGTAGTCCAGCGGCGGCAGCTGGTTAAGCGCCACGTTGGCGCGCAAAAACACGCCCGACAGCGGATGGCAGTCGCTGGCCGTCATATCCGCCCCGCGCCGGTGCGCCACCAGACTGGCCAGCGCCAGCCCGCAGCCGATCTCCAAAATCCGCTCCCCCGCCCGCACCGGATGCGCTGCCATGCGCTGCGCCAACCGCAGGCCTGACGGCCACAACAAGCCGAACAGCGGCCAGTGCGCCGAAGAAATCCCCAGCCGCAGCGCCGCCCCCAGCGGGTCGTGGAACTGCTGCTTGTCCAGCAGCGAGCGGATCACCACGTCGGCTACGCCGGTGACGGCAATGTTTTCTTGCTTGGTTGAGTAGCCCAGGGGGGTGTGCGGCATGGGGCCTTTTTTGTATCCCTGCCCCAGGGCGGGGCGGGTGGGGGGATTAGGCGCGTTTTATTTGCTCGGCAGATAAAGGCTCTTATCTGACGCGAGATGCATTCACGCCATGTTGGCATAATAGCCAACATGACTGCGCAACTCGTTACCCGCTTTAAAGACATCACAACAGATGGCGCAATTTTGGAGCTTGTGATTTGGAAGGTCCCTAAGCCCGTGCCACCCACTCAGCATGGGTACAAGTACCGCGCGGCTTATGTGGTGAATGGTGTGCGTGTCGTTGGTTTCGATAACGAGCGCGGCAAGGGCGACCACTGCCACTTGAACGGTGTCGAGAAGCCGTATGTGTTTATCAGCGTTGAGCAACTCGTGGAAGACTTTATCGCCGCCGTAGCGGCCCGGAGACCAATATGACCGAGCGCTTTCTAACCATCACCCTTCAGCCGGATTGGAAGGGCGCTTTGCGCGCGATAGCCAAGGTTGCGCAAGCCGACAGCTATCAGGGCGAGGTGCTGAACTTCGAAAGCCCGGCGCACTTCTTCGGCCGCCTCACAGAGAAGCGCTGGGACATTGTTCGCGCCGCCCAGGGCAAGGGCGAGTTATCGGTGCGCGAACTGGCCCGTACCGTGGGCCGCGACGTCAAGCGCGTTCATGAAGACGTGCAAGCCCTGGCGGAACTCGGGCTGCTGGAGCGCACCGACAGCGACGGTCTGGTCTGCCCTTTTGAGTCCATGCATATTGATATGCATTTGAAGGCAGCTTGAGGTTGATTGCTTATCTGCACCGGCGGACTTGTGGCACCTTGTGGTGCGACCCACGGTACTGCCCCCCAAGCGCCCGGTGCTCGCTCCAAAAATATTTCCCAACTCCCGCCCCCCGCCCCTCAGCCTTGGTTAGCATGTCAGCAGGCGCGCCCCATCAGCCCGCCCGAAAGTGACAAACCCACAACGAGGAGCACCATGAAAACGATCAAAGGACCGGCTATTTTTTTGGCCCAGTTTGCGGGGGATACCGCGCCTTTTAATTCGCTGGATTCGATTGCCGCCTGGGCGGCGGGTCTGGGCTACAAGGGGGTGCAGATTCCCAGCTGGGACGCGCGCCTGTTTGACCTGAAGAAGGCGGCGCAGAGCAAAACCTATTGCCAGGAGGTGCAGGGCATTCTGGCAAGCCACGGGCTGGAAATCACTGAGTTGTCCACCCATTTGCAGGGCCAGTTGGTGGCGGTGCATCCGGCATATGACGCGGGCTTTGACGGCTTTGCCGCGCCCGAGGTGCGGGGCAACCCGGCGCTACGGCAGAAGTGGGCGGTCAAGCAGATGATGCTGGCGGCCAAGGCTTCGGCGAACCTGGGGCTGACCGCGCATGTGACCTTCTCGGGCGCGCTGGCCTGGCCCTACTTGTATTCCTGGCCGCCGCGCCCGGCCGGTTTGATCGAGACCGCGTTTGATGACTTGGCCAAGCGCTGGACGCCGATCCTGGACGCGTTTGACCACGCGGGCGTGGACGTCTGTTACGAGGTGCACCCCGGCGAAGACCTGCACGACGGCGTCAGCTACGAGATGTTTTTGGACCGTGTGCACGGCCACAAGCGCGCCTGCTTGCTGTACGACCCCAGCCACTTTGTGCTGCAGCAACTCAATTACCTGGAGTACATCGACCACTACCACGAGCGCATCAAAATCTTCCACGTCAAAGACGCCGAGTTCAATCCCAGCGGCAAGCAGGGTGTGTACGGCGGCTTTCAGCCCTGGTTGCAGCGCGCCGGGCGCTTCCGTTCGCTGGGCGACGGGCAGGTGGACTTCAAAGGCATCTTCAGCAAGCTGGCCGGTTACGACTACAGCGGCTGGGCGGTGCTGGAGTGGGAGTGCTGCCTCAAGCACCCGGAAGACGGCGCGCGCGAAGGCGCGGTCTTCATCCGCGACCACATCATCCGCGTGGCCGAGCGTGCCTTTGACGACTTTGCCGGTAGCGCCGTGGACGCTAAAGCCAACCGCAAGATGCTCGGCATCAAATAAACCAACGGCATAGCGCAGGCACAAAGGACAGATTTATGGCAATCGAAGCAAGCAGCAGCACCGGCGTGACCCGGCGTATCCGCCTCGGCATGGTGGGTGGCGGGCAGGGGGCCTTCATCGGCGCGGTGCACCGCATCGCTGCGCGCATGGACGACCGCTATGCACTCGTGGCGGGCGCCCTGTCGGCCAACCCCGAGCGCGCCCGCGCCAGTGCCGCCGGGCTGCATATCGCGCCCGATCGTGCCTACAGCGATTACCGCGCCATGGCGCAAGCTGAAGCGAAGCGCCCCGACGGCATCGACGCGGTCGCGATCGTCACGCCCAACCACCTGCACGCGCCCATGGCGCAGGCTTTTCTGGAGGCGGGCATCCATGTCATTTGCGACAAGCCGCTGACCTCGACGTTGGCCGACGCGCAGGCGCTGGTGGCCAGTGTGCGCGCCAGCAACTGCCTGTTCGCGCTGACCCACAATTACAGCGGCTACCCCATGGCGCGCCAGGCCCGGGCCATGGTGGCGGCGGGCGATTTAGGCGAGATTCGTTTGGTGCACGCCGAGTATGTGCAAGACTGGTTGAGCACCCCGCTGGAAGCCACAGGCCAAAAGCAAGCCGCGTGGCGCGTGGATCCGGCGCAGGCCGGTGCGGGTGGATCGCTGGGCGACATCGGCACCCACGCCGAACACCTGGCGCGCTTCATCAGCGGCCAGCAGCTGCACGAGGTCTGCGCGGATGTGTCGACTTTTGTGGACGGCCGCCAGCTCGATGACAACGCCCATGTGCTGATGCGCTACCGCAATGGTGCGCGCGGCATGCTGTGGTCTAGCCAGGTTGCGCCGGGGAACGAGAACGGTTTGAAGGTGCGCGTTTACGGCACCAAGGCTGGCCTCGAATTCCGCCAGGAACATCCCAACCAGCTCTGGTTCACGCCCCTGGGCGGCGCGCCGCAGCTGATCACCCGCGCAGGTGCCGCGGCGGGGCCCGCGGCGGCGCATGCCAGCCGGATTCCGGCCGGTCATCCCGAAGGTTATTTAGAGGCTTTTGCCCAGCTCTACACCGACTTTGCCGAACAGTTGCATGCGCGCTGGGAACAGCGTGCGCCCAACCCGCTCGCCTGCCAGGTGCCGACGATTGAGGACGGTTTGCGCGGCATGCAGTTCATCGAGGCGGTGGTGGCCTCCAGCCGCGCCGGTGGGCGCTGGACCGCAGTCGCTTAAGCAGCAGCCCCCACCTACAATGTTTGCAGCTGCCGGCGCCGGGCCGGCCGCCCCCCTGGAGCCGCAGCACCCATGAATCAAGCGTCCGCAGCGCGGGCTGACACACCGGATTGGTGGCGCGGCGGCATCATCTACCAGATCTACCCACGCTCCTTCCAGGACAGCAACGGCGACGGCGTGGGCGACCTGCCGGGTATCACGCAGCGCCTTGCCCATGTCGCAGCCCTCGGTGCTGACGCGGTGTGGCTGTCGCCGGTGTTCAAAAGCCCGATGAAGGACTTCGGTTACGACGTCAGCGACTACCGTGACATCGATCCGCTCTTTGGCACCCTGGACGACTTTCGCGAATTGGTGCGCCACTCGCACAGCCTGGGCCTCAAAGTCATGATCGACCAGGTGCTGTCGCACACCTCCGATCAACACCCTTGGTTCATCGAGAGCCGCGCCAGCCAAGACAACCCGCGCGCAGACTGGTATGTGTGGGCGGATGCGCGCGACGACGGCACGCCGCCCAATAACTGGCTCTCCATTTTTGGCGGCAGCGCCTGGCAGTGGGACACCCGGCGCTTGCAGTACTACCTGCACAACTTTCTGGTCTCGCAGCCCGACCTGAATTTCCACAACCCGCAGGTGCGCGCCGCCGTGCTCGACGATGTACGCTTCTGGCTCGAGCTCGGGGTGGACGGCTACCGGCTCGACACCGCGAATTTTTATTTCCATGACCAGGCGCTGCGCAACAACCCGGGGCGCGGCCAGCCCGATCCCGCAGACGCCTCGGTTGACCCGGTCAACCCCTACAGCCGCCAGCACCATGTGTACGACAAAAGCCGGCCCGAAAACCTCGGTTTTTTGAAGGAACTGCGTGCCCTGCTGGACCACTACCCCGGAAGCACCATGGTCGGTGAAATCGGCGACGACGACAGCCTGGCCCGCATCGCTGAATACACCCAAGGCGGCGACAAGCTGCACATGGCCTATTCCTTTGACCTGCTTGGAGCCAAGCACAGCGCCACGTTTTTGCACGGACTTCTTGAAAAATTCATGGCCACCGTGGGCGATGGCTGGCCAAGCTGGGCCTTGTCCAACCACGACGTGATGCGGGTCGCCACGCGCTGGGGCGGTGCAGAGCCCGATGCGCGCCTGCTGCGCCTGGCAGCAGCCTTTCAAATGAGCATGCGCGGCAGTCCCTGCATCTACCAAGGCGATGAGTTGGGTCTCACCCAGGTGGACATTTCGTTTGAGCAATTGCAAGATCCCTTTGGTAAAGCCATGTGGCCCGAGTTCAAGGGCCGTGACGGATGCCGCACCCCGATGCCGTGGGAAGCGCAGCCGGCGCAGGCCGGTTTCAGCAGCGCCGAGCCCTGGCTCCCTTTGCCGCCCCAGCACCGGGCGTTGGCGGTTGATGCGCAGCATGCCGATCCGCACAGCTTGCTGAACTTCTACATCGTCCTGATCCGTTGGCGCGCGCAGCACCCTGTGCTGGTGCACGGCGCAATGCGGCTGCTGCCGCTGCACCCGCAGGTGCTGGCCTTTGAGCGCAGCCATGCCGGGGAGTGCGTGCTGTGCGTTTTCAATTTCAGCGATGTGGCGGTGGACTGGCCGCTGCCGCCTGGGCACTACGGCTCACAGGCGCTGCAGGGCAGCGGTCTGGACGGTGCTTTGCTGATTGAGGGCTACGTGGCACTGCAGCCCTGGGGTGGCTATTTCGGTTTGGCGCGCTGAGCGCTGCCCCCTATGCTCAGCGACCACGACGTTTCCGCCCTGATGGCGGCCCGGCACGCCGACCCCTTTGGCGTTCTGGGCATGCACTTGCAGGGCGGGCGCTTATGGGTCAACGCCCTGCTGCCTGATGGCCACGCGGTGGACGTGGTGGAGCGCAGCACGCAGCGGCTGGTGGGCAGCCTGCCGCGCCGTGGGGACAGCGGTGTTTTCAGCGGCGCATTGGCCGGGCGCAGCGTCCCCTTTGATTACCAGTTGCGGGTCTATTGGCACCAAGGCGCGGGCAGTACCGCCAGCAGCACGCTGCTCGATGACCCTTACGCTTTCACCGAGCTGCTGTCCGACGCCGACGCCTGGCTGCTCGCTGAAGGCTCGCACCAACGGCCCTACGAATGCCTGGGCGCGCATCCCGATACCCGCGCCGGTATTCCCGGAACCCGCTTTGCCGTGTGGGCGCCCAACGCGAAACGGGTATCGGTGGTCGGCAATTTCAACCAGTGGGACGGGCGGCGCCACCCGATGCGCTTGCGCCACGGCTGCGGCGTGTGGGAAATTTTTCTGCCCCGGGTGGCGCGTGGCGATGTGTACAAATTTGAAATTCTGGGCGCGCACGATAAGGTCACGCTCAAAGCCGATCCCTACGCATTCCAATCGGAATTGCGGCCCGGCACCGCCAGCGTGGTGTGTGGCCTGCCGGCCCGGCGCGCGATGCAGCCTGCGCGCGCAGCCGCCAACGCTCTGGGTGCGCCGATGTCCATGTACGAAGTGCATCTGGGTTCCTGGCGCAAGGCCGATGGCTGGCGCTGGTTGAATTACCGCGAACTTGCCGACACGCTGGTGCCTTATGCCCGCGACCTGGGCTTCACCCACCTGGAGCTGCTGCCGGTGAGCGAGCATCCCTTCGATGCGTCCTGGGGTTATCAGCCGCTGGGGCTTTTTTCACCGACCGCGCGCTTTGGCAGCCCGGAAGATTTTCAGTACTTTGTGGACGCGGCCCATGCGGCTGGACTGGGCGTGATTCTGGATTGGGTGCCCGCGCACTTTCCCAGCGACGCGCACGGCCTGGCCGATTTCGATGGCACGCACCTGTACGAGTACGCCGACCCCAAAGAAGGTTTCCACCAGGACTGGAATACGCTGATCTACAACTTCGGCCGCTCGGAGGTGCGCAACTTTTTGATCGGCAACGCCTTCTATTGGCTGGAGCGTTTTGGTATTGACGGCCTGCGGGTGGACGCCGTGGCCTCCATGCTCTACCGCGATTACAGCCGGGGCCCTGGTCAGTGGATACCCAACCGCCACGGTGGGCGCGAAAACCTGGAGGCTATGGATTTCCTGCGCCGACTGAACCACCAGATCGGCGTGGAGCGGCCCGGCACTTTGATGATTGCCGAAGAGTCCACCGCCTTTCCCGGCGTGAGCCGCCCGCCTGCGCCGGACCTGGCCAGCGGCGGCCTGGGCTTTCACTTCAAATGGAATATGGGCTGGATGCACGATGCGCTGGACTACATGCAGCTCGACCCGGTGTACCGCCGCCACCACCAGAACCTTCTGACCTTCGGGCTGATGTACGCCTTCAGCGAAAACTTTGTGCTTCCCCTCTCGCACGACGAGGTGGTGCACGGTAAGCGTTCGCTGCTGGGCAAGATGACGGGCGACCCGTGGCAGCAATTTGCCAACTTGCGCACGCTCTACGGCTTGATGTGGGCCTACCCGGGTAAGAAGCTGCTGTTCATGGGGAGCGAGTTCGCGCAGCCCACGGAATGGGCCGATGCCGATAGCCTGCCCTGGCATTTGCAAGACCAGCCGGCCCATGCCGGTGTGCAGCGTCTGGTGCATGACCTCAACCGCGTGTACTGCGCTTTTCCTGCTTTGCACGAGCAGGACGTAGAGCCGGGCGGATTCAGCTGGATTGCGCACCAAGACCATGCCCAGTCGGTGCTGGCATTTGCCCGCTGGTCGCGCAGCGGCCAGTGCGCGGTGGTGGTCTGCAATTTCACGCCCTTGCCACGCGCCGGGTACCGGCTGGGTGTGCCGCAGGGCGGCGCGTGGCGCGAACTCATCAACACCGATGCAGCCGTGTACGGCGGCAGCGGTATCGGCAATGGCAGCCTGCATACCGACGCACAGTGGGCGCACGGGCATGGGCAATCCTTGGTTCTGCATTTGCCGCCGCTGTCCTGTCTGGTGTTGGAGCCAGGTTTGATGCCGACGTGATGGACGTGGTGCTGAGGCCCTTGCACGGTGCGCCTGCACTGGGCGCATCGGTAGTCGAGGGCGGTGTGGCCTTCGCCTTGGCCGCACCGAATGCGCAGGCGGTCGACTTGTGCTTGTTTGACACCGAAGGACAGACCGAAGTCCGGCGCTTGCCGATGCCTGCGGCGGTGGACGGCGTCTGGCAAGCCCTTCTGCCAGGCGCAGCGCCGGGGCTGGTGTACGGCTGGCGCGTGCATGGTCCCTGGAACCCGGCGCAAGGGCAGCGCTTCAATCCGCACAAACTTTTGCTTGACCCGAGCGCAGCCGCGGTCCTTGGCGCGTACGGCGGGCAGGATATCCACCTCGGCCACCAAGTCGATTCGCCACTGCGCCAGGACACGCGGGACAATGCGCAAACGGCCATGAAGGCCCTTGTGGTGGAGCCCATCAAACCCGCAGCGCGCGGCCCGGCGATAGACCCCGCGCAGCGGCTGATCTGCGAGTTGCACGTCAAGGGCTTCACCGCGCTGCACCCCGATATTCCTCGGGCCTTGCGCGGCACCTACGCCGGTTTGGCCCACCCGGCGGCGATCGCACACCTACAAAAAATGGGCGTGAACACGGTCAGCCTGATGCCCTTGGCTACCTGCGCCGATGAACTGCGGTTGCTGAAACTGAACTTGCGCAACTACTGGGGCTACAGCCCGGTTGCCTGGAGTGCACCGACCGCGCGCTACTGGAGCGGCCAGCCCGGCAGCAGCCCGCGCAGCGAGTTGCGCGACATGGTTGGCGCTTTGCACGCTGCCGGGTTGGAGGTGCTGCTCGATGTGGTCTACAACCACAGCGGCGAGACCGATGAACACGGCCCGACGCTGGGCTTGCGCGGTATCGACAACGCCACCTACTACCACCTGGATCCGGACAACCCTGCGCAATACCGCAACTGGACCGGCTGCGGCAACTGCTTGCGGCTGGACCATCCGCTGGTTGTGCGCATGGTGCTGCAAAGCCTGCGCAGCTGGGTACTGGACTTTGGTATCGATGGTTTTCGCTTCGATCTGGCACCGGCGCTGGGGCGCGGTGCGGCGGCGCAGGGCCACGCATTCTCTGCCCGCGCACCTTTGTTTCAAGCCTTGGCGGACGACCCGGTGGTGTCGCGCTGCACGCTGGTTGCGGAGCCCTGGGACATCGGCGAAGGCGGCTACCAGCTGGGGCAGTTTCCGCCCGGCTGGCTGGAGTGGAATGACCGCTTCCGCGATACACAGCGCGGCTTCTGGTTGCACCGCCATGGAGGCCTGGGCGAATGGGCTACGCGGCTGGCCGGCTCCAGCGACACCTTTGACACCCGCGCGCGGGCAACCCACAGCAGTGTGAATTTTGTGGCCGCGCACGACGGCTTCACCCTGGCCGACCTGCTGCGCTATGCCGAACGGCGTAACCAGGCCAATGGCGAGGACAACCGCGACGGACATGGCCACAACCTGAGCATCAACTGCGGCGTCGAAGGTGAGACCGGTGACCCGAAGATTCAGGCGCAGCGCAACCAGTGGCAGCGCCTGCTGCTGGCCGTGACACTGCTGTCGGTAGGCACCCCGATGGTGCAGGCGGGCGACAGCATCGGCCACAGCCAGGGTGGCAATAACAACGCCTACTGCCAGGACAACGCCATCAGCTGGTTGGCTTGGGAGCGGGCCGATGTGGGCTTCGCGGATTTCATCGGCGCAGTCCAGGCGCTACGCCGCAACCGTGCCGTGCTGCGCAGTGCCTGCTGGTGGCAGACAGATGGTGCAGAGTCGGGAGAAGAGCAGGGCGTGGTGGCGCGCTGGTTTTTGGCCGATGGAACCTGTCCGCAGCCCCAGGACTGGAACGATCCGGCGCAGCGCACGATCGCCGTACAGCTCGACCGGGCCAACGGCCCTGGCGGCGCGCGCCAGACGGATGCGCTGAACGCGAGTTGCCTGCTGCTGTGTAACGGTACGTCTGAGACGCTGCGTTGTGTGCTGCCGCCCGGGGCGTGGTTTCTTCTTATTGACACGGCTGGCGGCCACAGCCTTAATAGACGCTTGCACGATGCCGAAATGCTGCCGCCGGAGAGTTTGTGGCTTGCCAGCGCGGCGCCGGTATCAACCTAACAAGAACCAAGTCAGGAGAGACCCCATGTCCACCACAGATGCCGCGCACAAGGCCTCCACGCAGCCCCACATGCTGGTGCGTCGCACCATTGCACTGGTGCTGGCTGGCGGACGCGGTTCCCGTCTGAAGCAGCTCACCGACCGGCGCGCCAAACCGGCGGTGTATTTCGGTGGCAAATTCCGCATCGTCGATTTCGCGCTGTCCAACTGCGTCAACTCCGGCATCCGGCGGATTGGCGTCATCACCCAGTACAAGTCGCATTCCCTGTTACGCCATTTGCAGCGCGGCTGGAGTTTTTTGCGCGCCGAGCTCAACGAGATGGTGGACCTGCTGCCGGCGCAGCAACGGCTCAACGAAGAGCATTGGTACCGTGGCACGGCGGATGCCATCTACCAGAACCTGGACATCATCCAAAGCAGCCATCCGGAATACGTGGTGATCCTGGCCGGTGACCATGTGTACAAAATGGATTATTCGCTGATGCTCAAGGACCATGTGGACAGCGGCATGGATTGCACGGTGGGCTGTATCGAGGTGCCCTTGGCCGAAGCCACCGCGTTCGGGGTGATGGCGGTCAACGCGGCGCGCACCATCGTCAGTTTTGCTGAGAAGCCTGAGCACCCCGAAGCCATGCCGGACCACCCGGACATGGCCTTGGCCAGCATGGGGATTTACATATTCAACGCAGCGTATTTGTACCGGGTGCTCGATGAAGATCTGGCCAACCCCGACTCCAGCCACGACTTTGGCAAAGACGTGATTCCCCGCGTGGTGGAAGAGGGGCGGGCCATTGCCCATCCGTTTTCCATGTCCTGCGTGTCGTCTACCCAGGAGTCCCAGCCCTATTGGCGGGACGTGGGAACGATTGACGCCTTCTGGGAGGCCAACCTTGACCTTGCATCGGTCACGCCGGCGCTGGATATTTACGACACCAGTTGGCCCATCTGGACCAACCAACGCCAGCTTCCGCCGGCCAAGTTTGTACAGGATGTGCGGGGCAAGCACGGGCAGGCCATCAACACTATGGTTTCGGGTGGCTGCATTGTGTCGGGCTCGGTGGTCAGCAATTCGGTCTTGTTCTCCGGCGTGCGGGTGCATTCGTTTTGCGTCGTCGATCAGGCGGTGTTTTTGCCCGACGTGACGGTCGGGCGCGGCTGCCGATTGAGCAAGGTGGTGGTGGACCGTGGCTGCGAATTGCCGGAGGGCCTGGTCGTCGGTGAAGATGCCGCGCTTGACGCAGCGCGTTTTGAGCGCACTGACAACGGCGTGGTACTCATCACCAAGGCTATGCTCGACGCATTGAAGGCTTCTTAATCCCCCCATCCGGGGTCCTGCACATGCGCATTCTCCAGGTCAGCGCCGAACTCTTTCCCTTGCTCAAAACGGGTGGGCTTGCCGATGTGGCCGGGGCTCTGCCCGCAGCGCTGGGCGCGCAGGGTTGCGCGGTGCGGGCCTTGCTGCCCGGATTCCCCGCCGTCGTCGCTGGGCTTCGCGCGCCGGAAAAAGTCGGCAGCTTCACGACGCCCTGGGGTGAGGGCGTGGACATCGTACTCGGTGAATTGCCCGGACTGGGTACCGCCGGTGGCGCGTTGCAGGCCTATGTGCTGATGGCGCCCGGCCTGTATGACCGGCCCGGCAACCCGTACCACGATACGCAGCACAACCCCTATGCGGACAACCACCGCCGCTTCGCCGCACTGGCCTGGGGCGCGGCGCACCTGGCCTACGGCTTGGACGCGGGCTGGAGCCCCCAATTGGTGCATTGCCATGACTGGCACGCCGGGCTGTCACCGGCCTGCATGGCCTACTGGGACAGCCCGCAGCGGGTTCCCACCCTGTTCACCATCCACAACCTGGCCTACCAGGGCTGCTTTGCCGCCGCTTGTTTTGCCGATCTGGGTCTGCCTGCCAGTGCCTTTGGTGTCAATGGCTTGGAGTTTTACGGCCAGGTTTCGTTCATGAAAGCCGCCCTAGTCTATGCCGACCACATCAGCACCGTCAGCCCCAGCTACGCCCGCGAAATCCAGACCCCGGAACAAGGATTCGGTCTGGACGGGCTGTTGCGCAGCCGCGCCGCGCAGTTGAGCGGCATCTTGAACGGCGTGGACGCAAGCGTCTGGGATCCGGGCTACGATGCCCTGCTGGCCCATCCTTTTGACGGGCGCAAACTGACTGGCAAGGCGCTGAACAAAGCGGCCTTGCAAGCCGAGACCGGTTTGGATCTGCTGCCCGACGCCCCGTTGTTTTCGCTGGTCGGCAGACTCACCGAACAAAAAGGCCTGCCGCTGGTGCTCGGCGGCGTCGAGGAGGTGGTGGGCGGTGGCGGGCAGCTGCTAGTTTTGGGCAGCGGCGATACCGCCCTGGAACATGCGCTGGCAGCGCAAGCGCAAGCGCACCCGGGGCGCATGGCGGTGCGGCTGGACTACGACGAGGCGCTGGCGCACCGCATCTTTGGCGGCAGCGACGTCACCCTGGTTCCCTCGCGCTTCGAGCCCTGCGGCCTGACCCAGCTCTACGGCTTGAAATACGGCAGCCTGCCGCTGGTGCGCCGCGTCGGAGGCCTGGCCGACACCGTGGTCGACACCGACCTGGAGTCGCTGGATGACCGCAGCGCCACCGGTTTTGTTTTTGATAACTTTGATACCACCGACTACCGCCGCGCAGTGCGCCGGGCCTTTGCGCTGTACCGCCGCCGCGCCGATTGGAGCCGTGTGCGCCAAAACGGCATGCGAATTGCATCGGGTTGGGAGCAATCCGCCTTGCGCTACCGCGATCTGTATGCGTCGCTTCTCTCTTAACCCCTCTTCACCCCTTTTTGCACTTTGACACCGTCCATGAATTCACTTGATTCCATCGCCCCCGTGGCCGCATTTCCATTCGACAGCCCCAAGCGGGACCTGGAGTCGCTCAAACGCGCCATCGCCAACAAGCTGATGTTCAGCGTGGGCAAAGACCCGCAGGCCGCCAGCGCCCAGGATTGGCTCAACGCCGCAGCCTTCGCTGTGCGTGACCAATTGATCGAGCGCTGGATGAAAACCACCCGCGCGCAGTACGCCCAGGATTCCAAGCGGGTGTATTACCTGTCCATGGAATTTTTGGTGGGGCGCACTTTTGGCAACGCCTTACTGGCCTTGGGCCTGCGTAGCCGGGTGCGGCAGGCGCTGCTGGACTTCGGCGTGGATATGGCGGCCATCAGCGAACTCGAGCCGGATGCGGCTTTGGGCAACGGCGGCCTGGGGCGGCTGGCGGCCTGTTTTCTGGACGCCATGGCCACGCTGAATATCCCGGGTTTTGGCTACGGAATCCGCTACGACTACGGCATGTTCCGCCAGACCATTGTGGACGGTCGGCAGGTCGAGGTTCCCGACTACTGGCTGACCCAGGGCAATCCATGGGAATTCGCCCGGCCCGAGGTCGTCTACCGGGTGCAGTTCGGCGGGCATGTGGTTGAAGAACATGGCAGGTGCCAGTGGATCAGCGCCCATGAGGTGCAGGCCATGGCCTACGACACCATCATCCCCGGCTACGACACGCAGGCCACCAACACGCTGCGTCTGTGGTCGGCCAAGGCAACCCACGAAATTGATCTTGGCGCATTCAACCGGGGCAATTACTTTGCTGCGGTGGAGAGTAAAAACCACTCGGAAAACGTCAGCCGTGTGCTGTACCCCGATGACTCCACCCCCGCCGGGCGCGAACTGCGGCTGCACCAGGAATATTTTTTTGTGAGCGCCAGCGTGCAGGATTTGTTGCGCCGCTACCACCAGACGCACACCGATTTCAGCCAGTTGCCTGCCAAGGTCAGCATCCACCTCAACGACACCCATCCGGTACTGGCCATTCCCGAGCTTATGCGCCTGCTGCTGGACGAGCATGCGCTGCCCTGGGACCAGGCCTGGGCTCTGTGCCAGGGGGTTTTCTCTTACACCAACCACACGCTGATGCATGAGGCGCTGGAGACCTGGCCGGTGGAGATGTTCGGGCGCATCCTGCCGCGCCATTTGCAGATCATCTTCGGCATCAACGCCCGTTTTCTGGGTGATCTGAGCGCGCAGGGCGCCACGCCTGAACTGTTGCAGCGCGTCTCCCTGGTCGATGAACAAGGCGAGCGCAGGGTGCGCATGGCCTATCTGGCGGTGGTGGCCAGCCACTCGGTCAATGGCGTTTCGGCTCTGCACTCGGCGCTCATGCAGCAATCGATATTTGCTGAATTTGCGCAGCTATGGCCTGCGCGCTTTAACAACAAAACCAATGGCATCACACCGCGGCGCTGGCTGGCACAGGCTAATCCCGCTCTGTCCGGGGTGCTCGACAAATACATCGGCACCGGCTGGCGACGCGACCTCACCCAGCTCGGTGGTTTGGCGCCCTTGGGCCACCAACCCGCTCTGATCAAGGCGTTGCAAGATGCTAAACGCGCCAATAAGCAGCGCTTGGCAGACTGGGTGCAAACGAACATGGGGCTGCAGTTACCGGTCCATGCCATGTTTGATGTGCAGGTCAAGCGCATCCACGAATACAAACGCCAGCTTCTCAATGTGCTGCATGTGATTGCGCGCTACCAGCGCATCCTGCGCGCGCCGCAGGCCGACATGGTCCCGCGGGTGGTGATATTTGCCGGTAAAGCGGCCTCGGCCTACCACATGGCCAAGCTGATCATCCAGCTCATCAATGATCTGGCCACAACGATCAACAATGACCCCCGCGTGGGCGACAAGCTCAAGGTGGTCTTCATTCCCAATTACAGCGTCAGCCTGGCCGAGCGCATCATCCCGGCCGCCGACTTGTCCGAACAAATTTCCACCGCCGGGACCGAGGCATCGGGCACCGGCAATATGAAGCTTGCACTCAACGGGGCTTTGACCATCGGTACGCTCGATGGCGCGAATGTGGAAATTCTGGACGGTGTGGGCGAGGACAACATTTTCATCTTCGGGCTGACCGCGCCCGAAGTCGCGGCCACACGCGCTGCCGGATACCAAGCCGCCGAGGCGCTGAAAAATTGTCCGGAGTTGCAGGAGGTGTTGCTGGCGATTCGCGACGGATTTTTTAACCCGGATGAGCCACAGCGTTACCAGAGCATCTACGACGCGCTGGTGAACTGGGGTGACCATTACCTGCTGCTGGCCGATTACCCCGGCTACGCCGCCGCCCAGGACGCCGCCGACGCCGCTTACCGCAACTCGGACGCCTGGACCCTCAAGACCCTGCACAACATTGCAGCCATGGGCCCGTTTTCAGCAGACCGCACGATTGAGCAGTACGCCCGCGAGATCTGGAAAACCAAGCCGGTTAGCGTTTGAGCGGGGATCCGGGCAACTTACATGCCCCAGCGCAGCGCGGCGGTGTGCACCGGCGCATCCCACAGCGCTAAAAACTCCGGCGTGACGGCCGTGACCGTGATCGAGCAGCCGGCCATCTCGAGCGAGGTGACGTAAGACCCGGTGAGGTGGCGCACCACGCGGATGCCGTGGCGGTCCAGCACCTTGCGGGCGGCGTTGACCATCAGGTACAGCTCTACCAGCGGCGTGCCACCAAAGCCGTTGACCAGCAAAATCACTTCTTGCCCGGATTGCAGGGCCAGGTCTTTGAGCACCGCGCCGGTGAGTTCTTCGGCAATCGCGTCTGCGCTGGCCAGGGGCACGCGGCGGCGGCCCGGCTCGCCGTGTATGCCCACGCCGACTTCCATCTCGTTCATGCCGATCTGGAACGTGGGTTTGCCCGCTGCGGGAACGGTGCAGGAGGTCAGCGCCACGCCCATGGACGCGGTGGCTTTGTTCACTGCGTCGCCCAGCGCCTTGAGTGCGGCCAGTTTGTCGCCGCGCTCGGCAGCAGCGCCCAGAATCTTTTCGACGATCAGGGTACCTGCTACGCCACGCCGCCCGGTGGTGTAGGTGGAGTCCTCCACCGCCACATCGTCGTTGACGACCACCACCGCGTTCTCCTGGTCCAGCATCTCGGATGCCATCTGGAAATTCATCATGTCGCCGGAATAGTTCTTGACGATGAACAGCACCCCGGCGCCGCCATCAACAGCTTGCGCGGCATTCATCATCTGGTTGGGCGTGGGCGAAGTGAAGATCTGGCCCGGGCAGGCCGCGTCGAGCATGCCATGGCCGACAAAACCCGCGTGCAGCGGCTCATGCCCGGCACCGCCACCGGAGATCAGCGCGACCTTGCCCGGCTTGTTGCGCTTGCGGCGCACAAACTCGTGTTCTGCGCCGAGCGCAACGATGTCGGCATGCGCGGCGGCAAAGCCGTCCAGCGATTCGGTCAACACGTTGTCGACGTTGTTCATCAGATTTTTCATGGTGCGCCTTGTGCGTCAAAAAAGTGGGGATGCGGGTATTTTCAGGCTGTCTGCAGGCTGTCGCAGACCGCGCCGATGATGAGCGCCATGGAGCGGGAGCCGGGGTCCACATGGCCCTTGGCGCGGTCGCCCAGAAAAGACGAGCGCCCGCGCGTGGCGTCCATGTTGGCGGTTGCCTGCGCGCTGTCAAACGCACATTGGCGCACGCGCGCGATCAAATCGGGTCCGCCTGCAGCAAGCACTTTTTGCACCGGGTCGAGTACGTCCAAGAGCGTTTTTTGCCCGACCTCGGCTTTGCCCAAACGCGTCAGCGCTTCGATGCTGGCGCGCAGGGCCACGGCGAAATCCTGGGACGCGGGCTCGGGCGGCAGCGCTTTGCCCAGCGTCATCAACAAGGTGCCAAAGACCGGGCCGGAGGAGCCGCCGATCATGGCCACGCAGGTCTTGCCCATGGTTTTGAGCGATTCATGTAGGCCTTTGCCTTCCATCTCGGCCAGCTTGGCCTGAATGGCTTGCGCGCCCCGGCGCATATTCAGGCCGTGGTCGCCGTCGCCAATGGCCTGGTCCAGGGCGGTTAGTTCGTCGAGGTGGTCTACCAGCGTTTGGGTGGCGTTTTGGATGAGTGGAGTGAAGGACATGGTCGGTTTTCCCTTGGGGCAATGGTCTCTCAGCCGCGCACACGCAGCCCGGCGGCGTCGAACCACAGGCTGTGCGCGATGTGCACGCCGACGCTTTGGCCAAGGTGGGCCACTTGTTCCGGGGGCGCGGCAACGATTAACTCGGTATCGCTGCCTGCCAGACGCAGGTGCAGCAGGTACTGGTCGCTCAGGCGTTCGATGCGTTGTACCTGGGCATGGAGCTGTGCGCTGGTGGCGTCTGTCAATTGCACATGCTCGGCCCGAACGCCGATGGTTTGCACCGTGGGCGGCAAGGCCGCTTGACCCAGCGCTGCACGCGGCAGCAAATTAATGCGCGGCGAACCCAGACGGCTGGCCACAGCCACCGTATGCGGGTCTTCGTAGACTTGTTGCGGTGTGCCGAGCTGCACCAGGCGGCCCTGGTCGAGTACGCCGATGCGGTTGGCCAGCGTGAGCGCCTCCACCTGGTCGTGCGTCACATAGAGCATAGTGGCGCCGGTGTCCTGCTGGATGCGCTTGAGCTCCAGCCGCAGGTCATTGCGCAGCTTGGCGTCCAGCGAGGAGAGCGGCTCGTCCATCAGGTAGACCGCCGGGTTGCGCACTAAGGCGCGGCCGATGGCTACGCGCTGCATCTGTCCGCCCGAGAGTTTGGTCGCCGGGTTGTTGAGCTTGTCTTCCATGCGCAGCATGCGCGCCACTTCCAGTACCTTGGTTTTCACATCCGCCTCATTGGTTTTGCGCAGCGGCGAGCGCAGCGGAAAGGCCAGGTTGTCATAGACGCTCAGGTGCGGATAGAGCGAATACTGCTGGAACACAAAGGTCACATCGCGCAGGGCCGGGGCCAAGCGGGTGACATCGCGTCCGCCGATGGACACGCTGCCGCTGTCGGGTACTTCGAGCCCCGCGGCCAGCCGTAAGGTCGTGGTTTTGCCCGCTCCGCTGGGGCCGAGCAAGACCACCAACTCACCGCTGGCAATGTCGATATGCAGGTCGCTGACAGCGGTCTGCATGCCAAAGCGCTTGCTGACATGGGAGAGCGAGAGATCAGCCATGGGCGGCTCCGGTGCGTGCGGCACCCGTCAGCGGCAGTGCGTCGCGGGCGGTGCGGATGGCGCGTCCGCTGGATTGGTCAAACAAGGTGATCTGGGCGCTGTCAAAAGCCAAGCCGGTTTGGTCGCCGCGCTGGGTGCGGGTATGCACGTCAATCTTGGCGCGAACCACGCTGTCCTGCGCGGTTTTGAGGGTGACGATCTGGCAGTTGCCCAGGTATTCCACACCCAGCACTTCAGCGCGCAAAGCAGCGTCGGCTTCCAGCCGGACATGCTCAGGGCGCACGCCGTAGAGCAGGGCGCGCGTGCTGACGTCCTCTTGCACAGCAGGCAAGCCCAGTGAGGCCGTACCAAGCGGTAGTTGGGTCGCGCCGCGCGCCAGCGCGGCATGGGCAGGAATGAAGTTCATCGAAGGCGAGCCCATAAAGTCAGCCACAAAGACGCTGACCGGGCGCTCGTAAATTTCCTGCGGCGCACCGAGTTGCTCGATCACGCCCTGGTTCATGATGGCAATCTTGTCGGCCATGGCCATGGCCTCGCGCTGGTCGTGGGTCACATACACCGTGGTCGCGCCCAAGCGGTCATGCAGGGCGCGTAATTCGAGGCACATCAGTTCGCGGAACTCCGCATCCAGCGCCCCCAGCGGCTCGTCCATCATGAAAGCCAGGGGCTGGCGCACGATGGCGCGCCCCAACGCCACGCGTTGGCGGTCGCCGCTGGTCAGGCCGGAGACAGAATGTTGAAGCAAATGCGTGATGTGCAAGGTAGCGGCAGCCTGGGCCACACGGGCGTCGATTTCGGCGCGCGGCATGCCTTGCGAGACCAGCGGAAAAGCGATGTTCTGCCGCACCGACATGTGCGGGTAGAGCGCAAACATCTGGAACACGAACGCAATGTCCCGGGCCGAGGCACGCTTGAACGTGACGTCTTCGCCGCCCAAAAATATGTGGCCCTCGGTGGGCAGCTCCAGCCCAGCAATCATGCGCAGGGTGGTAGTTTTGCCGCAGCCTGAGGGGCCCAGCAGGCAGAAAAATTCGCCGTCATTGACCACGAAGGACGAGTCTTTGACAGCCACAAAATCGCCAAAGGCTTTGTGCAGTTGTTGAACGCGGATTTCAGCCATGGTCTTACTCGGGAAACTTCGAAACCACCATGAACATCACCGTGCCGCCCAGCATGGTGAGGAAAGACCAGGTGTACAAAAACAGCGCAAAAGGCTGCAGCAGCATGAACAGCCCCAGGCCGATCACGCCGCAGGCCACCAGTTCCATGGTGTTGCGGCGCAAGTAGCGTGGCCAGTTGCTGGTGCGCGCAGCGGGGACAGAAGAGGATGGCTCGGTGTAGGACATGGCTATCGCACCTCTTACTTGCGCACTGCGCCGAAGGTGATGCCGCGCAGCAGGTGTTTGCGCAACAGCACGGTGAAGACCAGGATGGGCACTAGGAACAAGGTGGTACCCGCCGCCACGGCGGGCCAGTCCATGCCGCCTTCGCCGATGATGATGGGAATAAAGGGCGGCGCGGTTTGCGCTTCGCCCGAGGTCAGCAGCACGGCGAAGGCGTATTCGTTCCAGGCAAAGATCAGGCAGAAGATCGCCGTGGCCACGATACCCGTCACCGCCTGCGGCAAGACGACTTTGCGGAAGGCCTGCAAGCGGGTGTAGCCGTCCACCATGGCGGCCTCTTCGTATTCGCGCGGAATCTCGTCAATAAAGCCCTTGAGCAGCCACACCGACAAGGAGACATTGACCGCGCTGTACAACAAGATCATGCCCAGCCGGGTGTCCGACAGGCCCAGCTCGCGGTACATCAGGTAGATGGGAATGGCCACCGCAATCGGCGGCATCATGCGGGTGGACAAAATGAAGAAGAGCAAATCGTCTTTCAGCGGCACCTTGAAGCGCGAAAACGCATACGCCGCCATCACCCCGAAGCCCACCGACAAAATTGTGGAGCCAAAGGCGATGATCAGGGAGTTGGTGAAGCGCGGGGCGAAATTCGACGGGCCGGCCACGGCCATGTGCTGCGCGCGGGCGATTTCCTCGCAGCGTCCTTGCGCCGGCGGCAGGCTGGCCAGGTATTCATCGGTCTGGCGCGAGCGCGTGGTAAACAAATTGCAATAGCCCTCCACCGATGGGCTGAAGACGATTTTGGGTGGGTAGCTGATGGAGTCGGCCGGGGTTTTGAAGCCGGTCATGATGATCCAGACCAGCGGGATCATGGTGACCAGGGCGTAGAACACGACTACGACGCTGGCAAACCACTGGCTGCCGGATGAGGGGTCGACTACCGAATGGGCGGTGCTGATACCTTTGCGCATGCGGAAGTCCTAGCGGTTCTTGATGTGGTTGAGGGCTTTGACGTAGATGTTGGCCAACCCGAACACCGCTACGAACAAAATAATCGCGAATGCCGAGGAATAGCCGGTGCGCCATTTTTCGAAGGCCTCGCGCTTGAGCGTGATCGAGGCGACCTCGGTGGTTGAGCCCGGCCCGCCCGAGGTCAGTAGATTGACCATGTCAAACATCTTGAAGTTCTCGATGCCACGGAACAAGACCGCCAGCATGATGAAGGGCAAGACCATGGGCAGGGTGATAGACCAGAACTGCCGCCACTTGGAGGCGCGGTCCACTTCGGCGGCTTCGTAGATGTAATCGGGAATCGAGCGCAGGCCGGCCAGGCAGATCAGCATGACGTAAGGCGTCCACATCCAGACATCCACGATGACGATGGCCCAGGGCGCGAGCGGCACTTCACCGAGCATGGAAAACGACGAGGGTGAGACACCGCTGATGAAGGAGGCGATGACATTGAACAAGCCCGTTTGGGGCTGGTACAAAAAGGCCCAGAAGTTGCCCACCACGGCGGGCGACAGCATCATGGGAATCAGAATCAGGGTGGTCCAAAAACCGTGGCCGCGGAATTTGCGGTCAAGCAGGTAGGCCAGGGTAAAACCGATCAGGGTTTGCAGAAAAATGGTCCAAAACACAAAGTGCGCGGTGGTCTGCATAGCGGCCCACACATCGGGGTCGGTGAGCACCGAGACATAGTTGTCGATCCCGACATCGATGGGTGTGGCATTGGGGCGGTTGGCGCGGAAATTGGTGAACGAGAGTTTGATCGTCCAGATCAGCGGAAAAATATTGATGGCCAGCAGCAGCAGCATGGTCGGGCCGATGAAGAGCCAGGCAATCGAGCGATCCGACAAGCCGCGCATGCGCTGCGCCAGCGGCGCGGGGGTGGCGCGTGCCAAGCGGTCAGCCAGTGGATTCGTGGTGGACATAGGGGCTTGCAGTCAGTGAGCCGGGAAGGGCGTTACAGCCGGTGAAGGGCACCCGTCTTCCATGCGCGCATGAAAGACAGGTGCAAGGGTTTACCGAAGGAGCAAGTTACTTGATCTTGCCGTCTTCTTTGAACACTTTCTTCCAGTCTGCCACCAGGCCGTCCAGTGCTTCCTTGGCGGTGCCTTTGTCGGCCACCACAAAGTCATGCACCCGCTTTTGCTCAGCCAGCATCAGCTGCGCGTAGGACGGATCAGCCCAGAAGTCGACCACCTGGTTCATAGACTCCTGGAACGCCGCCGCATACGGTGCGCTCTTCAGATAGCCAGGGTCTTTGAGCACTGCGTTGTGTGCCGAAGAGCCGCCAATGGCCTGCCATTTTTTCTGCACCTCGGGGTTCGCAAACCACTTGATGTACTGCAGCGCTTCGGTGCGGTTCGGCGAGTACGACACCACCGAGATGCCCTGGCCGCCCAGTTGCACACCCTTGGCTTTGTCCGACGGGTTCACAAAGTAACCAATCTTCGCGCCACCGACTTGCGGGTCTTTGTCCAGGCCCGGGAAGAAGGCAAACCAGTTCATCATCATCGCGACCTGGCCGGACTTGAATGCGTCCAGACCTTCGCCCATGTAGGAGTTGGTCATGCCGGGAGGTGTGCTGCCTTTGTACAGCGACTTGTAGAACTCCAGCGCGCGGACGGAGTCTGCGCCGTTGACATAGCCGTCGAGGTCATAGGGCTTGGACGGGTTCTGGTACTTGAAGCCAAAGGGGTAGAACACATTGCTCACGCCCATGGTGATGCCTTCAGAGCCGCGCTCGGTGAAGATGTAGGCGCCATAGACCTTCTTGCCATCGATCTCGCGACCTTGGAAGAATTCGGAGACTTGCTTGAACTCGGTCCAGGTCTTGGGTGGAGCCAGATCGCGGTTGTGCTTTTTCTTGAACTCAGCCTGGATTTCGGGCTTGCCGAACCAGTCTTTGCGGTAGGTCCAGCCCAGCGCGTCGGCCATGGCCGGCAGCGCCCAGTAGTTAGGCGTGTTCTTGGGCCACTGGGCGTAACCGACCACCGTAGCGGGTGCGAAGTCGGTCATCTTGATGCCTTCTTTGGCGAAGAAGTCATTGAGCTTGACGTAGTGGCCGCTCTCCGCCGAGCCACCAATCCACTGGCTGTCGCCAATGATCAGGTCGCACAGCTTGCCCTTGGAGTTCAACTCATTGAGCATGCGGTCCGCGAAATTGGGCCATGGCACAAATTCGAACTTCATCTTGACCTTGCTTTGCGCAGTGAAGTCCTTGGACAACTCCACCAGCGCATTGGCCGGATCCCATGCTGCCCAGCACAGGGTGATGGTTTTGTCCTGGGCCTGGACACCGCCCACGCTCAGTGCGCCAGCCAACGCGACGGACGCGAGTGCGGGCAGTTTTTTCAGTAGCTTCTTCATCAACAGTTCTCCTCAAAGTAATAAACAGAGACCAACACACCAACACACATCCGGACGCTGCATCAGTGCAGATTTTCA
>CAMAQV010000008.1 GCA_945860595.1 Comamonas sp. lk
TGGCCGACTTCAAGCTGCCGCTGTTCAACGATGTGGTGGTGGTCACCCAGGAGACGCTCAAGACCCGGCGCAAAGACCTCGTCGCCTTTATGCGCGCCAGCCGCAAGGGCTGGGACGAGAACTTCAAAGACACGGCCGCTTACCCGCCCCAGTTCAAAGACACCTGGTTCAAGGGCACTGGCCGCACCGTGGAAAACGAGCTGTACTTCAACCAGGCGCAAAAGCCCTTGATTGCCCACCCGCAGGGTGTGTTTGCCATGAGCGACGACGCCATCGGCCGCTGCATTGCCGCACTCAACGCGGTCAATGTGAAGGCCGACAAGTCCCACTTTGACACCAGCCTGCTCAAAGAAATCTGAGATGGACAACCGCGAACTGCGCATAGACCAGGTCCGGCGCGCGTTCGCGGTGGCGGGTGCGCCGCCGCTGGTGGCACTCGATGGCGTGTCATTGCATTGCCCCAGCGGTTCTTTTACCGCGCTGATCGGCCCATCGGGTTGCGGCAAGTCCACCTTGCTGCGCCTGATTGCCGGGCTGGAGCAGCCCGACGCGGGCAGCTTGCGCATCGGTAACGCGTCCCCGTTGGCCTTGCAGCGCCAGGGCAAGCTCGGCATTGCGTTCCAGGACGCGGCGCTGCTGCCTTGGCGCAGTGTGTTGGAGAACGTGCGGTTGCCCCTGGATGTGAGCGGCAGCGCCAGCGCCGCTGATCTGCAACGCATCCGTAAGCTGGTGGAGCTGGTTGGTCTGGCGGGTTTTGAGCAGGCCTTGCCCTCGCAGCTATCGGGTGGCATGCGCCAGCGCGTGGCGATTGCCCGCGCCCTGGTCACGCAGCCCGAGGTCTTGCTGCTCGATGAGCCCTTTGGCGCTTTGGACCAGATCCTGCGCCGCAGCATGAACCTGGAGCTGCAACGCATCTGGCTGGAGCGGCCCACCACCACGGTGCTGGTGACGCACGGCATTGATGAAGCGCTTTTTTTGAGCGACCGGGTGGCGGTGATGCAAAGCCAGCCCGGGCGCATCACCGAGGTGATCGACGTGCCCTTCGCGCGCCCGCGCCACATCGGTTTGTTCAATACCCCCGAGTTCCGCCAATTGGAAGCGCAAGTGGCAGCGCTTTTGTACCGCAGCGAGGCGGCCTGAGCCATGTCGGGCTTGATGCTCCTGGCGCGCAAGCACAGCACGCTGCTGGGCTTTGTGCTGTTGGCGCTGCTGTGGGAAATTGCGGGCCAGCGCCACTGGGTGGGCGACGGCGCGCTGCCCGCGCCTAGCGCGGTGTTGCAGGCCTGGTACCGCGACCGCACCGACTACCCGGCGCATATTTGGGGCACGCTCAAAACCGCGCTGGCGGGTTTTGTCATTGGCAACGTCTGCGCCATTGGGCTGGGCGTGTTGTTTGCGTGGTTCCGGCCGTTTGAGCGGCTGATGGCCGGTGTCAACGTGACCTTGTTTGCCATGCCGGCGATTGCGCTGGTTCCTATTTTGGTGATCGCCTTGCCGGGCGACAGCCCGCGAGTGGTCTTGTCGGCTTTGTCGGTGTACTACCCGACCATGGTGGCCACGGTGCTGGGCTTGACACAGGTGGATGCGCGGCTGGCCGATCTGGTGCGCGTCTACGGCGGCAGCTCCTGGAGCGTAATGCGCTGGGTGCGCTTGCGCAGCAGCCTGCCCACGGTACTGGCGGGCTTGCGCGTGGCCGCACCGGCGGCCGTTCTGGGCTCCTTGCTGGCGGAATTCGGCAGCGGTGGCAGCGCCGGCTTGGGCACCTATTTGATTGGCTCTTTGGGTCGTGCCGACCCGGCGCGCCTGTGGGGCATCGGCCTGGCCGCTACGGCCATCAGCGGCCTGGCGTATGCGCTGGCCGGTCTGCTGGCGCGCCGCTTTGCTGGCAACACGGTCAGCGCCAGCCTCACACCCGGGCGTCAAGCCGGCCCGCGTGCGGAGTCTGCGCTGTACCACTGGGTTTTACGTGCTGGTGCGCTGGCCATGCCTTTTGTGTTGTGGTTGGCGGTGATCGGACTTTTTGAATCGCTGGGCGTATCCGAGATCGTCTTGCGCGGCCCGCAGGGCGTGTTTGAACATGTGTTCACCAGCGAGGCGGCGGCCGACAACCGCGACAGCTTGTGGCTGGCCCTGGGCGAAACCCTGCCCATCACGCTGCTGGGTATGTTCGCTGGCCTGGCCGTGGCGCTGGCGTTCGCGGTGGCCACTACGGTGTGGCGCAGCCTGGGGCGCACGCTGCTGCCTCTTGCGCTGGTCAGCCAGTCCATGCCGCTGGTGGCGCTCACGCCGCTGGTGGTGCTGGTGTTCGGTCGCGGCAGTTTGAGCATTTTGGTGGTCACGGTATCCGTCACGTTTTTCCCGGCCTTTGTCACCATCGCCCAGGGCCTGGCGCTGGTACCCGCCAGCGCCACTGACTTGGTGCGGGTTTACGGCGCGCGGCGCTGGCGGCAGTTGCAACTGGTGGCCTTACCCTGGTCCTTGCCCTATTTGTGTGCCGCCGCCCGGCTGGCCGCGCCCCGGGCTTTTCTGGGCGTGATGATTGCCGAATGGCTGGCCACAGGAACCGGCATCGGCAACCTGCTCAACGTGTCGCGCGGCGTGCTGGACTTCGGAATGATCTGGACCGTGGCGGTGGTGGCCATTGCCATTGCCGTTCTCCTCAACGGCCTGGTTGTGGCGCTGGAGCGTTATGTGCTGCACCGCTACGCGCTGGCCGGCGTTTGAAACAAACCACCATTTTTTTAGAAAGACCGCTATGCCCATCAGCCCCAGCCATACCGCCGACAGCGATCAGAGTGAAGAGGGCCACGCCGGACACAAGGTCAGCGTGCGCGACCGTGTGTTTGCGCAATTGCGCGAGGTGGCGCTGCCCGACAGTCGCTTCCATTACGACTTTGGCGAATTCATCGCCGACTTTCAGGGCAGCAGCGCGGCCACCGACCGGCTCATGGCGCACCGCTTTTACCGAGAGGCGCGCTGCATCTTCATCACCCCCGACAACTGCCTGGAAGAGCTGCGCTACCGCACCCTGTGCGATGGCAAATTGATTTTGATGACCACCTATTCCATCAAGCGGGGCTTCTGGCTGCTGGACCCGGCCACGATTGCCAAGGGCCGCTACTGGCACGCCGCCACGCTGGACGGCATGGAGCGCCACGGCCGGCCTGTGAGCCTGGCCGATATCCGCGCCCATTTGCCTGCGCTGGACTACATGATCACCGGCACCGGTGCCATCAACGAAGACGGCGTGCGTTTTGGTAAAGGCCATGGATTTTTTGACGCCGAATGGGGCATGCTCTACCGCATCGGCACCATCTCGTCGGCCACGCCCACTGCCGCGCTGGTGCATGATTGCCAGTTGCTGACCGAGACCCTGCACCCGGAAATTTTTGACACCGTGGCCGACGCCATCTTCACACCCACCCGCACCATCGAAGTGTCCAACCCACACAAGCCGCGCTGCGGCATCGTCTGGGATTTGCTGGACCCGCACATGCTGGCCACCATCCCGCCCCTGCAAGAGCTGCAGGCCATGGAATCCGCCTTGCCCGCACTGGCATGAGGCAGCCCGAAGCGGTGCGCATCCACCCGGTGGATTACCGCGCCGCGCAAGACGCGGCCGATGTGCGCGCCATGCTCGATCTGTATGCCCGTGACCCCATGGGCGGGGGCGATGCGCTGGATGCCGATGTGCTGGGCCGTCTGTGCGGCGACCTCGCAGCCCGGGCAGACGCTTTCAGCTTCCTGGCTTACGTGGATACGCCGCACTTGAAGGCCGTCGGCTTGATTAACTGCTTCGAGGGTTATTCCACCTTCAAGGCCCGCCCACTGCTCAATATCCACGACATCGTGGTCCACCCGGATTACCGCAGCGCCGGTGTGGGGCAGGCATTGTTGGGCGCAGCGCAGGATTTGGCGCGGTCGCGCGCTTGCTGCAAGCTCACGCTGGAAGTGCTGAGTTGTAACACCGTCGCAGCCCGCAGCTACGCCCGCTTCGGTTTCGCTGCCTACCAGCTGGACCCGGCTGCGGGGCAGGCTGTGCTCATGCAAAAGTGGCTTTGAAGAAAAGTAAACGCCAAGGCTGGGGGCTTAGTGGAGCAAAAGTTCCTTGGCCGCGTCGCGAAACTTGGCTGCTTGGAACGGCTTGTGGATGACCCGCCCCTTATCGGACATCCGCTGTTCAAAGTCCAGATCGTCTTCGGTCACTGAACCAGCGGTGATGAACAGGAAACGGTCTTCGTAGGCGCCGCGGCGGCACATTTCCGAGAAAAACACTTTGCCGCTCATGTTCGGCATCATGATGTCGCTGACTACCAGATCAAACTTCTGACCCGCGTCAACCTGCCGCAATGCATCACGGGCGTCCAGACAGGTGGTGACGGCAAAGTCCTGCTGCAAGATTTTGGCCACCAGGGTCAGGATGAGCGCGTTGTCGTCAACCACGATGAGGCTGGGTTTGCGCTTCAAGGCGGTGTTTGCGGGAGAGTGGGAATCGGGTTTGGCGTCGGCGCTGCCGGTTTCGCGCAGCAAGGGAATCTTGATATGGACTGTGGTTCCCACACCAAGCTCCGACTGAATCTCAACTGAGCCACCCACCTCCATCAAAATCCGGCGCGAAATAGCCAGCCCCAGCCCGGTGCCCCCAGGACGCCGGTTCTTGGTGTAGAAGGGCGTCCAAATGCGATCCAAGTCTTCGCGGGCAATACCAACGCCGTTGTCCTGGACCTCAACGTGCAAGTGATCGCCAACCTCCTTGGCGGAGACATGGATGCGGTTTTTGCTGAGGTCTGTGTCGTTGAAAGCGCGGCCTGAGTTGCTCAGAATGTTCAGAATCACCTGCGACATGCGGGCTGATGAGAGCGGAACGCGCGCCGAAGCTGCCAGGTCCAGCTTCAAGGTGGCGCGGTGTTTGAGGTCGGCCATCACCATGCGCGATGCGATGCGAATCACTTCGCAGGGGTCGCTGGCCTGCTCGTGTTCGCCACGGCTGCTGATGGCTTTGAGGTCTGACACGATTTCCTGCACATAGCCCGCGCCCGTCAGCGCGGCATCAATCAGCTCCTCAATTTCACGGTTCTGGGTCCAGTTTTCTTTGGTGAGCGCCTTCAGAATTTCCAGATTGCCCAGCACATAGGTCAGCGGATTGTTGATTTCATGGGCCACCCCTGCGGCTAGCGTGCCGATGGATGAGAGGTGCGAGGAGAGCTGGATTTGCGCATCCCGCTCCCGAATGTCCTTGTCCGCCTGGACCCGGTCAGAGATATCGCGGAACACGCCCAAAATCCGGGTTTTTCCATCAACCTCGACCAGACTGGAGCTGATTTCGGCGGGCACCACCTCGCCGTTCATCCGCATGATCGGAACCTGGATGGTGGCACGCTTGTTTTTCATGAGGGCGGCAATATGTTCCTCAAATGCGCGCCGGGCTTCTTTGTTGAGTGCAGGCGGGTGCAGTTCTGATTGATGCGAACCCACGAGCTGTGAAATGGACTTACCCCAGAGCCGCTCGGACGGCTGATTGGCTTCAAGAATCAACCCGGTTTCGACTTCCGCAAGAACAGCGGCGTCATTCATGTGGTGAAACAGGATGTCAAAGCGCTTCTGTGTGTTTTCGAGCTTTTGCTCCACCCTTTGCATCAGCGTACGGTCACTCAAGCTGCCCACCAGAATGACCGGCATACCCTGGGGGTTTCGCAGCGCCATGCCGTTTGCGACGTAATAGCCAAACGCACCATCGGCCCGCTTGAGCCGCATCTCCACATCGCGGTAGGGCGCATGGTGTAAAAAATGGTTATTGATCGCCTGGTCGACGCGATCCGTATCCAAAGGGTGTATGAGTGCGACAAATTCGCCCATATTTTTGGGTCCCTGCCGCTTGTCTATGCCTA
Organism: Comamonas sp. lk; assembly: GCA_945860595.1. Lineage (GTDB taxonomy): Bacteria > Pseudomonadota > Gammaproteobacteria > Burkholderiales > Burkholderiaceae_C > Allorhodoferax. Next base: position 5,889 of record CAMAQV010000008.1, read on the forward strand.
CGAGCTCAGCGGTTCGGCTTGACCATTCAATGATGTCGCGCTGGATGTCCCAAATCCAGTAGCCATCGGCCGAGTGGTCCATAAAGATTTTTAAGGCCCGGTTTTCAGAGCGCAGCTTGTGGTCTCTGAGAGCCATACGCACCATGTGCTCCACGCTGACCCATTCCGCGCAAATCACATCGTCGCAACAACCGCCGATCCGCAGATGTGTAGCGGTCTCCTGCGAGTCCACCACCAGAAGGGTGCTCAGGTTGGCACCTTGTGCGCGATAGTTTTCAACTAACGCCTGAAACGGCATCAGGTTTGCCAAACGGTTGACTGGAAAGACGACGAGCCCGATTTCTGAGTCTTCCTTGACGGCGAGTTTGAAAAAATCGTCGACTGCCAGACGCCCCACCCTGGCTGAGCCTCCCAAGGCCCTTTGCACCAGCGCAAAGACTTCTTCGTAGCCTTCCAAATCCAAAACCAGACAATCAAAAGTTTCCACAACAATCTCCAAAATGCCTCGGTTGGGTATCGGTCGAGCGTTGCGGCCCCAGTTTGGTCAAGGCCCAGCCGGACGTTTTCCAATAATTATTGCATAGAGGCGCGGCGCAGGCGCTCCCGCAGAGGGCCGCAATTCCTCAGCGGGCCTGCCTGTGCTGCTATTCGACGCCGACCTGGCCACGTACCTCGCCGCCGGGATTGGAGGCGGTGTGCAGATTGACGTACCACTTGCCTGCGAGCAGGTCGGCTGCTTGCGCGGCGGTCAAGACCGCCCGGCCCTGCACGGGGCTTTCGCCGATGTTGCTTATGCCCAAGGCTACGCCCGCATTCTTGCCAGCCTCCGCCGGGCCATGGAAATGTCCGGCCTTGACCGGCCCGCTCAGGCCGCTGTAGCGCAGGGTGTAACTGAATGTGCTGGTGGCTTTGTCGAACTCGGCTTGCATTTGGCCCATGCCCGTGCTGGTGGTGGGCGGAACCTCCGCAGTGCCCGACAGAGTGGCACCTAAATTCATCGTGTCGGCATGGCCCGGGTTGGCGGCCAGAAGGGCTAGCGCGCTAGCGCAGACGAGAAGCGTGGATTGGACTATCAGCATGGTAACTCCTTGTTTTGGGGAACCGCAATGTAGCGGGTTGTGGGGCTGGGGTGCAGGTGTTAGGGGCGATATGGGCGTGTGCGCCATTGCGCTATTGCGTCATTGGGCGGTGATTTGCCCGAACTTTGACATGGCGCAACCGCATCTTTACCCGGGGCGCGCAGCATCAGGGCATGCGCACCGGCAGTCCGCCGCGCGCACTTTCTGAAGGAACTATGTATGACCACGATCCGAAATATCCAGGGCCAAGCTTCTGCGCAGGTTTCGCGCACGTGGCGATTGCTTCCCCTTGTCGCCGCTTTGTCCCTTGGGCTGGCCGGTATCCAAGCCCGTGCTGAGGGGATGGGCGCTGCACGCGGCCACCATGGTGTGAGGGCGCAATGCGGCCATCAGATGATGGATCAAGGCATGGGCGCGATGCACAGCGTGCGTTGGGCCGCTGTGAAGAAGCAGCTGCACCTGACTCCCGAGCAGGACCCCGCATGGAACCAGTGGCTGGAGTCGACCAAGCCAATGGACGGCATGGGCCATCCCGTCATGAAAAAGGCTGATTGGGCCACCCTGAGCATGCCGCAGCGTCTGGACAAGATGCGCACTCTGCACGAGGAGCACAGCCAGCGCATGGCCCAGGCGCTGGCCCGCCATACCGAGGCGACCAAGACGTTTTATGCTGCCTTGACCGAGGCTCAGCAAAAGACGCTCGACGAGGCCACTTTGACGCACATGTTTGGCAAGGCGCACCGGGGTTACTGAAACCTGGCGCGCCACAGACGCAGGACTGGCCGCGGCGGGCCAGTTGGCGGGGATGGGGCGGTACGGCGGAGTTTCTGTACACTGTATACAATAATCCCGCAAACCCATGGCCCAACTCCTTGAACTCCAAGCAACGCCCGATCTGGTAGAGCGCGTCTACGGCGCGGTGCTCGATGCGATCAGCGACGGTTCGCTCCCGCCGGGCCAGCGGATCACGCAGGAGGATCTGGCGCGGCAGTTGGCGGTGTCGCGCCAGCCGGTCTTGCAGGCGCTGCGCCAACTGAAAACCGATGGTTTCGTGCAGGACGCGCCGGGCCGCGGCCTGATGGTGGCGCCGCTGGATGCCGACTGGATGCGCAACGTCTACCAGGTGCGCGGCGCGTTGGACCGGCTTGCAGCGCAGGAGGCTGCCCGCCTGCACTTTCCTCTGGACGATGGGCTGATCACGCGTGGTAGGCAGGCCGCTGCGGGCAGCGACATCAAGGCCATGATCGACGCTGATTTGGCGTTTCACAATGCGATTTACCAGGCCAGCGGCAACCCGCTGATTGAGCAAACCGCGCGCCACCACTGGCGTCATTTGCGCCGCGTGATGGGCGGTGTTTTGCAGTCCAGCGGCCAGCGCGAAGCCGTCTGGGATGAACACGCGGTCATTGCCCAGGCCATCCGCGCCGGGGATGTTGCGCGCGCCGCAGCCCATATTGAAGACCACAGCACGCGCGCCAGCGCGGCGCTGGCACAACGACTTTCCCACGTTCTAACCACCACCGAGGCAGACACCGCATGAAACTCACTCCCGAACAACTCGAACAATTTGATCGCGACGGCTACTTGTTCTTCCCCAGCCTGTTCTCACCCGAAGAGACCCAAACCCTACTCGATGCGGTGCCTGCGCTGTACGAGCGGCGTGATGCCTTCAACGTGCGCGAAAAAGGGCGTGATGCGGTGCGCACCAACTTTGCCGCGCACATGGTGAGCCAAGAATTCGGCACCCTGGCGCGGCACCCGCGCATGGTCGAGCCGGTGGAAGCGCTGCTGGGCGAGAAGCTCTATATGCATCAGTTCAAGATCAACGGCAAGATGGCGTTCGAGGGCGACGTCTGGCAGTGGCACCAGGACTACGGCACCTGGCTGAACGACGACATGATGCCCACCGAGCGCGCCATGAACGTGGCAATTTTTCTGGACGATGTGAATGAGCACAACGGTCCGCTGATGTTCATTCCCGGCAGCCACAAGCGCGGCGTGGTGGCGGCCAAGCACGACCTGTCCACCACCAGCTACCCGCTATGGACCGTGGACAACGAGCTGATCACCAGTCTGGTTGAGCGCGCCGGGGGCAAAAATGGCGGCATCGTCAGCCCCAAGGGGCCGGCGGGCTCCATGATTCTTTTTCACAGCTGCTTGGTGCACGCATCGACCAGCAACCTCTCGCCCTGGAACCGGGTGGCCGTGTACCTGAGCCTGTGCGCGGTGAGCAACCACATCCGCCGCCACAAGCGCCCCGAGTACATCGCGCACCGCGACTTCACACCCATCGAATGCCTGCCTGACGACTGCCTGTTGAAAAACTACCCCGTCGATCTGCCCTGGAAAGACGGCATGCCCGGCAGCGCGCTGCAAACGTCCACCGTTCCCTTTGACGACCAGAAAGCCGCCGCATGAGCTTGTTTGTAAAACTTCAGCAGCGCCAGGCCGAGGGCCGCCCGATCCGCGTCGGCCTGATTGGCGCGGGCAAATTCGGCTCTATGTACCTGGCGCAAATTCCGCGCACGCCCGGCGTGCATTTGGTCGGTATTGCCGACCTGTCGCCCGATGGCGCACGCGCCAATTTGGCGCGTGTGGGTTGGGATCTGCAGCGTACGCTGGCCGCGTCTTTGGACGCAGCGATCAAAGACGGCAGCACGCATATCGGTGAAGACTGGCGCGCGCTGGTGTCGCATCCGGCGATTGACGTCGTCGTCGAATGCACCGGCCATCCCATCGCTGCGGTCGACCATTGCCTGGAGGCGTTTACGCATGGCAAGCATGTGGTCAACGTGACGGTCGAGGCCGACGCGTTTTGCGGCCCACTGCTGGCGCTCAAGGCGCAGCAAGCTGGCGTGGTGTATTCGCTGGCATTCGGCGACCAGCCGGCGCTGATTTGCGATCTGGTGGACTGGGCGCGCACCTGCGGCTTCCCCGTGGTGGCGGCCGGGCGTGGCCACAAATGGCTGCCGCACTTCAACCAGTCCACGCCCGACACGGTCTGGGGTAATTACGGTCTGACGCCCGAGCAGGCCGCGCGTGGCGGGCTCAACCCCAAGATGTTCAACAGCTTTCTGGACGGCTCCAAGCCCTCGATCGAGAGCAGCGCGGTCTCCAACGCCACCGGCTTGGGCGTGCCGTCCAACGGCCTGCTGTATCCGCCAGCCAGCGTGGAAGACATTCCCTTCGTGACGCGCCCCATCAGCGAAGGTGGTGTGCTGGAGCGCAAGGGCATGGTCGAGGTGATCTCTTCCCTGGAGGCCAACGGGCGCAAGATTCCCTATGACATCCGTATGGGTGTCTGGGTGACGGTGGAAGCCGAGACCGACTACATCAAAAACTGCTTTGAGGAATACAACGCCCACACCGACCCGAGCGGGCGCTATTTCACGCTCTACAAGCGCTGGCATTTGATCGGTCTGGAGGTGGGCATGTCGGTGGCCAGCGTCGCGCTGCGCGGCGAGCCCACCGGCGTGGCCACCGGTTGGAACGCCGACGTGGTGGCCACCGCCAAGCGCGATTTGCAACCCGGCGAGATGCTGGACGGCGAGGGCGGCTACACCGTATGGGGCAAATTGCTGCCCGCTGAAGTCTCGCGCAAGCTGGGCGGTTTGCCGCTGGGCTTGGCGCACGACATCAAGGTACTGCGTCCGGTACGCCAGGGCCAGTCGCTGAGCTGGGCCGATGTGGCAATTGACACCAGTACCCGCGCCTACCAGTTGCGCCGCGAGATGGAAGCCCATTTTGCGGCACCGCTGGTGCGAACCGTCTAAGGTCCACCGATGGCTACATACCTACCCACCAACCCAGTTTTGCGGGGTTTATTCGATTCCGGTGCCGCGTTCGGCCCGCTTGACCGGGACGCACACCCCAACCAGCGCTGCGCCGGTCTGCTGGTGCTGGACCGCCTGGGTGCGGATGAGGCCGCGCTGAAGGACTTTGCGGCGCAGCAGGACGCACGTTTGCAGCCCGCGCCAGAGGCCGCTACCTGGCCCGCTGGCGATGCCTGGGCCGACCAACTCGGCAAAGCACAAGCCTGGGCACCATACCGCAACCTGATGGGTCAATGGTTGTTTTATGAAGACGCTGGCGACATGCTGTACCAGACGCTGCCGCCCCTGCTGCGCGGGTCTGGCGGGGCCGGTTTTGCGGGACTGATTCGCACCGCTTACGCGGTGCAGGCGCACCACCGCCAGGAGCTGGCGGATGCGTTGGCCTATTGGGCGAGTTGCCATCTGGCCTTGCCGCCAGCGGGCGGGGTACGTGCGGCTGCGCGGCCCAGCGCCGATCCACAACCGGCCCTGCGCCGCCTGCATGCGGCGCCGCTGTCCCGGCGCAGTTGGGACCACGCTGTGCAAGCGGTGGCGCGCGAAGCCGCGTTTGAGCAGGCGGTGGCCATGGTGGTCCCCGATGCGCAGTTGGTGCAGCGTTTGTCCCCTTTGGCTGCACAGGCTTTTGCAGCCACCGGCGCACCCTTGGCCGCGCAGTTGGTAATCAGTGCCCAGGCCTTGAATGTGCTGCTGCAATTTATCGACGACGAGGCGCTACCCGCTGCCTTGCAAGACTACTGGCGCGCTTTTGCGGCGGTGGTGTGTGTGGCCGGTTTGCGTGATGCGCCGCCGCCCGAGCCGCGCACTTGGCGCGTGATTCTGGCGCGGGTGCGGGACTGCCGTGACCCGCGCGCGATTTGCCTGGTGGACAGCTGCCGCGCGCTGGAAAAGACCTATGGCCCGGACCCCGTCTGGCGGCAAGCCGCTACCCGTGCTTTGTGGGCCTAGCGGCACGCGCGTTGCTGCCGACTGAAGTGCATGACGGCTGATCTGGTGCTGCCCACCTTCGCCGATGTGCAGGCCGCAGCCCAGCGCCTGCAAGGCCATGCGCACCGCACGCCGGTGATGCGCTCGCGCATGCTGGATGCGGAAGTCGGCGCACAGATTTTTTTGAAATGCGAAAACTTGCAGCGCATGGGTGCTTTCAAGTTCCGCGGGGCTTTCAATGCTTTGTCGCAATTCACACCTGCGCAGCGCAGCAGCGGCGTAGTGGCGTTTTCGTCCGGCAACCATGCGCAGGCGGTGGCGCTCTCAGCCCGCATGCTGGGCATGCCCGCCGTGATCGTGATGCCGCAGGATGCGCCCGCCACCAAGATCGAGGCCACGCACGGCTATGGCGCGGAGGTGCTGCTGTACGACCGCTACACCCAAGACCGCGAGGCCATCGGCCAGCGTCTGGCGCAAGAGCGCGGCATGACGCTGATTCCGCCCTTTGACCATACCGACGTCATTGCCGGGCAGGGCACGGCCGCGCTGGAGTTGCTGCAAGACCAGGGGCCGCTGGACGCGCTGTTTGTGTGTGTGGGCGGTGGCGGTTTGATCGCCGGGTCGGCGCTGAGCGCCCACGCGCTGGCACCGCAGTGCCGCGTCTACGGCGTGGAGCCCGAAGCGGGTAACGACGTGCAGCAGTCGCTGCACAGCGGCCAGCGGGTGCAGATTCCTGTGCCGGTGACGATTGCTGACGGCGCGCAAACCCAGCAGGTCGGGCGGCTCACCTTTCCCATCATCCAGCGCCATGTGCACGCTGTCGTCACCGCCTCCGACGCGCAGTTGGTGGACGGCATGCGCTTTATGGCCGCGTATTTGAAATTGGTGGTGGAGCCTACCGGTTGTCTGGGGCTGGCGGCGGTTCGTGCGATGGGCGCGCAGTTTCGGGGCCAGCGCGTGGGCGTGATTCTCAGCGGCGGCAATATCGATATGCCGCGCTTTTGCGCTTTGTTGCAGGCAGCGCCAGCCTGAGGTTTCTGGTTTGATGCGTTGCCGGGTTTAAGCCGCCCATAAGGCGCGCATCGCCTGAGCAAAACCGTCGTCATCTCTCGGCGCAGTACGCACTTGCTGCCCCGCCACATACACCGCCAGCAGGGGCGCACCCGGGCTGGAGAAAACCGTAGCGTCCAATGCGCTCTCGGGTGGCACGCCGCACAGCGCGCCAGCCTCGCCATCGAGCACCACCCAGTCTGCGCGCTGACCCACGGCAATTCCCGCAAGGGGCTGGCCGCTCGCGGCCACACCACCGGCCAACGCCGCTTCAAATAAATTGGCTGCGCTGCTGGCGCTGGCGCCAAAGCCCGCGCCGATATTGCGTTGCCGCCGCTGCAGGCGCTGCCCGTATTCCAGCAGTCTCAGTTCTTCCGCCCACGCGCGCGTGACATGGCTGTCAGAGCCTATGGACCACGCGCCTCCGTGGGCCGCGTATGTCGGGTAATCAAAGATCCCGTCGCCCAGATTGGCCTCGGTGCTCGGGCACAGCACGACGTGTGCGCCGCTATCTGCCACGCCGCGCAGCTCGGCATCGGTGGTATGGGTGGCGTGCACCAGGTTCCAGCGCGGGTTCAGCGGCAGGTGTTGCAGCAGCCACTCCATCGGGCGCAAGCCGGTGTGCGCCAGGCAATCGCGCACCTCTTGCTCCTGCTCGGCGATGTGGATGTGGATGGGCAGTTGGCGCGCATCGGCCAGCGCGCTCACTTCCTGGATGGCTTGCGCATCGGCTGCGCGAAGCGAATGGATGGCCACGCCCAGGTTGACTTTGGGCAGATCGCGGCAGGCATGTCCCAAGCCGTCCAGCAGGGCTTCGATGCGCTGCGGGCTGGACGCAAAGCGCTGCTGTTGTTCGCGCAAAACTGTCGCTTCAAAACCGGCGCGCATGTACAGCGTAGGCAAGAGCGTCATGCCTATGCCGCTGCGCTGCGCTGCGCGCACCAGCGCCATGGACATCTCCAGCGGATCACAGGCAGCCGCCCCGGTTGGGGCGTTGTGCAGGTAATGGAATTCGCAGACCTGGGTGTAGCCGCCAGCCAGCAGTTCGGTGTAGAGCCGGGTGGCAACGGCCTCGAGCTGCGCTGCGGAGATGCGCAAGGCCACGGCGTACATGCGTTCGCGCCAACTCCAAAAATCATCGCCCTGCGCGCCGCGCTGCTCGGCCAGACCGGCCATGGCGCGCTGGAAAGCGTGGCTGTGGGCGTTGACCAAGCCGGGTAGCACAGGGCCAGCCAGCACGCGTGCATCTTGGCGAGCGCTTACGGGGACATGGCTTTGGACCGAAGACCAGTGCCCGGCGGTATCAATTTCCAGCAGCACATCGCGCGCCCAGGCACCAGCCACCCAGGCCTGCGCGGCAAAGAAGCGGCGGTTTTCAAGCGGCATACAAGACCTCGCAGGCGTGCAGGGCGGCTTGCAGCATGGCGCGCAGTTGCGGCTGTATGCGTCGAGCTAGATCGGGGTCATAGGCGTAGGGCGGCCTCTCGCGCATGTAAAGGTTTTGACACATCTCCAGTTGCAAGGCGTGCACCTGTGCGGCGGGTGCGCCGTAATGGCGGGTGATGTAACCGCCTTTGAAGCGGCCGTTCACCACGTGGCTGGTTTGCGGGTGGCTGGCGCAGACATCGGCAACGACCTGCGTGATAGCCGCGTCGGCGCTGGCACCGCTGGCAGTGCCGATGTTCAGGCCGGGCAAGACGCCTTCGAACAGCCAGGGGATTTCGGAGCGGATGCTGTGCGCGTCCCACAGCAGCGCGTAGCCGTGCGTGCGGTGCAGGCGCTGTAGCTCAGCTTGTAGCGCTTGGTGGTAGGGCTCCCAATACGCGCTGCGTCGGCGGGCGCGCTCTTGCGCGTCGGGGGCACAGCCCTCGCGGTACAGAGCGTCGCCGTTGAAGAAGCGGGTGGGGCACAACTCGGTGTTGGACGCGCCGGGGTACATGGGCGCATCATCCGGCGGGCGGTTCAGGTCAATCACATAGCGGCTGAACTGCGGCTGCAGCACGCTGGCACCCAGCGCCTGCGCAAAGTCGTACAGCTGCGCCAGATGCCAGTCGGTGTCCTCCGATTCCAGCGCGCGCGGCACCAAGTGCGCCTGCATATTCGCCGGAATCTCAGTGCCGATATGCGGCATGCTGATCAGCAGGGGCAGACTGCCGGTGTGCAGGGTGAAACTCATCGCAAAACTCCGGCAAAAACCACCTGACGCAGCGGGCGCGCGCCAAAGGCATAGGCCAGTTCGGCCGGGTGCTGTACGTCCCACACAGCCAGGTCCGCGCGCATGCCCGCAGCCAGCACGCTACGGTCGTGCAGACCCAGGGCCTGCGCGGCGTGGCGCGTGACACCGGCCAGCGCTTCTTCGGGCGTGAGGCGGAACAGGGTGCAGGCCATATTGAGCATCAGCAGCAGCGAGGTGCAGGGCGAACTCCCGGGGTTGCAGTCGGTGGAAACCGCCATGGCCACACCATGCTGGCGCAGCAAATCGATGGGCGGCACACGGGTCTCGCGCAAAAAATAAAACGCGCCTGGCAGCAACACGGCCACGCTACCGGCTGCGGCCATGGCCGCAGCTCCCTCGGCGCTCAGCCATTCCAGATGGTCGCAGCTCAGCGCGCCAAAACCGGCAGCCAGTTGCGCGCCCCCGCTGTCGCTCAGTTGCTCGGCATGCAGCTTAACTGGCAATCCCAGTGCCCGCGCTGCGGTGAACACGCGGGCGGTCTGCGCCGGGCTGAAGCCGATGCGCTCGCAAAACGCATCTACCGCGTCGACCAAACCCTGCGCGTACAGGTCTGCGAGCATGGCCACAACCGTGTCGATGTAGTCGTCGCTGCGCCCGGCAAATTCGGGCGGCAGTGCGTGGGCACCCAAAAACGTGGTGTGCACGGACACCGGGTGGGTGTGCCCCAGCGCACGCGCCACCTCCAGACAAGTGCGTTCAGGCTCCAGCGCCAGCCCGTAGCCGGACTTGATCTCCACCGTGGTGACGCCTTCGGCCATCAAAGCGCGCAGGCGTGTGCTGGCAGACGCCGTGAGTTGTTCCGCGCTGGCCTGCCGCGTGGCGCGCACCGTAGAGGCAATGCCCCCGCCTTGACGGGCGATCTCTTCGTAGCTGGTGCCTTGCAGCCGCTGCTCAAATTCAGCGGCGCGGTCACCGCCGTACACCAAGTGCGTGTGGCAGTCGATCAGCCCGGGTGTGATCAGCGCGCCACCGGCATCGTGTTGCGTGATGCAGGCGCGGGCCAAATCAGGCGGCAGTTCGCTGCGCGGCCCGACCCAGCGCAATACCGGCCCGTCCAGCACCAGCGCGGCGTCGGCGATTAGGCCGTAGGGCCGGGCCGCTTGGGCCTGCATAGTGGCGGCTTGGCAATGGGTCCACAGGCTGAGGCTCATAGGCCAATCTCCATGAACAAGGCGTCGTCGCTGTGCACAGCAAGCGTTTGCGCGGCATCGAGCGCAGCCCAGGCCAGCGTGCCGGGCTTGAGGCTCACGGCAGCATGGTCATCAAGATAAAGCGTGGCAGGCGCGGTGTTAGCCCAGACTGCCAGCAGGTTGGGCGTCTTGACGTGCCAACGGGCCTGGCCTTTGACCCGCTGCATGCGGGTTTGCGGATGGCGCGCGCTGCGGGCCATGAGGTTGAAGTCCTGCGTGGGACCGTCTATAAGTGTGCAGTCCACCGCCAGCGCGCCGTCAAATGCCAGTGGGCTGCTGGACGCATCCAGGCTGTGCGTCTGACCGGCGTCTGGCATGTGCAGCCGCACACCGGCACCAGCAAGCACCGCAAACCAGCGCGTGATGCCGTCAAAGCGCGAGAAGGGCCCGTCGACCTCAACCTGCGCGACAGATAGGCGCAGCGTCCAGTCCTGCGGCGTGGGCCATGCCAGCAGTTCGCGGGTGGTGCCGCCACCGTTTTTCCAGAGCCTGGGCGGTATGTCGGCCAGAGCGATCTGCTGCCAAACGGATGCTGTGTTCACAACTGAAAATTCCCTTGCAGGCTGTAGCGCATACCTGGGTATACCAAGCGGCCCTGGCTGGCTACGTGTGCGCCGCTGATCGTGCAGCGGGTGATGACCAGGCAGGGTTGGCTGCCCTGTATGCCCAAGGCAGCGGCTTCCATGGCTGTGGGCAAAGCGGCTTCTATTGAGTAGCGGGCCTCGCTCAGCGGCGCGCATTGAAACAGGTACTGCGTGGGCGTGGTGTGCGCAAAGTCCACTTGCAAATAGTCGGGCGCAGCGGCCGGGTTTACGTGGCGGTCTTCGAGCTGGATGGCGATACCGTTTTCGTAATGCACCATGACCGAATGGAAGACCCGCGTGCCACGGCGCAGCCCGAGCGTCTGCGCCAGCGCGGCATCGGCCTTGACGACTTCCAGCGTCAGCACCTTGCTGCTGTGGCGGTGGCCGCGTTCCAGCACTTCTTCGTGGATGTCGCGCACCGCCAGCGTGCTGCTGATGCGGTGCCACTGCGCCACCACGGTGCCCGAGCCGCGCATGCGCGTGAGCAGCCCTTCCGCGGCGAGTTCGGTCATGGCGCGGTTGACCGTCATGCGGCTTAAGCCGAATTGCTGTTGCAGCGCGGCTTCGCTGGGAACGGCGTCGCCCGGGCGCAAGGCACCGCTGTGGATTTGCGCTTTGACAAAAGCTTTCACCTGCTCGTAAGCCGGTAGATCGGTGCTGGACATGGTGGCGTGGAGTCTCAGGGTTTTCCCGCTAGTTTACAAGTTGTATAGACAACTACACTATCCTGAGAAACCCTTAAGTGCCACCCTGCACATGACCGCCAAAGACCTGTTCCCACCATGAATGCATCCCTTCCCGCAGCCGCGCTGCCGCCCTTTGCCGACTCACAGGCCCGCGTGGTGCGTGCGCCGCGCGGGCCGACACTGAGCTGCGCCAACTGGCAAATCGAAGCGGCTTACCGCATGCTGCACAACAACCTGGACCCTGAGGTGGCCGAGAACCCGGACGCGCTGGTGGTCTACGGCGGCATCGGCAAAGCGGCACGCAACTGGGCCTGTTTTGACGGAATCGCCCACAGCCTGCGCACACTGATGGCCGATGAAACCCTGCTGGTGCAAAGCGGCAAGCCGGTGGGTGTGTTCCGCACCCACACCAATGCACCCCGCGTGCTGATTGCCAACTCCAACCTGGTGCCCAAGTGGGCGACCTGGGAGCACTTCAACGAACTCGACCGCGCCGGGCTGATGATGTACGGCCAGATGACGGCGGGCAGCTGGATTTACATCGGCTCGCAAGGCATCGTCCAGGGCACGTACGAGACCTTTGTGGAGGCCGGTCGCCAGCATTTCGGCGGCGACTTGGCTGGGCGCTGGGTGCTGACTTCCGGACTGGGCGGCATGGGCGGCGCGCAGCCTTTGGCCGCCACCTTTGCCGGAGCTTCTTCGCTGACCATCGAGTGCCAGCAAAGCAGCATCGACTTCCGCCTGCGCACCCGCTACCTGGACAAACAGGCCGCCGACTTAGACGAGGCGTTGGCGCTGATTGCCCACCACACGGCGCGCAAAGAGGCGGTGTCGATTGGCCTGTGCGGCAACGCCGCCGAGCTGCTGCCCGAGCTGGTACGTCGCGCCAAATCCGGTGGCCCGCGCCCGGACATCGTCACCGATCAGACCTCGGCGCACGACATCATCAACGGCTACCTGCCCAGCGGCTGGAGCGTGGCGCAGTGGAAGGCAGCGCAAAAAGACCCGGCGCAACACGCTGCGCTCACGCAAGCCGCAGGCGAATCCTGCGCGGTACATGTGCGCGCGCTGCTGGACTTCCATGCCATGGGCATCCCCACCGTGGACTACGGCAACAACCTGCGCCAGGTGGCCAAAGACTACGGCGTGGCCAATGCCTTTGACTACCCCGGTTTTGTGCCGGCCTATGTGCGGCCCATGTTTTGTAAAGGCATTGGCCCCTTCCGCTGGGTGGCGCTGAGCGGCGACCCTGAGGACATCCGCAAGACCGACGCCAAGATGAAAGAACTGTTTCCCCACAACGCCGGTTTGCTGCGCTGGTTGGATATGGCGGGCGAGCGGATTGCGTTCCAGGGCCTGCCCGCGCGCATCTGCTGGATTGGCCTGGGCGAGCGGCATCTGGCCGGACTGGCTTTCAACGAGATGGTGCGCACGGGCGAACTCAAGGGCCCTATCGTCATCGGACGCGACCATCTGGACAGCGGGTCTGTGGCCTCGCCCAACCGCGAGACCGAGGCCATGCAAGATGGTTCCGACGCAGTCAGTGACTGGCCGCTGCTCAATGCCTTGCTCAACACCGCCAGTGGCGCGACCTGGGTCAGTATCCACCACGGCGGTGGCGTGGGCATGGGCTACAGCCAACACAGCGGTGTGGTGATCGTCGCCGACGGCACGCCCGAGGCCGCTGAGCGCTTGAAACGCGTGCTCTGGAACGACCCCGCCACCGGCGTCATGCGCCACGCGGATGCGGGCTACGCGATTGCCGAGCAATGCGCCCGCGAGCAGGGCCTGAACCTGCCCATGAAAGCCCGCTGAGATGCGCAGCGCCATCACCATCACCCCCGGCGCACTGACGCTGGAGCAGCTGATGGCGATCCACGCCGATACCGTGTCGCTGCAACTGATAGACGCCAGCCGCGCGGCCATCCGCGCCAGCCAGCAGGTGGTGCAAAACGCCGCGGATGGTGACGCGCCGGTTTACGGTGTGAACACCGGTTTTGGCAAACTGGCCAATCAGCGCATCAGCAAGTCGCAACTGGCCACGCTGCAGCTCAACCTGATCCGCTCGCACTGCGTGGGCGTGGGCGAGCCGCTGCAGCCTGCCGTGATGCGCCTGATGCTGGCGCTCAAGGCGGCCAGCCTGGCGCGCGGTTATTCCGGCGTGCGCGAGGTGGTGATTGATACCTTGATGGCTGTTTACAACGCCGGGCTGGTGCCCTGGGTTCCGTCCAAAGGCTCGGTGGGCGCATCGGGTGATCTCGCGCCGCTGGCGCACATGACGCTGGCGCTGATGGGCGAGGGCTTCATGCTGGTTCATGGTGCGCCGGTTCCCGCGCTGGGGGCTTTGCAAGCTGCAGGTATTGCGCCGCTGGTTCTCGGGCCCAAAGAAGGCCTGGCCTTGATCAACGGTACGCAAACATCCGCCGCGCTGGCCCTGCATGCGCTCTTGGTGTTCGAGCCGGTGCTGGAAGCCGCGCTGGTCATTGGTGCGCTGACGATTGACGCCGCACGCGGCAGCGACGGCCCGTTTGACCCGCGCATCCACGCGCTGCGCGGGCAGCCCGGCCAGATTGATGTGGCCCAGTATTACCGCGCGCTGCTGGCGGGTAGCGAAATCCGTCACTCGCACTTGCACGGCGATGACCGGGTGCAAGACCCGTATTGCCTGCGCTGCCAACCGCAGGTGGTGGGTGCCTGTTTAGACCAGCTGCGCCACGCCGCGCGGGTTCTGCTGATAGAGGCCAATGCAGTGACCGACAACCCGCTGGTTTTTGCGGAAGACCAGGCCATGCTCTCAGGCGGCAATTTCCACGCTGAACCCGTAGCTTTGGCTGCTGACGGTATGGCGCTGGCGATTGCCGAAGTGGGCGCGATTGCCGAGCGCCGCATCGCTATGCTGATTGATAGTAGCGTCTCGCGCCTGCCGCCGTTTTTGACCGAGGACGCGGGCCTGAACAGCGGCTTCATGATTGCGCATGTCACGGCTGCGGCCCTGGCCTCGGAGAACAAATCGCTGGCGCATCCAGCCAGTGTGGACAGCCTGCCCACCAGCGCCAACCAGGAAGACCATGTGTCCATGGCCACGTTTGCAGCGCGCCGTCTGCAGGCCATGGTGGACAACACCGCGCATATTCTGGGCATCGAGTTACTCGCAGCTGCCCAAGGCATTGATTTTTTGCGGCCCTTGCACAGCTCACCTGTGTTGGAGCAGGTGCACGCGCTGCTGCGCCAGCAGGTTCCGAAAATGCAGCAAGACCGTTATCTCGCGCCCGACATCGCCCATGCCACGGCGCTGGTGCGGGATGGTTCGCTGGCACGGCTGTTGCAACCAATCGCGGGTTTACCCCTGCTGTGGACCCCGGCCTGAAGCCTGTTTTCTTCGGATACCCAACCGTATACTTTGAAAGGACGCGCCATAGACACCATATCCAACGCCCCCTTTCGAAGTTCCTCTGGGGCCCGGTCTCATTCCTGACCGTGCCAATCGCTGATTCCCTGTTTCTTTTTTGATTGGAGTTCACCATGAGCAAACGGCTAGTACTGAAAACCCTTTTGGGCGTATCCCTGGCATTGGGCCTGGCAATGGGCGCACAGGCGCAAGACGCGCTGGCACGCACCAAAGCGTCCGGCGTCCTGAAAATCGGCACCGAGACCGCTTTCGCACCTTTCGATTTCATCGACGCTGGCACGCATGTGGGCCTCAACATGGACCTGATGAACGAGGTCGCTAAAGAGATGGGTGTGAAAACCGAATGGACCGCATTGCCTTGGGAAGGCGTGTTGCCCGGCCTGGAGGCGAAAAAATTTGACATGGTGACCGGTCCGGTGACCATTACCAAGGCCCGCATGGAGCGTTACCGCTTCACGCCCCCCATCGCCGAGGCCACCGTAGCTTTGCTCAAGCGCAAGGGTGACAAGACGGTGATGAAGCCCGAAGACATTGCCGGTAAACCGGTCGGTGGTGGTAAGGCTTCGGCCCAGTTGGCGCAGCTGAAAACCTTTGCGGAGAGCCTGGGCAAAGCCGATGTGCGCGAGTACCCCGGCAACAACGAAGCCTATGCCGATCTGGCCGCCGGGCGTATCGTGGCAGTGGGCAATTCGCTGCCCAACATCAGCTATGTGGCGCAACAGCGCTCCGATACCTTTGAGGTGGTCAAGCCCGCGTTTGGCTTGAAGACCTACTTTGGCTATGTGGCTCGCAAAGATGATGACTCGGCCAAGTTGATGGACGCCATCACCGCCGCCATGCTGAAGATCAAGGGCGACGGACGCCTGGCCAAAATCCAGAAAAAATGGTTTGGCGATTCGTTTGATACGCCGGATTCCGTGCCGAACCCGGCTCTGTAATCGTAGCGATGCCAATGAAGAAACCGCGCCCGCAAGGCGCGGTTTCTCTTTGATCAACACTGCCCCTAGAACCCCGTGTCCTGGAAACTTTTCTTCCTTCTGGTTAAGGCCTGCGGGCTGACCATTGCCATCAGCGCGGTTTCCATCGTGCTCGGTTTGGTGATCGGCACCCTGGTATCGGGCGCCATGCTCTCGCGCAATCCCTATGTATCCTGGAGCGGTCGCACCTTCGTCAGTTTTTTCCGTGGCTCGCCGCTGTTGGTGCAGCTACTCTTGATTTACAACCTGCTGCCCGTACTGGGGCTGAATGTGCCCAGCCTGGTGGCAGCGGTGGTCGGTTTGGCTTTGTGCGATGCCGCCTACCAGGCTGAAAACATGCGCGGCGGCCTGACCAGCATCCCGCGTGGTTTGCTGGAGGCTGCCGATATGCTGGGCCTGAGCCCCGCGCAGCAGTTCTGGCGCATCAAGGTGCCCATCGCTTTGCGCCTCACGCTGCCCGCGCTCGTGAGCGAAGCGATCATGATTGTCAAAGCCTCTTCGCTGGTGTCGGTGGTCGGCGTGATTGAGCTGACCCGCATGGCGCAAGATTTGGCGGCCAGCACCTTCCGGCCCTTGGAGTTGTTTGCCGCAGCGGGCTTTTTGTACTTTGTGACCAACTGGGTCTTATCGCGCTTGGGACGCAGGCTGGAGCGCTCGTTCAGCTGGGGTATCCGATGATTATTGATTTCACCCACATCATCGAGCAGCTGCCCGAGTTGGTGCGCTCTATGGGCGTGACGCTGGCGATCTGGCTGGTCGGTACGGTAGGTGCCGTGGTGCTGGGATTTTTTGTCACGCTGGGTTTGCGCTTTGGCGCTTCGCCGCTGCGCTGGCTGCTGCACGCTTACGTAGAAGTCATCCGTGGTACGCCTTTTTTGATCCAGTTGTTTTTGCTTTATTACGGCGGGCCTTTCATCGGTATTGCGCTGGACCCCATGCCTGCGGGTTTGTTCGGTGTGACGGTGTATGGGGCGGCCTACTTCAGCGAAATTTTCCGCGCCGGGTTTGATGCGATTCCGCGCGGCCATGTAGAGGCGGCGCAGTGTCTGGGGCTGACCCGCTGGCAAACCATATTCCGTATTGAGGTGCCCGAGATGACGATGCTGGTTTTGCCCCCGGCTGTGAATATGACAGTGATCTTGCTCAAGGAGACAGCGGTGCTGTCCATCATCACCGTGCCGGAGCTGACCTTTTTGATGCAGGCCATCGGTTCCCAGCAATACGCTTTTGTCGAAGCCATGGCGGTGCTGGCCTGTTTTTACTGGGCCATGGTTTCCGTGGCCGGACGCATCGGCGCGGCCTTGGAAAAACGGCTCGCCACATTCACCTTCGCCCACACATGACTGCAACACACTCTTCCCTCCGCCCGGCGATTTCGGTACGCGGTGTCAGCAAGCGTTTCGGCTCGATCGAAGTCCTGCACGGCATTGACCTGGACATTCCCAACGGCCAGGTGACTTGCGTCATCGGCCCTTCGGGCTCCGGCAAAAGCACGCTGTTGCGCTGCATGGCTTTTTTGGAAGAAGCCACAGAGGGCACCATTCTGATCAACGGTGAGCCGCTGGGTTTTTCACAAGAAGCTGGTGCCGCGCGCGTGCGCCTATCGCCCCAGCGCATCCGCGAAGTCCGCTCGCATATCGGCATGTGCTTTCAGCAGTTCAACCTGTGGCCGCACATGACGGCGCTGGGCAATGTGAGCGAGGCGCTGAAAACCGCGCGCGGTGTGCCCAAAGCACAGGCCGAAGAGCGCGCCATGGCGCAGTTGCGCAAAGTGGGCTTGGAAGACCGTGCCGGGCATTACCCCTCGCAGCTCTCGGGCGGGCAACAGCAGCGCGTGGCGATTGCCCGCGCCCTGGCTTGCGAGCCCAAAATCATGCTGTTTGATGAGCCCACCTCGTCACTGGACCCGGAGCTGACCGGCGAAGTGCTCAAGGTCATGCGCGACCTGGCCGCCGACGGCATGACCATGGTGGTGGTGTCGCACGAGATCGGCTTTGCCGCCTCGGTGGCGAACCGCATCACTTTTTTGGACGAAGGCAAACTGCTGCTGCAAGGCACGCCCGCCGAAGTATTCGGCAAACCGCGCCATCCCAGGCTGGATCAGTTTTTGGACACCTATCTGGACCGGGGTGCGGCGATGCTGGTGTAGTGCTGAGGGCGCTGCGAGGCCCTCGCGCCTATTCGTTAAACACTTTCCCCGGATTCATCA
This sequence comes from Comamonas sp. lk, assembly GCA_945860595.1. Taxonomy (GTDB): domain Bacteria; phylum Pseudomonadota; class Gammaproteobacteria; order Burkholderiales; family Burkholderiaceae_C; genus Allorhodoferax. The sequence continues at coordinate 24,066 of CAMAQV010000008.1, forward strand.
GCCCCCGCGGGTCCAGCAGCGCTTTGACTTGCGCCATCGCGGCCAGTTTGCCGTCATCCGTGGTGTCGTTCATGGCGCCAATGCGCTTGGAGCCTACGCCGTGTTCAGCTGAGAACGAGCCGCCCATGGCGCGCAGATCGCGGTACAGGATGTGCTCGACCGCCTGCGCTTGTTCGGGCGGCAGCGGGCCGCTGGCGTTGAGGATGATGTGCAGGTTGCCGTCGGCCAGGTGGCCGAAGATGTAGGGCTGCCAGGCCGGGTCGTAATGCGCCAGTTCGACCTGCACCTGCGCGGCGTAGGCGGAAATGCGCGACAGCGGCACCGAGACATCGTAGGAGGGCGCGGCTGGGTGCGCGCGGTACACGATATCGGTGTCTTCGCGCAGCCGCCACAGCGCTTCTTCTTGGCGCGCGGAGCTGGCGATGATGCCCGTGGTGCCGGGGTGGCGCGCTTCGGTTTCCTCGAACAGGATCTCGAATGCAGCGCGCAGGCGGTCTTCGTGCGCGCCGCCGAGTTTGAGCAGCAGGTACATGGGCTGGTCCAGCGCAAAACCGTCTTCGTGCCAGCGCAAGGCTTGCGCGTTGAGCTGCATGAAACCCGCCCACAGCGCCTCGGCCGCGCGCAAATGGCCGGCGTCAATTTGCAGCGCGCGGGCAATCACGTCCAGCGTGGCTTCCACCGAGGGCAGACCGAACAGCGCGGTGGCCGATGCGGGTGGCAGGGGGTCGAGCTTAATCACCAGCCGGGTCACCACGCCCAGCGTGCCTTCGGCGCCGATGAACAAATGCTTCAGGTCGTAACCGGCCGAGTTCTTAACCACCCGGGTCAGGTCCTGGAACACGCTGCCGTCGGGTAGCACGGCTTCGAGGCCCAGCACGCGGTGGCGCATCACGCCATTGCGAAAAGCCATGACGCCGCCCGCATTGGTGGACACCATGCCGCCCAGCGTGGCCGAGCCGCGCGCGGCCAGGTCGATGCCGGGCTCCAGCTGGTGCAGCGCCGCCGCTTCTTGCAGCGCCTGCAGGGTGCAGCCCGCGCCCACCAGCGCTACGCGTTCGGCCGGATCTATGGGCCCTATCTGGTTCAGACGCAAAAGCGACAGCACGATTTGCCCGGCTTGTGAGGTACTGCCCCCCACCAGGCCTGTGCGCCCCGCTTGCGGCACCAAGCTGACGCCGTGTTGCGCGCACAGGCGAACGACCTGCGCGACTTGGGCGGTGCTGTCGGGGGAGACGACGATGCCGGCGTCCAGGTTGTGCGGATTCCAGCCCACGTCCAGCAGCTTGACCGCCTCGCCAGTGGCGACATGGGCTGCGCCGACTGCCGCGCGCAAGCTGTCCAGTAGTTCCTTGGGCAGGGTTTGCATGGCTTGTTGCCTCAGCGTGGGTTGAGCACAGCCAGTGCGGCAAGCAGGCGGTCGTTGTCCTGCGCGCTGCCGATGGTGGCGCGCATGAAACGCTCGTAGCCGGCTTCGCGCCAGGCTTTGACGATGATGCCCTGGCGCAAGAGCGCAGCCGCTTGTTCGGCGCTGTCGCTGCGGCATTCAAAGAACAGGAAGTTGGTTTGCGAATCGGCCACGCGCAGGCCCAGCGCCTTGACAGCCGCCGCGACCCGCGCACGCTCGGTACGCAGCCGCGCCACCGAGGCGCGCATCCAGGCCTCATCTTCCAGCGCGGCCAATGCGGCGAGTTGCGCTGCGGCATTCACGTTGAACGGTGTTTTGGCCGAGCCCATGACCCGCGCGATCTCGGCGTCTGAACACACGGCGTAACCCACCCGCAAACCGGCCAGCCCATAGGCCTTGGAAAACGTACGCAGCACCACAAACCGCAGGCCGCTGGCCTTGAGTAATTCCAGGCCGTCCACGCTGCCCGGGTCGGCGTATTCGAAATAAGCCTCATCCAGCACCAGCAGGCTGCCGGGTTGCACCGCTGCGAGCACGCGGCGCAAATCCGCTTCGCTCAGCGCCGGTCCCACCGGGTTCCAGGGCGATGACAAAAATACGATGCTGGGCGCTGCGGCCATGGCGCGCTCGAGCGCGTCCAGGTCAAAGCCGAAGTTTGCGGTCATCGGCAGCTTGAGGACGGTGGCGCCGATGGCCAGCGGCTCGATCTCATGCAGGCCGAAGCTCGGTACCACGGTGAGCACCTGCTTGCCTTGCACGAGCATGGCGCGTGAGACGGCGGCGATCATTTCTTCCGAGCCATTGCCCACCACGATCTGCGCCGCGTCCACGCCCAAACGCGTTGCCAGCGCCGCGCGCAAGGCGGTGCAAGCGGGGTCGGCGTAGCGCCAGGGCTCGAACGCGCTGGAGGCCAGCGCCTGCATCACGCGGGGGGAGCAGCCCTCGGGGTTTTCGTTGCTGGCCAGGCGGGCAATGTCGTCGCGGCCCGAGGCGGCGCGTGCAATCGCCACATTGGTGCCCGCGTTATAAGGCGGCAGCGCGGCCACATGGGGGTTGAACGCCAGGCCCGTGGCCTCTTGATGGGCGCTCAAGCGACTTGCTCCGGGTGGATGGCGATGGTGCGCGCACCGGCCTGTGCGTGTGCCTGCGCCTGAGCCTGTACCTGCGATTGTTCTTCGGCAATCAGCTGCGCCATGGCGCGGCGAAAGCGCGTGGGACCCAGGTCAATTTTCAGGCCGATGGGCGGCACAGCGGCGCGGTCTATGCCTTTTTGCACGGCTTCCAAAATGACCTTGTCTTCCGCGAACGCAAAGCGCACGGAGGCGGTGAATTGGCGTGAAATGTCGGCGTCACCGGGCGCAAAGTTGCGCATCTGGAACCAGTAGTAGCGGGTATGTGTTTCGTCCACCGGCGTCATGAAGTTGTAGCTGTCCATGATGAAGCCGTCCGGGTGCAGGGGCCGGTCGTCGCCGCCCGTGCCTGCGGGTACAAAGATGGCCTTGATGTAGGCGTGGCTGGGAAAGCGCACTTCGTATTGCTGCTTGCGGTCGCAGCTGCCCTTGAACTTCAGGAAGGGCACGTAAAACGGCGCGGGCTCCACGTTGCGCATCCAGCGCGAAACGGTGACACCGTTATCGGCCACGGTGGTGTCCATCGGTGTGTCTTCGCAGGCGGCATTGCCAAACGAGCCTTGGTGCACCCAGGACACGTGCGAAGGGTCGAGCAGGTTGTCGGTGATGTGCAGGTAGTTACAGGCCATGTCGATGGCCTCGCCCTGGTTGCAGCCCCATCCGGGATCGTCCCAATGGGGAATCTGGTGGATCGTGGCCGGGTCAGCGCGCTGGGCCTCGCCCATCCAGATCCACAGCAGGCCGTAGCGCGCATGCAAAGGATAGGCGCGCACACGGGCGCCCGGCGGTATCTGGCTCATTCCGGGCACTTTGACGCAGCTGCCGCTGCAATCGAAAGTCAGCCCGTGGTAACCGCATTCAAGGTGGTCGCCCTGGATGCGGCCCAGCGAGAGCGGCAATTTGCGGTGGGGACAGGCGTCTTCCAGGGCGGCGGGGCGGCCGTCGGATTGGCGGTAGAGCACGATGTCTTCGCCCAGCACGCGCACGGCCAAGGGCTTCTCGCCGAGCTCCCGGTCCCACGCGGCGATGTACCAGGTGTTGCGCAAAAACATGGTGCTGGCTCCAATCAAACAGGGGTAAACCCCGAGATGCGGGGTGCTTCACAATGGCTGCAAAAGGCCCGCGTTCCAGTATAGTTGTCTAGACAACTTGCGGCATAGCGGGGAAACCCTGAGCGCCACAGTCAACCAGGAGCTCGCGCCATGCTTGATCAGCAGACCCTCACAGCTTACCAACAGGACGGTGCCGCGGTGCTGCGCAACGTCATCAGCCTGGCGTGGATTGAGCGCCTGCGCGAGGGAGTGGAGCAGAACCTGCGCGAGCCCGGTCCCTACGCCAAGCACTACACGCCCGCCGGCAATCCGGGCATGTTTTTTGGTGATTACTGCAATTGGGAGCGGATTGAGCCCTACCGGGACTTCTTTTTCCACTCCAACGCCAGCGCGCTGGCCGCCGAGTTGATGGGTTCGCCCAAAGTCAATCTGTACCACGAGCATGTGCTGGTGAAAGAGCCGGGTACCAAAGAGCGCACGCCCTGGCACCATGACCAGCCCTACTACCCGATCGATGGCAAAGACATCGTCAGCCTGTGGATTCCGCTGGACCCGGTGGAAAAAAACACCTGCGTGGAGTTCATTGCCGGCTCCCACGCCTGGGGCCGCTGGTTCACGCCGGCGCGCTTTGTAGACCAGAAAACCCACACCACCGCCCAGGACAGCCGTTTTGAGCCGCCGCCCGATTTCGAGGCCGAGCGGGCCCAGCACCGTGTTTTGCAGTGGCAACTTGCGGTGGGTGACTGCATCGCCTTCCATGGCCTGACGGTGCACGGCGCGCCGGAGAACGCCAGCAGCCATCGCAGGCGGGCTTTTTCGGCGCGTTTTACCGGGGCCGATGCCCGCTTTGTTTTGCGTAACGGCTTTATGTCGCCTCCGCCACCGGCCCGTGGCGGGCCGCAGCCCGGCGCGGTCATGGACAGCGCGGCATTCCCGGTTTTGCAGGCCGCCTGAGGGCCGCTGCGTCGGGCAATACCCCTTGAATGGGGGTGCGTGAGAAAATCCCTTCTTTTTCTCATACGGGACCCACGCAATGGAAGCAGAACGCAGCAACCTGATCGGCAGCACTTTGGCGGATTTGAGCAACCGCACCGCCGAACTTCGGGGGTATCTTTGACTACGCTGCCAAATCCGAACGCCTGCGCACCGTCAACGCATCGCTAGAAGACCCCAGCGTCTGGAACGACCCCAAGCGCGCCCAGGAGTTGGGCAAAGAGAAGAAAGCCCTGGACGGCGTGGTGCTGACGCTGGACGGGCTGACCCGGGACCTGTCGGATAACTCCGAACTCTTTGAGATGTCGCGCGACGAGGGCGACGAAGCCGGTCTGCTGATGATTGAAGCCGACGCGCAGCGCCTGGCCGCGATCATTGAAGGTCTGGAATTCCGCCGCATGTTCAACAACCCGGCCGATTCCATGAATGCCTTTCTGGACATCCAAGCCGGTGCCGGTGGTACCGAAGCCTGCGACTGGGCCAGCATGCTGCTGCGCCAGTACCTGCGCTATGCCGAGCGCAAGGGTTTCGCTACCACGGTGGAGGACGAGACCGCAGGCGATATCGCCGGCATCAAGGGCGCGACCATCAAGATCGAAGGCGAATACGCTTTTGGGCTTTTGCGCACCGAAACCGGTGTGCACCGGCTGGTGCGCAAGTCACCGTTCGACAGCTCAGGCGGGCGCCACACCAGTTTTGCCAGCGTGTTTGTTTACCCCGAGGTGGACGACTCGATTGAAATTGACATCAACCCGGCCGATGTGCGGGTGGACACCTTCCGCGCCAGCGGTGCGGGTGGCCAGCACATCAACAAGACCGACTCGGCTGTGCGCCTGACGCATATTCCCACCGGGATCGTGGTTCAGTGCCAGGATGGACGCAGCCAGCACAGCAACCGCGACGTGGCCTGGAAGCGCCTGCGCAGTCGCATGTACGACTTTGAGATGCGCAAGCGCATGGAAGAGCAGCAAAAACTGGAAGACACCAAAACCGACGTTGGCTGGGGCCACCAGATCCGCAGCTATGTGCTGGACAACAGCCGCATCAAAGATTTGCGCACCAATTACGAAACCTCGGCCACCCAGAAAGTGCTGGATGGCGACCTGGATGCGTTTATCCAGGCTTCTCTGAAACAAGGCGTCTAAGCGACGCCCGCAACACTACTAAAACCCCATGTCTGATACCCACGACACAGCTCCTGCCAAACCCATGGTCTACCGACGGGACTACGCGCCTCCGGCCTTTTGGATCGACACCGTCAACCTGACTTTTGACCTGGACCCGGCCAAGACCCGTGTCCTGAACGTGATGACCATGCGCCGCAACCCGGACGCACCGCCCCAAGCCTTGCGCCTGGATGGCCAGGAGCTGAACCTGGCGCGGGTGCTGGTGAACGGACAGGGCACCTCCTTCCGCATGGATGGGGAACAACTGGTACTGGAGAACCTGCCCGAAGGCAGCGAGAGTTTCACGCTGGAGATTTTCACCACCTGCGCGCCCATCAAGAACACCAGCCTGACGGGCTTGTATGTGAGCAACGGTTCATTTTTCACCCAATGCGAGGCCGAGGGCTTTCGCCGCATCACCTATTTCCTGGACCGCCCGGATGTCATGGCCAGCTACGCCGTCACCCTGCGTGCCGACAAGGCGGCCTATCCGGTCTTGTTGTCCAACGGCAATTTGGTCGAGCACGGTCCATTGGACGGCGGCCGGCATTTTGCGAAATGGGTCGATCCGCATAAAAAGCCCGCCTACCTGTTTGCGCTGGTGGCGGGTGAACTGGTCTGTCGCGAGCAGCGCATTCGCGCCCGTTCCGGTTCCGAGCATCTGCTGCAGGTGTATGTACGCCCCGGCGATTTGGACAAAACCGAGCACGCCATGAACGCCCTGATGGCCTCCGTAGCCTGGGACGAGGCGCGCTTCAATTTGCCGCTGGACTTGGAGCGGTTTATGGTCGTGGCCACCAGCGACTTCAATATGGGCGCGATGGAAAACAAGGGTTTGAATATTTTCAATACCAAGTACGTGCTGGCCAACCCGGCTACCGCCACCGACACCGATTACGCCAACATCGAGAGCGTGGTTGGGCATGAGTATTTCCACAACTGGACCGGTAATCGCGTGACCTGCCGCGATTGGTTTCAGCTCTCGCTCAAAGAAGGCCTGACGGTTTTCCGTGACCAGGAATTCAGCCAGGATTTATGCGTCGAGCCTTCGGCCCGCGCGGTCAAGCGCATCGAAGACGTGCGCGTGCTGCGCGCCACACAGTTCCCGGAAGACGCCGGCCCCATGGCGCACCCGGTGCGTCCGGAGAGTTACCTGGAGATCAACAATTTCTACACGGTCACGATCTACGAAAAAGGCGCTGAAGTGGTGCGCATGATGCAGACCCTGACCGGCCGCGCAGGTTTCGCCCGCGGTATGGCGCTGTACTTTGCCCGTCATGACGGCCAGGCTGTGACCTGTGATGACTTTGCCCAGGCGATTGCCGACGCCAACCCGGATTCGCCGCTGGCCCAGCATTTAGACGCCTTCAAACGCTGGTATTCCCAGGCCGGGACGCCCCGCCTGAGTTGCGGTGGCAGCTACAACGCCGAGAAGCAAACCTACACCATCACCCTGCTGCAGCATGGCGGGCGCACGACTGCGCACGAAGCACGAGAGCCTTTCGTCATACCCGTGCGTGTTGGCTTGATCGGCAGCCACAGCGGCAAACCCCTGATGCTGCATACCGAGGGACAGACCCACTCAGCCGAGGAGCAGCTCTTCGTGGTGTCCGGTACCAGCAGCGCCATCACCTTCAGCCAGGTGGACGAGGAGCCTGTGCCCTCGGTGCTGCGCGGTTTTTCTGCGCCGGTGATTCTGGAGTTCGACTACAGCGAGGCGCAGTTGCTGACCTTGCTGGCCCACGACACCGACCCCTTCAACTGCTGGGAAGCGGGCCAGCGTCTGGCGCTGCGTCGGGCGATCCAGAGCGTGCAAAGCGCCGAGGGCAGTCCTTTGCGCGCAGCGCCCCTCGATGTGGCGTATCTGGACGCCATGCGCGCGGTTCTGCGTAACCCGGCGCTGGACGCTGCCTTCAAGGAACTGGTCCTCGCCCTGCCATCGGAAGGCTACATCGCAGAGCAGCTCGAGCAGGTGGACCCCCAGGCGATTCATGCCGTGCGTGAGTCCATGCGCCTGCAACTGGCCGTGGCCTTGCATGCGGACTGGGTCTGGGCCTACGAGGATCACCACCACAACGGCGCCTACCGTCCTGATCCGCTGTCCAGCGGGCGGCGCGCACTTGCCGGTATGGCATTGCACCACCTGTGTTTGGCGGCGGTGCAATCGGGCGACGCCGTCTGGCCGGGTAAAACCCTGCAGGCCTTTAAAGATGCGTCGAATATGACGGACCGTTTCAACGCCTTGCATGCGCTGGTTAATTGTGGCCACCCGCTGGCGCAGCAGGCGCTGGAGCGCTTTCACACCCTGTTCCAACACGAGCCGCTGGTCTTGGACAAATGGTTTGCGCTGCAAGCTGCCAAATGTGATGTGCAGGGCGATGTGCTGCCTGCGGTACGCCGTCTGTTGGCGCATCCGGACTTCAGCCTGCTAAATCCGAATCGCGCCCGAAGCCTGATCTTCAGCTATTGCAGCGCCAACCCCGGGGCTTTCCACCGGGCCGATGCAGCGGGCTATGTGTTTTGGAGCGAACGGGTGCTGGAGCTGGACGCGACCAACCCGCAGGTGGCTGCGCGTTTGGCGCGGGCGCTGGACCGTTGGAGCACCCTGGCCGAACCCTACCGGGGTGCGGCCCGCGAAGCCCTGGCCCGGGTGGCTGCCAAGGCTGATTTGAGCAACGATGTGCGCGAGGTGGTTTCGCGCGCCTTGACCATCTGAGGAGCAGCGCATGTCCGTTTCCCTGACACGTTACCTGGTCGAACAGCAACGATCCAAAGGCCATATTCCCTCGGAGTTGCGGCTGCTGCTGGAGGTGGTGGCACGGGCCTGTAAAGGCATCAGCCACGCCGTGAACAAAGGCGCGCTTGGCGGCGTGCTCGGCAGTGCGGGCAGCGCCAATGTGCAAGGCGAGGTACAGAAAAAGCTCGACATCATTGCCAACGATGTGCTGATCGAAGCCAATGAATGGGGTGGCCATCTGGCCGCTATGGCCTCCGAAGAAATGGACACCATCCACGCCGTACCCAACCGCTATCCGCAGGGCGAATACCTGCTTTTGTTTGATCCGCTGGACGGCTCCAGCAACATCGACGTGAATGTGAGCATCGGCACGATTTTCAGCGTGCTGAAAAAAGCCGACGCCAGCACGTCGGTTAACGAGGCCGATTTTCTGCAGGTCGGAACCCAGCAGGTCGCAGCCGGTTACTGCGTGTACGGCCCGCAAACCACGCTGGTGCTGACCGTCGGTGATGGTGTGGCCATGTTCACCCTGGACCGCGAGCAGGGCTCATTTGTGCTCACGCAGGAAGACGTACAGATACCAGCCGATACGCAGGAATTTGCCATCAATATGAGCAATATGCGGCACTGGGCAGCGCCGGTGCAGCGCTATGTGGACGAATGCCTGCAAGGCAAAGACGGCCCGCGCGGCAAGGACTTCAACATGCGCTGGGTGGCCTCGATGGTTGCCGATGTGCACCGCATCCTGACCCGGGGCGGCATTTTTCTGTATCCCTGGGACCGGCGCGAGCCCGCTAAGGCCGGCAAGCTGCGCCTGATGTATGAAGCCAACCCCATGAGCTGGTTGGTGGAGCAGGCCGGCGGCGCATCGAGCAACGGCACCGGCCGTATTCTGGATATCGCGCCAGGGCAGTTGCACCAGCGGGTCAGCGTCGTCCTCGGTTCACGCAACGAAGTCGAACGCGTGGTGCGCTACCACCAGGAAGCCGCTACTGCCGCATAGTGGCCTGGCCGCTACAATCGCGCCCACATTGCCGGTGTAGCTCAGTCGGTAGAGCAGCTCATTCGTAATGAGAAGGTCGGGTGTTCGATTCATCTCTCCGGCACCAATGGAACCCGCAAGTGGGCCCCGCTTCAATCGAGCGGGGCTTTTTTGTTGGGAGAAGTCAGGCCAACTTCCTGCGCTGCACACACAGCCTAGCAGCGGTGGTTACGGAGATCAAGCGCTTGAGTTATGGCCTGACGCTGTCTGCGCAGACCCGCGTCCACTGCCGCATTGCGGCCATAGCGCCCGCCGCGCACAGTGACAGTGTGACCCCGCGCGGCTAGACCTTCAATCTTTTGGTAGAGCCGCGATCGCCAGAGCGACTGCGTCCTTGGCGTCGGTGCAAATGCTGTCGGCACCAAAGGTGCTGGCCTGAAATTCGCGGATGGTAAAAATAGGGCCACCTAGAAGTACCGATATGCGCGGATTACGCGAACGGTGGCGGATTTTCGCCACCAACGCATCCAGGTCCGTGAGTTGCTGATTGATACTCACCGAAAGGCCCACCGTATCAAACCACTCGCCCGCCACCGCCTGTGCCAATTCGTTTGCGCTGGGGGATATTTCAACAACGACCTGCCAGCCTTCCCGGCGAAAAAATTCAGCCACGATCGTGGGCCCCAGCAAATGCTCCGAGCCCGGAGCCGACGCAATCATGACGCGTTTGATTTCACCCTTCAGGCTCGGGCCTTCTGCGTAGGCAAAACCAATTGAATGGGTGATGGCATGCAGTTGCACCAGGCCGTGTGTGACCTGCGTGAAGTCCAGGGTGTCGTCCTCCCACCGGGCACCTAAGGCCCGTGCGGTGGGCGTGATGAGCTCCAAAAAGATATGTTCAGTATTGAGGCCTTCTTTGAGCAAGCGATCAACAAAGGCCTGCGCGGCAAACGGCACCTGGCCAATACAGAGCTCTAAAAATGCCGCGATCTCATGCGCAGTCGGCATGGCGCGCGACGCCGGGATCAGACTTAAATGGCTCTTATCAATCCGCTGCGCCTTTAGAAGTCGGGGGACGATTTCCGATTCAATGACCGCCAAGATCGAGGTCTGGCAATCGTCCGGCGTACTATTAAAGGTACTGCGGAAATCTTCGTTCGAGGCGGCAGACGCTTTCGAGAACATCGACATGGCCAACCACGTGAGTTCAGCCAGCGGCACTGCCAGTCGTTTGATAGTCGGTAAAACCGCCGCCTGGATCATAGGAATCCTCATCGTGGGATCTACCAAAGGCAAGATGGCCCGTAGGCGAGTAATTTAGCAAAGTTGCCAGGCTATGGCAATTTGTTGGCCTCAGGGTATTCCCGAAAAATGGACCTTGGAATCGGATGGTGCGGCTGGCGGGGATCGAACCCACGACCCTTGGCTTCGGAGGCCAATACTCTATCCACTGAGCTACAGCCGCTACGGGATGGGTGTGGGCGGGATTGTAGGAGGTTTCTCGAAGGGCGCTGGGTATAATTCCAGGCTTTAACCCGAGCCAGAACCCACCGAGGACACCATGAGCGTCACCCCATCCCCCGAGACCCATGACGAGGGCCATACCGGTCCGATCAAAACGCCCAAGCAGTTGCTGGCTGCCGTGTTTTTCTCCTTTGTCGTGCCGGTTTTCATCATCATTGGCCTGGTTTACTTCGTGACCGCGTCCAATAAACCGCTGGCGGGTGCCGAGCAAACTGAACGGGCCACGCTCGAGCGCATTCAAAAGGTCGGAAAAGTGGAAATTCTGGATGCCAACCGCGTCATGAAGACGGGCGAAGAGGTGTACAAATCCCAGTGCACAACCTGCCATGCTGCTGGTGTTGCCGGTGCTCCCAAATTCGGCGACGCCGCCGCGTGGGGCCCGCGCATCAAAACCGGTTACGAGGCGCTCCTGAACTCCGCACTCAAAGGCAAGAACGCGATGGGCGCGCAGGGTGGTGGCAACTTTGACGACTACGAAGTCGCGCGCGCAGTGGTCTATTTGGCCAACGCGGGCGGTGCCAAGTTTGCCGAACCCGCCAAACCGGCAGCACCCGCGCAATAAGCGTTGAGCCGGATACTGTAGTGGAGCCCGCTCTAGCGCGGGCTTTTTTGCGCCTGCGTTGCCTGGGCAACGGCCTGCGGACTGGTGACGTAATGGAATTGCTCGGTTAGCGCCGCCCGCAGGCCGTGAAGCAATGTCCAGGTCCCGGCCTCAATCGCCTGCGCGGCTAAGGCTACGTCCTGGGTGTGCACCAGGCCAAAGCCCACATCCGTGTGCAAATAGGCGTAGCCCTCTTCATCCACGTAGGCCAAAGCGACTGTCGCTGCGGTGCCGCAATGGGATTGCACGCTGCCATCCGGGCTGATACGCCAGATCCAGGGCGTCGTTTCCAGCTCAACAAACACCCGCTGCGGACCGTTCTGGAAGTACCAAAGCCCTGCGTCGGTTACCGCGTAGTTGCGGCCAATGAAGTCAATCAGCTTGGCGTGCTGCAGCATGGAGCCTTTGGCACCGGGCGCGCCGCTGGCAAAGCTGCCGCAGGCTTGCGCGCGGTCATCGCGCATGTACCAGTTGCCCCGTGCATCCAGGCCCAGCCAGCCGTAGCAGTCCGGCACGCTGGGCCACTTGGCCATGGCCTGTTTCACGATGTCGTCCACAGGCGCTCCCTTGGGTGGATACCGGGCTCAGGCCAGGCGCGCGAGCTGATCGCGCACTTTGGACAGGGTGTCGCCAAATTCCGCCACCCTTTGGTGCGATTGCGCAATCACGTCGGGGGGCGCTTTGGCCACAAAGGCTGCGTTACCCAGCTTGGCCGTGGCTTTGGTGATTTCGCCTTCCAGGCGCGCGATTTCTTTGCCCAGGCGCAGCTTTTCGGCCGCAGCGTCGATTTCCATGAAGAGGCACATACGCGCCTCGCCCACCACGGCCACCGGCGCGGCCTGCGCGGCGGTTTGCCAGGCGGCTTCGTCGTCGAATAGTTTCACCTCTGCCAGCTTGGCCAATGCCTGGAGCACGGGCCTGCTGCCGTGCCAGAAGTCCGTGTCTGCCCTGCTGCCGGCGAGCACGAACAAGGGCAGGCGGGTGGAGGGCGGCACCTTCATTTCGCCGCGCAGGTTGCGGCAGGCGTCTACCAGCAGCTTGAGGCGTGTCACATGGGCTTCGGCCACCGGGTCGATGCGCCCGGGCTGGCTCACCGGGTAGCTGGCAATCGCTACCGATGGACCTGTGCGCCCAGCTACCGGTGCCACTTTTTGCCAGAGTTCTTCTGTGATGAAAGGGATGAGCGGATGCGCCAGACGCAAAATCGTCTCCAGGGTGCGGATCAGGGTACGGCGGGTGGCGCGTTGCTCGGCCTCACTGCCGGTGTTGATTTGCACCTTGGCAATCTCAAGATACCAGTCGCAGAACTCGTTCCAGACAAAGTCGTAGACCGTGTTGGCGACGTTGTCGAGGCGGTATTCGGCGAAGCCCTTGGCCACTTCGGCCTCGACCTGCTGCAGTTGCGACACGATCCAGCGGTCCGCTTGGCTAAAAACCAAATAGCCGTGAAAGGGACCCGCCACGGTGGCCTTGCCTGCTGCGTCAAATCCGGGGGCGGCGCATTCGGCTTTGGTGTGTTCGCGCAGGCCGCAGTCGTAGCCCTCACAGTTCATCAGCACAAAGCGGGTGGCGTTCCAGAGTTTGTTGCAGAAGTTGCGGTAGCCCTCGCAGCGCTTGGTATCAAAATTGATGTTCCGCCCCAGGCTGGCCAGTGCGGCAAAGGTGAAGCGCAGCGCGTCTGCGCCATAGGCGGGAATGCCATCCGGAAATTCCTTTTGCGTGTTTTTGCGTACCTGCGGTGCGGTCTCGGGTTTGCGCAGACCCTGGCTGCGTTTATCCAGCAAAGGCTCCAGTGCAATGCCGTCTATCAAATCCACCGGGTCCAGCACGTTGCCTTCGGACTTGCTCATTTTTTTGCCCTGCGCGTCGCGCACTAAACCGTGGATGTAGACGTGTTTGAAGGGCACACGCCCGGTGAAGTGCGTGGTCATCATGATCATGCGGGCGACCCAGAAGAAGATGATGTCGTAGCCGGTGACCAGCACGCTGGAGGGCAGATACAAGTCGTAGTCGGTCATGCCTGAAGCATCGGCGTTAGCGTTGTTGACCATGTCGCTATTGCCCCAACCCATGGTGCTGAAGGGCACCAGCGCGCTGGAGTACCAGGTGTCGAGCACGTCCTCGTCGCGGCGCAAGACTTTGCCGGGCGCCTGGGCCTGCGCTTCAGCTTCGTTGCGGGCCACGTAGACGCGGCCATCTTCGTCGTACCAAGCCGGAATTTGATGGCCCCACCACAGCTGGCGGCTGATGCACCAGTCTTGGATGTTGTTCATCCATTGGTTGTAGGTGTTGACCCAGTTCTCGGGAACGAAGCTGACTTCGCCGGATTGCACTGCGTCAATGGCCTTTTGGGCGATGGACTTGCCGCTCGGGTCCTGGTCGCTTACTTTGGTCATGGCTACGAACCACTGGTCGGTCAGCATGGGCTCGACCACCTGGCCGGTGCGGGCGCACACCGGCAGCATCAGCTTGTGGGGCTTGACTTCCAGCAGCAGGCCTTCTTTGTCCAGGTCTGCCAGCAAGGCTTTGCGGGCTTCAAAGCGGTCCATGCCCTGGTACTGCACCGGGCCGTTGTGGTTGACCTTGGCGTCCAGGGTGAAGATGGTGATCAACGGTAGGCCGTGGCGCTGTGCGCAGGCGTAGTCGTTGAAGTCGTGCGCGCCGGTGATCTTGACGCAGCCCGAGCCAAAGGCGCGGTCTACGAAGTCGTCGGCAATGATGGGAATCCTGCGGTTGCACAAGGGCAGGTCCACCATTTTCCCGAGCAGGTGGATGTAGCGTGCGTCTTCCGGGTGGATGGCCAGCGCGCCGTCGGCCATCATGGTTTCGGGGCGGGTGGTGGCAATCGTCATGCCTTTGCTGAGCACGCCGTCAATCAGCTGCGGCCCATCGGAGAAGGGGTACAGGATGTAGTGCATCTTGCCCTCGGACTCGGTGGCCTCGACCTCCAGGTCACTCACCGCACTTTGCAAAACCGGATCCCAATTGACAAGGCGTTTGCCACGGTAAATCAGCCCTTGCTCGTAGAGCTGGACAAAGGTCTCCGTGACCGTTTTGGACAGCTTGGGGTCCATGGTGAAGTACTCGCGACTCCAGTCCACGCTGTCGCCCATGCGGCGCATTTGGTTGGTGATGGTGTTGCCCGATTGTTCTTTCCATTCCCAGACTTTGGTGACAAAGTTTGTGCGGGCTTCGGCGGGTGTGGGGCCCATGTCATGGCGGCTGATGCCTTGCGCCTGCAACTGGCGTTCCACCACGATTTGGGTGGCAATGCCTGCGTGGTCGGTGCCCGGAATCCAGGCGGTGTTGAAGCCCATCATGCGGTGGTAGCGCGTGAGGCTGTCCATGATGGTCTGGTTGAAGGCGTGACCCATGTGCAAGGTGCCGGTCACATTGGGCGGCGGTAGCTGGATGGCAAAGGCGGGCGCACTATCCTGTGGCGCTTGGGTGCCGCGGAAGCCGGCCACACCGTAGCCACGCTGTTCCCACTCGGGGCCCCAATGGGCTTCCAGCGCAGCGGGTTCGAATGACTTGGCAAGCGACTGCAGCGCGGGCTGCTCGGGAGGGGTGTTGGACATGGAATGGGATGCGGTGAGGCCCTCAACGCGAGGGCGGGCAAAGGCCGGGCATTTTACCGGCCGGCCTTTCTGAGGCCAGTGTGCGGCACGCAGATGGCTCCCTGTGCGGGCATTTGCGCATACCATGCGCGCCATGCCTACGACCCCAACCACATTTTTCGGTCTGCCCAAGCTGCCCGCCCGCTACGCCAGCCTGGTCTTGCCATTTTTTCTGACCTGCGTGATGACCTGCGTTGTCTCGGGTATCAGCACCCTGCGGGTGGCGGGGTTCGGGCCTGGGGTGATGACGATGTGGCTTTTATCGTGGATGATTTCCTGGGCAATCGCGTATCCGACGATGTTGCTGGTGATGCCTTGGGTGAAGAAACTGGTTGCCGCGCTGGTCGCCAGCGCCTGAGGCGGGACCGCCCCGTCGTGTGCCTTTCGGGATAATTACGGCATGCTCGTGCTCTTATCTCCCGCTAAATCCCTGGATTACGCCACGCCCTTGCGTGGCCAGGTCCATACCGATCCGCTGTTTGTCAAACAGTCCCAACAGCTGATTAAAGTGCTGCGCAGCTACACCCCGCCGCAGATCTCCCAGCTGATGGACTTGAGCGACACCCTGTCCGGTCTCAACGTCGCCCGCTACCAGGCCTGGCGCGCCAAGGCCACGCCGCAGAACGCGCGCCAGGCTGTGCTGGCGTTTGATGGCGATGTGTACGACGGCCTGAACGCCCGATCCCTGGATGACGCGGCCCTGGACTGGGCGCAGCAGCATCTGTGCATGCTCAGCGGTTTGTACGGCGTGCTGCGCCCGCTGGACTTGATGCAGCCCTACCGTCTGGAGATGGGAACCCGCCTGCCGACCGACCGGGGGCAGGATTTGTATGCTTTTTGGGGGGACTCCATCACCGACTACCTGAACAGCCGACAGGCTGAGGAGCGCGACCCGGTGGTGGTCAACCTGGCTTCTCAGGAGTATTTCAAGGCCGTCAAACCCAAGCGCCTGCGGGCCCGGCTGGTGGAATGCGTGTTTGAGGACTACAAGAGCGGGGTGTACAAAATCATCAGCTTCAACGCCAAGCGCGCGCGCGGTGCGATGGCCCGCTTTGCGATTACGCAGCGCGCCACGCGTCCTGAACAGCTGCAGGCGTTTGATGTGGACGGATACCGCTTCCAAGCCGGTTTGTCTTCATCCGAGCGTTTGGTTTTCCGCCGCAAATTGGCGCAGGCATAGGCCATGCGCGACACCACCGCTTCGCAGGCCACGCCTGCCCAGTCGCCGCTGGGCAAGAATGCCAGTTACATCGACCAATATGACCCTGCGCTGCTGTTCCCGTTGCCACGGGCAGCCAAGCGGCAGGAACTGGGTCTGGGCGAGCGACTGCCCTTTTTTGGGGCCGATGTATGGACCGCGTTTGAGCTGAGTTGGCTTAACCCGCGCGGCAAGCCGCAGCTGGCGCTGGCGCACATCACCGTGCCCTGCGAAACGCCCAACATCATTGAGAGCAAGTCTTTCAAGCTCTACCTCAACAGTTTCAATAACACCCGGTTTGCCGATGCTTCTGAGGTGCTGACCCGCTTGCGGGTGGATCTGTCCGAGGCGTCCTGGCGTGGGATGGCTGGTACGTCCACCGTGGGAGTGCGCCTGCTAGGGCCTGAGCTGTTTGACCAGGAGCCTGTGCGCGAGCTTGACGGCCTGAGCCTGGACCGTCTGGACATTGCCTGCGACCGCTATAGCCCCGCGCCGGATTTGCTGCGCACCACCCCCGGCGAGCCGCCCGTGACGGAAACGCTGGTGAGCAATCTGCTCAAAAGCAATTGCCTGGTGACGGGGCAGCCCGATTGGGGCAGTGTGCAAATAAGCTACAGCGGCGACGCGATTGACCAGGAGGGCTTGTTGCAATACCTGGTGAGTTTTCGCAACCACAACGAGTTCCATGAGCAGTGCGTGGAACGCATTTTTATGGACATTTGGCAGCGCTGCAAACCGACCCGGCTGACCGTGTATGCGCGCTACACACGGCGCGGCGGTTTGGACATCAACCCCTTGCGCACCAGCCACCCGCAAACCCTGCCGCCCAACACCCGCATGGCGCGGCAGTAAGACGGCCAAGGCGAATTGCGTCAGCCCCCCGAGCGCGGGTGGGCAGTCTGTACGGCGTCGGCCACCAACTCGGCAGTCGCCGCAGCCAGCGTCCAGCCCAGATGGCCATGGCCGGTGTTGTAGAACACGCCCGGGCGGCGGCCCGGTCCTACGCGCGGCATCAGGTTGGGCATCATGGGGCGCAGCCCGGCCCAGGGAATCGCGTGGCGGGTATTCACGGCTGGGAAGTTTTGCCGCACCCAGCCCACCAGCGGTTGGATACGGCTGGCGCGGATGTCGCGGTCTTCGCCATTGAATTCCGCCGTGCCCGCAACCCGCAAGCGCCCTTCGCCCAGACGCGAGCAGGCCACGCGGGCCCGGTCATCGAGCAGGCTGACCACTGGCGCTGCGGCGCGGCTGGCGTCGTCGGGTAAGTCCACCGTGATGGAATAGCCTTTGACCGGGTACACATTGACCCGGTCGCCCAGGCTGGCGGCCAGCGCCCGGCTGGCGACCCCGGCGCAGACCACCACCGCATCAAAATCGGCATCGTGCACCGCGCCCTCGCACAGGCTGCGCACCCGGATTCCCTTGGCTGTGGGTGTCAATGTTTGTACCGCGTGGTCACAATGCAGCTGGACGCCTTTGCGCTGCGCCGCCGCAGCCAGGCCCACGGTGTAAAGGTGGATATCGCCGGTGCTGTCGTCGGGTGTGTAGAAGCCGCCCACCAACTCACCGCTGATGGCGGGTTCAATGGCCCGCATTTCGGCAGGTCCCACGGTGTGGCGGACGACGCCGCCGCGCAGCAGCAGGCGTGAGACGTCCTGCCCGTGGGCAAACCCGGCTGCGTCGCGGTACACGTGCAAGATGCCGCGGGTGCGCAGATCAAATTCAATGCCCTCGGCGCGGGCCCAGGCGAACAGGTGCTCGCGCGCCTGTACGGCCAGTTTGGCCGTGGCGATGGTGTTGCTTTCGTAGTGGCGGATGCTGGCGACAAATTCGGCCAGCCAGCTCAGCTTGTGCCAGGTGGGCTGCGGATGAATCAGCAGGGGCGCGTCTTTGCGCAGCATCCATTTGAGGCCATTGATGACGGTGGCGGTACGGTTCCAGACCTCCGCATTGCAGGCGGAGATTTGGCCTGCGTTGGCGAAGGAGGTTTCCATGGCGGCGTAGCGGTGCCGCTCGAACAATGTGACCGCATAACCCCGCTGCATCAGCGCATAGGCTGTTGTCACGCCGGTGATGCCACCCCCGATGACCCCAATTCTCTGAACCATGCAAGAACTTTCGCTGCACGCTGTGCAAAGCAGTGATTGTGACCGCCCTGCAGCAAGGCCATCAGCGCCGCGCGGCAGGCCGCCGTCGGGGGGCTGGTAATATGGTTTGATTCGCTTGCAACCCGCACACTCTTCATGAACGCATCGACATCTGACCTTGGAACCCCGGTATCCGAAAAAATTCGTGAAAGGCTGCTTGCTGCGCGCAAGCGCTACCACGCCAATGACAATATTGCAGGCTATATTGAGCCGGGAGAGCTTGAGCAACTGCTTGACGAAGTGGAAGAAAAGATGATGGGCGTTTTACAAAGTCTGGTCATCGACACCGAGCGTGACCACAACACCGGCAACACCGCGCGCCGCGTCGCGAAGATGTACGTCAATGAAGTGTTTAAGGGCCGTTACGTGGATGCGCCCACCATCACGGAGTTTCCCAATGCAGAGCATCTCAACGAGCTGATGATCGTGGGCCCCATCACCGTGCGCAGTGCCTGCAGCCACCATTTCTGCCCGGTCATCGGGAAAATCTGGATCGGCGTGCTCCCCAATGAACACACCAACGTCATTGGTCTGTCCAAGTACGCTCGACTGGCTGAATGGGTGATGGGCCGCCCCCAAATTCAGGAAGAGGCGGTAGTGCAACTGGCCGACCTCATTCAGGAAAAAACCCAGCCCGATGGTCTTGCCATTGTGATGGAGGCAACCCACTACTGCATGTCCTGGCGCGGCGTCAAAGATATGGACAGCAAGATGATCAATTCGGTGATGCGCGGCGTGTTCCTGAAAGACCCGAATTTGCGCCGCGAGTTTTTGTCGCTTATTCCCCAGAAAGGCTGAAAACCCATGTTGGTACGTTTGCTCTACGCCAGTCGCGCCGTCAACCCGGATGCCCAGGCCATTGAAGAAATATTGTCCAAATCACGCGAGGGAAACCCGGGCTCCGGTATCACCGGCATCCTCTGTTACGGCGGTGGTATTTTTCTGCAGGCGATTGAGGGCGGACGCAATGCGGTCAATGAGCTGTACGGCCATATTCAGCGCGATACCCGCCATAAAGATGTGATTTTGCTGCACTACGAAGAAATTGAAGAGCGCCGCTTTGGTAGCTGGACCATGGGACAGGTCAATATGTCCAAAATCAACCACAGCATTTTGCTCAAGTATGCCGAGCGCCCGGAGCTGGATCCCTATGCCGTATCGGGTCGCGTGTCCTTGGCCTTGCTCGAAGAGCTGATGGCCACCGCCTCCATCATCGGGCGGGCCTGAGCGCACTTGCCTGCTGCATCTTCGGCGCCCCCCGAGGCCCTGCCGCTTTTGGGCTGTGATTTTTCCAGCAGCCCCAGCAAGCGTAAAACCATCGTCAATGCATGGGGAATGCTAGGCGCGGGCGTCCTGCGGCTGGACCGACTGGAGCACTTTGACAGCCTGGACGGCTGGGCGCGCAGCCTGCGCGAGGGCAGCTGGTTCGGCGCCTTTGACCTGCCCTTTGGCCTTCCGCGCGCGCTGGTGCAGACACTGGGCTGGCCGCTGGAGTGGGCCGCTTGCATGGACCATTACGCCAGCTTGCCGCGCAGCCAGATCCGCGATGCCTTCGCTGCGTTTTGCGATGCCCGTCCCGCGGGCGGAAAATTCGCCCACCGCGCCACCGACGGACCGGCAGGTTCCAGCCCCTCCATGAAATGGGTGAATCCGCCGGTTGCCTATATGCTGCATGCTGGCGTTCCTGTGCTGCGTCAGGCGGATGCCTATTTTCCCGGCCTGCAGCCCGCGCAGATGGATGCACGGCGCGTCGCGCTCGAGGCGTATCCTGGTCTGCTGGCGCGCGAGATCCTGGGCGCACGCAGCTACAAAAGCGACACCCGCATCAAGCAAACTCCCGAGCGCCTGATTGCCCGCAAAGACCTCCTCACTGCCCTGGAGTTAGGCCAGACCCGCTTGCAGTTGCGCCTGCGTTTGAGCCACGCCCAGCGCGATGCGCTGGCCCAGGATGCCAGCGGCGACGCGCTCGACGCAGTGTTGTGCCTGGTGCAGGCCGGCTGGGGTCAGCTACGGCATGCGACCGGTGATTCACTGTGCGGCTTGCCTTCGGATCTGGATCCGCTGGAAGGCTGGATTCTGAGCGCTTGAGACCGGCTGGCGGCTAACGCCCCGCGCAGACGCTGCACCTTGGATCACGCGGCAGGCCGATGCGGGTCCATTCCATGCTTCGCCCATCCAGCATCAGCAAGGTACCGGTCAGCGGCACACCGAACCCTCCAACCACCATCAGCGCCTGCGCTGCCTGCATGCAGCCAATTACGCCCACCACCGGCGCAAACACACCCATGGTGGCGCAGGCGACCGGGTCGGGCGCACTGGCTGACGGGAATGCACAGGCATAACAGGGGCAGTCGCTGGCACGCGGATCGAAGACACTGATTTGCCCGTCAAACTGCACCGCAGCGCCCGATACCAGGGGCACCCGGTGGCGCACGCAGGCGGCGTTGATCGCGTGGCGGGTCGTGAAGTTGTCGGTGCAGTCCAGCACCACGTCGGCCTGCGGTACGTGCGTCTCAAGCAGCGCGGCATCCGCGCGCTGCTGCAGCGCCACCAGGCGCGTCAACGGGTTGATGCGGGCCGCGCTGTTTTGCGCCGATAACACTTTGGGGCTGCCTACAGATGCACTGTCGTGCATGATTTGCCGCTGCAAATTGGTGAGGTCGACTACATCGTCATCAACCAGCGTCAGTGTGCCAACGCCCGCTGCTGCCAGGTACAGCACGGTGGGCGAGGCCAGTCCACCTGCGCCGATGACCAGTACCCGCGCCGCGTTGATGCGATCCTGGCCCTCAATGCCGATGTCGTCGAGCAGAATATGGCGCGAGTAACGCGACAGCTCGGCATCGCGCATGCAGCGCTTACTCCTCTTTGACTTCGGCTTTGCGCTCGGTCAGGGTTTTGCTGACCAGCACCGGTCTGCCCTTGAGCTGGTTGATTGCCTGGACCAGGCGGAAGTCTTTGTCCGACCCGAACTCTGGCGCACGCCGTTCGGCCAGCGGTTTGAGGGCCTCTTGCTCAAGGCGCTTAATCGCGGCCTCGCGGGCTTTTTCACGTTCGGGGTCTTTGACTTCTGCGCCTTGACCGCTGCTGAGGTGTTTTTCAGCATCCGCCTCGCGCGGGGCCAAGGCAGCAAACGGGCTGCCTTCCTCGGTTTCGTCCACCATCACGTCGGGCACGATGCCTTTGGCCTGGATGGAGCGGCCGCTGGGCGTGTAGTAGCGGGCTGTGGTGATTTTGACGCCAGCCTCTGAGCCCAGAGGGCGGAAGGTTTGGACCGTGCCCTTGCCAAAGGTTTGCCCACCCATGATGACGGCGCGTTTGTGGTCCTGCAGGGCGCCGGCTACGATTTCGCTTGCCGACGCAGAGCCTTCGTTGACCAGCACCACCAGCGGCACTTTGCGCATGGCTGGGGGCAGGGTTTTGAGCGGGTCGACGCCCCGGCGGTCATAGTCCAGCGGGTTGGCGCGCAAGGTCTGCTGGCTCTCGGGGGTTTGTCCGTTGGTGCTGACTACGGTCACGTTGTCAGGCAAAAACGCCGCAGAGATTCCCACAGCGGAACCGAGCAAGCCGCCTGGGTCGTTGCGCAGGTCGAGCACCATGCCTTTGATATTGGGATCTTGTTTGTACAACTCGCCCACTTTTTTCGCAAAATCTTCCAGCGTACGCTCTTGAAACTGGCTCAGGCGAATCCAGGCGTAGCCGGGCTCGACGATTTTCCCGCGTACCGACTGCTGTTTGATCTCTTCGCGAACAATCGTTACCACGAAAGTGCGGTTTTCCTCTTTGCGGAATACCGTCAGGACGACTTTGGTGTTGGGCTCACCGCGCATGCGTTTGACGGCTTCATTGAGTGACAGTCCTTTGACAGGCGTGTCATCGACCTTGGTGATCAGGTCATTGGTTTTCAGGCCGGCCCGGAACGCAGGCGAACCTTCGATCGGTGAGATGACTTTGACGAATCCATCTTCCTGCGTGATTTCAATGCCCACGCCGACAAACTTTCCGGCGGTGCCTTCCTTGAATTCTTTATAGGCCTTTTTGTCGAAATATTGGGAATGCGGATCGAGGCTGGAGACCATGCCAGAGATGGCATCGGTGATCAGCTTTTTATCGTCTACCGGTTCAACATACTCGCTTTTGATCAGACCGAATACAGCGGATAGCTGTTGCAGTTCTTCCAGGGGCAGCGGCGCGACGCTGCCGCGCGCAATCGTTTGCAGCGAAAACGTTGCCATCGAGCCGGCCAGCACGCCCACGGCAACCCATCCCGCAATTTTCAGTTTTTGACCCATACGCATCCTCAAGATAGAACCAATATACACCCGCAGGTACGGTTTCCCCCTCTGTGGGGCCGGTAAACCTAGGCTTTGGGCTCCAAGTAATAGTGGTGCTGCGCCCTCAGCGTGGCATCAAGCTCATACACCAGCGGCTGCCCGTTGGGGATGTTGACGCCCACGATGTCGGCTTCGGAGACGCCGTCAAGGTACTTCACCATGGCGCGGATGGAGTTACCGTGCGCCGCAATCACGATTCGCTTGCCGGCCCGGATGGCCGGTGCCATGGACTCGTTCCACAGGGGCAACACACGCTCCACCGTGTCCTTGAGGCATTCGGTCAGCGGAATTTGTTCGGGTTTGAGTTTGGCGTAACGCAGGTCACCGCGTTCGCTGCGTGGATCGCCGGGTTCTAGAGTGGGAGGCGGTATGTCATAGCTGCGCCGCCAGGCCAGCACCTGATCCTCGCCGTACTGCTTGGCCATGTCAGATTTGTTGAGTCCTTGTAAAGCCCCGTAATGGCGCTCATTCAGGCGCCAGGCGTGGACGACAGGTAGCCAGGTGCGCTGCATCTCGTCCAGGCAATGCCACAGCGTGCGGGTTGCGCGCTGCAGCATGCTGGTGTAGGCGATATCAAAGTCAAATCCGTGTTGCTTCAAGACCCGGCCGGCGGATTGGGCCTGCGCGACACCGGTGGGCGTGAGGTCGACGTCGGTCCAGCCGGTGAACCGGTTTTCCAGGTTCCATACCGATTCGCCGTGGCGGATGAACACAATCTTGTACATGGTGGTTGGGGTCAGGGTGGGGGGAATCGGGCCGTGTGCCGTATAGCGCGGGCCCGCATTCTAAAATGGGCTGTTAAACCCGATCACTCAACAAGGAAGCACGTGAAATTTATTGTGGACAACTGGATGCTGGTGGCGCTTGCGCTGGTTTCGGGAGGACTGTTGTTGATGCCCGTGATGCAGGGCATGGCGGCGCGCGGTATCAGCGCCGCGCAGGCAGTCCAGCTGATGAACCGTGAAAAAGCGGTGGTGGTGGACGTGAGCGATGCCGAAGAATTTGCCGCAGCCCACATTGCCGGGTCCAAAAACATCCCCCTGGTCGAGCTGGAAGCGAAACTGGCCGGTACCGTGAAAAACAAGAATGTTCCCCTGATTTTGGTGTGCCGCTCGGGCGCCCGCTCATTGGGTGCTGCGGCGAAGGCCGGCAAATTGGGCTTTGCGCAGCCGCACTCGCTGGCCGGCGGCATATCGGGCTGGCGCGAAGCGGCCTTGCCGCTGGAATCCGCATCCGCCGGATAGCGGGAGTCCCCTATGCAAGAAGTCACCATGTACACCACCGCCGTGTGCCCCTACTGTGTACAGGCCAAGCGGATTTTGAAGGCCAAGGGCGTTGACACGATCACCGAGGTCCGGGTCGATCTGCAGCCTCAGGAGCGCCAGCGCATGATGGATACCACGGGGAGGCGCACCGTGCCGCAGATATTCATTGGCACCACCCATGTCGGTGGCTGCGATGATTTGATGGCCCTGGATGCGCGCGGTGGGTTGATACCCCTGCTGCAGGGCGGCTGATGCCGATGCCGACCGCCTGACATAATCGCGCGCTGCTTTTGCGGCACCCGCCTTCGCGCAGCGGCCCTTGCCGGTGTTGCCCTGATTAACCCGCCCCTCTCTTGTTGAAAGACTAAAAATGGCCGATTCCATGTCCAGCAGTCCCACCCCTGTTTTCCAGATCCAGCGTCTGTATCTGAAAGAGGCGTCAATGGAGCAGCCCAATTCCCCTGGCATTTTGCTGGAGCAGGAGCAGCCTTCGGTTGACATCCAGCTCAACATTGAAGCCAATCCTGTCGCTGACGGCATTTTTGAGGTGTGCGTGACCGCGCGCGTGCAGACCATGATCAAAGACAAGACGGTCTTTCTGGTTGAAGTCAAGCAGGGCGGTATTTTCGAAGTCCGCCATATTCCGGACGACCAGATGGGTGCCATCATGGGCATTGCCTGCCCACAAATCATCTACCCCTATTTGCGCGGCAATGTGGCTGATCTGATTCAGCGTGGTGGCTTCCCGCCCGTGCACCTGTCCGAGATCAACTTCCAGGCCATGTATGAGCAGCAGCAAAGCCAGGCTGCGGCGCAAAGCAACGTCGCAAATCTGACCCAATAGTCCCTCCATTTCTCCGTCAAGGTGCACCGCATGCGAATTCTGGTGCTCGGAGCAGGGGCCTGGGGTACGGCGCTGGCAAGCGCTGCCAGCGCACATGGGGGGCACGCGGTCGCGCTGTGGGCCCGTGATCCGGCGCAGGCGCTTGCCCTGCAGGCACAGCGCAGCAATTCCCGTTATTTGCCCGGCATTGCTTTGCCCGATGCGCTTGCCATGCACGGTGGCCCGTTACGCTCGGTATGGATGTCGGGTGGGCCATGGGATCTGGTCGTGATCGCCACTCCCATGGCGGCGCTGCGGGACATGTTGCAGGGGCTGGCCGAGGTGCCGGTCCCACTGGTGTGGTTGTGCAAAGGATTTGAGACCGCCCGTGATGGGCAGGCCTGGGGCTTGCTGGGCCATGAAGTGCAGCGCCAGGCGGCCCCCCAGGCACTGTGCGGTGCGCTGAGCGGGCCCAGTTTTGCCCTGGAAGTGGCGCAGGGAAAGCCCACCGCGCTCGTGGCAGCCAGCGCCCACGCTGTGGTTCGGCAAACCCTGGTGGATGCGTTCCACGGGCCAGCCTTGCGGGTGTACGCCAGCGACGATCTGCCGGGTGTGGAGGTGGGTGGCGCGGTCAAGAACGTGCTGGCGATTGCCACAGGGCTGTGCGACGGCTTGGCCCTCGGCGCCAACGCCCGCGCTGCGCTGATCACGCGCGGCCTGTCTGAGATGACACGCCTGGGATCAGCGCTCGGTGCGCAGGTCTCCACCTTTACCGGCTTGAGCGGTCTGGGCGATCTGGTGCTGACCGCCACCGGCGACCTCTCGCGCAACCGCCGCGTGGGCTTGGCCCTGGCGCGTGGCGCGACGCTGGCCAGCGCTGTTGCCGAATTGGGCCATGTGGCCGAGGGTGTGTACTGTGCCCGCACAGTGCTGCAACGGGCCCGGGCGCTGGGGGTCGATATGCCGATTACTGCCGCTGTGGTGCAACTGCTCGACGGCAGCCTGCAGGCGGGCGAGGTCGTTGCCCTTCTGATGGGACGCGGTCCGCGTCCCGAGACAGATACCGTCTGACTGCCCGCGCAAGACCCTCAGTGCGGCGCCTGAACTTTGCCGGCAATATGGGCCAGCGCGGCTTCCACCTGGTCCACCAATATCAGGCACAACTCTCCGGCCTGTAAGGCGTCCATGGCGGTGTCGATGGCTAAAAACTCGCCGTAAATCTCGTGCTGGCGGGTGGTCACGCTGGCACCGGTCAGACCCTCGCGCAGCAGGGCCATCACTTCGCCGTCGCGGCGGCCGCGTTGGCACTGGTCTTCGTACATCACCACCTCTTCAAATGCAGCGCCCAGCACTTCGGTGATCTGGCGGATGTCTTCGTCGCGCCGATCGCCGGCTCCGCTGATGACCACGGAGCGGCGGCTGGCCGGCATGGCCTTGACCGCGTTCACGAGTGCCACCATGGCGTCCGGGTTGTGGCCGTAATCGGCTATTACGGTCGCTCCGCGGTAATCAAAGACATTGAATCGACCGGCCGCGTTGTCCAGGTCCGGGCGAAACGCGGCCAATCCGGCCCGCAGGGTGACCCAGTCCATCCCCAGAGCCCAGGCTGCTGCCACGCTGGCCATTACGTTTTCAACCTGGAAGCCGATCGTGCCGTCGTGTGTCAGCGGGATGTCGCAGAGATTCAGAAATTGTTTGTGTGGCCCCTTAGCCGCCACAATCTGACCGTTTTCCACGTAGACCACCGCACGACCCTGCGCCCGGTGTGTGGCCATCACGGGGTTGGCTTGGTCCAGCGCGAAAAAAGTCACGTCGCCCTTGCAATGGGTGGCCATGGCAGCGACAACCGGGTCAGCGGCATTGAGCACCGCCGTCCCTTTGGGGGCGACGTTTTGCACGATCACCCGTTTGAGTACCGCGAGTTCGTCCAGGGTGGTGATGTAATTCAGGCCGAGGTGGTCGCCGCTGCCCACATTGGTTACCACGGCCACATCGCAGTAGTCGAAAGCCAGGCCTTCGCGCAGTACCCCGCCCCGTGCGGTCTCCAGCACAGCAGCGTCCACATCGGGGTGGTACAGGACGTTGCGCGCGCTTTTGGGGCCGCTGCAGTCACCCGTGTCAACGCAGTGGCCGCCCACATAGACGCCGTCAGTGTTGGTCATGCCAACACACCAGCCCTGCTGGGCCAGCAGATGTGAGATCAGGCGCACGGTCGTGGTCTTGCCGTTGGTGCCGGTTACAGCCACGATGGGTATGCGGCCGTTGTTTCCGCTTTTGAACAGGCTGGAGACGATGGCCTCGCCCACAGGCCGGCCCTTGCCGAAGGACGGGTTGAGGTGCATGCGCAAGCCCGGCGCGGCGTTCACTTCCACCACCCCACCGCCTTGTTCCTCCAGCGGCCGCAAAATCGTTTCGCAGACCATGTCGACACCGCAGATATGCAGGCCCACCATCTGTGCGGCGGCTACCGCGCGCGCCGCCACATCGGGGTGTACATCGTCGGTCACATCCGTGGCGGACCCGCCGGTGGACAGATTGGCGTTGTTGCGCAGATTCACGCGCCGGCCCTTGTCGGGCACCGAGTCGGCGTCCAGCCCCTGTTTGCGTAGGCAGGCCAGCGCGATTTCGTCGAAGCGGATTTTGGTCAGCGAGGTGGCGTGCCCGTCGCCCCGGCGTGGGTCCTGGTTGACCCGCTCCACCAGTTGCGCCACGGTGTGCACGCCGTCTCCCGCCACGCTGGGCGGGTCGCGCCGGGCAGCGGCAACCAGGCGGTCGCCAACCACCAGCAGGCGGAAGTCATTGCCCGGCATGTAGCGCTCCACCAATACGTGGTCACGAAATCCCGCCGCCACCGCGTAGGCGGCACGGAGCGCCGCCTCATCCTGGATATTGACCGTCACGCCCTTGCCCTGGTTCCCATCCAGCGGTTTGACCACCACCGGCAAACCGATTTCCAGAGTCGCTTGCCAGGCATCGTCGGCATCGCGTACGGCGCGGCCCCGTGGCACCGGTACGCCGGCCGCGTGGAGCAGCTTCTTGGTCAACTCCTTGTCTTGCGCAATCGCCTCTGCGATGGCGCTGGTGGCGTCGATTTCGGCCGCCTGGATGCGGCGCTGCTTACGGCCCCAACCAAAGCGCACCATGCTGCCTTCCGTCATGCGGCTGTAGGGAATCTGACGCGCCAGGGCTGCGCTGACCACAGACCCCGTGCTGGGGCCCAGGCGCACATCCTCATCCAGTTCACGCAGTTGGTGCAGGGCGGCCTCCAGGTCAAACGGCGCGTCCTGGCGGGCGCTCTCGCACAGTGCCGCGGCCAGATCCAGTGCCAAGCGACCGACCACCTCTTCGCTGTATTCCACCACCACCTGGAAAACACCGTCTTCCATGGTCGGCTTGGTGCAGCTGAATGTCACCGGACATCCTGCCTGGGCCTGCAGCCCCAGTGCTGCCAGTTCCAGCACCCGGGCCAGCGGAACCTCGCTGCGGTGCCCTATGGTCTGGAACGGCCCGACTTCCGGGAATCGCGCGCGCAAGCGGGTCTCGAATCCGTCCAGACCCGCTACATCGTGTTCGGCCGCGGTACAGGTCACCACGGCTTGCATGGCCGTATGATGGCTCCAAAGATTGGGGCCGCGCAGGGCACGGATACGGGTCACTTCCATGGGGATATCGTCCGGTTCATTGGGGGCTCACGTGGGTCTCAGTACCGCGCTTTTTGCGGGTTCGATTCAAAGGTGCGCAAGCCTGCGGCAATCAGCTCAGGCGTGATGCCCAGTGCCCACGCCGCGGCCACGGCGGCCATCACCATCTCAGGTTGTGCGGCCTTGGCCGGCTTGAGGTGGTGCAAACGCAGCAGCACGGTTTCCTGCTGGGGTCCGGCCAGCACTACGGCGTCGTTTCGCACAAAAACGGTTTTATGTCCCGCACTGCGATGCCGCGTTAAGGTGGGGTTATCCCCATCGCAGGCATAAAAAATAACAGCGCCGTCGCAGAGGTCGGCCAGTGCCTGGGCCTGGCCTGCTGCCGCGTTGATGACCGCAGTGCCGCTGGGCAAGACCACATCGACCTGGGTGCGGCCTACTTTGAAGCACTGCTCTTCGTCCAGCACGTCGAAGTGCTGCAATGCGGGTGTCCAGCCGATGTCGGTGACAACGCCCACGTCGCATTTGTCGTAGGCCAGGCCCTGGCCCAGGATGGTGGCGCAGGGGTTCTCAAACACCGCCGCTTCGACTGAGCGGTTGATCAGAATGCGCTCGCCCGCCTCCCAATGGGTGCTGTCTGCGGCGTCTACCAAGCGGCTGTCCAGATAAAGGCCTTCACTACAAGCCAGCCCCACGCGCTTGCCGCTGATGTGTATGAGCCAGGCCACTAGGCGGGCAATTCGGCCGGTGTTATGGGTGCCGGTCACGCCCACTACGGGAATGCGTCCGCTGTGGGTCCGATCAAACAGGTGGGCGACGATGGCAGTGCCCACCGGCTGGGCGGGGCCGTTGGCCGGCTTGATGTGCGCCAACAGCCCCGGGCTTGCGTTGACCTCAATCACCGCACCCCGTTGCTGACCCAGAGGGAGCGCACAGTTTTCGACGACCATGTCGACCCCGGCGATGTCCAGCCCGACCACCCGGGCCGCTAGCGCCGCAGCGTGGGCCACGCTGGGGTGCAGTTCAGCGCTGACATCAAAAGCCACGTTACCGTTGCGCTGGATCAACACCTGCCGGCCAGCTGCCGGAACGGAGTCGGGTTTGAGTCCCACACGCGCCAGTTCCAGAATGACTTCTGGGCTGTCGTCGAGTTCCACCACGTTGAGCGGAAAGGATTCCGCGCGGCCACGGCGCGGATCGCTGTTGATTTGCTGCTCGATCAGCTGGTTCATGTCCGAGACGCCGTCGCCGGTCACATACAGCGTGGTTCCGCGCGCCGCAGCCGCTACGTGCTGGCCCACGACCAGCAGGCGGTGTTCATTGCCACGGATGAACTCCTCGACGATCACCTGGCCGCCGCCCTCGGTAAATGCCAGGGCGTAGGCGGCTTCGATGTCGGCGCGGCTCTCCAGATCCAGCGATACGCCGCGACCGTGGTTGCCGTCGTAGGGTTTGATGACCACCGGCGTGCCGATGGACTGCGCCGCGTCCCAGGCTTCAGAGGCGCTGTCCACCAACCGGCCCTGCGGCACCGGCACGCCGCAGGCTTGCAACATGCGCTTGGTCATATCCTTGTCACTGGCAATTTCCTCGGCAATTGCCGAGGTCTGGTCGGTCTCGGCCGTCCAGATGCGCCGCTGCGCGCTGCCATAGCCCAGCTGCACCAGATTGCCACTGGTCAGGCGGATGTGGGGGATATTCCGTGCCGTGGCGGCGTCCACAATATGCGCGGTGCTGGGCCCCAGGCACAGCGAATCGACCATGTCTTGCAATTCCGAGACTGCGGCCGCCATGTCGAACGCCGTGTCATTGATGGCTGCCAGCAGCAGTTCCCGGCCCAGATCCAGCGCGCGCCGCCCCACGTCGGGCTGGCGGGTGCGGAACGCCACCTTGTAGACGCCGCGTTGCGAGGTCTCACGCGCCTTGCCAAAGCCGGTGCGCATACCGCCCAGGTTTTGCAACTCCAGACAGACGTGCTCCAAAATGTGCGCCGCCCAGGTGCCTTCGTGTAGGCGTTGCAAAAAACCACCCCGCACGGCCGGGCTGCATTCGTGCTCGACGAGGCTGGGCAGCCAGGCGCACAGGCGATCAATGAAGCCGGGCAGGGTGTTGGAGGGGTAGTCCTCGAGTTCGCCAATATCGACCCAGGCCTCGATCACCGGGCGGTAAGTCCATATATTGGGGCCACGCAGGTGGTTCACCCGCACAATCTCAATGGTTTTTTGCTGGGTCATGCAATAAGACGTGCCGTAAGGCGTGTCGTCGGGTTTCGTAGTGCCGAGGGTATTCTCGCCGAAGGCACTGGCCGTGCCCGTTGCCGACCCCTTGCGGCATAGTCGGGCCTGGGCGGGGCGGCACCGGGTCCCCGCGTGACCCTGTGCTTACCGGGCTTGGCAGGGCGGGTTGGCTTCGGAGCACGGTGGTATCTCAATGGATGGTTTGCTATGAATCTGGTTGCTGCGTCGGAAACACCCCTGCAGTGGGGCGACGTGAACGCCGCCTGGCAGCAGGCGGTGTCGGCGCAGCTGCGCCCTGGTGAGAACGTCTGCGCCACGCTGGAGCTTGACCTGGACATGCAGATGCACTTCCGCTTTGGCCTTCTGGTGGCCACCGATCAACGCCTTTTGGGCTTCGCGGTACCCGAATCTCCCGGCCACAGTTGGGAATACCGTGACGGATTGACGCTTGTCCACCATGACCATGCCGGGGTGGGCCATTTGCGACTCAGCGATGCGGGCGGCCTTTTGCACAGCTGGCGCTTCACACTGGGGCGCAATGTGCAGGCCTTGCGCCTGGTGGACCAGTTTGCCGCCCGCCATGGCAGCGCTGTCAGCGGGATCCCGGTGGTAGCGGCTGCGCAATCCCTGTGCCCGAGCTGCAAAGCGCCGCTGGAGCCCGACGCCGAAGAGTGCTCCGTGTGCAGCAAAGTGGTCCATAAACCGCCTTCCACCTGGACGCTGCTGCGCCTTTGGCAGTTTGCCCGGCCCTATCGCGGGCAACTGCTACTGGGTTTTGTACTGATGCTGCTGAGTACTGCGGCCAGTCAGGTACCGCCCTACCTGACGATTCCGCTGGTCGACGAAGTGCTAATCCCGCTCCAAAACGGGCAGCAGATCCCGCGCAGCACGATTGGCTGGTATCTGGCGGGCCTGCTCGGCTCGGGGCTGCTGGCCTGGGTGCTGAGCTGGGCCAAGACCTACATCCTGGCGCTGGCTTCTGAGCGCATCGCCGCCGATCTGCGTACCAGCACCTACGACCATTTGCTGCGGCTCTCGCTTGAATACTTTGGCGGCAAACGCACCGGTGACCTGCTCTCCCGCGTGGGCAGCGAAAGCGACCGCATTGCCGTCTACCTGTCGCTGCACCTGACCGACTTCGCCAGCGATGTGGTGATGATCGTGATGACGGCGGTGATTTTGTTTTCCATGAACCCCTACCTGGCGCTCATCACCCTGGTGCCGCTGCCCTTTATCGGCTGGATGATCCATTACGTGCGCTACCGCCTGCGCACCGGTTTTGAGAAGATTGACCGGGTCTGGGGCGAAGTCACCAACGTGCTGGCCGACACCATCCCCGGCATCCGCGTGGTCAAGGCCTTTGCCCAGGAGGCGCGCGAGTCCCGCCGCTTCCGTGATGCCAACCGCCACAACCTGCTGGTCAACGACCGCATCAACAAAATCTGGTCGCTGTTTTCGCCCAGCGTCTCGCTGCTCACTGAAATGGGCCTTTTGGTGGTCTGGGGCTTTGGCATCTGGCAGGTGGCACACGGCGAGATCACGGTCGGGATGTTGCTCGCCGCCATTGCCTACATCGGGCGCTTTTATGGGCGACTGGATTCCATGAGCCGCATCGTCTCGGTCACGCAAAAGTCGGCCTCTGCGGCCAAGCGGATATTTGACATCCTGGACCATGTGTCCAGCGTGCCCGAGCCGCAGAACCCGGTGCACGTAGAGCGGGTGCAGGGGCGTATTGAATTGCGGGAGGTGGGTTTTCGCTACGGTAACCGGGCGGTGAACCGGGGCATTAACTTGCAGATTGCGCCGGGCGAGATGATTGGGCTGGTCGGCCACAGCGGATCGGGCAAGAGCACGCTGGTGAACCTGATTTGCCGTTTTTACGACGTGTCCGAGGGTGCGATTCTGGTGGACGGCGTCGATATCCGCTCGTACGCGGTTGCCGACTTCCGCCGCAACATCGGGCTGGTATTGCAAGAGCCTTTTCTGTTTTTCGGCACGATTGCCGAGAACATCGCCTACGGTTTGCCCGATGCCAGCCGAGCCCAGGTCGTGGCGGCGGCCCGTGCCGCGCACGCCCATGAATTCATCTTGCGTCTGCCGCACGGCTACGACTCCATGGTGGGGGAGCGTGGCCAGGGCTTGTCGGGCGGCGAGCGCCAGCGCATCTCGATTGCCCGTGCGCTGCTGATTGATCCGCGCATCCTGATCCTGGACGAAGCCACCTCCTCAGTCGACTCTGAAACCGAAAAAGAAATCCAGAAAGCGCTGGAAAACCTGGTCCAAGGCCGCACCACCATCGCCATCGCCCACCGCTTGTCCACCTTGCAGCGCGCCGACCGTCTGGTGGTGCTGGAGCGCGGGCGCGTGGTGGAAGAGGGCACGCATGCGGCGCTGATGGCGGCAGAGGGCGCTTATTTCAAACTCTACGAAGCGCAGGCACGCAATGCCGCCGCGCAGGAAATATCCGGGAGCGCACCATGATCGATGTATCGCCGCCACCGCTTGCGCAATTCCAGCTGGAGCGCACTGCGTTTGGCGACTTGGTGTGGACGGGCCCGCAGGGCCAGCGTGTCAGCGGTGTGATGCCGGTGCGCGCCTTCCCCATCCAGGCACCTCAAGACGGTATGTCATTGGTGGATCCAGAGGGCCACGAGGTCGCCTGGTTCGCCCAGTTCGACGCCATTCCAGAACCCGCGCGCGGCCTGATCGAAGAAGAGCTCGCCCGCCGCGAGTTCATGCCGGTGATCCAGCGCATCGCCGCTGTGAGCGGTTTTTCAACGCCCTGCACCTGGACAGTGGACACCGACCGGGGTCGTACCGAATTTGTGTTGCGGGGTGACGAAGACATCCGCCGCATCGGCGGCGCCCACGCCCTGCTGATTGCCGACGCCCACGGCATCCACTACCTGGTGCCGGACCAGCGGGCACTGGATGCGCACAGCAAACGGGTACTGGACCGGTTTTTGTAGCGCGCCGCTAGCCCTAGCGGCTGAAGGCCAGCGCCATGGCGCCGAGCAAGAGCAGGTACAGCGGCGTAAAAATCACCAAGGTTTTGCGCAGCTGCGCCGGAGTGGTTTTGCCTTTACGCCAGAGGTAGTACTGGTACAGGGGCGGAGCCAGCAGCACGACGGCGAGTTCGATGGCGAGTTCAATGTGGACCGCATCCATGGCCGCTTGCTTTCAGGGTCTTTTCACAGCGACGCGAAGATGGATTTCGCTGCGTCCACGGTATGCGCAATGTCTGCGTCGGTGTGCGCGGCGCTCACAAAGCCGGCCTCGTACAGCGCGGGGGCGAAATAGACACCGGCGTCCAGCATGCTGTGGAAAAAATGGTTGAAGCGTTTGCTGTCGGTTTGCATCACGGTGGCGTAGTTTTGTGGCAGATCGGGCATCAGGAAGAAGCCGAACATGCCGCCTTCACTGTCCACGCTAAAGGGCACGCCCGCCGCTTGCGCGGCGGCCAGCAAGCCGCTGGTCAGCGCCTGTGTCTTGGCGGCCAGCGCGTCATAAAAACCGGGCTGGCTGATCAGGCGCAGCGTGGCCAGGCCGCAGGCGGTGGCTACCGGGTTTCCGCTGAGTGTCCCGGCCTGGTACACCGTGCCCAGTGGGGCCAGGTGTTCCATGACCGCGCGTTTGGCACCAAAAGCGGCCAGCGGCATGCCCCCGCCGATCACCTTGCCCATGACCGTCATATCAGGCTCAAAGCCGGGAATCTGTTTGGCGTACACGCTTTGCGCACCACCCAGCGCCACGCGGAAACCGGTCATCACCTCATCCAATACCAGCAAGACACCGTGCTCTGTGCACAGCTCGCGGGCGCGGCGCATGAAGGGAATGGAGGCGCGCACAAAGTTCATGTTCCCGGCAATCGGCTCGATCATCAGGCAGGCGAGCTCTTTGCCGTGCAGCGCAAAAGCTTCTTCCAGTTGCGCCACGTTGTTGTACTCGAGCACCAGCGTGTGCTGCACCACCTCGGGCGGTACACCGGCACTGGTAGGGTTGCCAAAAGTGGCCAGGCCCGAACCGGCCTTGACCAGGAGCGCATCGGCGTGGCCGTGGTAGCAGCCTTCAAATTTGATGAGCTTGCTGCGCCCGGTTGCGCCCCGCGCCAGGCGGATGGCGGTCATGGCGGCTTCGGTGCCCGAGCTCACCAGCCGCACCATGTCCATGCTGGGCATGCGTTGCAATATGGCTTCGGCCAGCTCGACTTCACGCTCGGTCGGCGCGCCGAATGAAAAGCCCGCGTGCAAGGCCTGTTGCACCGCCTCGACCACCTCGGGGTGGCCGTGGCCCAGAATCATC
The DNA here is from genome assembly GCA_945860595.1 of Comamonas sp. lk. Classification (GTDB taxonomy): domain Bacteria; phylum Pseudomonadota; class Gammaproteobacteria; order Burkholderiales; family Burkholderiaceae_C; genus Allorhodoferax. Next base: position 59,220 of record CAMAQV010000008.1, read on the forward strand.
GGGCCCCAGGAGCCGATGTAGTCCACATAGCGCTGGCCATTGGCGTCCCACATATACGCGCCCTGTGCGCGGCTGATAAAGCGCGGCGTACCGCCGACCGCTTTGAATGCGCGTACCGGCGAGTTCACGCCGCCAGGGATCACGCGCGCGGCGCGCTGGAAGAGCTCAAGATTGCGGTCAGGCTGGGTCATGGTTCGGTGGGTGGGGTTGGATGCAAAGGGTGGGGGGTCGGGAAATTCGGGTAAAGACGGACGTTCAGCGAATATCGTGAGGGTCAGTGCCGGGTGGGTCCGGGCGGCAGGTCAAAGCTGAAGTCTCCAGTGCTGTCTACATCGTCTGCGTCGTCGTCATCGTCGCTGTCGTTGTGGGCCCAAAACAAGCGGTCGGGTTGTACCAGGCCCATACCGGGGCGAAAGCCACCTTCCAGGCAGCGGTCCAGGTAGCTCAGCGCCTCGCTGGTGGCCTCGCCCAACTCGGTATCCGTGGCGATCAAGGCGGCCAGCGCTGCACTCAGCGTGTCACCGGCACCGGCGAATTGCGCCTCAAGGCGCTCGTACTTTTCGGTGCGGATGACGGCGGTGGGCGAACACAGCGCGTTTTCGATGAACTGATCCGGCAGGGGAATGCCGGTCACCAGGGTGTAAGCCACGCCGTGTCCGTGTGCGGCGATGGCGATATCGCGGGCGGTCGGGTTGCGCTGTGCGCTCCACTCGGGCAACAGCCAGCGGGTCAGCGTCTGGTAATTTCCCACCAGCAGGGTGGTCTGGGGCAGCAGCAATTCGGCGCACGCGTCCAGGTACTGGTCGATGGCATCCTCGCGCCACCAGGACAGGTCGGGCATATGGGTGAGTACAGGCACTTCAGCATAGTCGCTGACCAGTTCCGAGATCGCGCTGAGGTTTTCCGGCGTGCCCACAAAGCCGACTTTGAAGACCTGCACCGGTAGGTCTTCCAAAATTGTGCGGGCTTGTTCGGTGACGGCCTCATCGTCCAGCGCATAGTGGTCGACGATTTCGTTGGTGTCGCGGGCGTAGACGCCGGTCACCACCGGCAGCACATGCACACCTACCGAAGACATGGCGGTGATGTCAGCGCCTATGCCACCCGCCCCGCTGGCGTCGTTTGCATTGAAGACCATGACGCAGGCGGCGGGGCCGTCGTCATCGGCTTGCAGCGCGGTGTCGTCCTCGACGTGTATAGGGGGTGGGGCATGGGCCATGGGGGTACCGCAAAGCTACAATCGCGCCCATTCTATTCTTTGGATTTTGGGCTGCCGAATGACTACCACCACCTGGATGTGCTTGATTTGCGGCTGGATTTATGACGAGACGCTGGGCGCACCCGATGATGGAATTGCCGCAGGAACGCTCTGGGCCGATGTGCCCATGAACTGGGTCTGCCCCGAGTGCGGCGCCCGCAAAGAAGACTTCGAGATGGTCCAGATCTGAGGCCTGCGCCTCAGTCTGCTGCCGTCTCAGAACCCAAGCCCGGTTTTTTCACCACGCTGTAGCGCAGCAGCGTCTTGGCCCGCGCCTGCGCGTGGTCGACGATGGGCAGCGGGTAGTTGGCATCCGGCCCCTCGCCGAGCACCACCCCGGCAGCGGCCAGCTCCAGCGGCCGTGCCAGCCAGGGCGCATGGATGCTTTTCGCGTCGAGCTGCGCCAGCGCGGGCAGGTAGCGGCGGATGAAAGCGCCCGGGGCATCAAACTTTTCGCTTTGCGACAGGGGATTGAAGATGCGGAAATAGGGTTGTGCATCGCAACCGCTGGAGGCTACCCACTGCCAGCCGCCGTTGTTGGAGGACAGATCAAAGTCGTTGAGTTGCTGCGCGAAGTAGCGCTCGCCCCAGCGCCAGTCCAGCCCCAGGTGTTTCACCAGAAAGCTGCCTGCCACCATGCGCAGGCGGTTGTGCATGTAGCCGCTTTGGTTCAGTTGCAGCATGGCCGCGTCCACCAGCGGGTATCCGGTGCGCCCGGCGCACCAGGCGGCAAATCGCTGCTGTGCCGCGTCATCGGTGTCCCACTGGATGGTGTCGTATTCGGGTTTGAAGGCGCGCGTGGCCACATGCGGGAAGTTGGCCAGGATTTGCACATAAAACTCGCGCCAGACCAGCTCGGCGAGCCACACCTGCGCGCCGGCGTCGCCGCTGCGCTGCGCGGGCAGGGCTGCGCGCACCAGTTCGCGTATGGATACCGTCCCAAAACGCAGGTGCACGCCCAGGTAGCTGGGGCCTTTGACCGCCGGGAAATTGCGCCGCTCCTCGTATGCCCCCATGCGCGCGAGGAAATCCCGCAGCAAGGCTTGCGCGCCGCTGCTGCCCGGCGCAATGCCAATTTGGCGCAGATTGCTGGTCTCAAAGCCCATGCTGGCCAAGCTGGGCACGCCACCGGCCAGCCCGGGATCGACGGCCGCAAGCTGGCGCGCCAGTATGGCGGTGCTGCGCTCGGCCACGTCCGCATCGGCGTGGGCCTGCAAACGGGCCAGCCAGGCGCGTAGGTAGGGCGTGAACACGCCATAGGGCTTGCCGGTTTGTGTCAGCACCTCACGCCGCTCGAACACCACCTGGTCCTTCACGCTGTGCCATTGGATACCCAGGCCGGACAGGCTGTGCGCCACCGCTGCGTCACGGGCCAGGGCCTGCGGCTCGTCGTCATGGGCCACCACCACCAGACTTGCGCCCAGGGCACGGGCCAGCGTGGGAATCTCCACCAGGGGGTCGCCGTGGCGGCATACCAGTCCGGCCTGGGGTGCCAGTGCGCGCAGGGTCGCATCGATTTCCGCCAGTGACTCGCGGATGAACTCCACCCGCCGGTCGCAGCGCGGCAAAGGGTCGAGAATGCCCGTATCAAATACAAAGACCAGCACGATCTGCTGCGCGGACTCCAGCGCGGCATGCAAGGCGGCATGGTCGTGCAGGCGCAGATCACGGCGCAGCCAGACCAGCGCGGTGCGGGCTTGCGGGGTGGGTGCGAGGAGTGTTGCGGACATGCCGGTGGCTAAAATGATTCGATGTCCGGCGATTCTGCACCCACCAATCTCACCAACCATTTTCTGATTGCCATGCCCGGCATGGAAGATGCCTTTTTTGCGAAGAGTGTGGTGTACCTGGTGGACCACAACGACCAAGGCGCGATGGGGCTGATGATCAACAAGGCGGTGGATATCTCGATGGAGGCGCTGTTTGTCAAGATCGATCTGGCCATGCCCCGCACCGATTTGGCCGCCAGCCCCGTCTTGCAGGGTGGCCCGGTGCACCAGGACCGCGGTTTTGTGCTGCACGACCCGGTGTTCGGGTCCAGCGAACCGGAGCAGGCCTCTCCCTACCAATCGACCATCCGCGTACCCGGTGGTCTGGATATGACGACGTCGCGCGATGTGCTGGAGTCCATTTCCACCGGCGGCGGCCCCAAGCGGGTTTTGGTCTCGCTGGGCTATGCGGCCTGGGGCGAAGGCCAGTTGGAAAGCGAACTCAAAGAAAACGCCTGGCTGACGGTGGAGGCGGACGCCAGCGTCATTTTTGACGCGCCCATGGCCGAGCGCTATGACCGGGCCCTGGGGCTGCTGGGTTTGCAAGCCTGGATGATTTCCACCCAGGCGGGCAACGCATGAGCGCCGCAGCCGCCCTGAGCCCTGTTGTGGTACCGGCGACGCTGCAAACATTCATGGCCTTTGATTTCGGCACCAAGCACACCGGCGTGGCGGTGGGTAACCGCTTGCTGCGCAGCGCGCAGGCGCAGGCCACCATCCATGCCGAAGGCGATGCCCGTTTTGTCCAGGTGGCCCAGCGGCTCAAAGAGTGGCAGCCCGACGCCATCGTCATCGGCGTGCCCTACCACCCGGACGGCGCGGCGCACGACAACACGGCGCGGGCCCGTAAATTCGGCCGCCAGTTGCACGGCCGTTTCGGTTTGCCAGTCTTTGAAGTGGACGAGCGCTACAGCACCACCGAGGCGCTGGCCAGCGGCGCGCGTGACCCCGATGCGGCTGCTGCGGCCATCATCCTCAACCAGTTTTTGCAGGACTTGCCATGAGCGATTTGACGCTGGACGCCCAGGCCCTGTATGCCGACTTGCTTCAGGGCGTACGGCCCTTGTGCCGCCCCGACACCCGATTGGTCGGCATTACTTCGGGCGGTGCCTGGCTGGCGCAGCGCCTGCAAATCGACCTGGGTCTTGCGGGTGCCTGCGGCGTAATTTCCTCGGCCATGCACCGCGACGACTTTGCCCAGCGCGGTTTAGGTGGTGGCGGGCGCACCCAGTTGCCTTTTGAGATCAACGGCGCGCATCTGCTGGTGGTGGATGACGTGCTCTACACCGGGCGGACGCTGCGCGCTGTTATGAACGAGTTGTTTGACTACGGCCGCCCGGCTAGCGTCAAGCTCGCGGTCCTGGTGGACCGGGGTGGGCGCGAGTTGCCCATTCAGCCTGACTTTGCCGCAGCGCGGGTGAGCTTGCCCTTAACCCAATCCCTAGCGTTGGCGCGCGCCGACGACGGCAGCCTGCGCTTTGACCTCAAAACCAAACCGCAGCGCGCGGATTGATGGACGTCACGGTCCCGCCTATGTCCACCCGCCACAACCCCCAGCTCAATAAAAACGGTGAGCTGATTCACCTGCTGTCCACGGAAGGCCTGTCGCGTGATTTGATCATGCACATCCTGGACACCGCATCCAACTTCGTGTCGGTGAGCGACCGTGAGGTCAAGAAAGTGCCTCTGTTGCGCGGCAAAAGCGTTTTCAACTTGTTTTTCGAGAACAGCACCCGCACCCGCACCACCTTCGAGATTGCTGCCACGCGCTTGTCGGCGGATGTGATCAATTTGGACATTGCGCGCTCCAGCGCGTCCAAGGGTGAGTCGCTGTTGGACACCATCTCTAACCTCAGCGCCATGGCGGCAGATATTTTTGTGGTGCGCCACAGCGAATCGGGTGCGCCCTACCTGATTGCCCAGCACGTAGCGCCGCATGTGCATGTGGTGAATGCGGGCGATGGCCGCCATGCCCACCCCACGCAGGCGCTGCTGGACATGTACACCATCCGCCACTACAAGCGCGACTTTGCCAACCTGACCGTGGCCATCGTCGGCGATGTGCTGCATTCGCGGGTGGCGCGCTCGGACATCAATGCCCTGACCACCCTGGGTTGCGCTGAGGTGCGGGTGGTAGGCCCCAAAACCCTGGTGCCCGCCGACATGGCGCAGATGGGCGTGCGGGTCTGCCACACGCTGGACGAGGGTTTGCGCGATTGCGACGTCGTGATTGCCCTGCGCCTGCAAAACGAGCGCATGAGTGGTGCGCTGCTGCCTTCGAGCCAGGAGTACTTCAAGCGCTTTGGCCTGACGCCCGAGCGTCTGCGGATCGCCAAGCCGGATGCCATCGTGATGCACCCGGGCCCAATCAACCGGGGTGTAGAAATGGACTCCGCTGTGGTGGACGGACCGCAAAGCGTGATCCTGCCGCAGGTCACCTTCGGCATTGCGGTGCGCATGGCGGTGATGAGCATCGTGGCGGGGAATGAAGCATGAAGCTGCTGATCCAAGGGGCGCGCATTGTTGACCCCGCCAGTGGCTTCGACCAGGTCGGTGACCTGGCGATTGCAGAGGGGCGCATCGTTGGGCTGGGCGTAGCGCCGACCGGGTTCAGCCCCGAGCGTACGCTGCATGCGCGCGGCTGTGTGGCTGCGCCAGGCTTGGTGGATGTGGCGGTGCGCCTGCGCGAACCGGGCCACGAGCACGAGGGCATGCTGGCCTCCGAGCTGGCCGCAGCGGTGGCCGGTGGCGTGACCAGCCTGGCTTGTTTGCCTGACACCGACCCTGTACTCGACGAGCCCGGCCTGGTCGACATGCTGCGTTTTCGCGCGCGCAAACTGCACGGCGCACGCGTGTTTCCGATCGGCGCGCTGACGCGGGGTCTGGCCGGGCAGGTGCTGACCGAGATGGTGCAGTTGTATGAAGCCGGTTGCGTCGGTTTTGGTCAGGCCGAAGTGCCGCTGGCCGATACCCAGGTGCTGCAGCGCGCCCTGCAATACGCCGCCAGCTTCGGCTATACCGTGTGGTTGCGGCCCCAGGATATGTATCTGGGCCGGGGCATCGCGGCCAGCGGTGCGCTGGCCACGCGCATGGGTTTGTCCGGTGTGCCCGTAGCCGCCGAGACGATTGCCCTGCACACGATATTCGAGCTGGTACGCAGCACCCGCACCCGCGTGCATCTGTGCCGCATCAGCAGCGCCGCCGGGGTGGAGCTGGTGCGCCGCGCCAAGGCCGAGGGCCTGCCGGTGAGTTGCGATGTCAGCATCCACTCGCTGCATCTGATCGATGTGGACATCGGCTACTTTGACAGCCGCGCCCGTCTGACGCCGCCGCTGCGCCAGCAGGCCGACCGCGCCGCTTTGCGCGCGGGACTGGCGGATGGCACGGTAGATCTGCTGGTGTCGGACCACACCCCGGTGGGCGCTGATGAAAAAGCCTTGCCCTTTAGCGAGGCGACGCCGGGTGCCACAGGACTGGAGTTGCTGCTTAGCCTGACCCTGAAATGGGCGGCAGAGGCCAAGCTGCCCCTGCACCAGGCTCTGGGTGTCGTGACCTACCGCAGTGCGGAATTGTTGGGGGAGTCTGCCCGCGCGCACCAAGCCAGCCCCGGCCACCTGGAACTGGGATGTCAGGCCGATGTGTGCGTGTTTGATCCAGCCGCATCCTGGCGCGTGAGCCCGCAGCTCCTTCGCAGCCAGGGCAAACACACCCTGTTTGAGGGCTACGAGCTGCCCGGCCGGGTTCAGCACACCGTGGTGGGCGGGCGGGTGGTGTTCAGTGCCGATCCGGCACCCTGAGCCCCAACCATGATCGTTCTGCTGCGGCAAGCGCGGGCCGTGTGGCGGATGGCGCGTCTGCTGGCCCATGCCTGGGGTGGCCTGTGGACCTTGCACATGCGTTTTGCCCGTATGGGTGCTGCGCAGCAGCATCAGACCGTGCAGTGCTGGGCGCAGCAGGTCCTGCGCATCATGGGAATTGGGTTGGTGCTGCACGGCCGGACCCATGGCGGTCCGGCGCTGCTGGTGTCCAACCATATTTCCTGGCTCGATATTCTGGTTTTGCACGCCGCGCAGTACTGTCGTTTTGTTTCCAAGTCTGAAATCAAGGCCTGGCCCTTGGTCGGGCCTTTGGCTACAGCGGCGGGCACTTTGTACATTGAGCGTGCCAGCGCCCGTGACGCGCTGCGGGTGGTGCACCACATGGCCGAGTGCTTGCAGGCGGGCGATGTGCTCGCCGTATTCCCCGAAGGCACCACGGGTGACGGCGTGCACGTGCTGCCCTTTCATGGCAATTTGCTGCAGGCAGCCATTGCCGCGCAGGTTCCTGCCCAGCCTGTGGGGCTGCGTTTTGTCGACGCCTGGGGGCAGCCCAGCTTTGCGCCGTGCTACGTTGGCGATGACACCTTTGTCGGTTCGGTCTGGCGCACCCTGTGCGCCTCCGGCCTGGTGGTGCATGTGGCGTTTGGCGCAGCCGATGCGGCTGCGGGGCGCAGCCGGCGCGCCTGGGCTGCTGATTTGCGGGCGCAGGTAATCGCTTTACGTGACGGTGCCGGCTGATTCCTGAGCCACCGCCTGTGGTATGGTTTCCGCGTTTGCACCCTGTTTCAACCTGTCACCATCAGGCTTCACACCATGAAATATTTTCTCCCCCTCATTTGCTTGGCCGGTTTGCTGCAGTCCTGCGCCCTGCCTACAGGCACCACTCCCAGTTCGTCGCCGGAGGCGCCGCCCTCAAAAAATGAGCAGATGCTGCGCAATTCGATTCCAGCGGGCAGCAAAGTGAACCAGGCACAGTCGCTGATCATCGGCTCGGGCGAATACTGGGTAGGCCGCGCGGTTATCGAAGTTCCCAAAGACATTGACCGTGACACCTCGCCCGCCTACAGTTTCTTTTTAGAGCAATTTCCCCAGCAAGGTTGGACTCTGTTGAGTGCGACCCGTGGCAAAACCAGCATGCTGGTGTTCGCGAAGAAGGACCGTACTGCGACCGTGGAAATCTCGGACGCCAACATGATCAACGGCGCTGCAACGGTGGTGCTGACCGTCAGCCCCACCGAAGCCTCATTGCAGCCGGTCAAGCAACCCTGATTGGCGTCTGGGCACCGCGTGGTGCCCGGCGCATACCTCCCATGACCTCATCCATCGCATTTATCGGCGGCGGCCAGATGGCCAGCGCCATCATGGGCGGCTTGCTGGCCCGGGGCACGCAAGCCCAGCACCTGGTGGTGGTGGAGCCCGCAGAGGCCGCGCGTGAGCAGCTTCTCACCCGCTTTGGTGTGCACGCCCACCCGGCATCGGGTGCCTTTTTGCACGATTGCGCCGTGGTGGTGTGGGCGGTCAAACCGCAGACCTTCCGCGACGCCGCAGCGCTGACGCAGGCCTTTACCCGTCATGCATTGCACCTGAGCGTGGCTGCCGGCATTCGAAGCGACACCCTGGCGCAGTGGCTGCACAGCGAGCGCATCGTACGGGCCATGCCCAACACCCCGGCATTGATCGGGCAGGGCATCAGCGGCCTGTTCGCCCGCGCGGCAGTCAGCGCGGCCGACAAGGAGCGCGTGAACGCGCTCATGGCGTGCACGGGAGCCGCCATCTGGCTGGACGACGAGGCGCAGATTGACGCGGTCACCGCGCTTTCGGGCTCCGGCCCGGCCTATGTATTTTTCTTTTTAGAGGCCATGCGTGACGCTGGCGTCGCCATGGGTTTGACGGCGCCGCAGGCTTACCAACTTGCCATCGCCACGTTCGCCGGAGCGAGTGCCCTGGCCGCTGCTTCGGACGACGCACCGGAAATCCTGCGCCAGCGCGTCACCAGCAAGGGCGGCACCACGTTTGCCGCCATCACGGCGATGGAGTCCAGCGGCATCAAGCCGGCTTTCGAGGCCGCTATGCAAGCCGCCCGCGCCCGGGCGGCGCAAATGGGTGACGAGTTCGGCGCATAAGCCGCGCTGCCCTCAGGGTGCGAGGAGCACTCCGTCCGCGACCAGCGCGTCGATCTCCTGCGTGGAATAGTTCAGGGTCTCCAAGAGCGCACGTCCATGTTCCCCCAGGCGTGGCGGGTTGAGCCGCAAACCCAGGCGCTTACCGTCCAGCGTGAGCGGTAGCAAGGGCGTGGCAGTGGTCCGTCCGTCGGGCAGCGTCATAGGGGCCAGGCCGCCGGTGGCTTGCAGGTGCGGGTCCTCAAACAGGTGTTGCGGGTCGGTAATGGGCGCAAATGGCAAGCCCTCGCGCTCGAAGACCTGCGCCAACTCGCCTGCCTCCCGATCGGCCAGACGCGCGCGCAGCAGCGGCAGCATCCAGTCCCGCGCCATCACCCGGTCGTTATTGCTGGTCAGGCGGGCGTCGGCAAACAGGTCAGCAAAACTGAAGGCATCGCAGAACACCCGCCATTGCGTATCGCCCACCACCGCCAGAAAAATCTGCGCGCCGTCCTTGACGCTGAAGACGTCGTAAATCCCCCAGGGCGATATCCGTTCGGGCATGGGCGCTGCGGCTTTGCCCGTGACTGCGAACTGCAGCATGTGCTGCGCCACCAGAAAAATATTGTTCTCAAACAGCGCGGCTTGCACCTCCTGCCCACGCCCGGTCTGGGCCCGCTGCATCAGCGCTGCCATTGCGCCCATGGCACCAAACAAGCCGCCCATGATGTCGTTGACACTCGAGCCCGCGCGCAGGGGATCACCGGGCCTGCCGGTCATATAGGCCAGCCCGCCCATCATCTGCACCACTTCGTCCAGCGCCGTGCGATGGTCGTAAGGGCCGGGCAGAAATCCCTTGTGGCTGACGTAAATCAGACGCGGGTCCAGTTTGGACAGGGTGGCGTAATCCAGCCCGAGTTTGTGCATGGTCTCGGTCTTGAAGTTCTCGCTCACGATGTCGGCGGTGGCAATCAGGCGCAGCACGACCTCGCGGCCCCGCGCGCTGTGCAAGTCCAGCGCCAGGCTCTTTTTGTTTCGGTTGAACAGGGGGTAAAAGCCGGCCCCGCTACCTAAAAGGCGGCGCGTGCTATCGCCGGTCAGCGGTTCCACCTTGACCACGTCCGCGCCCATGTCACCTAGGGCCATACCGCATGTCGGCCCCATCACCATGTGCGTGAACTCAACGACACGGATGCCGCTTAGAGGAAGGTGGGCGTCGCTTTTCTGGGGCATCTCGTAAGGGGCGTGTAATCCGTATCCGCATGATAGTCCTGCTCGCGCATAGACTAAAGTAGGGGGTTTTTCGCCCGCCCGTGTTCACGGGCAGGCCGGGCTTACACCGGTTTAGTTTGGTTTGTTTTGTTGGAAAGTTCTCATGTCTGAAGCCCGCACCCGCGTCCACCGTCTGGATGTCGCAACCTCCCTCCACCAGTTTATTGAGCACGAAGTACTACCCGGAACCGGGGTCAAGCCGCGGGCGTTCTGGTCGGGTTTTGATGCCATCGTGGCCGATATGGCGCCGCAAAACGCCGCCTTGTTGGCCGAACGTGCGCGCTTACAGGCGGAGCTTGACGCTTGGCATACCGCCCATCCAGGCCCCATCACCGATATGGCCGCGTACGAAGCGTTTTTGAAGCAAATTGGCTACCTGGTTCCGGTCCCCAAAGCAAGCCGCATCACCACCAAAAATGTGGACGCGGAGTTGGCGATACAGGCCGGCCCGCAACTTGTGGTGCCCATGCTGAATGCCCGCTATGCCCTGAATGCCGCCAACGCGCGCTGGGGCAGTTTGTATGACGCGCTGTACGGCACGGATGTGATCCCGGAAGACCATGGTGCGGGTAAACGCAGCGCCAGCGGAAAAACCTACAACCCCAAGCGCGGCAAAAAAGTTATTGCCTATGCGCGCCATGTGCTGGACCGCACCGTGCCGCTGCGCAAGGGTTCGCACCTTCAGGCCGTGGCCTACAGCGTGCGCGCCGGGCGTCTGGTGGTCAGCTTAAAAGATGGCAGTACCAGCGGACTCCAGGACAAAGCCCAATTTGTGGGCTTCCAGGGAACGGCCGCGCGACCTTCCTCGGTGCTGCTGCAGCACAACGGCCTGCATCTGGATCTGGTGATTGACCGCGACTGCGCTATTGGAAAAAAGGATCCCGCTGGTGTCAGCGATCTGGTGCTCGAGTCGGCGCTGTCCACCATCCTCGATCTGGAGGATTCGGTGGCCGCAGTGGACGCAGAAGATAAGGTCCACGGCTACCGCAACTGGCTGGGCATCTTGCAAGGCACACTCACTGAGACCGTTACCAAAGCCGGCAACACCTTCACCCGGGGCCTTAACCCGGACCGTGTCTATGTCGGCGTGGACGGCAAGCCCGTGGTGCTGCATGGCCGCTCGCTGCTGTTCGTGCGCAACGTCGGCCATTTGATGAGCAACCCGGCGGTGCGCTACACCGTCGCCGATGGCAGCAGCCACGATATTCCTGAGGGTATTCTGGATGCGGTTGTCACCACGGCGATTGCAATACATGACCTGCATCGCAGCAAAAAAGACGCCACCCACGGCCTGGTGCGCAACTCCCGCAAGGGCTCGGTCTACATCGTGAAACCCAAGATGCACGGCCCCGCGGAAGTGGCTTTTGCCGACGCGCTGTTCAGCCGTGTCGAAATCCTGCTGGGCCTGCCCGCCAGTACCGTCAAGCTGGGCATCATGGACGAGGAGCGCCGTACCAGCGTTAACTTGCAGGCCTGCATCGCAGCCGCACGCAGCCGGGTGGCCTTTATCAACACGGGCTTTCTGGACCGCACCGGTGACGAAATCCACAGCGCCATGCGCGCAGGCCCCATGGTGCGCAAGGCGGACATGAAATCCAGTGCCTGGATCGCTGCCTATGAGCGCAGCAATGTCTTGGTCGGTCTGGCTTGCGGTTTGCGCGGACGCGCCCAAATCGGCAAAGGCATGTGGGCCATGCCCGACCTGATGGCCGCCATGATGAGCCAAAAAATCGTCCACCCCATGGCGGGTGCCAACACCGCCTGGGTGCCCAGCCCAACCGCCGCCACCCTGCATGCGCTGCACTACCACCAGGTTTTGGTCAGCGATATTCAAAAGGCGCTGGAGCATGTCGATCTGAAGGCGGAGCGCGCGGCGCTCATGCAGGGACTTCTCTCGGTGCCCGTTTCGCCCCATCGGGACTGGAGCGCAGAGGAAAAGCAGCAGGAGCTGAACAACAATGTCCAGGGCATTTTGGGATACGTGGTGCGCTGGGTCGACCAGGGCGTAGGCTGCTCCAAAGTGCCCGATATCCACAATGTGGGCCTGATGGAAGACCGCGCCACCCTGCGCATCTCCAGCCAGCACATCGCCAACTGGCTGCTGCACCGCGTGGTCAGCAAAAAACAGGTGCAAGAGACACTGGAGCGCATGGCCGTGGTGGTCGATGGCCAAAACGCCGCTGACCCACAGTACCGAGCCATGGCGCCCGATTTCAAAAAATCGGCCGCCTTCCGCGCTGCCAGCGATCTGGTCTTCAAAGGCCTGACAGAACCCAACGGCTACACCGAGCCGCTGCTGCACGCCTGGCGCATCAAGGTCAAAGCCCGACGCTGAAAACAGTACCCCGTGGTCCCCCCGAGGGGAATCGAACCCCTATCTAGCGCTTAGGAGGCGCTCGTTCTATCCATTGAACTACGGCGGCGGGAAGCGGGGGATTTTAGGCGGGGGTGGTGCGGTGCTGGACGGCTGAAGCTAGCTGAGTGATGCTGCAGGGGGCTGACTTTTCGCTGCTTGGTGGCTGGGCAATGCTGATGTTTGGCTGGCTGTTCAGGCCGATCGAATACTGACCCACCCTGCCGATTCAATATTGACCCAGGACGGATAGTTGCTTTTGCGTTGGGCAACTGTGGATAAGTGTAGCCATTAACGTGCTTTGTGGTCTCCTTTTCTTGGTTGTTGCAGCCAGGGTAAT
>CAMAQV010000009.1 GCA_945860595.1 Comamonas sp. lk
CACCCGTCAGATGGCCGTTTTGATGGGTGAGCAGTTGGCGGTGCTGCGTACCAACCAGCTTGCCGCGCTGGGCACCATGCAGGTGGCGAGCCTTGCAAGCTCTACGCTCAACGCGCTGTCCACGGCGCAATTCTTTGCGCTGACCACGACCCAGATTGCAGCGCTCAGCAGCGCACAAATGGCCAATCTGGAGACGGTGGACTTTGCTGCCTTGTCCGCCACCCAGGTTCAGGCCATCACCACCAGCAACATGGCGGCTCTGCGTGCGGCAGAGTTGGAGGGGCTGAGCACGACTCAGGCCGTTGCACTGCGCACGGCGCAAGTTGCCGCCCTCACCACGAGCAATATGGCTTTGCTGGGCACGGCCCAGATCGCTGTGCTGAGCACCGCAATCTCTGCGGTACTGAGCACGGCGCAGATGATGGCCTTGACCACGGCGCAGATCAGTGTGCTGGGATCAGCCCAGATCATGAGTCTGAGCACCCGCAACGTAGCCACGCTCACGGTGCCCGATCTGGGTGCCATGAGCACGGGTCAGATCAGAGCATTTACCAGCGCGCAGGTTGGCGCCCTCACCAGCACCCAGGTCAGTGGCCTAGGCACTGCGCAGTTCGCAGGCCTGAGCACCGCCCAGTGGAGCTGGCTGGCCAGCGCGAGCTTGAACGCCTTGTCTACCAGCCAGTTTGCGGCCCTGGGTACCCTGCCGATTGCAGCCCTGGGCACCCAGCAGATCGCCAATCTGGAGACGGCAGACTTTGCGGCCTTGACCACCGCGCAGATTGCGATCCTCAGCACCGTGGCGGTGGCATCGCTGGCTAGCGCAGAATTTGCCGCGCTGAGCACCACCCAGGCCCAGGTCTTGACCACAACGCAGGTTGCGGCGCTGTCCACCAAGGTCTTGGGCGGCATGCAAACTGCCGATGTGCTGGTGCTGAGCACCCGCCAGGTGATGGCGCTGAACACCAGTCAGATCGTTGCGCTGAGCAGCGCGCAGGTGGCCGTACTGAGCAGCGCGCAAACGGTGGCGCTGGCGACCAACCAAATCCGGGCGTTGGAGACGGTGGATCTCGCAGTCTTGGGAACCAGCAGCGTGCGCGCCTTGTTGACCACCCAGCTGCGGTCGTTGTCGACAAATCAGACCCGCGCCCTGAGCACCACGCAGGTCAGATCCCTGAGCACCAGCCAGTTGGCTGCGCTGAGCACCGCGCAAACAGCGGTGATGGACTTCCGCACCCCGATTGTTTTGGACCTCAACGGCGATGGCGTCAAAACCTTGGCTGTAGACGCAGGGGTGCGCTTTGATCTGCTGGCCGATGGGCAGGCGCTACAAACGGGCTGGGTGAGTGCGCAAGACGGATTGCTGGTGCGCGACCGCAACGCGGATGGCACCATCAACAACGGCGCCGAGCTGTTCGGATCGTCCACCGTGCTGGCGGATGGCAGCCGCGCCAACGATGGCTACCAGGCGCTAGCGGAGCTGGACAGCAACCATGACGGCGTGATCAGCCGGGCGGATGCGGCCTACGGTGAGCTGGGCGTGTGGGTGGATGGCAACTCCGACGGCCTGAGCCAGAGCGCCGAGATCCACAGCCTGTCCGAGATGGGCATTACCCAACTCAGCACCCAGACAACGGTAGGCACCGCAATCGACAACGGCAACATCCTGGGCCTGACCTCGAGCTACCAGACCAGTGACGGGGCCAGCCACGCGGCTGCCGACGTGTGGTTCCAGACGGCACCTGCGGCAGGTACCGGGCTGGCAGGCGGCTTATCCGGGCAGGTGAGCGGCTTGGCGCAGGCGATTGGGGCGTTTGACGCGGATGATGGGTTTGCCAAACCCGGTGCTGGGGCACTTGGACAGCCCGGGCTGGTGCAGACGGGCACGCAGGCGGCAAGCGCTGTGCTCAATCCGGCGGTCCATGGTCTGGTGGATGCGATGCGGCATTACAAGGACCAGGCCAAGGCCATGGACCTGGCCGCCGAACCACCGGGCACTCTGCGCTCCAGCCAGGCAGTTGCACCTGCTGCTTTGGCGGACGCAAATGAGGTCTCGCGGCGCATGGCTGCGCAGAGCGTGTCAGTGTTTGCTGCGCTGCCAGCGCAAAAATAAACCATCCACTGGATGAGACAAAAAATGTTGCTTGCGATGCGCCTGAACTGGTTTAGGCTCGCGGCCTTGGTTCCCCATCCTTAACAATCACAATTTCCTATGAAAACTCCACTGATTCTGATTGACTCGTTTGAAAACATTTCGATGGCCGACGGCATCATCCGCATTGAATTGGCCAATTTGGTGGAGCCCACCGGCGACAAACCGCAGACCGAGAAGGTGGGCGGAATTGCGGTCACGGTGCAGGGATTTCTGCGGGTGTACGACCAAATGACCAAGGTGATGAACCGCTTGATCGAGCAGGGCGTTCTGAAAAGAAACGAACCGGCAGTGGCTACCAATGCGGCAGCACCCGCAGCCCCAGCCGCACCGGCCGCACTGGCTGCCCCAGTCAAGGCTGCCGCAAAAGAAAGCAAGCCCAAGTAAACGCCGTGCGGGCGGCGATCAGCGGCCCGTGCAGCTGCCCACTGCGGTATCGCCCCGCCGCCAGCACGGGCTGGGCGCGTCACCGTCCATGCGGGGAATGCCTGCCATATCGATGCGCACCACACGGGTGCTCAGGGCGGCAATGCCGCGCCGGTCCAGCTCAAGGCGCAGGACCCAGCCCAGCCGCTGGTTGGCGTTGTCGGTTTCTTTCATGATGAAGTTGCCCACGCTGTAAACAATGGGTTTGCCGCGGTAGTGGGCAATGTCTTGCGTGACATGGGGGTGGCCCCCGATCACTGCGTCGGCCCCGGCCCGGATCATGTGGCGCGCCAGTTGGCGCTGGCGGGCGTTGGCTACCGGCTCGTTCTCCCAACCCCAGTGCATGATGGGGATGACCAGGTCTGCACGGTGTACCCGGCGCGCGGCGCGGATGTCGGCCACCACGCGCTCGTCTTCGCTCCAGGCTACGCCGGGCAAGTGGTAGTCGGCCTCAAAACTGCGGGGCTGGAATTCGTTGTAACTCAGCACCGCGATGCGCAGGCCCTTGCGCTCGAAGATCAGCGGTGTGTGTGCCTGCCGCAGGTTCATGCCACCGCCCACCTGCGCCAGACCGGCCTTGTGCAGCAAATCCAGCATTTCGGCAAACGCCTCTGGGCCGAAGTCGCCCGAGTGGTTGTTGGCCAGTGTCACCGCGTCAAAGTGCCGTTGCACAACCGGAATCACGCGCGGGTGGGCGCGGAAGGTGAACATCTTGTCGCCCGCGCTGCCCTGGGTGGCGACCACGCATTCGAGGTTGGTGATGCGGATGTCGGCGTCGGCAAAGTAGCTGGCAAAGCTGGCGAAGGGGTCGCCGCCCTGGGCGATCAATTCCCCTGCATCGGCGTCGAGCACGCTGTCACCGGCAAAGACCAGGCTAACGCGTGGGCTCGGTGTGGACTTGTTGCGCTGATCGCCTGCGGCCAATGATGTGGCACACAGGCAGAAAACGCACAGCGCGGCAGCCAGCATGCGCTGCCCGGCGCTGCGCATAGCGTGGGTTCCGCTCATCGCGCCACCCCACTGAGCCGGCAGCTGTAAATCAGTTCACGCTCGACCGGGCCGGCGTAGATGTGCTGTTCGCCAGTGAGCAAATAGGGCGTCTTGCCCACGCGAAAGGGCGGCAGGTATTTGGCCTCTTGCACCATCACCGGACGCGGCTCCTGATCCAGGTAAGCGTAGAGCAGGATGTAGTCCACCCGGCTGCCCCGACCAACCACAACCGGCTTGAAAAAGAAGCGTCCACCGATGTCCACCGACTCCACGCCGTAGGGGTCGGCCACCGGACGGGCCGTAACGTGGTGCGTAGTCCCGGCGTAGCTGACGTCGCAGCGCAGCAGGGCGTGGGTGTGGGCGCTGGCGTATGCACTAAGGGCGTTGGCGGCGAGCACAAGAGCGCCCACGCAGCGCCGTATGCTCGGACGTTTAAAAGCTTGGCGGGCGAAGCGCATGGAGTTCTGGAATGGTGATGGGTTTGTACAGGGCATGGCGGTCTCGGCGGGCCTGATTGTCGCTATTGGCGCACAAAACGCTTTTGTACTGCGCCAAGGGTTGCTCGGGCGGCAGGTGCTGGCGGTGGTTTTGACCTGTTTTTTCTGTGACTTCGTACTGATGGCGCTGGGGGTGATGGGCCTGGGTGCCCTGGTGGCCGACAGCCCGGCGGTGACGGTGGCGCTGGCTGTCTTCGGCGCTGCCTACT
Source organism: Comamonas sp. lk (assembly GCA_945860595.1). Taxonomy (GTDB): domain Bacteria; phylum Pseudomonadota; class Gammaproteobacteria; order Burkholderiales; family Burkholderiaceae_C; genus Allorhodoferax. Next base: position 4,272 of record CAMAQV010000009.1, read on the forward strand.
TGCTGCGCTTTGCGCTGCTGTCCTGGCGCGCGGCCTACTCGGGTAGCAGCGCTTTGGAGGTGGATGCGGCACCGCATGACGCCAAGCACGGCCTGTGGCTGGCGGTGCGCGCGACCCTGGCCGTATCGCTGCTCAACCCGCATGTGTATCTCGATACGGTGATCTTGCTGGGTGCGGTGGCCGCGACAGTTCAGGCGGACGAAAAAATCGGCTTTATGGCCGGTGCGGTGAGCGGTTCTTTTCTGTGGTTCATGGCGCTAGGTTTCGGGGCGCGGCTGCTGCGGCCGCTGTTCCGTCAGCCGCGTACTTGGCAGTTGCTGGACGCGGCTATCGGCCTGGTGATGTTGTCCATCGCCGCCGGTTTGCTGCAGTTCGCCTGGGAACGTTGGCCTTTTTAAAGCTGCGGTGCCCACAGCGCTCTGTACCTACCGCAGCCGCGCAGTGGCCGCTCAGTGCACCGCCAGCCAGGCCGCGCCTTCGGGCCGCTGCTGCATCGCACCGACCACCGCCGCATCCGCAAAACCGTGGCGGGCAAAAACCGCCATAACCTGCTCCACGGCCGATGGCGCGCAGCTCACCAGCAGCCCGCCGCTGGTTTGCGGATCGGTCAGCAGTGCCTGTGCATGCGGGCTGAAGCTTTCGGGCAGAGACACGTCTGTGCCGTAGCCCGCCCAGTTGCGGCCCGATGCCCCAGTGACGCAGCCCTGCTCCAAAAGCGGCAGCACGCCATCCAACAGCGGCACGCGCGACCAATCGATCTGCGCTTGCAGCTGCGCGCCGCGTGCCAATTCCAGTGCGTGACCCGCCAGCCCGAAGCCGGTCACGTCGGTGAGCGCGTGCACACCGGCTATGGCGGCCAGGTCCGGCCCCGGGGTGTTCAGGCGGGTGGTGGTGGCGATCATGTGCGCGTAGCCGTTTGCATCCAGCAGATTTTTTTTCAGGGCGGCGGACAACACGCCCACGCCCAGCGGCTTGCCCAGCACCAGCACATCGCCAGCACGCGCGTCCGCATTGCGCTTGACTTTCTTGGGATGGACCAGCCCGATTACGACCAGGCCGTAAATCGCCTCCACCGAGTCGATGGTGTGGCCGCCTGCAATCGGAATGCCGATGCTGCGGCAGACTTGCGCGCCGCCTTCCAGAATCTTCCCTATGGTGGCCGTGGACAGCACATTAATCGGCATGCCCACCAGCGCCAGCGCCATGATGGGCCGCCCGCCCATGGCGTACACATCGCTGATGGCGTTGGTGGCGGCGATGCGGCCGAAGTCGGCCGGATCGTCGACGATGGGCATGAAGAAATCGGTGGTGGCAATCAGCGCCAGATCCTCGCTGATTTGGTAGACGGCGGCGTCGTCCGCCGTGCCAATGCCGACCAGCAACTCGGGTGGCACCGGCATAGCCGCTGTGCCTTTGAGAATTTCGCTCAGCACACCCGGCGCAATTTTGCAGCCGCAGCCGCCCCCATGGGAGAGCGAGGTCAGGCGGGGTTCTGTGGAGGGGTCTGGTGTGGTCATACGGGGTCTTCAGTGGCGGGACAGTGTGCTTGGGCTTGGACGGCTCTCAGGCCCGGTCAGGAACCAGTGCGTTGATAAGCTGGCGGGGGTGCAGGCTGGACACCATCATGCAGGCCAGGAGAATCAGTATGCCCCCCAGCGCCATGGCCAGGCTGGTGGGCTCGCCCAGCAGCAGCACCGACCAGAGCACACCAAACCCGGTACTCAAAAAATTGGCCGACATCGACGCCATGGGCGGAATGTGCTGCACGATGCGCATGAACATCCAGTAGGCCAGCGCCGAGGTGGCAATGCCCAGAACCGCCACGCACAGCAGCGCGATGGGCGTGAACTGCGCCTGCGGCAGACCGTACAGCGCGCCCGGTGCCAGCATCAGCACCGCGGCGGCATGCATGCCGGTGGTCGCAGCCAAGGGCTCCATGCGCTGCGTGGCACGTTTGAGCAAGGGCGTGGCCGTGCCGGAGAGGGCCGCCGCAGCCATGCAGGTCAGCGCCCCGCGCACCAAGGCCGCCGTGGGCTCCACCGGCCCCAGCCGGATCAGCAGCGCCACCCCGGCCATACCCAGCGCGCACCCAGCCCATTTGACCCGGGTGAGTTGCTCTTCCTTGAGCCAGCTGGAGGCAAACGCGCCGAACAACACGGCGGTGATGGACAAGAGCGCGCCGTAACCACCCGGAAGGGTCAGCGCCGACCAGGAATACAAAAAATGCGGCCCAGCAACGGCCAGAAAACCCAGCAAAATGAGTTGCCGCCAATGCTGCCAGGGCCAAGGATGTTTGAGCACGCGCATGAGTAGGCTCAGGGTAATGGTGGCCAGCAGCATGCGCAAGCCCGCCGACACATTGGGCCCCAGCGCCGGTGCGGCCACGCGGGTCATGATGAAAGACATGCCCCACAGCGCCGAGAGCGCCAGCAACTGAAAAAAGTATCTCGCCTGCAAGTGCGCCTGGATGTGGCTAGGGGCTTAGGCAGCAGGCGCGCTCAGCATGTGCAAAGCCTGCAGCAGTGGGGCACTGTGCGCATCGAAGGGCTCCAGCAGCGGCTGCAACGCGGCCAACGCGTCAGCGCCTTGCGCCTTCAACGCGGCAATGGCTTTGCCGGCCGCCTGCGGGCTGTCCAGGCCCTGGCTTTGCAACAGCACAGCGCCCTTTGCGTCGACCAGCTTGAAATAAAAGCGGCCATCGGCTTCGCGGTATTGCTTGAGGCTGGCGACCTCGGATTTGACCGCCTTGGCGGTGGTTTTTACGCTCTGGGCCAGGCCACGCAGACCCACCGCCTGGCGCAGCTGCGCCATGAACGGCGTGGCGACCGCGCGCGCTTTGGCCGCGCCTTGCAGCAGCAGGGCTTCGACTTCCTGCGGGTTGGCGATGAGGAGCTCGTAGCGCGCACGCATGGGGGCAATCTCGCGGTCTATGCGTTCGAACAATTGCTCTTTGGCCGCGCCCCATGCAATGCCGTTTGCGAATTCCTGGGCAAAGGTCGCCGTTTCCTGGGCACTGGCAAAAGCCTGGTACATCTGGAACAGGGCGCTGCCTTCGGTGTCTTTGGCCTCGCCGGGCGCGCGCGAATCTGTCTTGATGGCGGCAATCAGCTTCTTGAGTTCGGCGCGGGGTGCAAACAGCGCAATGGTGTTGTCGTAGCTCTTGCTCATCTTGCGCCCGTCCAGGCCGGGCAGGGTGGCGACCGATTCTTCAATGGCTGCAAGCGGCGGCACAAAGTGCTCGCCGTAGCGGTGGTTGAAGCTGTGCGCCATATCGCGCGCCATCTCGATGTGCTGCACCTGGTCGCGCCCAACCGGCACGTGGTGGGCGTTGAACAGCAAAATGTCCGCGCCCATCAGCACCGGGTACATGAACAAGCCCGCGCTCACATCGGCGTCCGCGTCCAGCCCGGCGGCATTGTTTTTGTCAACTGAGGCTTTGTAGGCGTGGGCGCGGTTGAGGATGCCTTTGCCGGTGACGCAGGTCAGAAACCAGGTGAGTTCCGGAATCTCCGGAATGTCCGACTGCCGGTAAAACACCACGCGCGCTGGGTCCAGGCCGGCGGCCAGCCAGCTCGCGGCAATCTCCAGCGTGCTGCGCTGGATGCGCGCGGGCTCGTCGATTTTGATCAGTGCGTGGTAGTCGGCCAGAAAGTAATAGCTCTGCACGTCCGCGCGCAGGCTGGCCTGCACCGAGGGACGGATCGAGCCCACGTAATTGCCCAGGTGGGGCGTGCCGGAGGTGGTGATGCCGGTAAGAAAACGAATGGGTGCAGTCATTGGGAAGGTGCCGCGTTGAACACTGCGGCCAGAGGGCTGAGTAAAAAATCCAGGGCGATGAAGTTCAGGGCCATCAGCGGGCGCATCCAGTAGTCGTCAATGATTTTGGTGACCACCAGCGCCATCACGATGAAAAAGCCCCAGCGCTCCACTTTCGAAAAGGCGATTGCCGCGCGATAGGGCAGCAAACCGGTGAGCACCCGCCCGCCGTCCAGCGGCAGCAGGGGAAACAGGTTGAAGACGCACATCACCACATTGACCAGTACGCCGCCTTCGCACATTTTGATGAAGAAAACCTCACTCACGCCCACGCCCTGCAAGATATACAGCGCTGCACCCCAGAACAAGCCCATGGCGAAGTTGGAGCCCGGACCCGCCAACGCCACCCACACCATGTCGCGCTTGGGGTGGTTCAAATTGCCATAGCGCACCGGTAGCGGCTTCGCAAAGCCGAACACCAGCGCGCCGCTGGTGGCGAAGTACAGCAACAGCGGCATGAGGATGGTGCCCATAGGGTCAATATGCGGTAGGGGGTTGAGCGTGACCCGCCCGAGCACCCAGGCGGTGTCGTCACCGAAATAGCGCGCGGCAAAACCGTGGGCAGCTTCGTGCGCCGTGATGGCAAAAATCACCGGCAGCGCATAGATCGCAACGGTTTGAATGAGATGGGCAATGTCCACTGGTGGGTTCGTTTAAGCTTCAGGGCGAACTCTACAGCCCCAGCGCTGCCAGCGGCCCGCGCCCCTGGCGCACCAGGACCACGCCGTCGCCGCTGATGTCGACTACGGTGGTCGGCTCCATCGGGCAGGCACCGGCGTCGATCACGGCGGCGATCTGGTGCTCAAAGCGTTCGCGGATGTCCAGCGCTTCGTTCAGTGGCTCCGTCTCACCCGGGGGTATCAAGGTGGTGGCCAGCAGCGGCGCACCCAGCAAGGCCAGCAATTCCTGCAAGACTTTGTGTTCGGGCAGGCGCAGTCCGATGGTTTTGCGCGCCGGATGGCTCAGGCGGCGTGGCACCTCTTTGCTGGCTTCGAGGATGAAGGTGTACGGGCCCGGCGTGGCGCTCTTGAGCAGGCGGAATTGCCGGTTGTCAACCCGCGCGTAGCCGGCCAGTTCGCTCAGATCGCGGCACAAGAGCGTGAGGTGGTGTTTGTCGTCCACGCCCCGCACACGGCGCAGGCTGTCGGCAGCGGCTTTGTCGTCCAGGTGGCAGACCAATGCGTAACTGGAATCGGTTGGAACGGCCAGTACGCTGCCTTTTTCCAGCAAGGCCACGGCTTGCTTGAGTAGGCGCGCTTGCGGGTTGTCCGGATGGACTTCAAAAAGCTGGGCCATGCGGGGGCTTGCTGAGCGCGGGCGCGCTCAATGGATGCGCGCAGCCAGCAGTTCCCACACGGGCGTGAGCGAGCCCGGGAGGTAGGGCAGACTGCCCAGGTCGGTGTGGCTTTCATCCGGGCTATGGAAGTCGCTGCCGCGCGATGCGGCCAGGCCGTAATCGGTGGCGGCGGCGCCGTAGGTCAGGTATTCGGCGCTGGTGTGGCTGCCGGTTATCACCTCCACACCCGCACCGCCATGGCCCTTGAACTCGGTAAAGAGCGCAAACTCCTCGTTGGCGCTGAATCGGTAGCGCGCCGGGTGGGCAATCACTGCGACGCCCTGGGCCCCGGTAATCCAGCTGACTGCGTCCCCCAGCGTGGCCCAGCGGTGCGGCACATAACCCGGCTTGCCCTGGGCCAGGTATTTGCGGAAGACGGAATGGGTGTCAGGGCAGACCCCGGCTTCGACCAGAAAGCGGGCAAAGTGAGAACGCGAGATCAGCTCTGGGTTGCCCACATATTTCAGCGCGCCCTCAAAAACACCGGGAATGCCCACGCGCGCCAGGTCAGCAGCCATGGCCTGGGCGCGCGCGGTGCGCCCGCCCCGGGTGGTGGCAAGGCCGGTGCGCAGCGCGGCGTTATCTGGATCCACGCCCAGGCCCACGATGTGCACGGTCTGGTTCAAAAACGTGACAGAAATTTCCACGCCGCAGACATAGCGCATGCCGCAGGCTTTTGCCGCAGCGGCGGCTGTCTCTTGACCGCCCACTTCGTCATGGTCGGTCAGCGCCCACAATTCGACGCCATTGGCCGCTGCGCGGGCAGCCAGGGCTTCGGGTGTCAGTGTGCCGTCGGAGACCACGGAGTGGCAGTGCAGATCGGCGTTCAGGATGGAGGTCACGCAGTGATTTTAGGCGCTGGGTTCTGCGCGACGCCCAGGCATCAAAACCCGGCTTCTGACGAGAAGCGCAGGGCCGCGCCGTTCAGCGGGTGCACAAAGGCCAGATTGCGCGCATGCAGCAGCAGGCGGGGAGCCCGCGCGGCAATGTCCTGTGGCGCGTACAGCCCATCGCCCAGGATGGGGTGCCCCAAGGCCTGGAGGTGCACGCGCAACTGGTGGCTGCGCCCGGTCACTGGCTGCAGTTCCACCCTGCTGGCGGGTGCCGTGTCGGCTAGCTGTTCCACGCAGCGCCAACGTGTCGTGCTGGGTTGGCCGCGCGGGTCGACCCGGCGCAGCGGACGCGCCACCCAGTCGGCCCAGATGGGCAGATCAATCACGTGCCATTCAGGCTGTACGGGAAGCAATCCATCCACTACAGCGACATAGGTTTTATCGACTTGCCGGGTCTCGAATAAGCGACTGACGGCGCGTTGCATGGTTGCACCGCGCGCCATCAGCATGAGTCCGCTGGTAGCCATGTCCAGCCGGTGCACCACCAGGCCGTCTGGGTACAAGGCCTGCACCCGTGCGCTCAGGCAGTCTTGCTTATCGGCTCCGCGCCCGGGGACGGCCAACAGGCCCGCCGGCTTGTTGAGCACCAGCAGGCTGGCATCGGCGAAGACGATGGCCACGCCGGGAATCGGCGCGGGCGCATCGGACTGGGCGGCGGCCGGGCTCAGGGCTTGCCCAGGTAATCCCGCTTGCCAATCACCACGCCGTTGTGGCGCAGGATGGCGTAGACCATGGAACTGTGGAAATAGACGTTGGGCATGGCGTGGCCCAGCAAAAACTGCATGCCGGTGTAGTGGGTTTCGGTATCACCCCGCTTGGTGACGATGGCTTTGTCTTCGGTGCCGTCGATCTGCGCGGGGTTGAAGCTGTTCACAAATTCAACGGTCCGTGCCAAGCGCGCTTGCAGGTCGCCCAGCGTCACTTCCTTGTCGTCCCAGGCGGGAATCTCGACCCCGGCCAGGCGGGCCACCACGCCCTTGGCCGTGTCCGAGGCAATCTGCACCTGGCGGCTCATGGGCAGCATGTCGGGGAAAAGGCGGAACTGGGTGAGCGTGGCGGGGTCGATTTTTTTGGCATCAACGTGTTGTTGGGCCAGGTCGAGCAGGTGGCTGAGGTTGTTCAAGGCGTTGGTAATGCGTGGCACGCTGGCCAGGTACATAGAAATAGTCATGGTGTGTCTCGTGGGGTGGGGTGGTTCGGATGCGGGGCTGGGCGCTAGGGTTGGCCGAGTCCGCCGCGGATTGGGGCCCGCAGGCCGATGCATCTTAGCCTGAGGTCTAGGCCCTGCCATCCCGCGTGGGAGGCCGCGCGCGGCTGCGCGGTGGGAGGGGCACCGGGCCACCTGCGACAATCCAGGCTGTTTTGAGTCACCCGCGCACCAGCGCACGCAAGCCGTATGTCCACCTCTGTTTTCAATGTCCGCCCCGCCACCGCCCGCGATGCCAAAGCCATCGCCCAATTGCACAACGCCACCGTCAAAGAGGCTTTCAAAGGTCTGCTCGGCGCGCAGGACCTGGCCATCATGCCCCTGCCCGAGCGCGAGCGCTATTGGGCTGAAGCCATCCAATACGCCGAGCCGCAGGTGCAAGTGGCCTTGCACGGAGCGAAGATCATCGGTTTTGTCGGTTACGACCGCAGCCGCGATGAGGGCACTCCAGCCACCATGGGTGAAATCTGGGCCATCTACGTAGATACCGATTTCTGGGGTCTGGGTGCCGGGCTCTCTTTGTGGGACGCGGCGCTCGAAGGCCTGATTGACGAGGAATGCACCCACGTCAGCGTCTGGGTGCCGCTGGCCAATGACCGGGCGTTGCGCTTCTTCGAACTCGCTGGCTTCAAGCGCGAAATGGCCACCGCCAAGACCGTGCCGATTGGTGGCGCCAAAGTCGAAGAAATCCGCCTTCAGCGCGCCCTGGGCTGATTGCCCGCAGGCTGCCCCACGGGCTTGTCCCCATTGAACCCTCCTGCAGCGACCGCTGCCAGCGAACCGAAGTCGCCCATGGCCGTGGGCCTCGCCATGGGCATGCTCGGCGCCATCGGTTTCTCGGGCAAGGCCATCATCGTGAAGCTGGCCTACCGGCACGGCGTGGATACGGTCACCTTTTTAATGTTGCGCATGTTGCTGGCCTTGCCGTTTTTCATGGCGATGGTTTGGTGGACGCAGCACCGCAAGGGCGCACAGCCAGTGCCCCTGAGCCGACGTGATCTACTGGGCGTGGTGTGGCTGGGTTTTTGTGGCTATTACCTGGCGAGCTTTTTGGATTTTGCCGGGCTGCAGTACATCAGCGCCTCGCTGGAGCGGCTCATCCTCTACCTCAACCCGACCTTGGTGCTCTTGCTGGGCATCGTGCTGTACGGCAAACGCGCCAGCCGCCACCAATGGGTGGGCATGGCGGTGAGCTACGGTGGCGTCGTAGCAGTCTTCGGCCACGAGGTCAGCCTGGCCGGTGCGCACGTGGGTGTGGGCGCTGCCTTGGTGTTTGGCAGTGCGGTGAGCTATGCCCTGTATTTGTCGTATAGCGGCGAGTTGGTGCGGCGCCTGGGCGCGCTGCGGTTGGTGGGGCTTGCCAGTTGCGTGGCCTGCATGCTGTGCGTAGGGCAGTTTGCTTTGCTGCGTCCGCTGAGCGTGCTGGCCGCCCTGGATGCCGATGTCTGGTGGCTGTCGGTAGTCAACGCCAGCCTGTGCACGGTGCTGCCAGTGGTGCTGGTGATGCTGGCTATTGAGCGCATCGGTTCGGCACTGGCCTCGCAAGTTGGCATGGTCGGGCCCATGGCGACGCTGGCGATGGCCGCACTGGTGCTGGACGAGCCGCTCAGCCCCTGGGTGCTCGCTGGAACGGCCCTGGTGATGGCTGGTGTCTTCATTTGCAGCCAGGGGCCGCGCCCCCTCACCGAGCGGCTCTCGGCGCAGGTGGAGTAGATTCGGATACTGCTGTTTTGCCACTTTTGATTTTTTATTGGAGTTTGTATGTCGGCTTCCCCCCAAACCTCGCGCTCAATCCAGGTCAAGCAGTACGGTGGCCCTGAGCAGTTGGAACTGGTCACCTTGAACGTTGGCGAGCCCGGCCCCGGCGAGGTGCGCATTCGTCACCACGCCGCTGGACTGAATTACACCGATGTGTATTTCCGCACCGGGCTGTATCCGCTGCCGGTGCCCCTGCAGCTGGGCATGGAAGCCGCAGGCGTGATCGAGGCGGTGGGCGCGGGCGTGACGCACCTGAAAGCGGGTGACCGCGCGGCCTATGCCAGCCAGCCCCCGGGCGCGTACTGCGAGTTGCGGGTGATGCCGGCCAAATGCGTCGTCAAACTGCCGGACGCCATCAGTTTTGAGGCCGGCGCAGCCATGATGCTCAAGGGCCTGACGGTGCAGTACCTGCTCAAGCGCACGCAACCCCAGGGCGGTTTGCATGCAGGTGACACGGTTTTATTCCACGCGGCAGCCGGTGGCGTCGGCTTGATCTTCTGCCAATGGGCCAAGGCGCTGGGCATTACCGTCATCGGCACGGCCGGCAGCGACGCCAAGTGCGCTATGGCCCGCGAGGCCGGCGCGGCCCATGTCATCAATTACGCCACCGAAGATTTTGAGGTGCGGGTGAAAGAAATCACCGGTGGCAAAGGGGTCAAAGTGGTGTACGACGCAGTCGGTAAAGACACCTGGGACAAGTCGCTGAACTGCCTGTCCATGTTTGGGTTGATGGTCAGCTTCGGCAATGCGTCTGGCCCCGTGGCGCCGTTTTCGCCCGGTATCCTGGCGCCCAAGGGATCCTTGTATGTGACCCGCCCGACCCTCTTCATGCACATTTCCACCCGCGAGAGCACCCAGGAGATGGCCGACGACTTATTTGAGGCGGTGACCAGCGGCACAGTGAAGATCCGTATTGATCAGACCTACAAGTTGGAAGACGCAGCGCAAGCGCATCGGGATCTGGAAGCGCGCAAGACCACCGGTTGCACGGTCTTCACGCTGTAACCCGATGTTCTGCAAACCGGACTGAAGCCGAGGGGAGCCATAGATGCATGCAAGATGGATCGGATGGATGCGCTGGACCGCAGGCGCTGTGCTGGCAGCCGGTGCGACGCTGGCTGCATGGGCGCAGGATAAAGCGCCGGTGCCGGTGAACTTTGACAAGGCAATACAGCAGGAAGGGTCCTGGTACGCCTCCTGGGGCTACAGCCGTCAGCAGTACGCACCGTCGGACATCCATGTGTCGCAACCGGATATCAACAGCGATTTCGTGGTCCACAAAGCCCGGGCCAGCGACTTTCCGTCCAGCCCCGAGGACACGGTGAGCTCCTTGTTCAATTTGGATCTGACGAACCCGCAAGAGAACATCCGGATCGGCAAATTTTTGAATCTGGAAAAAACCTTTGCCGTCGAGCTCTCCATTGACCACAGCAAATACAACGTCGACAAAGGCCAGACGGCACGCGTGACCGGCACCGTCGAAGGTGTCGCCTACGACCAGGACGTGGTGCTGAACGCGCAGAACTTTGATTACACCTTGCACAACGGCCTGAACCACATCATGGTCAACGCGGTCTGGTTGCGTCACCTTCGCGGGCCGGAAAATCAACCGGGTGATTTGCAGCTGATAAGCCGGGTGGGCGCGGGCATTTTGCTGCCGCATGCGGACAACACGATTTTTGGTAACACCAATGTGGTGGGGCCCAAAAACACCAATGTCTGCTGTTTTTCCAGCAGCGACTGGTGGCAACTCAATGGCTGGACCGCCGGTGTGGAAGTGGGCCTGCGCTACCGGATTTACAAAACCATGTACTTGGAGCTGACCGCCAAAGGCGCGTACGGCGTGCTGCGCGGAGTGCCGGTCTACAAGGGCACGGCGGACCAGGTGATTTGGATGAGCGAGCAGATCTTGTCGACGGGTTTTCTTTTTTAGCCCGCCCGGCGCACCCGCAGCAATTCGTCCAGAATCAAGCAAGCAGCGCCCAGGGTGATGGCGCTGTCAGCGAGGTTGAAGGCTGGAAAGTGCCAATCGGCAACATAAAAATCGAGGAAGTCGACCACGTAACCGTAGACCACCCGGTCTATCAAATTACCCACTGCGCCGCCCAGTACACAGGTCAGTGCAAAGCAGAACAGGCGCTGCCCGGCGTGGCTGTGCAAGAGGTAAACGATAACCATCGATGCGCCAGCCGACAGGCTGGCAAACATCCAGCGCTGCCAGCCCCCCGCATCGGCCAGAAAGGAAAAAGCCGCGCCGGTGTTGTGCACGCGCAGGATGTTGAAAAAATCCGTGACCGGCGTGCCCTCACCCAGTGCGTAGCTTCCAACAATTAGCACCTTGGTAAGCTGATCCGCCAGCACCAGCACCAAAGCCAGCGCCAGCCAGTGCAAGAGTCTGAAGCCGCCCGCGCCGCCGCGCCGTGCCATCAGGCGAAGTGGCGGATTTCACCCGCGCCAAACAGGTTGGAGACGCAGCGTCCGCACAGCGCGGGGTGCTCGGGTGACGCGCCGACATCGTCGCAGTAATGCCAGCAGCGGGCGCATTTCACGGCAGCCGAGGCCTGGGAGTGCACGGCCAGTGCCGCGCCGGTTTGTAGCCGGATGCCAGAAGTGATGAATGCAAATTTCAGGTCCGCGCCCAGGCTGCTCAGCAGTGCGTGGTCCGCCGCCTCCAGCGTGAGCGTGACATCGGCTTGCAGCGACGCGCCAATCTGACCGGCCGCGCGCAAGACCTCAATGTCCTTATTCACCACATCCCGGATTTCACGAATGCGATTCCACTTGGCCACCAGCGCGGTGTCCGGCGCGTTCATGGCCGTATAGGTTTCCAGAAAAATGGAGTCAGATGTTCCGATCACGCGCCAGGCCTCCTCGGCGGTGAAACTCAGGAACGGTGCCATCCAGCGCAGCATGGCCTGGGTGATCTGCCACAGCGCAGTCTGGGCCGAGCGGCGTGCCGATGAGCCAGGTGCGGTGGTGTAGAGCCGGTCTTTGAGCACGTCCAGGTAAAACGCGCCCAGGTCTTCGGAGCAGTAAATCTGCAGACGGGTCACCACCGGGTGGAACTCGTAGCGGCCAAAGCAGCCGCCTTCATACACGCCGGTTTGCGGGTTGCGTACACCCACAATTTCGGCCTGTAACTGTGCAGCCCGTGCCAGGGCGTATCGGTCGATTTCCAGCATGTCAGCCGGCGCGACCGCGTGCTGCGCCGGGTCGAAATCACTGATGTTGGCCAGCAAAAAACGCAAGGTGTTGCGGATGCGGCGGTAGCCGTCCACCACCCGCGCCAGGATTTTGTCGTCGATGTTGAGGTCGCCCGAATAGTCGGTAGCCGCGACCCACAGGCGTACGATTTCCGCGCCCAGTTTTTCATTGAGTACCTGCGGCTCTACGGTATTCCCCAGGCTTTTGCTCATTTTGCGGCCCTGGCCGTCGGTCGCGAAGCCATGCGTCAGCAGACCGCGGTAGGGCGCGCGGTCATACAAAGCGCAGCCCAGCAGCAGCGAGCTATGGAACCAGCCCCGGTGCTGGTCGTGGCCTTCCAGATATAAGTCGGCTTCCGGCCCCGTCTCGTGAAAGGGTGGTCGCGCATATGCGTCTTTGTGGCTGCCGCGCAGTACGTGCTCGAAGGTTGACCCTGAGTCGAACCAGACTTCCAAAATATCGGTGCTCTTGCTGTAGTTGTCAGCATCGTCACCGGTCTGGTTGAGGATGTCGTGCACCGTGGCGCGGCTCCAGGCCTCGATGCCGCCGCGTTCCACCATCTCTGCAGCCACATCGAGAATCTGCATGGTGCGGGGGTGCAGTTCGCCGGAGTCTTTGTGTAGGAAAAACGGCACCGGCACACCCCAGCTGCGCTGGCGCGAGATGCACCAGTCGGGCCGGTTGGCAATCATGTCGCGCAAACGCGATTTGCCGTTCTCGGGGTAGAACTGGGTCTGGTCGATGGCGTCCAGCGCCAGTTGGCGCAGGGTTGTGGGGGCTTTGTCTTTGGTGAAAACGCCAAGGCCCTCGTCCATGCGCACAAACCATTGGGCAGCGGCGCGGTAAATCACCGGCGTCTTGTGGCGCCAGCAATGCGGGTAGCTGTGGGTGATGGGGTGGGTGGCCATCAAGCGTCCGGCGTTCTGCAGGGCTTCCAAAATGACCGGTACCGCTTTCCAGATGTGCAAACCGCCGAACAAGGGGAAGTCAGCGGCATAGGTGCCGTTGCCCTGCACCGGGTTGAGGATGTCGTCATAGGCCAGGCCGTTGGCCACGCAGGAGTTGAAGTCGTCCACGCCGTAGGCGGGTGATGAGTGGACGATGCCGGTGCCGTCGTCGGCGGTGGCGTAGTCGGCCAGGTACACCGGCGCGGTGCGGGCAAAACCGGCGTCCACATGGGAGAGCGGGTGCTGGAATGCGATCCGGTCGAGCTTCTCGCCGAGCGCGGTGGCCACGACGATGCCGCTGAGCTGCCAACGCTCCAGGCATTTCTCCACCAGCGATTCGGCGCAGAGCATCAGGCCTTTGGGCGTGTCCAAGAGCGCGTAGACCAGCGCGGGGTTCAGATTCAGCGCCTGGTTGGCCGGAATCGTCCACGCGGTCGTGGTCCAGATCACGGCAAAGGCATCTTTTTCCAGCTTGGGCAGGCCGAATGCAGCGGCCAGTTTGTCCGGCTCGGCGCATAAAAACGCCACATCCAACGTATCACTCTTTTTGTCCGCGTATTCGATCTCGAACTCTGCCAAGGACGAGCCGCAGTCAAAGCACCAGTACACGGGCTTCAAACCCCGATACACAAATCCGCGCTCGATCACCCGCTTAAATGCGCGGATTTCGCCCGCCTCGTTGGCCGGGTCCATGGTGCGGTAGGGGCGTGCCCAGTCGCCCAGCACACCCAGGCGCTTAAAGTCTTCGCGCTGCTGGCCGATTTGCTCGGTGGCAAAGGCGCGGCTTTTGGCCTGCATGTCGTCCCGGCTGAGTTTGCGGCCATGGAGTTTTTCAATCGCGTTTTCGATCGGCAGCCCGTGGCAGTCCCAGCCGGGGATGTACTGCGCGTCAAAGCCGGCCAGCTGGCGCGATTTGACGATCATGTCTTTCAGAACCTTGTTGACCGCGTGCCCAATGTGTAATTTGCCATTGGCGTAGGGTGGGCCGTCGTGCAGCACAAACAGCGGCGCGCCCTTACGCGCTACCCGCAGACGCTGGTACAGGCCGGCCTCGTCCCATGCTTTGACCCAGCCCGGCTCCCGTTTGGGCAGGTCGCCACGCATGGGGAAGGGCGTGTCGGGAAGGTTCAGTGTTTTGGAATAGTCAGTGGCGTCGGTCATGGGCATCTCAAGAATCGCTGCGGGGGCTTAGCCGGAGGGTCGCAGGCGGTTGGGCTGGGCTGAGCGCGCCGGTGGCGCGGGTTGGTGTGGCGGAGGGGACGCGGGGCCAGGTGCGTCGGTGCGGGCCCTGTCAAATTCGGGCCGCCAGCCAGGCCCTGGCGTCGTCACAGTCTTTGTGGATGCCACGGGTGAGGGCGTCCAGGCCCTCGTATTTCAGTTCATCGTGTAGTTTGTGCAGCAGTTCCACGCGGGCAATTTTACCGTAGGCCCCCTCTGCGCCCAAGGTGGCGGGCCAGTCCAGGCAATGGGTTTCCAGCAGCACGCGCCCGCCGTTGACATCCCCTGGATCGAGCGAGGGCCGCACCCCCAGATTAGCCACGCCCGGCAGTGGCTGCGGGCCCAGGCCGTGCACCAAGACCACAAAAATTCCGCTAGCGGCGGGCTTCCAGTGGGCAAATCGCATGTTTAGCGTGCGAAAACCCAGCTCCCGCCCCAGCTTGCGTCCATGCACGATATGGCCCGAAATGGCGTAGGGGCGCCCCAGCAACTTGGCGGTTTGCGCCATATCGCCCGATGCCAACGCTTGCCGCACTGCCGAACTTGATACCCGCTGTCCGTGGACTTCATAGCTGTTCATGCGCGCCACGTCAAAACCGTGTACTCCTCCGGCAGCGTCGAGCATGGCGTAGTCACCGGCCCGCTTGGCCCCGAAACGGAAGTCGTCCCCCACCAGCACGTACCGCGCGCCCAATCCTTGCACCAAAACCGTGCGAATAAAGCGGTCAGGCGTTTGTGCGGCTAAGCTGGCGTTGAAGGACAGGACGATCGTCTGGTCGACCCCGCACTGCGCCAGGCCTTCGAGTTTGTCGCGAAGGGTTCCGACCCGTGCGGGTGCCAGATCAGCTTGTTGCAAGCGCTTGGCGAAGTAATCGCGCGGGTGCGGTTCGAAGGTCAGCACACAGCTGGGCACGCGGCGGCGCTGGGCCTCTGCGCGCAGCAGGGCCAGCATGGCCTGGTGCCCGGCGTGTACGCCGTCAAAATTGCCGATGGTGAGCGCGCAGGCCGAAGCCACGGTGGGGTGCTGGAAACCGCGAAATACCTGCATGGGGGGACGTCTGTGCCTTCACGTAAACAAGGTATATTGTCTCCGACAGGGCACAGACGGCCAGCCGCCGCCGGGAGCCCTGGATACCCGCGCAATGTGAACCGTTTACCGGAGGCTCTGTGTGAAAGTATTGAAGTTGTCGGCCCAAGGGCTGCCGCAATCCTGGATTTCGATGGAACAAGCAGTGGTCCATTACGCCTCGGACGAGGTACGCTGGGAGTCCGGCGGCGAGGTGGCGGTGTTCCGGGGCGGCCACAACGCAATCACGGGCCTGCAGTCCGTCATCCGCGTCAACAGCATCATCGGCACCCGTGGTGTGCCCCGCATCAACCCCTTCAACCTGCGCCCCACGCTGACCAACGCCAAGTTGTTTGTGCGGGACCGCAATGTCTGCGCCTACTGCGGTGACCATTTCCACGAAACGGAGTTGACCCGCGAACATATCATTCCCTTCGCCCAAAAGGGGGTGGACACCTGGATGAACGTGGTCACTGCCTGCCGCCCCTGCAACCACCGCAAGAGCCACCGTACGCCGGAGCAGGCGCAGATGCCGCTCCTGTATGCGCCCTATGTGCCCAGCTTGTGGGAAGACTTCATTCTGCGTAACCGGCGCATCCTGGCCGACCAGATGGAGTTTCTGATGTCGCATGTGCCGCGCTCCTCGCGCTTGCTGATCTAGAAGGTTTGTGGGCCGCCCCTGGCGCGCCCGGTTGTACGCCGTAGTTGGACGGCACCCCCGCACAGAAGCCCTTCAGGGCCAGCGATTTGGTTTGGAGGAACCATGTCCCTACCTGATAGCTCTACCAATACCCCCGTTGATGGCCATTCCCGCCGAGACGCGACTGCCCGCATGCTTGTAGGCGCGTGCCTGCCTGCGTTACCCGCTTGGTTGGGCGCGGCCAACCGCCCCACGGCGGATGCAGCCTCTGCCCACGGCATGCTGGAGCTGGCCAGCGCGTGGGACCGCAGCCGCTCGCCAGCGGGCTTTGCCGTGAGTGAAAAGTTCGACGGTGTGCGCGCGGTGTGGGACGGCCAGACCCTGCGTTTTCGCAGCGGCCGCCCGCTGGCTGCGCCGTATTGGCTGACAGCCGCGCTGCCGCCTGAGCCACTGGACGGCGAGCTGTGGCTGGGGCGTGGGCGCTTTGACAGCCTCAGCGCCATCGTGCGCAGCGGCCCCGGGGACGATGGGGCCTGGCGCGCAGTGCGCTTCATGGCGTTTGATATGCCTGCGCAGCCAGGCAGTTTTGGCCAGCGATACGCCCGCTTGCAGGCGGTGGTGTCTCAAGCCGGGCAAGGCTGGCTGGAGGCGATTGCACAACTGCCGGGCAGCGACGCAGCCAAGCTGGAGCGGCAGTTGCGCGCGCTGACGCAGGCCGGTGGCGAGGGTTTGGTGCTGCACCGATGGGATGCACCCTGGCAGCCCGGCCGCAGCGAGGCTGTCTACAAATTCAAGCTGCAGCCCGATGCCGAGGCCACGGTACTGGCCCATCTGCCGGGCCACGGGAAGTACCTGGGCCTTACCGGCGCGTTGCTGCTGGAGTCCGCCCAAGGCGTGCGCTTTGCGATTGGCAGCGGCCTGAGCGACGCGCAGCGTGCCGACCCGCCGCCCCCTGGCGCACTGGTGACCTACCGCTACCGGGGCCTGACGCCAACAGGGATTCCCCGATTTGCGACCCTGCTGCGGGTGCGCGAGGCGGAATAGGCGCAGCCAGGGTCTGTTCGACACCGGTGCCCGCAGGCGTCGGGCCGGATCCCGGCTGTGCTGCGGATAATCCCGCCATGCGCAACATCGTGGTTTTGATTTCGGGTAGCGGCTCCAACATGGCGGCCATCCTGCGCGCGGCGCAGCAGGAAGACTGGTCCGTCACCTTGGGTGCCCGCGTCGCTGGGGTCATCAGCAACCGCGCCGATGCGGGCGGACTGGCGCTGGCGCGGCAGGCAGGTGTGGCGACTGCGGTGCTGGATCACCGGGCATTTGCCAGCCGCGAAGCCTTTGACGAAGCGCTGGGTCGGCAGATTGCCCAATTCGATGCAGGCGCGGCGGTACCGGCGCTGGTCATCCTTGCCGGGTTTATGCGCATTCTCACCCCCGGCTTTGTGGCCGCCCACGCGGGGCGCTTGCTGAATATTCATCCTTCGCTGCTCCCGGCATTTCCCGGTTTGCACACGCACCAACGGGCCATCGACGCCGGTTGCCACATTGCGGGGGCGACGGTCCACGAAGTGACGGCAGAGTTAGACCACGGCCCTATCCTGGGTCAGGCGGTGGTGCCGGTGCTGCCGGGTGAGAGCGCTGACCGCCTCGCCGCCAGGGTGCTGGCGCAGGAACACCTGCTCTACCCGCGCGCGATCAAGGCGTTTCTGCGTCGCCCAGGCGCATAAAACGCGGCTGCAACACGCCCTTCACCTCGACGTCCTCAAGAAACATCGCTGCCGGGCGCACCCACAGACCGCGTTCGCCGTACAACGCGCGGTACAGGGTCAGGGCTTCCAGCGTCTCCGAATGGCGCACTGTGTCGATGACTTCGTAGAGATTGCCCTTGTAGTGGCGGTACAAGCCCGGCGCGGCACTTGGTGGCAGCGGGGGCAGGGCGTCGGCGGGAGGGTGTTTTTCGTTGCGCATGGGACAATCGGGAGCTTATGCATCCAAAAGCCTTATTAGACGCCTGCTCCGAGCTGGTGCGACTGACCTTGAGGCTCGATCACCCGGCCGACGCCATTGTTTCCAAATTTTTCCGTGACAACCGGGGCCTGGGGCCGCGTGAGCGGGCCACCCTGGCGGAGACCACCTACACGGTGCTGCGTAAAAAACTGTTGTTTGATCACCTTGCGCCATCGGGCAGCGGCCCGAAGGAGCGGCGCCTGGCGATTTTGGGCTTTTACGGCCCCGGTGATTTTTTGCGCAGCGCGCTCACCGACCAGGAAAAGAACTGGCTCGATGCCTGCGAGCAGGTCAACCCAAAGGATTTGATGGAGCGCCACCGCCACAACCTGCCGGAGTGGCTGGTTGAGCCATTGAAGACCCAGCTCGGCGACGGTTTCTGGCCCTTGGTGGAGAGTTTGAACGCGGGGGCGGGTCTGGATTTGCGCGTCAACGACTTCAAGGCCCGACGCGCCGATGTGCAAAAAGAGCTGGCGCAAACCGGCATCAAGGCCGTGCCCACGCCGTTTTCGCCCTGGGGTTTGCGCATCCAGGGCAAGCCCGCGCTGAATAAGCACCCGGCCTTTGTTCGCGGTGACTTGGAGGTGCAGGACGAGGGATCTCAACTGCTGGCCTTGCTGCTGGATGCCAAGCGGGGTGAGATGGTGGTCGACTTTTGTGCGGGTGCGGGCGGCAAGACGCTGGCCATCGGCGCGGCCATGCGCAGCACCGGACGTCTCTATGCCTTTGACACCTCGGCGCACCGTCTGGACGCGCTCAAGCCACGTCTGGCGCGCAGCGGTCTGTCCAATGTGCACCCTGCCGCGCTGGCGCATGAGCGGGATGAGCGGGTCAAACGCCTGGCGGGAAAGATCGACCGGGTGCTGGTCGACGCGCCTTGTTCTGGCCTGGGCACACTGCGCCGTAATCCCGACCTGAAATGGCGCCAAGGCGTGCAGGCCGTGCAGGAGATGGCGCTCAAGCAGACGGCCATCCTGGATAGCGCGGCGCGGCTCGTCAAGTCGGGCGGGCGACTGGTCTACGCCACCTGCAGCGTGTTACCCCAGGAAAATGAGGAAATTGCTGCGCTGTTTAGCACGACCCATCCCGATTTCGCGCCACTGCCGGTGGCGCAGGTGCTGGAAGGCCTGAAAGTTCCTGAGCCGGCACGTTTGTGCGATGGGGGCATCTCGGGAGGAGACTATTTGCGTCTTTGGCCGCACTTGCACGCCACAGACGGATTTTTTGCCGCGGTCTGGCAAAGAAAATGAGATGGCGCGGGCCTTTACAATCTGCCCCGTCAGGAAAACCGGTCGCGACAGCGCGCGGGGCCGCTAATCAACCCACTGAAAGAACGATACAACATGCCTGAATCCCTTTGGATCGTGCGCGATGCCGCTTTGGAATGGTTGGCCCACGGTGCCTGGAGCCTGAACTGGTGGCAAATTATTCTGTTCACCCTGCTTCTGACGCACATCACCATGATCAGCGTCACAGTGTATTTACACCGCCACCAGGCCCACCGGGCGTTGGACCTTCACCCCCTGCCGGCGCACTTTTTCCGTTTCTGGTTGTGGCTGACGACAGGGCAGGTGACCAAGGAGTGGGCCTCTATCCACCGTAAACACCACGCCAAATGTGAAACGGTGGATGACCCGCACAGCCCGGTGATTTACGGCATCCGCAAAGTTCTGCTCGAGGGTGCAGAGTTGTACCGGGCCGAGTCCAAAGTGAAGGAGACCATGGATCGCTATGGCCATGGAACGCCGGACGACTGGATCGAGCGCAATCTGTACACCCGATATTCTTGGCAGGGTGTGGGCTTGATGTTGATCATCAATCTGTTTCTTTTCGGCGCGCTGGGCCTGAGCGTGTGGGCGGTTCAGATGATGTGGACGCCCATCATGGCGGCCGGCATCATCAATGGTGCCGGGCACTATTGGGGTTACCGTAATTTTGAAGCGCCCGACGCCAGCACCAATATTTCTCCCTGGGGCATCCTGATTGCCGGTGAAGAATTGCACAACAACCACCACACCTACCCGACCTCGGCCAAGTTGTCTGTCAAGCCCTATGAGTTTGATATCGGCTGGATGTACATCAGCATCCTGCAAATGGCGGGTCTCGCCAAAGCCAAGAAGACGCCACCCAAAGCCGCTTACGGCGATATTCGTCCGGTGGCTGATCGCAATACGCTGGAGGCATTGATCGCCAACCGCTATGAAATCATGGCGGCTTATGCCAACGGCATGCGCGTCGCCCTGCAGTCTGAAGTGCAGACCCTGCAATCGCGCAGCGCCAACACTGCGTTGATCAAGGCGGTGAAAGTCTGGGCGCACCGCGATGAAGAGAAGGTGCCTGCCGCGGTGGTTGCTGATTTGGCGGCTGCCCGCAAGGCCTTGCCCGCTTTGGACAAAATGGTCGTTATGCGCGAAGAACTGCGGCAGTTGTGGCTGAACACGGCCTTGAGCCGGGATCAGCTGGTGGTCAATTTGGCCGCCTGGTGCCACCGCGCAGAAGACAGTGGTATTGCCGCTTTGCGCGACTTCTCACTGAAGCTGCGCACCGCCCATGCCTGAGCGGCGCGCCCGCCATTGCGCACCTGAGACGTGCGGCGTGCAGCCCAATAACAAACCCGCCGAGGCGGGTTTTTTATTGGGGAAGAAACAGACTGACTATTTCAGCTTGGTTTCTTTGTAGTCCACATGCTTGCGCGCGACGGGATCAAATTTCTTGATCAACATCTTCTCAGGCATGGTTTTCTTGTTTTTGTTGGTGGTGTAAAAGTGACCGGTTCCCGCAGTGGATTCCAGTTTGATTTTTTCGCGTCCGCCTTTGCTTGCCATGGTGATGCTCCTTATGCCTGGCCGCGTGCGCGCAGATCGGCGAGCACGGAATCGATACCGTTTTTGTCAATGAGGCGCAAACCGGCGTTGGAAATGCGCAAACGCACCCAGCGGTTTTCCGACTCAACCCAGAACTTGCGGTATTGCAAATTGGGTAGAAAACGGCGTTTGGTTTTGTTGTTGGCGTGGGACACATTGTTCCCGACCATGGGGCCCTTGCCCGTGACTTCACATACGCGTGCCATATGGACACTCCGATACTAGAAAAACAGCAGGGCCTATTTGCCACTGCCTCACCTCGCCAATTTCAGGGTGGCGGTAACCCATTTTTTCTGCATCCCCCAGCGGGGCCGGGCTCAGCAAAGCCTGCTATTGTAGCCATAGGCCTGCTGGGGGGCGGGATCGGCGCTGCAGGGGCTTATTCCTGCTCCAGAAAACGCTGGGCGTCTAGCGCCGCCATGCAGCCTGTTCCGGCGCTGGTAATAGCCTGGCGGTAGACATGGTCTTGCACGTCGCCGGCGGCAAAAACGCCGGGAACACTGGTTTGGGTGGCAAAGCCTTTGAGACCGCCTTGGGTGACGATGTAGCCGTTCTCCAAGGTCAGTTGCCCTTGGAACATCTCTGTATTGGGCGCATGGCCGATCGCAATGAAACAGCCCTGTAGCGCAAGGTCCTCGGTGCTGCCGTCGCGGGTGCTTTTGAGCCGTATGCCGGTCACGCCGCTGGCATCGCCCAGGACTTCGTCCAAAGTCTGGAAGGTTTTGAGCACGACTTTGCCGGCAGCAACTTTTGCCATCAGCTTGTCCACCAGAATCGGCTCGGCTTTGAATTTGTCACGGCGGTGCACCAGGTACACCGTGCTGGCGATGTTGCTGAGGTAGAGCGTTTCCTCCACCGCGGTATTGCCGCCGCCGACGACGCAGCAGATCTGGTCTCGGTAGAAAAATCCGTCGCAGGTGGCACAACCCGACACCCCGCGCCCCATAAAAGCTGACTCCGAGGGGAGTCCCAGGTACTTGGCCGAGGCGCCTGTGGCGATGATCAGCGCGTCGCAGGTGTAAACGGCGCTGTCCCCGCTCAGAGTGAAGGGGCGCTGGCTCAAATCGACTTTGTTGATGTGGTCGAAGACAATTTCCGTGTTGAAGCGCTGAGCGTGCTCCAGGAAGCGCTGCATGAGCTCGGGGCCCTGCACGCCATGGACGTCGGCGGGCCAGTTGTCCACATCGGTCGTGGTCATCAGTTGCCCGCCCTGGGCGATGCCGGTGACCAGCACCGGGTGGAGGTTGGCGCGGGCGGCATAGACAGCGGCTGAATAGCCGGCAGGGCCGGAGCCCAGGATCAAAACTTTGGCGTGTTGGGTGGTGGTCATGGGCTGGGCTGGCGCGCTGGTTGGTGGGTTGTTCGCGCGGACAGGTAGCGCGCAAACCTGGATTGTAAGAAGTGCCCCAGGATGGGTTGGCGCGAGGCCTTGGGGTAAGCTTGGCCTATGCGTTATACGGCCCACCATTTTGAGACCCCCGCTCCTGTGGAAGCACCGGCCCCGTCCGGCCTGCGACGCTTTGCATCTGAGTTGCTTTTGGTGGCAGTGTGCGTGATTTTGGTCTGGTGGTTTCTGTCCTTGTTGAGCTATTCCCCCCAGGATGCGGCATGGTCTACTTCGGGGACCGGCGCCCCGGTTGTGAACAAGGGGGGCTGGGCCGGATCGTGGTTGGCGGATGTCAGTTACTTTCTTTTCGGCTATTCATCGTGGTGGCTGTTTGCTGCGGCGGCGCGGGTGGCCTTTGCCCATGTGCGGCACCGTGTACGCAATCTGCCACACAAGCCAAATGCCATAGGGGGTGCTTTTTGGTCTTCCTTGGGGGTGCTGCTGGTCGCCAGCAGCGCACTGGAGTGGAGCCGTCTGTATGCGTGGGAGTCGCATCTGCCGGGACATAGCGGCGGGGTCTTGGGTTTTCTGCTGGGCCAACCCCTGTCGACCGGACTGGGTTTTGCTGGCTCGGGTGTGCTTGAACTCGCGCTGTGCCTGGCGGCCGTGCCCTGGATTTTTGGTTTTTCCTGGCTGCGGGTGTGCGAGGCTTTGGGCGCGCGGCTTGAGTCGGCCTGGCATGGCGTGCGGGAAAAGCGTGAGCAGGCGCAGGATCGCGAGATCGGCTTGCAAGCCATGCGCGAGCGTGAAGAGATCGTCTCAGAGGAGCGCGAGGAGATTGTTGAGCACCACCCAGAGCCGGTGCTGATTGCCAAGCCCAAGCCGCTGAATCTGCCGCCCAGCCAGCGCGTTGCCAAGGAGCGGCAAAAACCCTTGTTCGTGGAAATGCCGGACAGCAATCTACCGCAGGTCGCGCTGCTGGACGATGCGCAGCTGAACCAGGAAACGGTATCGGTCGAGACGCTGGAGATGACCAGCCGGATGATCGAGAAAAAGCTCAAAGACTTTGGTGTGGAGGTCCGCGTGGTGCTGGCCCAGCCCGGCCCGGTGATTACGCGCTATGAAATCGAGCCTGCCACTGGCGTCAAGGGCTCGCAAATCGTAGGACTTGCCAAGGACCTGGCGCGCAGCCTGAGCCTGGTTTCTATCCGCGTGGTCGAGACGATTCCCGGTAAAAACTTTATGGCACTGGAACTGCCCAACGCCAAGCGCCAGACCATACGCCTGTCGGAAATTCTGGGTTCCCAGGTCTATAACGAGGGCAAGTCCATGCTCACCATGGGCCTGGGCAAAGATATTGTGGGCAACCCCATCGTGGCCGACCTGGCAAAAATGCCCCACGTTCTGGTGGCAGGCACCACCGGCTCGGGCAAGTCGGTGGGGATCAACGCCATGATTCTGAGCCTCTTGTACAAGGCCGAGGCGCGCGATGTGCGGCTCTTGATGATTGACCCCAAGATGCTGGAGATGTCGGTGTACGAGGGCATTCCGCATCTGCTGGCACCGGTGGTCACCGACATGCGGCAGGCCGCCCACGGACTGAACTGGTGCGTGGCCGAGATGGAAAAGCGCTACAAGCTGATGAGCAAAATGGGCGTGCGCAACCTGGCTGGTTTCAACGCCAAGATTGACGAAGCCAGCGCGGCGGGCAAGTTCATATCCAACCCCTTCAGCCTCAACCCGGAAGATCCTGAACCGCTGCAGCGCTTGCCACATATCGTCGTGGTGATCGACGAGCTGGCCGACTTGATGATGGTGGTGGGCAAGAAGATCGAGGAATTGATTGCCCGTCTGGCGCAAAAAGCCCGCGCCTCAGGCATCCATCTGATTTTGGCGACCCAGCGGCCCAGCGTGGATGTGATCACCGGCCTGATCAAGGCCAACATCCCGACCCGTATTGCCTTCCAGGTCAGCAGCAAGATTGACAGCCGCACCATCCTGGACCAAATGGGCGCCGAAGCGCTGTTGGGCATGGGCGACATGCTCTACATGCCCAGCGGCACCGGCCTGCCCATCCGTGTGCACGGCGCATTTGTGAGCGACGAGGAAGTACACCGGGTTGTGAAGTATCTGAAAGAGCAGGGCGGTGAGCCCAATTACATCGAGGGCGTGCTGGAAGGCGGCACCGTCGATGGCGAAGAGGGCGATGGCTTTGGTGGCGATGCCGGGGGCGAAAAGGACCCCATGTATGACCAGGCGGTGGAAGTGGTGCTCAAAAACCGCAAAGCCAGCATTTCCTTGGTGCAGCGCCACCTCAAGATTGGCTATAACCGCGCCGCACGCTTGGTTGAGGATATGGAAAAAGCCGGTCTGGTCAGCAGCATGAGCACCAACGGCCAGCGCGACATCCTGGTGCCGGCGCGGGCAGAGCCATGATGCTGCGCCGCCTGCTCGGTTTGACTGTTTGCCTTCTGGTCGCGCCTTTGTATGCGGGTGGCCTGGACAGTCTGGACGCCTTTATTAAAAGTACCCGCTCCGGGCGCGCTAGCTTTGTCCAGACTGTGACCGCCCCGCCCAAAGATGGCATGGCATCGCGTCCTAAAGTCTCGACCGGAACCTTTGAGTTTGTACGCCCCAGCCGCTTCCGCTTCGTCTACAAAAAGCCGTTCGAACAAACCATCGTCGCCGATGGGCAGACTCTGTGGCTCTACGACGTGGATCTCGCGCAGGTCACCGCCCGCAAGCAAAGCCAGGTGCTGGGTGCCACCCCTGCGGCACTGATCGCCTCCGCTGCCGATCTTCGCGCCATGGAGGAGGACTTTGAGCTCAGCGACGCCCAGCCGCTCGATGGCCTGCAATGGGTGTACGCCACGCCCCGCAATAAAGACAGCAGTCTGTCCAATGTCCGCATAGGACTCAAAGGCAGCACCCTGGTCAGCCTGGATATCGTGGACAGCTTTGGCCAGCGCTCGGTACTGAAGTTCAGCGCATTTGAGACCAACCCCGCGCTCGATCCCGGGATTTTTCAGTTCAAGCCGCCTGCCGGGGTGGATGTGCTGCGGCAATAACGGACTGCCGTGCCACACGGTCAGCACGGGATCGCACGTTCAGCAGAAACGCCCACCGAATGGCCACGTCCAAGTCCCTATCCCCGCTGCCGCCGCTGGCTGAGCGCCTGCGCCCCAAGTCCCTGGGCGAGGTAATCGGGCAGGCGCATATCCTAGGCCCGGGTATGGCGCTGCGGCTGGCCTTTGAGTCGGGTCAGCCGCATAGCTGCATTTTGTGGGGGCCGCCCGGCACCGGAAAAACCACGATTGCGCGCTTGATGGCTGACGCCTTTGACGCACAGTTCATCACCATCAGCGCGGTGCTGGGCGGCGTCAAAGATATCCGCGAGGCGGTGGAGCAGGCGCAGACCGCGCGCGATGGTTTGGAGCGGCGGCGCACCCTGGTGTTTGTGGACGAGGTGCACCGCTTCAACAAAAGCCAGCAGGACGCGTTTTTGCCGCATGTGGAAAGCGGCTTGTTCACTTTCATCGGCGCGACCACCGAAAACCCGTCCTTCGAAGTGAATTCGGCTTTGCTGTCGCGCGCCGCCGTCTACGTGCTGCAAGCGCTCCAGGAACCCGATCTTGCGCAAATCGTGGCCCGGGCACAGGCGATTGCTGCAGTGCCCGACATCGATGCCGCAGCTACGGCGCGCTTGATCGCCTACGCCGATGGGGATGCCCGCCGCCTCTTGAACACCCTGGAGACGCTGGCCGTGGCCGCTACCCAGGAAAAGCGTGCCGCCATTGATGACGCCTGGCTGGTACAGGTTTTGGGCGAGCGCTTGCGCCGCTACGACAAAGGCGGCGAGCAGTTTTACGACACCATTTCCGCCCTGCATAAAAGCGTGCGGGGCTCCGATCCCGACGCCGCGCTGTACTGGCTGGTCCGCATGCTCGATGGCGGGGCGGAACCACGCTACCTGGCGCGCCGCCTGGTGCGCATGGCCAGCGAAGACATTGGACTGGCCGACCCGCGCGCTCTGCGCCTGGCGCTCGACGCGGCCGAGGTGTACGAGCGGCTTGGTAGCCCCGAGGGGGAGCTGGCTTTGGCGCAGTGCGTGGTGTATTTGGCGGTTGCACCCAAAAGCAATGCGGTCTACAAGGCATTCAAAGAAGCCAAAGCCTTTATCAAGAAGGACGGAACGCGCCCAGTTCCGCTGCACTTGCGCAACGCGCCGACCCTGCTCATGAAAGACCTCGACTACGGAACGCATTACCGCTACGCCCATGACGAGGACGACGCTTTCGCCGCCGGTGAAAACTACCTGCCCGAGGGCATGGCGCAGCCCGGCTTTTACCGGCCCGTGCCGCGCGGACTGGAGCTGCGCATTGGAGAAAAACTGGAGGACCTGCGCCAGCGCAATGCGCAGGCCCGCAAGCCGGGCTGAATCTCGGGGTTAACCCGCTGCAATAGTGCACTCGCGCGGTGCAATGCGCAGGGCGGCTGCACGTAGAATTCCTGCTTGCCTGCGCGGCCCCTGCTCCTGAGGGTGCGGGCCGGGTTTTTGCTTTGGGTCAGGGACGGGGTAAGCGCTCGCGCACAACCCGCGCCGGGGCTCCAAGACACCCAGACAAGAACTTCGGAGAATTGTTTCTATGGATATATTGGTACAGCAGATCATCAACGGTCTGGTGCTGGGCAGCATGTATGCGCTGATCGCACTGGGCTACACCATGGTGTACGGCATCATCAACCTGATCAATTTCGCCCATGGTGAGGTGATGATGGTCGGAGCGTTGACCAGCTGGACCATGATCGGGCTCATGAAAGAGGGAATGCCCGGCGCGCCAGGCTGGCTGATTTTGCTGATTGCGCTATTGATTGCCTGTGTGGTGGCAGCTGCGCTGAATTTTGTGATCGAAAAAGTCGCTTACCGCCCGCTGCGCAACAGCCCCAAGCTGGCCCCTCTGATCACCGCCATCGGCATGTCCATCTTGCTGCAAACCCTGGCGATGATCATCTGGAAACCCAACTACAAGTCTTACCCGACCTTGTTACCCAGCGATCCGTTTTTTATCGGTGAGGCGGTGATCACGCCCACGCAGGTGATGATTCTGGTGTTCACCGCGATTTCTTTGGCGACCCTGATGTGGGTGGTCAACGCCACTAAATTGGGCCGCGCCATGCGCGCCACGGCGGAGAACCCCCGGGTCGCCGGCCTGATGGGTGTTAAGCCGGACATGGTGATCTCTGCGACCTTTGTGATTGGCGCGGTCCTGGCGGCGATTGCGGGGGTGATGTACGCGTCCAACTACGGCACCGCCCAGCACGCTATGGGCTTTCTGCCCGGCCTCAAGGCCTTTACCGCCGCCGTCTTCGGCGGCATCGGTAATTTGCCCGGCGCGGTGGTCGGCGCAATTTTGCTGGGCTTGATCGAGTCCATCGGCGCGGGCTATATCGGCGCGCTCACTGGGGGCGTGCTGGGTAGCCACTATTCGGATATTTTTGCTTTCATCGTGCTCATCGTCGTGCTCACGCTGCGCCCATCGGGTCTGCTGGGCGAACGCGTGGCCGATCGCGCCTGAGGACACGCAGAACATGAACTTCAAAAACAACCTGCCTGCGCAATTGGCTGCTGGTGTTGCACTGCTTGCGCTGCCCTTGGTGCTGCAACTTTTTGGCAACGCATGGGTTCGCATAGCCGATATGACTTTGCTGTTTGTATTGCTCTCCATTGGCCTGAATATTGTCGTGGGCTACGCTGGCCTGCTTGACCTGGGTTATGTGGCCTTTTTTGCCATCGGTGCCTATGTCTACGGCCTGCTTAATTCGCCGCAGTTGCTGGAGACTTTCGCTGGTTTGGCGGCCATGTATCCCCAGGGATTGCACACGCCCATTTGGGTGGTGCTGCCTTTGGCGGCCGTCGTTGCAGGCGTGTTCGGCGTCGTCCTCGGTGCGCCTACCTTGCGCCTGCGCGGTGACTACCTGGCCATCGTGACGCTGGGCTTCGGCGAAATCATCCGGGTGTTTTTGAACAACATGGATAACCCCTACAACATCACCAACGGGCCCAAGGGCGTCAGCCAGATCGATCCACTGAGTTTCTTTGGCCTCGATTTGGGGAAAAAGCTGATGATCGGGGACTACAAGCTGGCTTCGGTCTCGCTGTATTACTACCTGTTTTTGGCCCTGGTGCTGCTGAGCATCGTGATTTCGCACCGCCTGGAAGTCTCGCGCATCGGCCGCGCCTGGATGGCAATCCGTGAGGACGAAATCGCTGCCAAGGCCATGGGCATTAACACCCGCAACCTCAAGCTCACGGCCTTCGGTATGGGTGCCACCTTTGGCGGTGTCTCGGGTGCGCTTTTCGCTTCCTTCCAGGGTTTTATTTCCCCCGAGTCGTTCACACTGATGGAGTCGGTGATGATCGTCGCCATGGTGGTGCTCGGCGGTGTCGGGCATTTGCCTGGCGTGGTGTTGGGGGCGGTTTTGCTGGCGTCTTTGCCGGAAGTGCTGCGTTATGTCGCGGGGCCACTGCAGCAACTCTCCGGCGGGCGTCTGGATGCGTCCATCCTGCGCCAGTTGCTGATTGCCCTGGCCATGATCAGCGTGATGCTGCTGCGCCCGCGCGGTTTGTGGCCCTCGCCAGACCACGGTAAATCCCTGACAAAGGCTGCTAATGCGGCCTGATTGCGCGCTAACGGAAACCCTATGACAGACACAGTATTGAACGTAAGCGGCGTCTCCAAGCGCTTCGGTGGCTTGCAGGCGCTCAGCGATGTAGGCATCCGTATCGAGCGGGGACAGGTCTATGGCCTGATCGGCCCCAATGGCGCGGGCAAAACCACGTTTTTCAACGTGCTCACCGGCTTGTACACCCCCGACAGCGGCAGCTTCGAGTTGGCCGGGCAGGCCTACCAGCCCACCGCAGTGCACACCGTGGCGATGGCTGGCATTGCGCGCACCTTCCAGAACATCCGCCTGTTTGCCGAGATGACGGCGCTGGAGAACGTGATGGTGGGGCGGCACATCCGCACCCAAAGCGGGCTGCTCGGCGCCGTTTTCCGCACCCGGAGTTTTTTGGCCGAAGAAAAAGCGATTGCAGTGCGCGCCCAGGAGCTGCTCGACTACGTAGGCATCGGCAAGTTCGCCGACTACAAAGCCCGCACCTTGAGCTACGGCGACCAGCGTCGTCTGGAGATTGCCCGGGCCCTGGCCACCGACCCGCAGCTGATTGCACTCGATGAGCCGGCCGCCGGGATGAACGCCACAGAAAAAGTCATGTTGCGCGAGTTGATTGACCGCATCCGCAAGGACAACCGCACAATTTTGCTGATCGAGCACGACGTCAAGCTCGTCATGGGCTTGTGCGACCGCGTGACGGTGCTCGATTACGGCAAACAAATTGCCGAAGGCACGCCTGCTGAGGTGCAGAAGAACCAGGCTGTGATCGACGCCTACCTCGGCACCGCCGCGCACTGAACGCCTGTAGGACTTATTGTTATGACATCTCCCATCCTGCTCAAAGTCAGCGGTCTGCAAGTAGCTTACGGCGGTATCCAGGCCGTCAAAGGTGTTGACTTCGAGGTTCGCGAAGGCGAACTGGTCTCCCTTATCGGCTCCAACGGTGCGGGCAAGACCACCACCATGAAAGCCATCACTGGCACGCTGCCCATCCACGCCGGCGACATCCAGTACCTGGGTAAAAGTATCAAAGGGCAGGGGCCCTGGGATCTGGTGCGCCAGGGCCTGGCCATGGTGCCGGAAGGGCGGGGTGTCTTCACCCGCATGACCATCGTCGAAAACCTGCAAATGGGTGCCTACATCCGGGATGACGATGCTGAAATTGCCCGCGATATGGACAAAATGTTTGCCATCTTCCCGCGGCTGCAAGAGCGGCGCGACCAACTCGCCGGGACCATGTCGGGTGGCGAGCAGCAAATGCTGGCTATGGCGCGCGCGCTCATGAGTCGGCCCAAGGTGCTGCTGATGGACGAGCCGTCCATGGGCCTCTCACCCCTGATGGTCGACAAGATCTTTGAGGTGGTGCGCGACGTCTACGCGCAGGGCGTGACCGTATTGCTGGTGGAGCAAAACGCCAGCCGTGCACTGTCGATTGCCAACCGCGGCTATGTGATGGAGTCCGGTCTGATCACCATGACCGGCGACGCCAAAACCATGCTCAACGACCCCAAAGTGCGCGCCGCCTACCTGGGCGAATAAAGCGCGCGCATGCGCTACCGTTACCCCCTGCTTCTGCTGCTGGTCACAGTAGTCTGGGGCTTGACCTTTCCGGTTCTCAAGGTGGCGACCGGGCAGCTCTCGGGCGTGGAAATCACCGCTTTACGTTTTTTGATTGCTGCGGCCTGTATGGGCCCCTTTCTGCGCAGCATTCCGGTCCTGACTTGGCGCGACGGCCTGCTCTTAGGCGTTCTGGCACTGACCTCCATGGTTGCACAGGCTTACGGGCTCCAATTCATCAGCGCCAACCGCAGCGCTTTTTTGACCAGTTTGAACGTGCTCATGGTGCCGCTGATTGGGCTGGCGCTGGGAGTGCCGGCGGGCTGGATGGTTTTTTGTGCGGCCGCGCTGGCCTGCCTGGGGGTGGGTCTGATGTCCTTCGATGTGCAGGGCGACTTCTGGGCCGATGTGGCCACGCTCGCAGCGGCACTGGCCTATGCGCTCTACACCATCCTGATGTCGGCCCGCGCCAAAAACCACGCCCCAGCGCAATTGGCCGCAGCGCAGATTGCCTGCATGGCTCTGCTGGGTGCGCTCTGGATGCTGGCAGACAGCGGCGCGCAGCGCCTGCTCTTACTGCCTGGTCTGGTCGACTCCGAAGTCTGGTGGGGTTTGCTGTATCTGGGCGCGATCGCCTCAGCAGCCAGTTTTTTTCTGCAGGCCCTGGCACAGTCCCACGTGTCTGCCGCGCAAGCGGCCATCATCTACGCGATGGAGCCCGTGTTCGCCGCCGCCTTCGGCTGGTGGTACATCGCCGAGCAGATGACGCCGCTGGCGCTGCTGGGTGGCGCGCTGGTGATGACCGCAGTCATTTTGAGCCAGCGGGCGGAGTCGGCCACGCCGTGAGGGCCGCCGAGCTCAGTGTTTGTCGGCCTCTGAGGTGAACGCGTCGGCGAAAAATTCCGCCTCGTCCAAGCCTGCCAGGTCGCTGAAGTCGCGCTGCGCCGAGTCCACCACCACCGGCGCACCGCAGGCATAGACCTGGTAGCCGGACAGATCAGGAATATCTTCCAGCACGGCCAGGTGGACAAAACCGGTCCGACCGCGCCAGTTGTCCTCGGGCAGGGCGTCGGAGACCACGGGCACGTAGCTGAGATGGGGCATCACGGTGCACTGCGCGCGCACCCAGTCGTCCATATACAGGTCATGGGGTCGGCGCCCGCCCCAGAACAGGGTGGCAGGGCGGGTAATCTGGCGCTCCTGCATGTGTTCGATCAAAGCCTTGATGGGCGCGAAGCCCGTGCCGGAGGCCAGCAGCACGATGGGCTTATCGCTGTCTTCCCGCAAAAAGAAGGAGCCCATTGGCCCCTCGATGCGCACGATGTCCCGCTCTTTCATGCTGCCAAAGACCAGATCGGTGAAGCGTCCGCCGGGCATATGGCGGATATGCAGCTCCAGACCCGGTCCGGTGTGCGGCGCATTGGCCACTGAATAGCTGCGCCGCGCCCCGTCGCGCAGCAGCACATCCAGGTACTGCCCGGCGCGGTACTGAAAAGACTCGCTGGCTGGTAATTGCAGTTGCAGCCGGATTACGTCGGGCGACATGCGCTCCAGGCTGCTGATGCGCGCGGGCATCTTGCGCACTGGTAAAGCGCCCTCTAGCGACACCTGGCGCGACTCCAGCACCAGGTCGCTGGTGGCCGTGGCGCAGCAGGTGAGCACCATGCCAGCCGCTTCTTCGGCGGCGCTCAGCGCCTTGTCCTGGTGATTGCCGTGGATAACCGTGCCAGAGATCTTTTTGCATTTACAGGAGCCGCAGGCCCCGTCCTTGCAGCCGTAGGGCAGGCCAATACCCTGGCGGATTCCCCCGGCCAGCAGGGTTTCTGTAGCCTCTACGCTGAACGCCCGCCCGCTGGGCTGCACCAAAACCGAAAATTGCGACGCGCTCGCGTTCATACAGTGGTTATCCTTGTTCTATGTGTACCCCAGCCAAGCCCCGGGCATCCGAAAACGAAGCCGCGATTCTGCCCGCAATCCCCTGCGGGCTGGCCCTGCTGCCGTTTCGGCTTTGATATGCGATACCAGCGCACATCTCTTGGGCGCGGGAACGGACAGCCCGCGCCCGTCCCCCAATGGGGTGCGGCGCGCACTCCGAGGGGCACTTTGCCCGCCCGTTTCCGGCGCGAGCGGGTGCTGGTAGTGGGCTGCGGCGACGTGGGCCAGCGCCTGCTGCGCGACCAGAGCAAGGCTGGCGGCGGCCCCCGCTGGCTCGCGCTGACCAGCCAGCCGAACAAGCGCGCCGCCCTGCGTGCCCTGGGCGCGGTGGCGCTCATTGGCAATCTGGATCGTCCGTCCACGCTGCGCCGCCTAGCGGGTCTTGCGCACCGCATCGTGCATCTGGCGCCGCCGCCGGGCGAAGGCGAACAGGATTCGCGCACCCGCAGTCTGCTGCGCAGCCTGCGCCGCGCGCGCTTGCCGCGTTCCCTGGTCTATGGATCCACCAGCGGGGTTTACGGCGATTGCGGCGGTGATGGGGTGCCAGAGACCCGGCCGCTGCGCGCCACCACTGCGCGCGCGCGCAGAAGGGTCGATGCCGAGGCTCGGGTGCGCAGCCTGCCTGTCGCCACGCGCAGCAGCGTGCTGCGTATCCCCGGTATTTATGCCCCCGATCGTGTGGGCGGCACGCCGCTGGCCCGGCTGCAGCGCGGCAGCCCGGTGCTGGTGGCTGCTGAAGACGTCTACACAAACCACATCCATGCCGATGACCTGGCCCGCGCCTGCTGGCTGGCCCTGTGGCGCGGGCGCGCACGGCGGGTCTACAACATCAACGACGACAGCCAGCTGCGCATGGGCGATTACTTTGACGCGGCGGCATCGCTTTATGGACTGCCGCCGCCGCCGCGCGTGTCCCGCGCACAAGCGGCGCAGGAACTCAGCGCCATGCAGATGAGTTTCATGTCGGAGTCCCGTCGCCTGCGCAATGTCCGTATGAAACAGGAGTTGGGGCTTCGGCTGCGCTTTGCAGATCCGCTGTCGGGTTTACGCGCCGCAGGGCCATCATCCCTGTAAAGCGCAGGTAAACCTGGTCAACGTCGGTGGGCCTGGTTTCGTTATAGAGCCACCACACAAGGAGTCTTTATGAAGCAGTTCGCGGCAGTCCTATTGATCGTCGTGCTGGCGACGCAGGCGGGGGCTCAGGAGTTCGGTCGGGTCCTGTCGGTCACACCGGTTGTGCAACAGGTCTCCACGCCGCGCCAGGTCTGCAGCACCGAGCGGGTGCTGGTGGGTGGCCAGAAAAGTGGAAACGCAGCCGCTGTGGGTGCTCTAGTTGGTGGGGTCGTAGGTAACGCCCTGGCCGGAGGGAAAGACCGTGGGGCTGCCACGGTGCTGGGTATGGTGGGCGGCGCACTGGTTGGCGACCGTTTTGAACCCATGCCGCCCGCAGCATTCCAGGACATCCAGCGCTGCAGCATCCAGCAGCAGATCGAACACCGTACTGTGGCCTATTCCGTGGTGTATGAGTTCGGGGGCCGGCAGTACAGCGTACAAATGCCCCACGATCCGGGTCCGACAATTGCCCTGCGTCTACTACCCGCCGACGCACCCATGGCATTGGCTGCGCCGCCGGTGGAAATCATCAGCTACGTACCACCTCCCGTCATCGTGACTGCTCCACCTCCACTCGTTGTATACCAGCAACCTCTGTACCGCAGTTATGCGCCCTCAACCTATCTGACGCTGCGTCTGGGCGATGGTGGGGGCGGTTGGGGGCGCCACCACCGCCACGACTGGCACTAAGCCGCTTGAAAATGACCACCGCGGGTCAGGCGGATGCCCGGGTTACCGGGCCCGTGCCGCTGAAGCGCTCCAGCGCCAGGTACAGCACCGGCGTAATAAACAGGGTGATAGCCTGGGAAAACAGCAAGCCCCCCATTACCGCAAGACCCAAAGGCTGACGCAACTCAGCCCCCGCACCCCAACCCAGGGCGATCGGCAAAGCGCCCACGAGCGCGGCTAGCGTGGTCATCATGATGGGACGAAAGCGCAGCACGCAGGCTTCATGAATGGCCTGCTCCGGGCTCATGCCCTCGTGCCGTTGGGCCTCCAGGGCGAAGTCAATCATCATGATGGCGTTCTTCTTGACAATACCAATCAGCATCACGATACCGATGGTGGCAATCAGCGTGAGGTCCTGGCCGAACAGCATCAAGGTCCCCAGTGCACCCATTGCGGCGGAGGGTAGGCCCGCCAGAATCGTGATCGGGTGGATATAGCTCTCGTACAGCACCCCCAGCAACACATAAATGACCACCAGCGCGGCAGCAACCAAGACCAGTTGGCTGCCCTGTGAGTTCTTGAATACCGCTGCGTCACCGCCGTAACTGGTGATCACGGAGGAGGGCATCTGGATGGATTCGCGCGCCTGGTCAATCTTTGCGGTGGCGTCCCCCAAGGCTGTACCCGGTGCCAGATTGAAGGATACGGTGACCGCTTGCAGCTGACCGACATGGTTGATGGCGGTCGGGCTCGAGCTGCGTTCCACCGTCGTAAAGCTCGAAATCGGCACCAATGTCCCCGAGCTGGCGCGCACATAAATGCTGTTGAGCGCAAATTCGTCTTGCTTGGCCTCGGGCGCAAGTTCCATGATCACCTGGTAGGTGTCGGTGGGCAGGTAAATCGTGGAGACCTGGCGCTCGCCAAAGGCGCTGTACAAAGCGGTGCGCACTGCCTCCATGCTCACGCCCAGCACGTTGGCGCGGTCGCGGTCAATTTTCAGCTGAGCCTGAAGGCCGCGCATCTGTGCGTCGCTGGTCACGTCGCGGAAGATCGGGTCAGCGCGCATTTTTTCCTGCAATTTGGCCGACCAGCCGCCCAGTTCGTCCGGCTTCAGGCTTTGCAGGATGTACTGGTATTGCGCCTTGCTTTGCCGTCCGCCGAGCTGCAGGTTCTGTACCGGGCGCATGAACACATTGATACCGGCCACGGCGCGCAGCTTGCGGCGCAGGCCTTCAATCACTTTTTTAGCCGGCACCCGCTGGCTGGCGGGTTTCAGCGAGATGAACATGCGGCCAATGCTCTGGCTGTTGCTGCCGCCATTGAAAGAATTGACGGCGGCTACGTTCTCATCGGCACGGATGATGGCCGCCGCACGCTCTTGCAATTGCACCATGGCGGGGAAGGAGATGTCCTCGCCGCCCTCGGTGGTGACGATGATTTGCCCAATGTCTTCCTCCGGAAAAAACCCCTTGGGGATGACGTTGACCAAGTACACCGTACCCGCCAGCGTAGCCAGCGCGATCAGCAAGACCACTTTGCGCCAGCGCAAGGCCAGATCCAGCACGCGGGTATAGCCCGCCAGCAAAAGATTGAAGCCGCGCTCAAACATGCGCACCAGCACGCCGGGTGGCCTCTTATGTGCCTCGTCGGTCAAAAAACGGCTGGCCAGCATGGGAACCAGGGTGAGCGATACAAAGGCCGAGACCAGAATCGACAGGCCGACCACTACTGCAAATTCGTGGAAAAGCAGTCCAATCACCCCGGGCATGAAAAAAATCGGAATGAATACGGCTACCAACGAGGCGGATATGGAAATAATGGTGAAGCCCACCTCACGGGCACCGCGCAAGGCCGCGCTAAAGGGTTCCTCGCCCTTTTCGACGTGGCGGATGATGTTCTCCAGCACCACGATCGCGTCGTCCACGACCAGGCCCACTGCCAGCGTCAGGCCGAGCAGCGAAATATTGTCCAGGCTGTAGTTCAGGCCCCACAGCAAGGCCAGCGCACCCATCAGCGAAATGGGCAGCGACAGGATGGGGATGGCGGTGGCGACAAAGCGGCGCAGGAAGAGAAAAATCACCAGCACGACCAGCGCAATCGTCCCAGCCAGGGTGAGTGTCACGTCGTGCAAGGCTTCGCGCACCGAGGCGGACCGGTCATTGATGGGCGTCATCGACACCGAGGCCGGCATCTGCGCCTGCAAACCGGGAAGCGCGGCGCGGATCGTGTCCACCACTTTCACCGTATTCGCGCCGGGCTGGCGCTGAATCGCAATAGTGATGGAGGTGTCGCCGTTGAAAGTCGCCCAGGTGCGCAGGTTTTCGATGCTGTCTTCGACCTTGGCGACATCGCGCAGGCGCACCGGGAAGCCGCCTTTGGTGCTGATGATCAGGTTGCCGAAATCGCGTGCATTGGTGAGTTGCTTGTTGGCCTGCAGGATCAGCGATTGCCTGGGTCCGTCCAGCGTACCCACCGGCGTGTTGACATTCGCGGCGCGCAGGGCAGCGCTGAGTTCGTCCAAGCCGATGTTGCTCGCCAACAGGGCATCGGGTTTGACGCGGACCCGTACCGCAAAACGCTTAGCCCCGTAAATATTCACCTGCGCCACACCTTCCACCGTGGACAGCGTAGGCGAGACCAGATGGTCGGCGTAGTCCTGCAATTCCTGCGGTGACAGTGAAGGCGAGGTCATGGACAGGAACAGCACCGGCGCGTCGGCGGGATTGACCTTGCGGTAGGACGGCGGATTGGTCATGTCCTGCGGCAACGAGCGCTGGGCCCGCAGCAGTGCGGCCTGCACGTCTACGGCGGCGGCATCGATGTTGCGACCCTCTTCAAACTCCAGCGTGATCGAGGTGCTTCCCAGTCCGCTGCTGGAACTGATGGTGCGCAGTCCGGGTACGGTCTGGAATTGCTTTTCCAATGGCAGGGCCACCGAGGTGGCCATGGTTTCCGGGTTTGCACCGGGTAGCGAGGCCGACACGTTGATGACCGGTGTGTCGTAGCTGGGAAGCGCCGAGACCGGGATGTTCTGAAAGCCGATCACCCCTGCCGCCACAATGGCCACGTTCAACAACACCGTCATCACCGGACGGCGTACAAAAACCTCCGAAAAATTCATGGCGTGGCCTTGGGCTTGGCCGCAGCATCCGGGCCGGCGGCGCCGGGCACGCTGGCATTGCCGCTGGCAGCGGAGGTGCCCGGTGCCGTTGCGCTAGCAGACCCCTGCGGGGCCTCCTTGTTGTCTTTCGCGCGTTCGACAACGGCGCTGCCAGGGCGCAAGTTCTGCTTGCCTTCGAGCACCACGGATTCGCCCGCCTCGACACCGGTCACTGCCACCTCTGCGCCCTGCGGTTGCACAATTTTTACGGGCCTCACGATGGCTTTACCGTTTTCCACCACGTATACCGTCGCACCCCGCGCTCCGTAAATTACCGCGGTCTGTGGAACAACCAATGCGTCTTTCACTTCGCGCAGGTTTTGTTGGATCTCGACGAAGGCACCGGGCCACAGCTTTTCGTCGTCGTTTTGGAAGTAGGCCTTGGCCTTAACCACACCGGACGCGGTATCGACTGCGCTGTCTACAAACTGCAACTTACCCTTGAATACACCGCCGTTGTCGGCCAAGGTGGCGGTGACCGATACGCCACCCTCCTTCAGGCCGGTCAGCGCATCGGCAATATTGCGCTGGGGCAGGGTGAAGGTGACTGCGATCGGACTGATCTGGGTGATCGTCAGCAACACCGTTTTGTTGGCCTCCAGTGCCGAGCCCACGGTGACGTTGACCACACCCACCCGGCCGGACTGCGGCGCGCTGATCCGGGAAAACGACTGCGCCACCTTGGTGGCGTCAATGGCGGCCCGGTCAGCATTGACGGTTGCTTGCCAACTCTCGACTGCGGCCAGGTTGGTATCGACAGAGCCCTGCGAGATGAACTGGCGGGCCAGCAAGTCCTGCGCCCGTTTGAGCTGGCGCTGCGCATCGGCCAGCGCTGCCATGTCTTTGGCCAGTTGGGCCTGCGCCTTGGCGATGTTGGCGTCTTCGGTTCGCGCATCCAGCACGAACAACAACTCACCTGCTTTGACATACTGGCCGTCGCGCACGTTGACCTTGGTGACGACGGCGCTCACCTGGGGTTTGACATCCACGATTCGGATGGGCGTGACCACGCCGGCAGAGCGCAGCCGCACAGCTAGGTCTTTTTGTTCGACCTTTACCGTGCTGACCGTGACCGGTGGGGCCGGGGGTGCTGATGCGCCCGCTGCGGGCGGGGCTGTAGCGCCGCTGCCGCTGGAATTTCCGGCACCTGCTTGCCCCGGCAGGGCTGCCGCGGAACCACTGGCAGGCGCTACTGCCGCAGCCGGTGCATCGGCACCTTCTTTTTTGCCGCAGGCGGCCAGAAACCCGCCCGCCGCCATGAGTGCCATGCTCCCGCCTGCTATCGCAAGCGCCTGCCGAAAAATCTTGCTCATCGTGAACCCGAATCGAAAAGTACATTCAGCGCACGCGGTTCCGCCCGGGCTCCAACGCACGCACATGCGCCCCATCTTATCGGGTCACGATACAGCCAATATGAAACTGGGCTGGTGGTGCTGCGCCTCAGGGACTTAAACGGAGCGCTAAAACCCGCGCGGCCACACACCGCCCCTGCGCTTGCCCGCCTTCGCTGCCGAAGCGGAAATGAAGGCCCGCATACATGCGGGAAATTGATGCCTCGTTGGCGGCGGCGCCGAAGCTGTCGAAGGTGCGTGGGCCCCAGCCACGGTCATTGTGGGTGTTGTCGGTGAAAGACAGGCTCTTGCCGAACTGTTGTTCCAGCACCCCCGCTGCGGCGCTGGACTGGACCGAATGGCCGGATGGGTACTCCGGAAAATTGGGCGTGGTGAACAGAGGCGTGACCCAGTTGCTGTCAAGAAACAGTTGGATATAGGTCACCGGGCGGATCAGGTTGTACTGGTATTTGGCGGCCCAGCCGGCGACAAACGCGTCGGACATGGCGATGTTGAGCAACGCGTGGGTGCTTGCGGCACGCCCTAGATCGGCCTTTTGCGCACGCAGCAGGTCATTGGCAATATAGGACCAGTGCCCAGCCGGGGTCGGGGTTTTGCCCGGGTCGTCCGCCCAGTACAGGGCGAATTGGCGCTGCTCCTGGGTGGCCGCGTTGCTGATGTCGTACACCTCTTTGGCGGCCCGGTAAAACGCTGAGTTTGTCTCCTCAGAATAGGGCGGATGGGGCGGCGGGGCGCATTCGGCCGCCGACTTGAGCACGAACGGCCGCACCTCGCCCCACCAGGACAGCAGCGGCGGTAGGTATTTGGAGGGCGTTGCGCTCCAACTGCCGGGGCCGCTGGGGGGAACGTAATTGGCCCGATTGCGGCGCAGCGGACCCCAGGCCTCGTGGCCACCGTCCGTTCGCGCCCAGGTCATGATGGCCATGGCCATGAGTTTGCCGAAAGTTTCGGAGCGGTTGGTGATGTCGGCAGTGACCTTGGCCGGGTCAAAGTCATCTGGGTATTTCAGCGGCAGGCTGCGCTCGAGCAGGTCGATGCGGCCCTTGTTCTCGGCACTGGCGTTGCTAAACATCATGCGTGTCATGGTTGCCATGGACGCATTGGCCACGGTCGGCCAGTGCAGCGGCTCGTCAGGCTGTGCCCAGGGCAGGGAACTGAGTTCATTGAGCTGCCCGGCCAGGCTCTGGTAGCCGGGCATGCCGGGGACGACTGATTCGTACAGGGTGAGCCCCAGATAGCCCAGCGTGCGCGCCGCCACCGGCGGGCTGTTGCCCGGAGTTTGTTGCAGCAGCTGCGACACGAGATAAAACCATTCATAGGCCACACCCGCGCTGTAGGCGCTGGCGGGCGGGGCCAGCGTGTTCGCGGCGTTGGTCTGGGTATGGGCTGGGTTGAGCGACATCAGCACCCCCAACAGCAGTGCCACAAAGGCGCGGGCTGGGACGCGCAGCGCGCTGCGCAAGCCCACAAGCCGGGCCCCAACGGCGGCCACGCGGGCAGTCTGCATCATGGCGCGCTCCAGGGACGCAGGCCGCTTTGGCGGTCCAGCACATACAAACTATCGGCCTCGGCGGTGACCCAGTCGCTCCAGCCGGAGCCTGGCCACTGCACCCGTACGCGGGCCTGCCCGGTCGGGCCCAATCCAAAGTGCATCCAGCCCAGGTGGCCGCTGGCATGGCCACCACCCACCGTCAGCTCTTGGCGCTGCAACCGCTCACCGGCCTGCACTTCCACCCAAGCGCCCACGGCGTCGCGGTTGCCACCGGTTTGGCGCAGGCGCAGTTGCAGCCAATGGCCTATCGGCGCCGGAGCGGCGGCCTTGCCACTGCCCACGTTGCGCCAGAGTTGCGCTTTTTCCCAGCGGTTGACGACCACCATGTCCAACAGCCCATCGCCATTTAGATCAGCCAGCATGCCGCCGCGCCCGCGCCGGAAACTGGCCACGCCGGACTGGCTGCCGGCCTCGAAGAAACTTCCGTCCGCTTGGCCCAGCAGCAGGTTGTTGGGGTCCTGGATGGCAAATTCCGGCATGGTGGACACGTTGCCTTTCACGATAAAGAGGTCGCTCCAGGTGTCGTTGTTCACATCGGCAAACTGTGCGTGCCAGGCGGTGGAAGGGTGGATGTCACCGCCGATATAGGGCCGGTGCGCGGTGATGCCGCGCTTGAAGGCCTCGTCCCCATATGCCGGGCGGCTGCCGTCGCCGCTGAGTTTTTGGAACTTGTTATCGGCCATGCTGGTCAGGAACACCTCGGGAAAGCCGTCGCCATCGATGTCCTGGCTGGCAATGCCCATGCCCCAAATTTGCAAGCGCTTCCAGCCCTCATCGGCGGTGTAGGCCGTGGCGGGCTTGCCGGGCTGGATTTTCCAAAGCTGCTCCTGCCCGCCTTTGTAGTACTCACGGTCGTTGCTCACCCGCAGAGACGCTTCGCCGCTGCGGTTCCAGTCGGAAAACAACATGGACAGCGCGCAGTAACCGGGGCTCAGTGCTTCGGGCGCAGCAAAACGGCCCCCGGCGGGACCAGGTCGCAGCAGAATGCCAGGCGTGCAGGTGCCCCAGGGAAAGTCCGGGCGGCTGCGGTCGTAATAGGTACCGAAGGCCAGCGTGGGCCAGGATTGGCCGCGTTCCCAGGTGGCTGAAAACGCGGTGTGCCAGTTGTTACCCGTATGGATATTCCAGAGCGCATTGGCGCGTTCAAACTTGCATTGCCCGAGACCGCGAAAGACCTCCACCTCGCCCACACGCAGGACCACCAGGTCCATGTTGCCGTCGCCATCGATGTCCAGCGGATAGGCGCCGATGGCGTTGGTCAGCTCCAGCCCCGAGCGTTGTTCTTGCAATTTCAAGGGCCCGCCGCGGGTGCTGCGGTTGCGGTAGAACTTGGATTTGTTGACGCCACCCGACACATACGTCTCGGGCAGACCGTCATCGTCGCAGTCGAAAACCGCCACGCCGCCGCCGACCATGAATTCGTCCTCGCCCTCAAAGCGGCTTTGTAAGCCAGCCGTTTCGGTCTCTTCAACAAAGCGGGAGATCGCTGGGCTGGCGGCCGACCCGCTCCAAGCCGGCGACGCGCTGTGCAGCAACAGGGCCGCGAGCAGCAACCCAAGGGTGCTGCCCCGAATGCATGCGGGCTTAGATGGCGACCCAGGCACCGGTTTTCTCCGACGCGAACAAGGCGTCAATCACCCGCATATTGGCGATGGCGTCTTCCACGCCGTAGGGCAGGGCGATCTCGCCG
This sequence comes from Comamonas sp. lk, assembly GCA_945860595.1. GTDB lineage: Bacteria > Pseudomonadota > Gammaproteobacteria > Burkholderiales > Burkholderiaceae_C > Allorhodoferax. Next base: position 46,255 of record CAMAQV010000009.1, read on the forward strand.
CGCACCGCACGGGAAAACGCATCACCTTGCAGGCCGTATTGGTCACAGGCGGCAATAGTTTCAGCTTGCACCGAGCCGCCGTCGAGCTGCGAGCCGTCGTCGGTGAAGATCTGCGTGCTGCCGCCTAAAGGCGCATTGAATGGAATTTGCACTTCAATGCGATTGGACGTTCCGCAAACCTGTACCCGTTGGTAGGGCACGGTCTGGGTGGATACGGTGAAGTCGAGCCGACGGCCCAGGCCGAAGTCCACCAGCGCGCTAACCAAGCGGTCGGTCTTGAATTCCGGGTCCCGCTCCACCAGCGCAATCGCACGCACCGGCTCACAGCCAAACAGCAGGCGCGCGGTGACGATGGGGTAGCAACCAATGTCGTAGAGCGCGCCACCGCCGGTGGCGGGCTGGTTGCGGATGTTGGCCGCGTCGCGGTTGAAGTAGGAAAAGTAGGACTGGATAGAGCGCAAATCCCCCAGTGCCCCGCTGCGCACGCGGTCGCGCACGGCCAGCCACTGGGGGTGAAAGCGCACCATAAAGGCTTCCATGATGTGCACTTTGCCCGCCACCTCGCGTAACTGCGCGGCCTCGGTGGCGCTCATGGCCATCGGCTTTTCGCACAGCACGTGCTTGCCCGCGCGCGCAGCCATCAGCGTCAAGGGGACGTGCTGGTCATTGGGCAGGGGGTTGTAAATGGCCTCGATTTCGGGGTCGGCCAGCAGTTCTTCGTAGCTGCCGTAGGCGGTGGGAATGCCCAGTTTGTCGGCCAGCGCGCGGCCCCGTCCCAGATCGCGCGACGCGATGGCGCGGATCTCGCAGTGCTGCGCGGCTTGCATGCCAGGAATCACTTTTTCCCAGCCGATGCGGGCGGTGCTGAGCACGCCCCAGACTACTTTTTTCATGGTGTGTTGGCCTTGGCGGGTAATTACAAATAGGAGTTGAGCAGGTTTTCCAGGTACTCCTGGCGGCCCGATACGGGGGCGGTGTCGCGGTTGGCCGCCAGCACCTGGTCGGCCAGCATGTCCAGGCCCATGCCGCCGCCCATGATCTGCTGGCCCAGCGGGGCTTTCCACCCGGCGTAACGGGCATCCACGTGCGCCGCCAGCTTGCCGTCCTTCAGCATCTGCTCGGCCACCAACAGGGCGCGGGCGGCAACGTCCATCGCGCCAACGTGGCCGTAAAACATGTCCTGCGGGTCAATCGACTGGCGGCGCACTTTGCTGTCAAAGTTCAGGCCGCCATTCGTGAAGCCGCCGGCCTGCATGATCAGGTACAGCGCCAGCGCGGTTTCGGCGATGCTGTTGGGGAACTGGTCGGTGTCCCACTGGCATTGCATGTCGCCGCGGTTCATGTCGATGGAGCCGAAGATGCCCAGGTCGATGGCGCTGGCAATTTCGTGCTCAAAGCTGTGACCGGCCAGCGTGGCGTGGTTGGCCTCGATGTTGACGCGGATTTCTTTTTCCAGCCCGTGCTTTTGCAAAAAGCCGAATACGGTTGCCACGTCAAAGTCGTACTGGTGTTTGGACGGTTCGCGCGGCTTGGGTTCGAGCAGTATGGTGCCCTTGAAGCCGATCTTGTGTTTGTAATCCACCACCATGTGCAGGAAGCGGGCCATCTGGTCCAGTTCCTGGCCCATGCGGGTGTTGAGCAGGGTCTCGTAACCTTCGCGTCCGCCCCACAACACGTAATTGGCACCACCCAGTTTGAGGGTGGCGTCCATGGCCTCTTTGACCTGCAAGGCTGCGAGAGCAAAAATTTCCGGGTCGGGGTTGGTGGCAGCGCCCGCCATGAAGCGCCGGTGGCTGAACAGATTGGCCGTGCCCCAGAGCAGGCGGATTCCTGTGGCTTCTTGTTTGGCGGCCAGCACGTCGACCATGGCGCGCAGGTGGTTGGCGCTCTCACGCGGGCTGCTGCCCTCGGGCGCGACATCGCGGTCGTGAAAGCAGTAATAGGGCGCGCCGAGTGTGCTGAAAAACGCAAAGGCGGCGTCGGCCTTGGCGCGGGCTGCGGCCATGGGGTCGGCCATGTGCTGCCACGGGCGCTCAAATGTGCCGTCGTATCCAAAGGGGTCAAAGCCGTTCCAGGAAAAGCTGTGCCAATAGCACACCGCAAAACGCAGCTGCTCCTCCATGCGTTTACCCAGCACGATGCGGTCTTTGTCGTACCAGCGAAAGGCCAGTGGGTTGTGGGATTGCGGCCCCTCGTAGCGGATGGGGTCAACGCCGTGGAAATAGCTGTGGCTCATAACAGTTCCTGCGAGTGAGAGGTGATCGGGGCGCGCGATTCAGGCCAGCTTGCGCAAGGCAGGGTACAAGGCCCGGAATCGCGCAAAACGTGCGCTGAGCATCGCATGCTCTGCGGGGTCGCTGCGGTAGGTGTGGGCGATGTCGGGCTTGCGGCAGACCCGCGCCACGGACGCACCGGTAGCCAGCCAGCCCAGCCGGGCGGCTCCCAGCGCGCCACCGGCAGCGGACTCCGGATGGGTCACGATGTCCAGATCCAGCGACGAGGCCAGTTGCTGTGCCCAAAAAGCGCTGCGGGCACCGCCGCCCACCAGCGACAGCTGGCGTGGCGCACTGCCTGCGGCTTGCAGCGCACGCAGACCGTCGTTCAGGCCGAAGGTGACGCCCTCGATCACCGCGTAGGCCAGCGCAGCCTGGTCGGTGCTATGGCTCAGGTCGTGCAAGCTGCCGCGCACATGGGCGTCGTTGTGTGGCGTGCGCTCGCCGCTGAGGTAGGGCAAAAAGAGTGGGGCGTGCGCACGCGCATCAGAGGGCAGGCTGGCGGCTTTGGCTTCCACCGCAGCGGCGGACTCCAGCCCCAGCGCACCGGCAGCCCATTGCAGGCAGCTGGCCGCCGACAGCATCACGCTCATCTGGTGCCAGCGCTGGGGCAGGGCGTGGCAGAAGGCGTGGGTGGCACTGGCTGCATTCGGCTGGTAGCTGGGTGTGACGACGAATAGCACGCCGCTGGTGCCCAGTGACAGGAAACCTTCACCCGCTTCGACCGCGCCCATTCCTACGGCGCTTGCGGCGTTGTCACCGCCACCGCCGGCCACCACAATGCCCGCAGGCAGCCCCAGCGTTGCGGCAACCTCTGCCCGCAAGGCACCACCGGCTTGGCTGCCCTCGACCAGTCGAGGCATCTGACTCGCGCGCAGGCCGCCCAGTGCCAGCAGCGCGGACGACCAGGCGCGTTGTTCTACATCCAGCCACATGGTGCCGCTGGCATCCGACATATCGCAGACGTATTCGCCCGTGAGGTGCAAGCGCACATAGTCCTTGGGCAGCAACACTTTGGCGACCTGCGCGAAGACCTGCGGTTCATGCTGGCGGACCCAACGCAGCTTGGGCGCGGTAAAGCCAGGCATGGCCAGCGATCCGGCGAGCTGGGTGAGGGCAGGCAGCTCCTGCATCATCTCCAGGCACTCCCGGTCGCTGCGCACGTCGTTCCACAAAATCGCCGGCCGCAGCACCCGGTCGGCTGCGTCGAGCAGCACCGCGCCGTGCATCTGGCCTGACAGGCCGATGGCGCGCACCGCAGCGTAGGCCGCGGGATGGTTGGCGCGCAATGTCGCAAGCGCTGCGCAGGTGGCGCTCCACCAGTCGACCGGGTTTTGCTCGCTGTGGCCGGGGCGTGGGCGGCTGATGTCCAGCGCACTGCCCGCCGTGTCGATGACCTGGTGTTCTTCATCCAGCAGCAAGACCTTGACTTCCGAGGTGCCGACATCAATGCCCAAAAACATGGCTTGCTCCTTCTGAAAGTGGACGCAGAAAACGGTGCAACACCAGCGCCGCAGCACCGACTGCTGGCGCCTGCAGGCCATAGCGTGGCGCGCGGATCTCGGTCATGGGCATGCCGGATTGGCTGGTGTACTGCGCCACGGTGGCCTTAGCCTGCGTCAACAGGCCGGGGTATTGCGCGCAAATTTTGCCACCCAGAACCACGGCCCGTGGGTTGAACAGCGCGTCTAGGTTTTGAATCAAGACGCCGAGGTAGGCGCCTGCGCGCTCAAGGTCAGCGCTGGTCTTGATGGCGCGCGCACCGATAAAGGCTTCGGCGCAGCCGTGCCGACCGCAGGAGCACAGGGGCCCGTTAATTTGCAAAATCGTGTGGCCAATCTCACCAGCCGCGCCGCGCGCCCCGGTAAACAGCCTGTCGTTGAGCACAATGCCCGCGCCCACACCCACATCACAGTTGATGAAGATCAGCGGATCATCTTTAGGCCCGGCGCCGAACTCGTACTCGCCCAGGGCCGCCGCGTCCGCATCGTTTTGCACATACACCGGACCGCATTCGATGCCGGCACTAACAAAGGCCGCGCGGATCATGGCCAGAAAATCCAGGTTGCGCCAGCCCAGATTGGGCGCAAAGTGCACCACTCCCGTGCTGTCGTGCACTGCACCGGGCAAACACAGGCCAACACCGCAGATGGTGATGTGGCGTGCCCCCAGGTCGGCGCAGAGCGGCTGCAACAAGCCGGAGGCTTGGGCGCAGACGGCCTGCGGATCGGAGCTGTCTAGCGGCGCTTCGTGCTCGGACAGCAGCTCTCCCGTCAGCGAAACGCAGACCATGCGCAGGCATTCAACAGCCACTTCGATGCCGATTAGCACCCGGCCTATCGCATTGAGTTGCAAGGGCGTGGACGGGCGCCCCAGCCCGTCACCTGTCACTGGCGAGCTGGCCTCAACCAGCCACTGCTCGTCCAGTAACTCGCGCACCAGGGCGCTAACCGTGGACTTGGTCAGGCCGCTGTGCGCCGCCAGACGGGCCCGCGACAAGCCGCCTTGCTGCTGCATGAGCCGCAGCAGCACACTGCGGTTGATGCGTTTGAGCAGTTGCTGGTCACCGGTGGTTTGCATAGGGGCGGCTGCTAGCGTGCCGGTCGTTCGGTTTGGGTTTTTCCCGCAGGTGCTTTACCCGCGATGATCATGCCCAGCACTTCATCCTCAGTCACGTCCTGCGTGCGGTAGGTGCCGATGCGCTTGCCGTTTTTCATCACCGCCAGCCGGTCGCTGAGCGCGAATACATCGTGCATGTCGTGGCTGATCAGAAAGATGCCCACGCCCTCGGCTTTGAGTTGTTGAATGAGGTTGCCCACCATCGCGGTTTCCTCGGGCCCCAGCGCAGCGGTCGGTTCATCCATGATCAGGATGCGGGCATTGAAATAAATTGCCCGGGAAATCGCCACCACCTGGCGTTGCCCGCCGGAGAGGCGGCGCACCGGGATGCGGATGTTGGTGAAGTTTTTGTTCAGGCGCTGAAACACCTTACGGGCGTCTGCGTCCATGCGGTGGTCGTCTAGGGTGCGCCAGCGGGTGAGCAGCTCGCGGCCCAGAAACAGATTGGCTACTGCGTCCAGGTTGTCGGCTAGCGCCAGCGTTTGGTAAATCGATTCAATGCCCAGGTTTTGCGCGTCCGAGGGCGAGCGGATTTGCACTTTTTCGCCGGATAGCGACACCTCGCCACTGTCAATTGGATAGGCGCCGGCGAGCATCTTCATCAGGGTCGATTTGCCCGCGCCGTTGTGGCCGAGCACGGCCACCACTTCGCCGGGATAGAGGTTCAGGCTGACGTCGTCAACCGCGAGCACGCCGCCGAAGGCTTTGCGGATATTGCGCAGCTCGACCAGGCAACGGTTGGTATCGATCGCAGGCTTGTTGTGGGGGGTGTTGTCCATGGCGTTCACAGCGTGTCTCCCGTCCATTTGCGGTAGGCCACATCGAAGACGACGGCGGCAATCAGTACCTGGCCGATGATGATGTAGCGTGTACCAATCGACACGTCCAGTAGCAGCATGCCGCTGTCAATGCACTGCATGATGAGCGCGCCCAAAACCGAGCCAATGATGGTGCCGCTGCCACCGGCGAGCGCGGTGCCGCCGATCACGGTGGCTGCAATCACCAGCAGCTCCAGGTTGTTGCCCAGCGAATTGGTGCCCGCGTTCAGGCGCGAGATGGCTACGATGGCGGCAATCGTTATCAGCACCGACAGCAGCACAAACAGCAGCATCGTGACCCGGCGCACCGGAATGCCGACCAGCGCGGCAGCATCCGGGTTGCCGCCGATGGCAAAGATGTAGCGCCCGAAGCGCGTGCGGTGCACCAGAAAAGAAATCACCAGCGCCACCGCGCCCCAGATCAAAACCGGAATCGGTACGCCCTGCGGTGCGTCTTTGTTGGGGATGTGGTACGCGTTCATGGTAGCCACAAAGGCCAGCACAATGGCCACGGGAATCAGCACCAGCACCAGGTCCACCCAGGCCGGGTTGGTCGGGACGCCATAGATTTTTTTGGCGCGTCGCTTATTCAGCATGGCCAGCAGCAGGCCGCAGCAGAGCAGGGCAGCCAGAATCCAACTCGCTGTGGTGCCGATACCTCCGTTGTAGCCGCCACCCAGCTTCAAAAAGAAGGGGTCGGCCAGCGGCTGGGTCTTGCCGTCGGCCACCAGATAGGCCGCGCCGCGGAACGACATCAGGCCGCCCAGGGTCACCACAAAGGAGGGGACGCCAACAAATGCAGTCAGCGCGCCTTGGTACATGGACACGGCAATCGCAGCAGCCAGCCCCATCAAGCAGGCGGCCTGCCAGGACCAATTGGCGCTGTAAATCAAAAAGGCGATCAGCACGCCCACAAAGCCCATTACGGAGCCGACCGATAGGTCAATGTGGCGCGCAACGATGATCAGCACCATGACGGTGGCCAGAATCCCCACCACAGCAGTTTGCTGGGCGATGTTGTAGAGGTTTTCCGGCGACAAAAATATGCCTTCGGATAAGACGTTGAAAACAACCGCGATCACAACCAGCACGGTCGACATGAGCACCATGCGCCAGTCAATCTGGGCGCGTTTGAGGGTTTGCCAGTCAATATTCATACAGACTCCCGGGGATCAGAAACAACACCGCGGGCTCGTGGCCCGCGGCGTTGGGGTCTTAACTGCTAAAGATCAGCAGATTATTTGCAGACAGCCACTTTCGATGCGTCCACACCTTTGCACAGGGCTTCCTTGGAGATGTGGCCGGACTTCAGCACCACATCCAGGTTGTCCTTGGTGACGGGGATGGGCTTGAGGAAGATGGACTTGAGCGTCATCTTCTTCTCACCACCGGCCCAGTCGGCGGCACCGGTCACGGGCTTGCCAGCGCCGAGTTCCACAGCCGCTTTGGCGGCAGCGGTACCCAGATCAGCCGAGTTCTTCCAGACCGACACGGTTTGGGTGCCCAGCGCCACTCGGTTCAGCGCAGCCAGGTCACCGTCTTGTCCGGAGACGGGAATACCTTGCAGACCTTTGGCGGTCAGCGCAGCGACCACACCACCGGCCATGCCGTCGTTTTGTGCGACCACGGCGTCAACCTTGTTGCCGGTTTTGGTCAGGATCTGTTCCATGTTCTTTTGCGCGTTTTGGGGATTCCAGCCGGCCGTGAACTCTTCGCCAACGATTTTCACGTCGCCCTTTTTGATGGCATCCGCCAGCACTTCGCCCTGGCCTTCGCGCAGGAAGTTGGCATTTGCATCACCTGGATCACCCTTGATGATGGCGTAATTGCCCTTGGGCTTGACCGCCAGGATGGCGCGTGCGGTCATGCGGCCGACTTCTTTGTTGTCAAAGGTGATGTAGGTCACGCCGGGCGCTTCAAACAGGCGGTCGTAGGCGATCACAGGAATTTTTTGCTGGGCAGCTTTGTTCACTGCGGGCAAGATGGCATCTTTGTCGCGTCCCAGGATGATCAGCACTTTGGCGCCTTTGGCGATCAGGCCGTCAATGTCGGACAACTGCTTCTCGGTGGAGGCGCCGGCATCGGACATGATGTACTTGGCACCAGCCTTGGCCAACTCGGCTTTGATGGCAGCCTCGTCGGTTTTCCAACGCTCTTCCTGGAATGCGTCGTAGCTGACGCCCACGACCAGTTGTGCAAAAGATGAGCCTGCGGCCATGGCGATGGCCAGCGCGCTGAGGTGACGTTTCAATTTCATGCGTTATCTCCGAATGTAAAAAGGCCCGAGGGGCTGCATTGATGTGTGTTGCTAGTCCATTTCCGCTCGCTCAAACCATGCAGGACATGATTTAGTTCGGCCGGAAAACCAATTATTACCAACAAGCCCCCTCAGTCAGCCTAGGGGAAACCCGAATTTGCACCCATCACGGGCTATAGGCGGGCACTGCGTGGCCAGCACGCGCGGTGCGTGCCGGCAGCAAAATTTGGCACGAATACTGCTGCAAGCAGCCCCTGAGGGGCAAATACCTGACACCGCACGTATTGAGCGCGGCGGTGCCGGCCCCAACAACCGGAGTGGCAGCATGGCACCTGATTTCCACATTGCGTCGCTGGGCAGCGCGCGGCCCCAGGGCGGCGCACACAGCCAGGCGGATGAACGCAGGCGCTCGCGCGAACAGCGCCTGCGCAGCTTGTTGCTGGCCATCCAGAGCGGGCCGGTTGACGCGGCGCGCCTGGCCTTTACGACTTTGATCATGCATGACGCCGAACTCAGCCATGATGGTGTCATTTCGGGCATCGGAACCGCCTTGCAAAGCAGCCATCTGGCTGACGCCTGGCGCATCGCGCAGGAACTGCGCGGCCGATATCCGCTGGCGTTCACGGGTAGTGTGGCCCTCCGTGGTGCAGCAAAGTTAGCCAGCCCGCGCGGTTTTTTCGGCGGTTTCAGCGGTCGCATCTTCGACCATTCGGCCTGAACCACGCACAGGGCGCACGCCTTTGCAGCGGTGCGCCTACCGGCCTTCGCATAATCGGGTGTTTTCCACTTTGCACCATGTCCGCCATGCCTGAGATGAAGCCCATCAATCCGCAAGACCGCCGCGTTGCAAATATCCATGTGGCGGTTTTTGAGCCCTATGTCTACCCTGACGGGCGCGCCGATGGCGACGCGGTGCTGCAGCTCACGACCGATGCGCCGCTGGGCCAGGGCTTTCACGTGTACCGCATGGCACCGGGCATGACGACCCGGGCCCACCAGCACCGTGGCGACGAGCAGTTTTTGGTGCTGGAGGGGGAGCTGTTCGACAACGATGGCACCCGCTACCGCGTGGGTGACCTGGTTTGGTTGCGCGACGGAACCCAGCATTCCTCGTATACCCCGACCGGCTGCCTATTGGCGGTCCACATCGCAGGCCCTGAGACTTCGCTCGAATAGCCCGTCGCAGGCGCTGATCTGCGGCCGCACCTACTATCGCCCCATGTCGCAAGCGCCCACCGCTCCGGTTCTGCAGATCACCGGCCTGCGAAAAACGGTTCCCGGTGGGCGGATGTTGTTCGACGGCCTGGCCTTGCAACTACAGCCGGGCGAGATCGTGGCCATCATGGGTGAATCCGGCGCGGGTAAATCCAGCCTACTCAACTTGGTGGCCGGCCTGGACCTGCCCGACGCGGGCGCTATTGCCGTTCGGGGCCAGGACCTCGCGAAACTCGACGACGATGCCCGCACCACGCTGCGGCGCGACCACATCGGTTTTGTGTTTCAGGCCTTTCACATCCTGCCGCACCTCAGTCTGGTGCAGAACGTGGCCTTGCCGCTGGTGTTGGCGGGGCAGGGTGGGGCGCCAGCGCTGGCACGGGCGCAGGCCATGCTTCAAGAGGTCAGCCTGGGAGGACGCGGCGCAGACTATGCCGCACAACTCTCGGGCGGCGAGCTGCAGCGCATTGCGATTGCCCGCGCTTTGGTACACCAACCCGCGCTGATCTTGGCGGACGAGCCCACCGGCAACCTGGATCCGGAGACCGCTGCGCGGATTCTGGAGCTCTTTGTCCGCACCGTTCGGAAGTCGGCGGTCGCCGCACTCATCGTCACCCATTCCGAACGCGCAGCCGCCGTGGCGGACCGGGTGTTGGTGCTGACTGCGCGCGGTTTGCTGGCGCACCATGGCGCTTGAGGACCAGGCGAGCGGGACGCGGCGCATGGAATCTGCACCGGGCTGGCAAACGCTGGCCCTGCGCTGGATGGCGCTGGCCGAACTGCGCGCCCACCCGGTGCGCTGGCTGACTGCTGCGCTGGCGATTGCGATCGGGGTGGCACTGGGCTACGCCGTGCATCTGGTGAACCGCTCGGCTTTGGATGAATTTGCCCGCGCAGTACAAACGGTCAATGGTGCTGCCGACCTGCAGGTACAGGCTACGCAGGCGCGGGGTTTTGATGAACAGCTCTATCCGGTGTTGGCCCGAATTCCTGGCGTGGCCCAGGCCAGCCCGGTGGTTGAAGTGACGCTGCTGTTGCCGGAACGCCGCCGTTTGACGGTACTGGGCCTGGACGTGCTGCGTGCGGCGGGGGTGACGCCCGCCTTGCTGGGGCGGCCCTTTACGGCCCAAAGCACGGGCAATGGCACAGACAATGGCACGGACGATGGTTCGCTAGCCGCCTCAGGCCCTTTTTCAGACGACGCGGTCTACCTGTCCAGCGCGGCGGCCAGCGCCCTGGCCGCTCAGGCAGGCGACGCGGTGGCTCTGGACGCCGCTGCCCCGGGCGCGCGCTGGACATATCGCGGCACGCTTCCCGCTGTGTCGGACGACCGTTTGCTGGCGGTGATGGATATTGCCGCTGCGCAATGGCGGCTGGGTCAACTGGGTCGGCTGCAGCGCATAGACCTTGCCTTGCAGCCGGGTGCCGACACCGCTGCGGTGCAAGCCGCCGTACGCGCCATATTGCCGCCGGATGCGCAGCTGGTCACCCCGCAATCCGAGGCGCAGCGCAGCAATAGCCTGTCGCGCGCCTACCGGGTTAACTTGGAGATGCTGGCCATGGTGGCCTTGCTCACGGGCGGATTTCTGGTGTATTCCGCGCAGTCCTTGTCGGTGGTGCGGCGCCGGGCATCTTTTGCCTTGTTGCGTGTGCTGGGATTGCGCCGTGGTGCGCTGCTCAGGCAATTGTTGGTCGAGGGCGCGGCGCTGGGTGTGCTGGGGTCTTTGCTGGGGCTGGCGCTGGGCGCCGCTCTCGCTGCGTTGGCCTTGCAGCGATTGGGCGGCGACCTGGGCGGCGGCTACTTCGCCGCCAGCCGGCCCGCTTTAAGCCTCGCCCCTGAAGCTGCCCTGGTGTTTTTGCTGCTGGGCGTGCTGGTGGCCATTGGAGGCAGCCTGTGGCCGGCCGTGCAGGCCTTGCAGGTGCAGGCAGCGGTGGCGCTGAAGTCGGGCATGGATGCAAGCGACCCGCGCCAGCAACCCCGCTTGCGGGCAGCCGGGGCGTTGCTGCCCTTGGGTGCGCTGGCCGCGCTGGCACCGCCGGTGGCGGGCTTGCCCCTTTTCGGCTATGCCTCGATTGCCATCATTCTGGCCGGTGGCATTGGAGCCACCCCTTGGCTGGCCCGGGCGCTGTTGTCCCCCTGGCAGGCCGCAGTTGAGGCACGGGCCACACGGTATGCGGCGCTGTATTTGGCGCTCAAGCGGCTTTGGGGTACACCCGGGCAGGCTGCAGTCGCCTTGTCCGGGGTGGTGGCAAGCACCAGCCTGATGGTGGCTATGGCGCTGATGGTGGCCAGCTTTCGCGGCTCGGTGGACGAGTGGATGCTCAGCATCCTGGCAGCCGACGTCTATCTGCGTATCGAGGGCGCGGAAAACGGTGGCCTGGACCCCGCGGCGCAGGCGCGCCTGGCCGCCACGCCTGGGATTGCGCATATTGCGTTCAGGCGCACAGTGCTGGTACGTCTGCACCCTGAGAGGGCGCCGGTGGCTTTGCTGGCCAGCCCCATTGACGCCGCCGACCCGCGGCACAGCCTGCCCTTGGTAGGCAGTGCGCGGGAGGTGCCACCCGGACAGCGCGCGGTGTGGGTCTCCGAGCCCTTCGCCCTTTTGTACGGCGCAGTACCGGGGCAGACCCTGGAGCTGCCGCTGGGTGGGCAGTTGCATGCCGTGTTTGTGGCTGGGGTGTGGCGCGACTACAGCCGCCAATTTGGCGCACTGGCCATGGATGAGCGGGATTACCAGGCGCTCACGGGCGATACAGGCCGCGCCGAGGCGGCCATTGATCTGCAAAGCGGCGCGCGGGTGCAAGAAACCCTTGAAGCGCTGCGCCAGGCTTTGCCCGCTGCGTTCGCCGGACGCGCGGAATTTGCCCGACCGGCTGAAATAAGGGCTGTAGCCCTGAGAATTTTTGACCGCAGCTTTGCCGCGACCTATGCCTTGGAGGCGATTGCGATTCTGGTGGGCATGGCCGGCGTAGCCGCGACTTTTTCGGCGCAGACGCTGGCGCGCACGCGCGAGTTCGGCATGCTGCGCCACATTGGCGTTCTGCGCCGCCAGGTGCTCACCATGCTGGCCCTTGAAGGTGCGTTGTTGGGAGGCGTGGGCGCTGTGGCCGGACTGGCGCTGGGTGCGGCCATGGGGCAGGTGCTGATCCAGGTGGTCAACCCGCAATCCTTCCACTGGACCATGGATACACGCTGGCCGCTAAGCGTCTTTGCCGCGCTGTGGCTAGGTCTGGTGCTGGCTTCGGCGCTGACCGCCGTGCTGGCCGGGCGCAGCGCGTTGTCGGCGGACGCGGTACGCGCGGTGCGGGAGGACTGGTGATGCCTGTCCCCAGTTCACGTGCGCTTTGGGTGTCGGTTGTGCTGTTTTGCGCCGCGCTAACGACCGGGGCGCAGCCGCTGGCGCAAGTGCATCCCGGCGTGGCGATTACGCTGCCGCAGGACCATGGCGCGCACCCGAATTTCCGTACCGAATGGTGGTATCTGACCGGTTGGCTGCAAACCCCAGAGGGCGAAGACCTGGCCTTTCAGGTGACGTTCTTCCGCAGCCGCCCGGGCACGGCCTCAGCCAACCCCAGCCAATTTGCACCGCGACAGATTCTTTTTGCGCACGCGGCGTTGACCGATCCGGCAAAAGGCCATTTGCTGCACGGGCAGCGCGTTGCGCGCGCGGGTTTTGGCCTGGCGCAAGCGGCCCAAGGCGATACCGACATCGTGCTGGACGACTGGCGGCTCAAGCGCGAGGCATCCGGGCGTTTTACCGCCCGGGTGGCCGCAGCGGACTTTGCGCTCGACCTTGCGCTGGATCCGACCCAGCCGGTACTGCTCCAAGGCACATCCGGCTTCAGCCAAAAAGGCCCCTCGCCCGCGCAAGCCAGCCACTACTTCAGCCTGCCGCATCTGCGGGTGGCCGGAACCGTGACGCGCATGGGCAAGCCCATCGCCGTAACAGGGCAGGCCTGGTTGGATCGGGAATGGTCGTCCACGCTGCTGGATGCCCGCGCCGTGGGCTGGGATTGGGTGGGCTTGAACCTGGAGGACGGCGGCGCGCTGACGGCTTTTGTGGTGCGCGACGCCCAGGGCGAACCACTATGGGCCGGGGGCTCCTTGCGCAGCGCCGACCGGGTCTTGCGCGTGCTGGGCCCGCAGGATGTGCGGATGCCGGTGCCTGCAAAGGCTTCTTGGTGGCGTTCGCCGCGCACCGGGGCTGCGTACCCGGTGCAGCGCAGCGTGGAGCTGCGCACCAACCAGGGCTGGCGCAGCTGGACCCTGCAGCCGCTGATGCCCGATTCGGAACTCGACAGCCGCCCGGCCGGGCCGGTGTATTGGGAAGGCGCGGTGCGCGCGCAGGAGCCGGGCGCACCGGTTGGGGCCGGCAGCGGGGGGAAAGGCTTTCTGGAGCTGACCGGCTACTTGGAGCGGCTTAAGCTGTAGCTTTTTCCGATTGCCAATTGTCCAGTTTGGCGCGCGCGCTGCGGGCAGCCTGCGCCATGTAGCTGTCGTGGTCGGGGCGCTTGGCGGTCAGCTCAATCACGTAGCCGTTGGGGTCGCGGAAATAAATCGAGTCAATGAACTCGTGGTCCGAGATACCGCGCGTTTCCATCCCCACCGCGCGGCCCTTGGCAAACATGGTTTGTAAATCCGCCGGTGACACCTCCAGCGCGATGTGCAGGTCGAAGTCGTGCTGCTTCTTGAAGTCAAAGGGCATATCCGGCGCTTCGAAAAAAGCCAGGCAGGAGCCGTCGTCGAGTTGGTAGAAAGAATGCAAGGTTTTGGTGGCGCGCCCGCTTTTGGTTTCGCGGATCTGGAAAGCGTTGATCAGGGGCAGCCCCAGAAAGTCGCTGTAAAACTGGCGGGTTTCCTCCGAATCACGGCACCGGTAGGCGTTGTGGTGTAGTCCTTTGAGCATGGTGGTCTCCGGTTCGGTTTACCCGCGCTTACCAACGATTGCGCAGTTCGCGCAGTTTCAAAAAGACGGTTTTCGCGTCGGGTTGATCAGGCAGATCGGGAAACGCCTCGCGCAAGCGGGCGATGATGGCCGGGCTTTGCAGCCGGAAAAAGCTGTTGACCTCGCGCTCGCGCGCCAGGGTGCTGACAAAGGGCTGATCCAGGTTTTGGCCGTTGACCGCGTCCAGCAGATGCTGCGCATCCTGGTTGCCGGGCTCGCGGTCAAGGGTGAAGCGCAAATTGTTCTCGATGTAGTCGTGGCCTGGGTATAGAAGCGTATCTTCAGGTAATACATGAAGTTGATCTGCGAAGGTCTGGTACATTGCGGCAGGGCTGCCGCCGTTGTGGCAGTTGCCCGCACCAGCGTTAAACAGGGTGTCGCCCGAGAACAGGGCGGGCTGCTCGGTGTGGGCGCGCAGGCAGATGTGGCAGAAGGTGTGGCCGGGCGTATCGAGCGCTTCGAGCTCCACGGTTTTGCCGACTTTGATCACGTCGCCAGCCGACAGGCCGCGCGTCATGCCAGGAATTTTGTCTTTGGCTGCGTGGTGTGCAAGCACCGCCGCGCCCGTTTGCGCAACGATGGCCTGGTTGCCATCGATGTGGTCGTGGTGTTCGTGGGTGTTGAGGATCTGGGTGATCTCCCAACCGGCGTCTTTGGCCGCGTCCAGGCATTTTTGGCTGTCCAGCGGGTCAATCGCCAGCGCCTCGCCGGTCTCAGAACAGGCCACCAGGTAGTTGAAGTTGCGGTAAGAATTACCGGTCCAGATTTGCTTGACGAGCATGAGGGCCTCTAAACGGTGGTCGGGTGCCGGCACAGGGCAGGCGAGCCCGAAATGTAAACCCCTGCCGGATGGTCAGCGCGCCCGGGAAGCATCACGCTTTGTCCTTACACTCGCGTGCCCTCTCAGGGGTCCGCATTTTCCCCATCCCGGAGTTCCCGCCATGAAGTTTCGCTTCCCCATCATCATCATCGACGAGGACTTTCGCTCAGAAAATACCTCTGGTCTGGGCATCCGGGCGCTGGCGCAGGCCATTGAAACCGAGGGTTTTGAGGTGCTGGGCGTGACCAGCTACGGCGACCTGAGCCAATTCGCGCAGCAGCAAAGCCGGGCCAGCGCCTTTATTTTGTCCATCGACGACGAGGAGTTCACGCCCGGCCCGGACCTGGACCCGGCGGTGCTCAATTTGCGCCAGTTCATCGAGGAGGTGCGGCGCAAGAACCTGGACGTACCAATTTATGTGTACGGAGAGACCAAGACCAGCCGCCACATCCCCAACGACATCCTGCGCGAATTGCACGGCTTCATCCACATGTTTGAGGACACGCCCGAGTTCGTGGCGCGCCACATCATCCGCGAGGCCAAGGGCTATTTAGAGGGCGTACAGCCGCCGTTTTTCAAGGCGCTGCTCGACTACGCAGAAGACGGCTCGTATTCCTGGCATTGCCCGGGCCACTCGGGCGGTGTGGCGTTTCTGAAGAGCCCGGTGGGGCAGATGTTCCACCAGTTTTTTGGCGAGAACATGCTGCGCGCTGACGTGTGTAACGCGGTGGAAGAACTGGGGCAGTTGCTGGACCATGACGGCGCAATTGGCGCCAGTGAGCGCAATGCGGCGCGCATCTTTAACGCCGACCATTGCTTCTTCGTAACCAACGGCACCAGCACCAGCAACAAAATGGTCTGGCACCACACGGTGGCGCCCAACGACATCGTCGTAGTGGACCGCAATTGCCACAAGTCCATTCTGCACGCCATCATCATGACCGGCGCGATTCCGGTTTTTTTGAAGCCCACACGCAACCATTTCGGCATCATTGGTCCGATTCCCAAAGATGAGTTCGAGCCCGCCACCATCCGCGCCAAGATCAAGGCCAACCCGCTGGTCGCCCAGCATCTGGCCGGGGTGGACACCGCCGCCATCAAGCCCCGAGTCATGACCTTGACCCAGTCGACCTATGACGGCGTGCTCTACAACACCGAGACCGTCAAGAAAATGCTGGATGGCTACGTGGAGAACCTCCACTTCGACGAAGCCTGGCTGCCGCACGCCGCCTTCCACCCGTTTTATGGTAGCTACCACGCCATGGGGAAAAAGCGGGTACGACCCAAAGAGGCGATGGTCTACTCCACCCAGTCCATCCACAAGCTGCTTGCGGGCATCAGCCAGGCCAGCCACGTGCTGGTGCAGGACTCGCAAACCGTTAAGCTGGACAAACACCTCTTTAACGAGGCTTATCTGATGCACACCAGCACCAGCCCGCAGTACAGCATCATTGCCAGCTGCGACGTGGCCGCTGCCATGATGGAGCCGCCCGGCGGCACGGCGTTGGTGGAGGAAAGCATCATGGAAGCGCTGGATTTCCGCCGCGCCATGCGCAAGGTGGATGAGGAATATGGACAGGACTGGTGGTTCAAGGTCTGGGGACCGGAAATCCATGCCGAAGAGGGCATCGGCACCGCCGACAACTGGATCATCAAGGCCGAGTCCCGCAGCGCCAAAAACGGCGCGCACTGGCACGGCTTTGGCAAGATGGCCAGCGGCTTCAATATGCTGGATCCGATCAAGTCCACCCTCGTCACGCCCGGCATGGACCTGAACGGCAGGTTCGCCAAGACCGGCATTCCGGCGAGCATCGTCACCAAATTCTTGGCCGAGCACGGCGTGGTGGTCGAGAAAACCGGGCTCTACAGCTTTTTCATCATGTTCACCATCGGCATCACCAAGGGCCGCTGGAACAGCATGCTGACGGCCCTGCAGCAGTTCAAGGACGATTACGACAAGAACCAGCCCATGTGGCGCGTGCTGCCCGAGTTCTGCAAAAAGTATCCGCGCTACGAAAAAATGGGGCTGGCGGATCTGTGCCAGCACGTGCACCAGCTCTATGCCAAGTACGACATCGCACGCCTGACCACCGAGATGTACCTCAGCGACCTGACCCCGGCCATGAAGCCCAGCGATGCCTATGCACACATCGCGCAGCGCTTGACCGAACGGGTGGACATTGACGCCCTGGAGGGCCGCATCACTGTTGGCTTGATCACCCCGTATCCGCCCGGGATTCCGCTGCTCATTCCTGGCGAGGTCTTCAACCGCCAGATCGTCGACTATCTGAAATTCGCCCGAGAGTTCAATGCTTTATGCCCCGGTTTTGAGACCGATATCCACGGGCTGGTGGAAGAACAGGACGCGGACGGAAAGAACCGGTATTTCGCCGATTGCGTGCGGGCTTGATGGCGGACGCTGATTACTCGGTCACCACGCCCATCGTCTTGTTGAAGCCACCGTCCACATAGGTGATTTCAGCCGTCACGCCAGCGGCCAGGTCGCTGAGCAAAAAGGCGGCGACGTTGCCGACGTCGTCGATGGTGACGTTGCGGCGGATGGGGGAGGCGTCGGCCACCACTTTGAGCAACTTGCCGAAATCTTTGATGCCGCTGGCCGCCAGCGTTTTAATGGGGCCGGCGCTGATGCCGTTGACGCGTATGCCCTTGGGCCCCAGCGATTCTGCGGTGTAGCGCACCGAGGCTTCGAGCGATGCTTTGGCCAGGCCCATGGTGTTGTAGTTGGGAATGATGCGCTCTGCACCCAGGTAGGTCAGAGTCAAAAGTGCCGCCTTGTCACGCAGGTAGGGCAGCGCGGCTTTGGCCATCGCCGGGAAGCTGTAGGCGCTGATGTCATGGGCGATCTTGAAGGCCTCGCGGCTCAGGCCTTCCAGAAAATTACCGGCGATGGCCTCGCGCGGGGCGAAGCCGATGCTGTGCACGAAACCATCGAACTGCGGCCAGTGGGCGCTCAAATCCGCAAAAAGTCGGTCGATCTGGGCATCGTCACCCACGTCGCAGTCAAAGATCAGCGTGGAATTGAAATCGGCCGCGAATTCGGTGATGCGGTCTTTGAAGCGTTCGCCCACGTAGCTAAATGCCAGTTCGGCTCCTTGGGCGTGGCAGGCTTTAGCGATGCCATATGCGATGGAGCGGTTGGACAACACGCCGGTCACGAGAATCTTTTTGCCACTGAGAAAACCCATTGCGTCCCCTTGTCAGGTCTGTGCGTCGAAACGAAAAAGGAATTGTCGCATGCAGTCCGATGTGGGGCCGGGCGGCGCGTCCCAGCGTGAATATGTCAGTTACAATGCGTACTCACGACCAAACGGGCGGGTATCTACCGCCCGTTTTTTTTGGTCGATTGTTTTTCATCGTGCCGTTTTGCGGGGCGGTTTCAGGACCTGGTTTTAGGGATTTTGCAAAGACGTGGCGCTTCAGGACATTGTTGAACAGATCGTGACCGGCTTTGGGCTGGAGCTGGTGGACATTGAGCGTTCCGCTGGAGGCCTGTTACGCGTGACGATTGATTTGCCCTGGAATCCGCAGGCCGCAGTGCCGGAATTGGTGACGGTTGAGGATTGCGAAAAGGTGACGCGCCAACTGCAGTTCAGTCTGGAAGTTGAGGCGATTGATTACCGGCGATTGGAAGTGTCGTCGCCGGGCATTGACAGGCCCTTGCGGACGGAGCAGGATTTTGAGCGTTTCGCTGGCCAGGTGATCGATGTCACCTTGAAGGCCCCCATGGGCGAGCAGGCGGCCGGGCAGGTTCGGGCTAACCGCAAGAAGTTTCGCGGCACTTTGGAAAAGACCGTTAACGAGCAGGGTGCGGTGGGTTGGCAAATTGTCTGGAGCGATGCCCCAGCGGTCAAGCCGGGCCAACGGGTGAGTAAAAAGCGCGCACCAGCCCCCTTGCAGGCATTGGGTTTTACGTTAGACGAATTGCGCGAGGCGCGTTTAGCGCCGCTGGTGAATTTCAAAGGCCGGCAGGCCGCTGCGGGCGCGCTGGATGGCGCGGCGCAGGGATGAATGGTTTCGATATGGCACACAGTGATTTTTGGAGAGTTCAGGCATGAATCGCGAATTGTTGATGTTGGTTGAGGCGATCTCCCGTGAAAAAAACGTGGAGCGCGATGTGGTCTTGGCTGCGGTGGAAGCCGCTTTAGCACAGGCCACGAAAAAGCTCTACTCCGGGGATGTGGATATCCGCGTGGCCTTGGACCGCGACAGCGGCAACTACGAGACGTTCCGCCGCTGGCACGTCGTCCCTGATGAAGCAGGGCTGCAGCTGCCCGACCAAGAAATTTTGCTTTTTGAAGCCAAAGAGCAGATTGAAGACATTGAGGTGGACGAGTACATTGAAGAAACCATTGAGTCAGTCCCCATTGGCCGCATCGGTGCCATGGCGGCCAAGCAGGTGATCCTGCAAAAAATCCGGGATGCTGAGCGCGAGATGCTGCTCAACGACTTCATGTCGCGCGGGGACAAGATCTTCACCGGCACAGTCAAGCGCATGGACAAAGGCGATCTGATTGTCGAGAACAGCCGGGTGGAGGGTCGTTTACGCCGCACCGAGATGATCCCCAAGGAAAACTTCCGCACCGGCGACCGGGTGCGCGCGATGATCATGGAAGTGGACCTGACGCTGCGCGGCGCGCCCATTGTGCTGTCGCGCTCCTCCCCGGAATTCATGATCGAGCTGTTCCGCCAAGAAGTGCCTGAGATTGAGCAAGGCGTGCTGGAGATCAAATCCTGCGCCCGTGATCCGGGTTCGCGCGCCAAGATTGCTGTGTTTTCGCATGACAAGCGCGTGGATCCCATCGGTACCTGCGTGGGCGTTCGCGGAACCCGTATCAACGGCGTGACCAACGAGCTGGCTGGCGAACGCGTCGACATTGTGTTGTGGAGCGAAGATCCGGCGCAGTTTGTCATTGGCGCGCTGGCACCGGCCAACGTCAGCTCCATCGTGGTGGACGAAGAGCGGCACGCGATGGATGTCGTGGTGGACGAGGAAAACCTGGCGATTGCCATCGGTCGCGGTGGTCAGAACGTGCGCCTGGCGTCCGAGCTGACGGGCTGGAAGATCAACATCATGGACGCCACCGAGTCCGCTGAAAAGCAGGCCAACGAAACCGACGCCGGGCGCCGCCTATTCATGGAAAAGTTGGATGTGGACGAAGAAATCGCCGACATCCTGATCGCAGAAGGCTTCACCAGTCTCGAAGAGGTGGCCTATGTGCCCATCCAGGAAATGCTGGAAATTGAGTCTTTTGACGAAGATACCGTGCACGAATTGCGCAATCGTGCGAAAGACGTGCTGCTGACCATGGAAATCGCCCAGGAAGGCAGCGAAGACGAAGCAACCGTATCCCAGGACCTGCACGATATCGAGGGACTTGACTCCGGAACGATTGCGCAGCTGCAGGCCGGCGGTATCCGCACCCGCGACGATTTGGCAGATCTTGCTATTGACGAACTTATTGATATCACGGGTCAGTCGCAAGACGACGCCCGCGCCCTGATCATGAAGGCCCGCGCACATTGGTTCGCCGATGACGCAGCCGCTCACGAGTAATGGCCATGAAAGGTTACACACAACATGTCCATCACCACTGTTTCCGAGTTCGCTAATGAGCTCAAGCGGCCCACTGAAACCCTGCTTGAGCAGTTGAAAGCCGCCGGCGTGCCCAAAGCCGCCGCCGGTGACACACTGAACGACGCCGACAAGCACAAGCTGCTGGCGTTTTTACAAAGCAGCCACGGCAGCTCCGGTACGGAGCGTAAAAAAATCACGCTGGTCAAAAAGCAGACCACCGAGATCAAGCAGGCCGACGCATCCGGCAAAGCCCGCACCATTCAGGTCGAGGTGCGCAAGAAGCGCACCTTTATCCGGCGTGAAGACGGAAGCGAGGGCCTTGCCGATACAACAGCACCGTCAACCCAGCAAGCACCCCTGATCGACGAGGCAGAACTCGCCCGCCGCGAAGAGGAAGCCCGTCGTCAGGCCGAACTGCTGCGCCGCCAGGAAGAAGAACTGGCCCAACGCCGTCGCGAGCGCGAAGAGGCGGAGGCGCGTGAGCGTGCCCTTGCCGAGCAGGCTGCTGTTGAACGCCAAGCCGCGCAGGCCAATGAGGCGACCGCAACACCGGCGCCACGCCGGGTTGGAAACAAAATTCAACTATCAGCGGAAGAGCTGCAAGCCCAACAGGCCAAGGAAGATGCAACGGCCTTTGCCGAACAAGCGCGGCTGGACGCGCTGGCCCAAGCGGCAGCTGCCTCCAAAGCCGCCTCTGAAGAGGATGCAGCGCGCGCTGCCGAATTGGGCGACCGCCGCCGTA
>CAMAQV010000010.1 GCA_945860595.1 Comamonas sp. lk
AGCACAAAGGACAAGGCCAGCATGCCCAGAAAAGCATTCCAGTCGCCGGTGAACATGAATACGACGCCCAAGCCCAGCGTCAGCAAGCCCAGCGCCAGGTTGACCAGGTGCTGCCCGGCAAAGACCACCGGCGCACCTTGGAACAATCGGAACTTGTAACTGCCCGACAACTTACCAAATGCGATCACCGAGCCACTGAACGTAATTGCGCCAATCGCGGCACCGAGGAACAACTCCAGTCGGTTGCCTACAGGAATGTCCAGCATGCCTGTACCGGGGGCTGTAATGCCGAAGGCTGCGGGCTCGACCACGGCAGCCACCGCAATAAACACCGCGGCCAAGCCAATCATGCTGTGCATGAAAGCCACCAGCTCGGGCATCTTGGTCATCTCGACACGTTGCGCCATCACCGCGCCCGCGCCGCCGCCCACCACCAGAGCGAGCAAAACCCAGCCCAGGCCTTGGACCGGATCAACGTGCCCCAACTGGCTCGCCTGATTAAAAATCAACGCAGCGGTGGTGATGACAGCAATCGCCATGCCGGACATGCCAAACACATTTCCACGAATGGACGTAGTGGGATGGCTCAGGCCCTTAAGCGCCTGAATGAAACAAACGCTGGCTACCAAATACAGCAGTACTACCAGATTCATGCTCATGATTGGCCTCCTGCAGCCGGAGCTTTTTTCTCTTTCTTGCGGAACATCTCCAGCATGCGCCGGGTCACCAAGAAGCCGCCGAACACATTGACCGCTGCCAGCGCCACCGCCAGCACGCCCATGGTTTTGCCCAGCGGCGTGACCGTCAAGGCCGCTGCCAGCATGGCGCCCACGATGATGATG
Source organism: Comamonas sp. lk (assembly GCA_945860595.1). Taxonomy (GTDB): domain Bacteria; phylum Pseudomonadota; class Gammaproteobacteria; order Burkholderiales; family Burkholderiaceae_C; genus Allorhodoferax. The sequence continues at coordinate 843 of CAMAQV010000010.1, forward strand.
GCTGAGACGGCATTGGTCACGGCCATCAGAGGCGTGTGCAGCGCCGGCGTGACGGTCCAGACCACGTGGTAACCCACGTAGATGGCCAGCACAAAAATAATCAGGTTGATGATGGTGTGATCGACTTGCATAGGCGTTTCGGGCTCGGATTCAGAAAAAATTCAGACGACGTGGCGGGTTTTTGTGGACGTGCGTGGGTTGTTGGAGCTTAGGCGCGTGTTACCGCGCCGCCGTGCGCTACCAGACAGGCGGCCACGATGTCGTCTTCCAGATTAAGGTGAAAAGCCGCGTCTTTGGTAGTGATCAGTTTCAAAAAGTCCAGCACGTTGCGCGCATACAAAGCCGATGCGTCGGCGGCCACCAGCGCAGGCAAATTGGTTTCACCCACCAGCGTGACCCCGTGCGCCTGCAAGGTGCGCCCGGCCTGGGTCAGCACGCAATTACCGGCCACGCCATCGGCAGCTTTACCGGCCGCCAGATCCACAATGACCGAACCCGGCTTCATGCTCTTGACCATGTCCTCGGTCACCAGCACGGGTGCGGCCCGGCCCGGTATCAGTGCGGTGGAAATCACCACATCAGCCAAGGCCACGCGTTTGGCAACTTCGGCCTTCTGGCGATCCAACCAGCTCTGCGGCATGGGCCTGGCATAGCCGCCCACGCCTTCGGCAGCCTCGCGCTCCTCGGCGGTGTCAAATGGCACGTCAATGAACTTGGCACCCAGCGATTCCACTTGCTCTTTGACGCTGGGGCGCACGTCCGAGGCCTCAATGACCGCGCCCATGCGCTTGGCGGTGGCAATCGCCTGCAAACCGGCCACGCCCACGCCCAAAATTACTACGCGCGCGGCCTTGACGGTGCCCGCCGCTGTCATCAGCATGGGGAAAAAGCGCTGGTATTTGTCAGCCGCCAGCATGACGGCCTTGTAACCGGCAATATTGGCCTGGGAGGAGAGCACGTCCATGCTCTGGGCCCGGGTGGTACGGGGCGCGGCCTCCAGCGCAAAAGCACTCAAGCCCGCCAGCGCCATGTGCTGCAGGCCCTCTTTATCAAAGGGGTTGAGCATGCCGACCAGGGCCGAGCCGGCCTGCATCATCGCCAGCTCGTCCGGGCGGGGTGCAGCCACTTTGAGCACCATCTCGCTGCCCAGCGCTTCGGTGACCGAACAAATTTCAGCGCCCACTGTCTGGTAGGCTGCATCCGTGACGCTAGACGCCAGTCCGGCACCGGACTGAACGCGCACGCGATGGCCTGCGGCGACCAATTTTTTAACCGTCTCAGGCGTGGCGGCAACGCGGGATTCGCCCGCGGTGGTTTCGGCGGGTACGCCAATCTGCATGGAAAACTCCTTGGAAACGCCTGTGCGGCGCGAACTTGCTTCAAGCTTACATGAGTTTGGCCATTCGCCACCCCAGTGGCGGGCCGGTGCGCCTAGGGAGATACCCCGACTGCGGGCGCGACGGCGCCGTCCAGCTCGGGCAAATCCAAGGTCAGCGCAGTGCCGCCATGGAGGGGCTTCAGTTGAACCGACCTTTCATGCACTGCCGCCACGGCCCAGCCATCCTGCACCCGCTCTCCGGTGGCATAAGCCGCTGGCATCTCATCACCCAGCCCCAGCAGGGCGTAACCGCCGCCATGGGCATCTGACACAAGGCCCCACAGCCTAAACGGCGGAGCCAGCGGTCTGGCCTGCGCGCTGGGTGAAAGCTGCTGGGCCTGCACGTCCGCTACGGCATCGCTTGCCTCTGCCTGCCCCAGAACCCGGGCCCAAGTCAGGCCATCGACCGGGCCGGGCTCGGCCACAGCAAGCTCCCGGGACGCCAGCGGCTGCGCAAGCAGCACCCAGTAACTGGCCGAAATTGCCACCAGCATGGCCAGTGCCGCGCTGATGAATGACACCCACCGGGGCGTTGTTGTTGGGGAAGACATGGACAGATTATGGTCGAGACCAGCAATTACGACAATAATAGTTGCATATTTTGTCTGCCACCTTTTCCAATGCAATCCAAATCTGTACCTTTTCGCACGCGCGGTTTCACCCTGATTGAGTTGATGGTCGTGCTCCTCATTATTGGCGTGCTGGCGGCCCTGATCGTGCCCAGCGTACTGGGGCGGGCCGATGACGCCAAGATCATGGCCGCCCGTACCGACGTGAGCAATCTGGCGCAGGCGCTCAAGCTGTACCGGCTTGACAATGGGCGCTATCCCAGCCCGGACCAAGGCCTTGCTGCGCTGGTTAGCAAACCCACCACCGACCCGATTCCCGCAAACTGGCGAAAAAATCTCGACCTCCTGCCCAACGACCCCTGGGGCCGCGCATATGTCTATCTGAATCCGGGCATTGCCAATGAGGTCGACGTGGTATCGCTGGGCGCTGATGGCCAAAGCGGCGGCGAGGGCAACGACGCCGATATCGGCAGCTGGCAAGCCCGCTGAGCTGCATCTCCCATGGCAGCACGCGCATACCGGGCTTCGCACGCCGCAGCCATGCAGGGCTTCACGCTGCTGGAACTCCTACTGGTGGTCTCCATCATGGCGATTGCTGCGGGCGGCGTGGCCTGGTCTTTGCGGGATCCTGCGGAGCAGGATCTGGCACGCGAAGCAGAACGGCTGGCTGCGATGCTGGAAAGTGGGCGGGCCCAATCGCGCCTGCAAGGCATACCGCTGCATTGGGTAGCGCAGGCCGGGGGGTTCCGGTTTGACGGCTTGGTAGTACCCGCTGGTGCGACCCCCTCCATACCGGTCAACGCGCGCTGGTTGAACGCCGACACCAACACGCTGGAGCCCGTGGGCGGCAACAGCGTGTTGCTGGGGCCCGAGGCGGTGTTACCAGCGCAGTCGATCATTCTGGCCTGGCGCGATCGACCGGCGCTGCGGATGCGGGTGCACAGCGACGGCATGCGTCCTTTCTCTGTGCAGCGGGAGTCCCCATGAGGAGGCCCCACGTCCGGTGGGCTAACAGGCTGGCGCTGCGCAGCTCTCGCGGCTTCACGCTTGTAGAAATCATGGTGGCGCTGGGCATCGTGGCGGTGGCCCTTAGTACCGGCTTCCAGGCGGTGGGCGGGCTGAGCAACCAAGCGCAGCGCCAAAGCGATGCGCTGCTGGGGCAGTTGTGCGCCGACAACCTGCTGACCCAGATGCGCCTACAAAAAAGCCTGCCCGGCACCGGCGAGCACACACAGGACTGCGCCCAGGGTGGGCGGGTGTATCAGCTCAGCCTGACGGTGCAGCCCACCCCGAACCCGCATTTCGTGCGGGCCGATGTGGCGGCGCGCCGGGACGGCAGCAAGGCCTACCGCGTCACCGCGCTCTTGCGCAGCAGCCCATGAGGCGCATCCGCAGGCCGCTGGGCTTCACCTTGGTCGAGTTATTGGTCGCGCTGGCGGCCATGGCGCTGCTGAGCGTGTCTGCCTGGCGCGGTCTGGGTGGCATGTCGACGGGCGTGGCCAGGCTCCAGGAACGGGCGGATGAAGACCAGGCCCTCAACACGACGCTGGCGCAGTGGCGGACCGATTTGGACATGCTGAACAGCCAAACCGACTTGCCCGCCTTGGAATGGGACGGCAACACCCTGCGCTTGCTGCGCCGCGACAGTCTGGATGCAGGCTTGCGGGTGGTGGCCTGGAGCCTGGGCGCACCTGGAGCAGACAGCAAGCGCTACTGGCTGCGCTGGGAGTCCCCTGTGCTGCGCGACCGCACTGCGGTCAAGGCCATGTGGGGCGAAGCCGCTCTGTGGGCGCGCAATCCCAGCACCGCGCAACGCCTGCGCGAGGTTCGCTTGGTCGCCCTGGACGGCTGGCAGTTGCTGTTTTTCAGGGGCGCGACCTGGAGCAATCCGATGTCCGGTGCAGATGCAGTCACCGGGATTGCACCCCCCACAGATGCAGCCATTCCGCAAGGCGTGCGCCTATCCATCCAACCCGCGTCAGGCCCCTTGGCGCAGGGCACGCTCACGCTGGACTGGGCGCTCCAGTCCGCCGGAGAGACCCTGTGAGACGCCATGCGCAAACCGGTGCCGCCATCCTGCTGGCCATGCTGGTCGTGGCCTTGGTGGCAACGCTGGCCACTGCTGCGTACTGGACGCAGTGGCGCTCCATTGAGGTCGAGCGCGCCGAAAGCACCCGAAGCCAGGCGCATTGGGTTTTGCAAGGTGCCCTGGGCTGGGCGCAGCTCATCCTGGAAGAAGACGGACGCAAAGGCGGCAGCGACCATCTGGCAGAACCCTGGGCCGTGCCGCTGGCCTCGGCCCGCCTGTCGCGTTTCTTGGCCATGGACCAAAGCGATGCACTGGCCGCCGACGCTGCCGACGCCGCGTTCTTATCGGGCGAAATCATCGATGCCCAATCGCGCCTGAATATGGCCAATCTGGTGCGCAACGGAGCGCTTGATCCAGCGGCCCAAACGCAGTGGCGAAGGCTTTACCAGCTGCTGGGTTTGCCACCGGCTGAACTCGACATGCTGCAGTCGCAGGTGCTGCGCGCGGTGCTGGGCCGCAACAGCCGCAACAGCGCCGATGCGGCACCGCTGTGGCCCCGCACGCTGGACCAGGCCGCCTGGCTTGGATTGCCCGCGCACAGCATCGCCGTCTTGCGGCCCTTTGCCACCGTGCTGCCGGAGCGCACCCCACTCAATCTCAATACCGCTGGGGCCGAAGTGCTGGTGGCCGCCGTCGATGGTCTGGACGCCGCGCAGGCGCAGGCGCTGCTGCTGGCGCGGCAGCGCAAGCCCTGGAACAGCGTGGCTGATTTCAGTGCGGCGCTTGGCGCACGGGCACCGGCCGTGCCGCCCGATGACTTTTCCACTGCGACTCGCTACTTCGAGCTGCATGCGCGGCTGCAGATCGAGGCCGCACAGGTCGAAGAAATCGCCCTGGTGCGGCGCGACGGCACACAGGTTCGCACCCTGTGGCACCAGCGTGCGAGCGCCAATCCTGCCTCCGGCTCCTAACTTCCCAAGCCCACACCTGTCTGCCCTGCTACCCACGATGACCACCCTGATTCTTTCCTTACCCCAAGGCCCACACAGCAGCGTGCAGTTTGTGGTCACAGAGGCGGGCCAAGAGCCACCAGATGCCAGCCACGGCCCCCTGGCGTCAATGCCACGCAACAGCAAACACGCCATTGCGCTGGTACCGCCCCAGCGCCTGTCATGGCACCGCCTGGTGTTACCCAAAAATTCGCTGAACAAGCCCTTGCTGGGCAAGCGCATCGACGGGCCGCGTCTGCGCCAGGTGCTGGACGGCATGCTCGAAGACCAGCTACTGGATGAGCCCCAGCGCATGCACCTGGCTCTGGAACCCGGCGCGCGCGAGGGCGTTGCGGTTTGGGTCTGCGCCTGCGACGCAGGCTGGCTACAGGATGCATTGGCCCTGCTGGAAACTGCGGGTATCCGGCCGCAGCGCATCTGTCCGGAATTTGTCCCGGCGTCCATCCAAACGCCTCCTGCATGGAATTTTGTACACCATGCCCAACAGGTCTGGGCGGTGCACGCCAGTCTGGATGGCGTAGCCGCATGGCCGATTCCGGACCAGGCCGATGCCGCCTACCTGACGCAGATTGGCCTGGCGCCTGGTGGCGACGCGCTGCTGGTGGCCGAACCCGGGTTAGCCGGGCAGCTGCAAACCCTGTGCGCCGGCACGGTGCAGCAACAAGGCAGCGGCGCACGCATGCAAGCCGCTGCGCACAGCGGCTGGAATTTGGCGCAATTTGAGCTTGCACCGCGCAGCCGCAGCGCACGGCAGCTGCAAGCGGCCTGGGATGGACTGTGGCAACTGCCCACGCTGCGCCCGCTGCGCTGGAGCCTGCTGGCACTGCTGCTGGTGAATCTGGGCGGGCTGCAGTGGAGTGCCTGGCAAGCCCAGACAGCTATGCAAACGCAGCGTGCCGCCATTGCGCAGGTGCTTACCCAGACTTTTCCACAGGTGCAGGTGGTGGTGGACGCCCCCTTGCAAATGGAGCGCCAGGTTCAGACCCTGCTGGCCCAAAGCGGTGCTGTATCGGCACATGATTTCGAAGCCATGGCCAAGGCGCTGGGCGCTGTGCTGCCGCCTGGCATCGTGCCTGCGACGCTGGACTTTGCGCCCGGCGAACTGCGCGCCACAGGCCTAGCGCTCGGTCCGCAGATGCTGGCTCCGGCCCCCGCCGCCTTGTCCAGCCAGGGCTACAGCATGGAACAGGCGGGCGATGCGCTGGTGATCCGGCTAAGGAGCACGCCATGACCGTGGACATGCACCCCGCCTCCCCGCAAACTCCTGGGGCAGCTGCGCAGCCACTTGTGGGCTGGCTTGGTACGCGCTGGAAAGCCCTGCTCCCCCGCGAACAGCTGGTGCTGCGTGCCGCCACAACCTTGGGCGCACTTGCTCTGCTGTGGTTGGTGGGGCTGCAACCCGCGCTGCGCACGCGCCAACAGGCACAAACCGAGTTGCCGCGCTTGCAGGCCCAGCTCCAGACCATGCAAGCCCTGCAACAACAAGCGGCCCACGTGCGCACCATGCCCGCCCTGGAACCCGGCCAGGCGCAGCTGCTGTTTACCCAGGCCTGCCGCACGCACGGCATTGCAGACACCCCGCTGCGGTCCGATGGTCCTAGCACCGTGGACATACAGGGCGTAGAGCCTGGAGCTTTGGGGCACTGGCTGGAAGCGCTGCGCACCGAGGTGCACTTACGGCCTGTACGGGCCCAGCTCCGCCGCGACGCGCAGGGCTTGTGGAGCGGCACCGTGCAGGTACAGGGGTATTGAGATGTCCGCCAAACCACCGCATACCACGCAGGGGCCCGCACCCTGGGCAGCCAGCTATGCGGGGGCGCTGCTGGGCACTCTGATCGGCGTTCTGTTGTTTGCCCCTGCCCCTTGGCTGACCCGCTTCGTGGAGCGCGCCAGTGCCGAACGCGTGCAATGGCACCACGTAGGCGGAACCGTCTGGAACGGCTCGGGGCAGCTCTGAAAGCGACTCTCGCGCCAAAAGCGCGAAAAACTGCCGCAATATCCCCCGATCAGGGGACAGGGCAGGCTGCGCTTGAACCTATCGTGGGCCGCGTTCATGCGCCACACGCTGTGGCCCGTGGCACCACTTTCCATGGAAAACGCCACAAACGCCTGCATCCCACGCCCGCCCATGCCAACTGATCGCCGCTTTTGTGCGCAAAACCTTCGCCGTCTGTGCGGCGCGCTGGCGCTGGGCCTGAGCTGCGCCTGGGCCGCAGGACCCGGGGCGCAGCAGAACGAGCCCATCGCGCTCAATTTTTCGGACGCCAGCGTCTACGCCGTGGCCAGCACCATGGGTGCGATTTACGGCATGAATGTGCTGGTAGATCCCCGGGTGCAGGGAAAGATCACGCTGATCAGCAAAAAGCGGGTGACACGGGACGTGGCGCTGGCGCAGTTTTTGGCGGCGCTGCGGCCTTTGGGCTACACCATGGTGGAGTCGGGCGGTCTGTTTAAAGTGGTGCCGGAGGCGGACGCCAAGCTGCACAGCGCAGCGGTGGAAAGCAGCGACACCGCGCCGCAAGGTGCCAGCGGCGCGCAGGTGACGACGCAAATTTTCAAGCTCAATTACGAGGCCGCCAACAACCTGGTGCCGCTGCTGCGCCCGCTGATCAGCCCCAACAACACCATCAACCCCAACCCCAGCAGCAACACTTTGGTGATCACCGACTATGCCGACAACCTGCGTCGCATTGCCCACATCATTGCGCTGCTGGATGTCTCCAAAGGGACTGAGGTCGAAGTTATTGCGCTCAAAAACGCGATTGCGATTGACCTGGCTCCGCTGGTGCTGAAACTTCTGGACGCGCAAAGCGCGGCTGGCGCGGCCGGCTCGGCAGATTCCAGCGCGGGCACCAAAACCAGTGTGGTGGCCGAGCCGCGCAGCAACAGCCTGGTGGTGCGTGCCGCCACGGCAGCGCGTGTGGCCCAGGTCAAGGCCATTGTTGACAAGCTGGACCAGGCACCCAGCGGCAGCAACGGCGAGCTGGGCGACATCCACGTGGTTTATCTGAAAAATGCCGATGCCACCAAGCTGGCGGCCACCCTGCGCGCAGCCCTGAGCGGCAACCCGCCCAGCGCGGCGGTGGCGGCGGCCAATCCGGGCACGGCGGGCAGCACCCCCCAAAGCGGCGCCCCCGCCAGCACCACCGGCGGCCAGGTGCAAGCCGACACGGCCACCAACTCGCTGATCATCACCGCGCCCGAGCCGCAGTACCGCCAGCTGCGCGCAGTGATCGAGCGCCTGGACACCCGGCGTGCCCAGGTGTTTGTGGAGAGCCTGATTGCCGAAATCAGCAGCGACCGGGCGGCCGAGTTCGGGGTGCAATGGCAGCAGGCGATTGGGCGCAGCGGCGACGCCATCGTGGGTGCGGGCGGCACCAATTTCGGCAGCGGGGGCAACAACATCATCAGCCTGGCCACCGCCATCGCCGGGGCCAATACCGCCGTGGTGCCGGGGCGGGGCTTCAACATCGGCGTAGCCAGCCCGGTGGGAGGCAACTATGTGCTGGGCTTTATGGCCCGGTTTTTGGAAGATTCGGGCGCAGGCAACGTGCTGTCTACGCCCAATTTGCTGACCCTGGACAACGAGGAGGCCAAGATCGTGATCGGCCAGAACGTGCCCTTTGTGACCGGGCAGTTCACCAACACCGGCGCGGCCAGCGGTTCGGTCAATCCGTTTCAGACGATTGAACGCAAAGACGTGGGCTTGACGCTCAAGGTCAAGCCGCAAATCAGCGAGAACGGCAGCATCAAGCTGGCGATTTTTCAGGAGGTCTCCAATGTGCAGCCCTCCACCGTGAACAGCGCCAACGGCCCGACCACCAATAAGCGCACGATTGAATCGAATGTGCTGGTGGACGACGGATCCATTGTGGTGCTGGGCGGTTTGCTGCAAGACGAGTACCGCGACAGCCAGGAGAAAGTGCCCGGACTGGCGGACTTGCCGCTGATTGGCAGCCTGTTCAAAAGCGAGACACGGGGACGCAAAAAAACCAATTTGATGGTGTTTTTGCGCCCGGTGGTGGTGCGCGATGCGGCCGATACCGAGCGGCTGTCGGTCAGCCGCTACGAGCAGATGCGCGCAGGCATGGCCGATGGCCCGCAGGCAGGCGCTGCGCGGCTGCCGAACCGCGACGGCCTGCTGCTACCGGAGCTGGGCCGCAGCAACCCGGCCCCAGCCCCGGCACCGCCTGCGTCGATACCCCCAGCGAAACCTGCTGCGACCAACTGACCGTGCGCTATCCGCTGCCCTATGCCTTTGCGCGCAGCCACCAGCTGCTGCTGGAAGACGACGGACAGCGCTGCACGCTGCACCGGCATGCGGCTTCGTCCACTGCGGCGCTGGGCGAGGTGCTGCGCAAATACACAACCGCGCTGGTGCAGATGCACGCCAGTGAGGTGCTGGTGCAGCGCATCAGCGCGGCCTACGCGCAGGGCGATTCCAGCGCGGCAGCCGTGGTGCTGGAAGTGGAGAGCGAAGCCGATCTGGCGCGCATGATGCAAGAGCTGCCAGCCGTGGAAGACCTGCTGGAAACCGCAGGCGATGCGCCCATCATCCGCATGCTCAACGCGCTGCTGACGCAGGCGGCGCGCGACGGGGCCAGCGACATCCATATCGAGCCATTCGAGCGCTATTCAGCGGTGCGCTTCCGGGTGGATGGCAGCCTGCGTGAGGTGGTGCAACCCAACCGGGCGCTGCATGCGGCGCTGATCTCGCGCCTGAAGATCATGGCCGAGCTGGATATTGCGGAGCGCCGCATGCCGCAGGACGGGCGGATCTCCCTGCGCATCGGAACCCGTGCCGTCGACGTGCGGGTCAGCACCCTGCCCGGTGCCCACGGCGAACGTGCAGTGCTGCGCCTGCTGGACAAAAGCAACAGCCAGCTGAACCTGGAGTCCATCGGCATGCAGGGCGAGGTTTTGCGCCAGTTCACCCAGCTGCTGGCGCAACCCCACGGCATTGTGTTGGTCACCGGGCCGACCGGCTCGGGCAAAACCACCACGCTGTATGCCGCTTTGCAGCGCATGGACCGGGTGGGCAGCAACATCTTGACCGTAGAGGACCCGATTGAGTACGAGCTGCCCGGCATTGGCCAGACCCAGGTGAACCCGAAAATTGAGCTGGACTTTGCCAAAGCCCTGCGCGCCATCCTGCGCCAGGACCCGGACGTGATCATGATTGGCGAGATCCGCGATTTCGAGACGGCGCACATCGCCATCCAGGCCTCGCTAACCGGCCACCTGGTGCTGGCCACGCTGCACACCAACGACGCGGCCAGCGCGGTCACGCGGCTGCAGGACATGGGCGTGGAGCCCTTTCTGCTCAGCGCCTCTTTGCTGGGCGTTTTGGCGCAGCGCCTGGTACGCACCTGCTGCCGCGCCTGCGCAGGCAGCGGCTGCACCGCCTGCGCCCGAACCGGGTATTCCGGGCGGACCGGGATTTTTGAGTTGCTGCTCGCGCAGGACCGCCTGCGGGCGCTGATCCACGCCCGGGCATCGGAGGCGGACATCCGCGCTGCGGCGCTGGTCGGTGGGATGGCGCTGCTGCGCCAGGACGGCGAACGCCTGGTGCACAGCGGCATCACCACCCGCGAAGAGTTGCTGCGGGTCACGCGCGACTAGCCCGGCTCAGGCGTCGCACACCATGGCCGCATTCCGCTACGAGGCCCTGAGCCGCGAGGGCCAGAACAGCCGGGGCACGCTGGAGGCCGAATCTGCCAAAGCCGCACGCCATGCGCTGCGTATGCAGGGCCTGGTGCCGTTGTCGGTCGAAGCCATTGCAGGTTCGAACCCGGGCACCCACACGGCGCTGTGGACGCGCCGGGTTTTTAGCGCCGCGCAGCGCGCCAGCTGGACGCGCCAGCTCGCCGGTCTGGTGGCTGCCGGCCTCCCCCTGGAGCGCGCACTGGCGGCGCTGGCCGAAGACATGCCGACCGAGGCCCAGCGCGCACTGCTTGGGCACCTGCGCAGCGAGGTCAGCGCGGGCAGCAGCTTTGCCAAGGCCTTGGCGCTGTATCCGCAGGAATTCCCCGCCACCATCCAGTCCGCCATCAACGCGGGTGAGCAAAGCGGCAAGCTGGGGCTGGTGCTGGACCGTCTGGCCGACAGCGAAGAGGCCGAGCACGAATTGCAGTCGCGCCTGCTGGGGGCGGCGCTGTACCCGGCCATCGTCAGCGTGGTGGCCCTGTGCATCGTGCTGTTTTTGCTGGGCTATGTGGTGCCGCAGGTGGCACAGGTTTTCACGGCAAGCAAGCGCAGCCTGCCGCTGCTGACCACGCTCATGCTGGGGCTTAGCGGGCTGGTGCGCAGCTATGGGCTTGCGGCGACCGTGGCCATCGCGGGCGGCTTGCTGGCGCTGCAGCGGGCACTGCAGCTGCCTGCCCTGCGGCTGCGCTGGGACACTTATTGTTTGCATCTGCCCCTGCTCGGCCCCATGGCGCGCAGCTACAACGCCGCGCGCTTTGCCGCCACCCTGGCCATGCTGGCGGGTGCCGGGGTGCCCCTCCTGAAGGCGCTGCAGTCGGCGGGCGACGGCTTGGGCAACCAGGCGCTGCGGGCCGATGTGCAGGAGGCCTTGGCATCGGTACGCGAGGGCAGCCCGCTGGCCGTTGCCCTGGCCCGCAGCGGGCGCTTTCCCGCGCTGTTGACCACTTTTGCGCGGCTGGGCGAGCAAACCGGCCAGCTGCCGGATATGCTGCAGCGCGCCTCGGCGCAGCTGAGCGGGCAGGTACAGCGCCGCGCCACCGCCCTGGCAACGGTGCTGGAGCCCTTGCTGATCGTGGCCATGGGCATGGTGGTGATGCTGATTGTGCTGGCCGTGCTGCTGCCGATTATTGAAATGAACCAACTGGTCCGCTGATACCCATGTCTTTGTCCGAACGCTGGAAACCCAGCACCACCGTCGCCGCCGTGATCGAACGCGAGGGCCGCTTTTTGCTGATTGAGGAGCACACGCCCGAGGGCCTGCGCCTGAACAACCCTGCCGGGCACCTGGACCCGGGTGAGTCGCCCCAAGAGGCCTGCGTGCGCGAGGTGCTGGAAGAGACCGCGCATGTATTCACACCGAGCGCGCTACTGGGTATTTACTACGGCCGCTTCCAGCGCCCGCCCAGCGCGGCCTGGCCGCAGGGCGAAGACATCAGCTATATGCGCTTTGCGTTTTGCGGCAGCGTGGGCGAGGCGATTGCCGGGCGCGCCCTGGACACGGGCATCGTGCGCACACTGTGGCTGACGCCCGATGAAATCCGCGCCACCCGCAGCCGCCATCGCAGCGCCTATTTGCTGGCCTGCATGGAAGACTACCTGCGTGGGCAGCGCTATCCGCTGGAGTTGGTGCGCACCGATGCGAGTGTGTACGGGCCAACACAGTAAGGCCCACCCTAAAATCCGGCGATGACCCCATCGCTTGAATCCAGCCCGCGCAAGCAGCGCATCGTGGTCGGCTTGAGCGGTGGCGTGGATTCGGCGGTCACAGCCTATTTGCTCAAACGCCAGGGGCATGAGGTGCTGGGCATCTTCATGAAAAACTGGGAGGACGATGACGACAGCGAATACTGCGCCTCGAACATCGACTTCATCGACGCCGCCGCCGTGGCCGATGTACTGGGCATCGAGATTGAGCATGTCAACTTTGCCGCGGACTACAAAGACCGGGTGTTCGCTGAGTTCCTGCGCGAGTATTCAGCCGGGCGCACGCCCAATCCGGATATTTTGTGCAACGCAGAGATCAAGTTCAAAGCGTTTTTAGACCACGCCCTGCGCCTGGGCGCAGACCATATCGCCACCGGGCATTACGCGCGGGTGCGGCACAACCCGGCAACCGGCCTGCACGAGCTGCTCAAGGGAATGGACCCGGCCAAGGACCAAAGCTATTTTTTGCACCGGCTCAGCCAGGCCCAGCTGGCCAAAACCCTGTTTCCTGTAGGCGAGTTGCACAAAACCGAGGTACGGCGGATTGCCGACGAGATTGGTTTGCCCAACGCCAAGAAGAAGGACTCCACCGGTATTTGCTTTATCGGCGAGCGGCCTTTCCGCGCGTTTCTCAACCGCTACATCGCCCACGCGCCGGGGCCAATCAAGAACGACAAAGGCCAGACGATTGCCCAGCATGTGGGGCTGTCCTTCTACACATTGGGCCAGCGCCAGGGGCTGGGCATTGGCGGGCTGAAAGCGCGCGGCGCGCAAAAGGGCGGCGGCGAACACGCGCCCTGGTTTGTGGCCCGCAAAGACATGGCCAGCAACACCTTGTGGGTGGTGCAAGGCCATGAACATCCTTGGCTGCAATCGCACACGCTCGATGCGCTGGATGCCAGCTGGATCGCCGGTGCGCCACCGGCCGCCTCGGGCCTTGGGGCCAAGACGCGGTACCGCCAGGCCGATGCGCCCTGCATGTTCAGCGCGTCCGAACGCACGCACGCTGGCTTTGCGCTGGAATTTCCCCAGCAGCAATGGGCGGTTACGCCGGGCCAGTCTGCGGTGTTGTACGACGGCGAGGTCTGCCTGGGTGGCGGGGTCATCCACAGCTGCGCGACCTCCGCTTGATGCAACCCTGTAACCAAAACGGCATCCCTGCGTGGGAGAATGTCCGCGGCGCGATCGCGCGTCCCTTCCCACTCTAGGAGATATTCATGGTGCTTCGCGCAACCAAAATCGTGGCTACCCTCGGCCCTGCATCCAGTGACCCGGCGCTGTTGGAAGAAATGATCCGTGCCGGGGTCAACGTGGTGCGGCTGAATTTCAGCCACGGAACTGCGCAAGACCATATCGACCGGGCCGCCATGGTGCGCACCGTCGCGCAGCGCGCGGGACGCGAGGTGGCCATCATGGCCGACCTGCAGGGCCCCAAGATCCGGGTCGGTAAATTTGCCGAGGGCAAGGTGATGCTCGAAGTCGGGCAGCCCTTTGTACTGGACGCGATGCGCACCGAGCCGGGCGATATCCACGGCGTAGGCCTGGACTACAAAGCCCTGCCGCGCGAAGTCAAGGCGGGCGATGTGCTGCTGCTCAATGACGGCCTGATCGTCATCACCGTGGAGAAGGTCCATGGTGAACAAGTGCACACCACGGTCACGCTGGGCGGCGTGTTGTCCAACAACAAAGGCATCAATAAAAAAGGCGGCGGTCTGACCGCGCCGGCGCTGACTGCCAAAGACATGGAAGATATCCGCACTGCCATGGCCTTTCAGGCGGATTACGTGGCCGTCAGCTTTCCCAAGAGCGGTACCGACATGGAAATGGCGCGCCAACTTTGCAACGTGGCCGGGGCCGAGTTCAACCACACACCCGCACTGATTGCCAAAATTGAGCGCGCGGAGGCCATACCCAAACTGGAAGAAATCCTGCGGGCCAGCGATGCCATCATGGTCGCCCGTGGCGACCTGGCGGTCGAAGTCGGCAATGCCGCCGTGCCGGCGCTACAAAAGCGCATGATCAAGATGGCGCGCGAGCTCGACAAGGTGGTGATCACCGCCACCCAGATGATGGAGTCCATGATCACCAACCCGGTGCCCACCCGCGCCGAGGTCAGCGACGTCGCCAACGCCGTGCTCGACGGCACCGACGCCGTCATGCTGTCGGCGGAAACCGCTGCGGGCAAGTACCCATTGGAGACGATCAAGGAAATGGTGCAAATCTGCTTGGCGGCCGAAGAAAGCCAGCAGGTCAAGCTCGACGCGGACTTCATCGGCAAAACCTTTGCGCGCATCGACCAGTCAATCGCGATGGGCTCGCTCTTCACGGCCCACCACATGGGTGCCAAAGCCATTGTGGCCATGACCGACAGCGGCTCCACTGCGCTGTGGATGAGCCGCCACCTGATCCACGTGCCCATTTACGCGCTCACCCCGCGCCTGAGCAGCCAGCGCCGCATGGCCCTGTACCGCAACGTGCGTCCGCTGCTGATGGACACCAGTACCAACCGCGACTCCGCTCTGGCCGAAGCGGAGAGCCACCTCAAAATACGCGGCATCGTGCAGGGCGGCGACGTCTACGTGATTACCTGCGGCGAGCCCATGGGCGCTCCCGGCGGCACCAATATGCTGAAGATTTGCCAGGTAGCCTGAGCCCTGACTCTGCCCCGCCAGCGGGGCGTCCAGGATCGGGCGGACCGCGCCTTCGGGTGAACACAGCGACCCCCACGATGCATTGAACCCATGCCTAGCCGCAATTGCACCCCCGCAGGGCGGGGTGCTGCTGGCGCGCACCGAGCTGACTGCCGGATCCGCCTGCCACGCAACTGGCCTGCTGCCCCGGCTCAACATGCGTGACACGGTCGGGCAGTTGCACAAAGACTCGGTCGATTTGTATAAACGGCTAAAGACGGAAACCGGGCAGGAGGTGAGCGTTCACGTTACCGGCATTCCGCGCCTGGCTACCAAGCCGGACCGCATGGACGAGCATCTGAAGTACTGCGGCGTACCCAAACGCTGTGTCACCATCGAAGTACACGGCGTCACCGACGCCGACCCGCTGGGATACATCGCCGCCGCACACGCTGTGGTGGGCAAACAGCGCGAGATCGAGATCTTGGGCCAGCGCAAGCAGGCCAGCATGGTGATTGAGTCGCCACTGGACCCGGACAACGCCAAGTTGCGCGCGTAAACTGCGCTCCTTTGACCCGCCTCAACAAGCCGTCGGTCGACGGCTTGTTCGCTTGTGCGACCTTCTTGCGCTGGAATTGCAATGACATTGATTCCCACCACCATCCTGACCGGATTCCTCGGCTCCGGAAAAACCACGCTGCTCAAGCGCATCCTGTCTGAAGCCCACGGGCAAAAAATTGCCGTGGTCGAAAACGAATTCGGCGAGGAAAACATCGACAGCGAGATTCTGGTCTCTGACACCACAGAGCACATCGTGCAAATGAGCAACGGCTGCATCTGCTGCACCATCCGCGAAGACCTGCGTGCCACCTTACACAGTCTGGCTGAGAAAAAGCGCAAAGGTGAGTTGCACTTCGACCGCGTCGTGATCGAAACTACCGGCCTGGCCGACCCGGGACCGGTGGCGCAAACCTTTTTCATGGACGACGAAGTGGCCGAGTCCTACCTGCTGGACTCGATCCTGACCCTGGTGGATGCCAAACACGCGGCAACCCAGCTGAATGATCGCCAGGAAGCGCGTCGCCAGGTGGGTTTTGCAGACCGGATTTTCATCAGCAAAGCTGAGCTGGTGGATGCCAAAGAACTAGACGCACTCAAGCACCGGCTCAGCCACATGAACCCGCGCGCACCGCAAAGCGTGGTGCATTTCGGTGAGGTCGCCATCAAGGACGTTCTTGACCTCTACGGATTCAACCTCAATGCCAAGCTCGACATCGACCCGGATTTCCTGAAGGACGAGCACGCGCACCACGACCATGGCCATGAAGAGGCGCATGTGCATGGACCCGATTGCGACCATCCTTCCCACGACGACCATGCCCACGGCGCGGGCCACCACCACCATGTGGACGACGACGTCAAGAGCTTTGTGTTCAGGTCCCCGCGTGCCTTCGACCCGGCGCGCCTGGAGGACTTTTTGGGTGCTATCGTCAATATCTACGGGCCCCGCATGCTGCGCTACAAAGGCGTGCTCTATATGAAAGACACCGAGCGCAAGGTGATCTTCCAAGGCGTGCACCAACTTATGGGCAGCGATTTGGGGCCAGTGTGGGGTGCCGACGAGCCGCGCCAGAGCAAGATGGTGTTCATCGGCATCGACCTGCCGCAGGACATCTTGCGCCAAGGGCTTGAACAGTCGCTGGTCTAAAGCGGCTCGGTAGC
This sequence comes from Comamonas sp. lk, assembly GCA_945860595.1. Lineage (GTDB taxonomy): Bacteria > Pseudomonadota > Gammaproteobacteria > Burkholderiales > Burkholderiaceae_C > Allorhodoferax. The sequence goes on from CAMAQV010000010.1 coordinate 17,591, forward strand.
CGGACACCGTCACCAACCGGGGCCATGTTTAGGGCAAAATCCAACATATGCTGCATTGCAGCAATTTACTCTGGTGCGCACGCGCTAATCCAGGTGTGTTGGCTATGTTTTCTGCGATTTTTCAATGGATGGGTTTAGGGCTTGGCTTGCCTGTACACTCGCGCGCCAAAGCCGAGTCCCCCGCCGCCCAAACCACGCATGGTGGCAAAGCGCTCGCATCAGAAACACAGCCAACCGGCACCCACAGGAGACGAGCCGTGAAATCCCCCGCCAAAAAAACTGCTGCACGCCCGGCAGCCGCCCCGGCCAAAGCGGTGCCCGTGAAAGCAAAGACCCTTATGAAAAAACCTCCTGCACCATCCAAGCCGCCCGCTAAGAGCCCGGCAGCCACCAAAACAGCAAAGACAAGCGCAGTGAAGGCGACGACCAAACCCGCTGTAAAAACCGCATCCAAAGTGGCCGCCCCTGCGGCCAAAAAAACCCTTGCTGCCACGCCCATTAAAAAGGCCGCTGTCGCTGCGAAAGCGGCACCCGTGATACCGGCTAAGCCGCCCGGCAAAGTCAGCAGCAAAGCACCCGTCTCGCCAGTGTCCAAAACCGCACCAGCCAAGCCGCTCACCAAGGCAACAACCGCGCCGATCAAAGCAGCGCCTGCACCGTCAAAGGCGGCTCCCGCCCCCCCACCGGCCCCCATCGTGCATGCAAGCGGCATCATCAAGGCGGTACGCCCGTCGTCGCGACTGGTGCAGATCACGGTGCCGTCGATGGCGCAAAGTGTGGCCTCCACTGCCGCGAAGTCCTCATTTCTGCCCACCGACAGCCGTGACGAGTTGCACCCTCTGGTTCCCCATGCCATCAAAAAAGACCCCAAACTGGCGGGCAACTGGAAGAAAAAGGCCCCTGGTGACTTGAGCGATGCCGAACTGATCGCCATGCCGGATTCCGAATATATGAACGACGTGCAGATGGCCGCCTTCAGACTCAAGCTGGTAGCCCTGAAAACCGGCATATTGAGCAACGCCGGAGAAACCACCGAACACCTGCGCGAAGACACCTCGGTCATGCCCGATCCCGCTGACCGGGCCACCATCGAAGAAGAGCACGCGCTAGAGCTGCGTACCCGCGACCGTGAGCGCAAGCTCTTGAAAAAGATTGAGCAGGCCATCAGCCGCATCGACGCCAATGAATACGGCTACTGTGACGAAACCGGCGAGCCCATTGGTGTGGGGCGCCTTCTGGCCCGCCCCACCGCCACGCTATCGCTTGAGGCACAGCAGCGGCGCGAACTCAAGCAGAAGATGTTTGGCGACTAAGTACCAGACCGGAGCCCCCCAGCTAGACGCCCGCAGGTCTGCAACCCATCCCCCCGCAGGCAGCCTTGACCGAACTACACCAGATCTGCAGAGCCGAGTTAGCGCGGCTGCGGGCTGAGCAGGCAGCCCAAACGCAAGCGGATGCGCGGGCGCAGACAGGGCCGATAGCGCCGGCCGGCGTTTCTGAACGCAACCGGGCCGAAATTCTGAAAAAGATTGACGCCATCGAAACCCAGATGCGGTCGCAATGGGCTGCGCCCGATCCGGCACATCTGCTCAAACTTTGAACAATTTGGCGCCCTGGCGGCGGTAGTCGCGCGGGGTCATGCCCTTAATATCAAGAAACCGGCGGTTGAAATTCGCCAGGTTGTTGAACCCGACCTCAAAAGCAATGTTGGTAATTTGCTGGTCGGATGCGGTAAGTAATTGGCAGGCCCGGTTGATGCGTACATGGTTAACAAAGTCAGTGAACGTGTTGCCGGTGGCACGGCGGAAAAAGCGCGAGAACCGGCTCTCACTCATGCCGAATTCCTCGGCCAAATCAGAAGCCGACAGGTTCTCACCGAATTGCCCGGTGATCCGGCCCAGAATCGCATTGATTTGGTCTAGCTGGGCATCATTGTCGACACTTTGAATCTGTGCGGTCGACAGCAAGCGGTAGTCATTGCAGCGGGCCAGGTCATGGAGGAACTCACAAAAAACCGCAAAACGTGCAAGCCCCTGCGCGGCTTTGATGCGTTTCCAGTAGCCCTGCGCTTTTGCACCCATATCAAAGAATTCAATGCCGTGGCGCGACCGCTCCAACAAGGGCAAGGCACTGCGCAATTCGGGGATGGAGCGGCTGCTCTGCTCAATCGGATCGTGCGGAAACTGGATCACCAGATCGCGCTGGGCAACGCCACCGTCCGGCAAGTCCATGCTGATCCAGTTGTGCGGCAAACGCGGCCCGGTCAGCACCAGGTGGCCAGGCTGAAACTGGCCGATCCAGTCGCCCACGAAAGCCTTTCCAGAGGTGGCGGTTATCAGGTGCAGCTCGTATTCGTCGTGGTAATGCCAGCGCGCTAAGGGGGTGGGAAAGCCATGCGCCAGGCAACGCACAATGCCCACCTCCTCCGGTCGCTCATAACCGAGCTCGGGCGAGCGCACATAGTCGTGCTCCAGCTCGGGACTTTGTTGGCGCGGCTTGGCGGACATAGTCGGCAAGCTTATGACATGACGCTTCCGCCATCGACATTGAGCGTCTGGGCCGTGATGTACGCGGCCTCGTCGCTGGCCAGGAATACAGCGGCACCACAAATGTCTGTGGGGTCGCCCATATAGCCCAGCGGCACAGCCAGACCGACACGCTTTTTCTTCTCGCCAATCGGGAGGTTTTCGTACTTGGCAAACAGCCCGTCCACATGCGCCCACATCGGCGTGTTGATCACGCCCGGCGCGATGCCGTTGACGCGGATAGCGTGGGGTGCCATGGCCAACGCGGCGCTCTGGGTGTAGCTGATGATGGCGGCCTTGGTGGCGCAGTAGTGCGAGACCAGCGCCTCGCCGCGCCGCCCGGCCTGGCTGGCCATATTGATCACGCTGCCGCCCTTCACACCTTGGTCCACCATATGGGCCAGCACTTTTTGCATGGCAAAGAACGCACCTTTGACGTTGACCGCAAACAACTTGTCATACATGGCCTCGTCGCTTTGCAGCAGCGGAGCCATGTCAAAAATCGCGGCATTGTTGAACAGCGTGGTCACCGGGCCAAAGCGGGCGTGGGCGGCGGCAACCAGGGCATCGATGGCATCTATGCTGCGTACATCGGTGGGCACATAGGCGAGTGCGTCGGGGTGCAGCCCCATCAGTGCGGCCAGCTCAGGCGTGGCTTGCGCGCCCACATCGGCGACGGTGCAGCGCGCGCCCTGCTCCAGATAGGCTTGCGCAACAGCCAAACCAATACCGCCTGCAGCACCGGTGAGGATGGCGTGTTTGTCCTTCAAACGCTGGCTCATGGGGAAGTCCTTTTCATGAATTGTTCAACGCGCCGGTACGCATGCTCCATGGCCTGGCGCAAGCGGGCATCACCCGCCAGCGGGCCCCACAGGGTCGGGTCGGCGCAAAAAGCCGCGATGGGGTCGGCACTGGCGCAGATGGCGTGGGCCACTGCCGGATCCATGGCCTGGTCCTGGTAGGTGTAGGCGATGGCACCTGCATGCCAGCGCTGCAAGTACGCCAGGAACAGCGCGGGCAGCATAGCCACACTGGCAATGCTCTCCCCCCGCGCCAGCCGCTCGCGGATGGTGGGCGCGATAAAGCCGGGGATCTTGGAAAAGCCATCCATGGCCACGCGCTGGTTGGTATCTGCGATTGCAGGGTTGGCAAAGCGGTCCAGCACCACATCGCGGTACTGCGCCAGGTTGATGGGACTGGAGTGCTCGGGCGTATCGAGGACGGGGATCACGTCATCGGTCACGTAGTCGAAAGCAAGCTGGCGAATCTGCGTGTCGTGCGTGCCTTCATGGATATAGGTGTAGCCGACCAAAGTCCCGGCCCAGGCAATGCAGCTGTGGCTGGCATTCAGCAGGCGGATTTTGGCCTCTTCATAGGCCTGGACAGACGCCACCATTTCCACCCCGACCTGCTCCCAGGCCGGACGCCCGCCGATGAACTTGTCCTCAATCACCCATTGGATAAAGCTCTCGCCCATCAAAGCCGCCGGATCGTCCACGCCGGTTACGGCGGCGACCCGCTCACGCACCGCGGCTGTAGGGCGCGGGGTGATGCGGTCCACCATGGCGTTGGGGCTGGATGTGTGCTGGGCCACCCAGTCGCGCAGCGGTGCATCGCCCAGCAGGTCGATGAACTGCAACAAACCGGCGCGGGCGCGCTCACCGTTGTGGCGCAGGTTGTCGCAGTTGAGCAGGGTCAGCGGCCCGGCACCGCCGCGCATACGGGCACGCAAGATCGCAACCAATGCGCCATAAATCGTGCTGCCCGGCCGACCGGCGCGGGCTGCATCCAAGTCGCTTTGCAGATCCGCAAAGCCCAGGTCCAGGCAGTCTTTGCTATCCAGGTAATAGCCGGCTTCGGTGACCGTGAAAGAGATGATGCGGGTGCTGTCCTGCGCGCCCAAGGCCACCAGACCGCTGAGCTCGGCGTCCCATGCAATCACGCGGCTGATGGCGTGGATGCGGGTGTAGCTGCGCGCGCCCTGTGGCGTGACAGTCTCCAGCGTGTAGGCCCCTTTGCTGGCCACCAGCGCGGCGATAGTGTCCTGCATGTCCGGGCGGATGTTGCCGCCCGCCAGCGCCCAACGGTGGTTACCGCTGAGCTGGAGTTGGTGCACATAAACGGCTTGGTGGGCGCGGTGGAAGGAACCGAGCCCCAGGTGGAGCATGGTCAAAGGTGTGGCGGTGGCTGGCATGGTGGCAAATATCAATGGGAAGGGGTGCGGCCCACGCGGCTGATGCGGCCCTGGGCGTCAAAGAGATGGGCGGCATCGGCATCGATGGCAATCCCGGCGCTCTCATGCACCCGCAGGGCGCTGCGGGTGTTCTGGCGAACCACCAACTGCATACCGGCAGGGGTGCTTAGATAGACCAGGGTCTCGGCCCCCAAGGCCTCAATCAGCTCGACCCGGGCCTGCAGCTGCCGGCCGCCGGGCGCGCACAGTTGCAGGTGCTCGGGCCGCAGTCCCATAGCGCCACCTGCGGGCGCGGCCAGGCCGGTGGCCTGCACCAGCTCTGCAGCTTGCGAGGCGCTGATGATGTTCATTTGCGGCGTGCCGATGAACTGCGCGACAAATTGATTGGCTGGGCGGTCGTACAACTCCAAGGGCGTGCCAACCTGCTCAATGCGGCCATCGCGCAAGACCACCACCCGGTCGGCCAGGGTCATGGCCTCGACCTGGTCGTGCGTCACGTAAACAGTGGTCGCACCCAGATCCCGGTGCAGTTTGGCAATCTCAATGCGGGTCTGGCCTCGCAAGGCAGCGTCCAGATTGGACAGGGGCTCGTCAAATAAAAACACCTTGGGCGCACGCACGATGGCGCGCCCGATCGCGACCCGCTGGCGCTGGCCGCCCGAGAGTTCTTTGGGGGTGCGCTGCAAGAACTGCGTGAGGTTGAGGATCTGCGCGGCGCGCTCCACCTTCGCGCGAATCTGGTCCTGCGGCACTTTGGCCAGCTTCAGGGCAAAGCTCATGTTCTCGAATACGCTCATGTGCGGATACAGGGCATAGCTTTGGAACACCATGGCCAGATCACGCTGGCTTGAGGGTGCATCGGTGATATCACGTCCATCTAGCATCACGCTGCCGGCGTCGGTTTGCTCCAGCCCGGCAATGAGCCGCAGCAGCGTGGATTTGCCGCACCCCGAAGGGCCGACGAACACCACAAATTCGCCACGCTGGATTTCCAGGTCTATGCCCTGGATGACGTGCAGCGCACCATACTGTTTTTCAATACCGTGCAGTTGGAGATAAGACATGGACGGGCTTCAATCGAAGGGTAAATAAGACACAGAGTTCACTTCACCGCGCCGAAAGTCAGCCCTTGCACCAGCTGCTTCTGGCTGAACCAGCCGAAGACGACGATGGGTGCAATCGCCATCAGCGATGCAGCAGACAGCTTGGCCCAAAACAGGCCTTCGGGGCTGGAGTAACTGGCAATCAAGGTGGCCAAAGTACCGGCTTTGGCCGAACTCAGGTTCAGGCTCCAGAAGGCCTCATTCCAGCTCAGCACCAGACACAGCAAGCCGGTGGACGCCAGGCCACCCAGCGCCAGTGGCAAGGTCACGCGGTAAAACTCCTGCCAGAGATTGGCACCGTCCATGCGCGCGGCTTCCAGGATTTCGTGGGGAATATCTTTGAAGTGCGAATACAGCATCCAGACCATGATGGGCAGGTTGGAGAGCATGAAGATGATGATCAGGCCGGTGCGGGTGTCGAGCAGACCGGCCTGCTGGGCCAGCACATAAATCGGCACTAGCGCGCCCACGGCAGGCATCATCTTGGTCGACAGCATCCACATCAGGATGTTCTTGGTGTGGCGGCCTTTGAAGAAAGCCATGGAATAGGCGGCCGGTGCGGCAATCAACAAACCGATCACCGTGGAGACCACGCTGGTGATCAATGAATTGCGGGCGTAGAGCAGGTAATCGCTGCGCTCCTCGACTTCGCGGAAATTGTCCAGCGTCGGTGTGAACCACAGCAGCGGGGGCACCGCAATCGCCTGCAACTCGGTCTTGAAGGCCGTCAGGATCAGCCAAGCCAGCGGGAAAAACAGCAGCAGCGTGAGCAGCCACGCGATCAGCGTGCGAAGGATCAGCGCAGGAGGGTATTTGGAGCGCGCGGCCATGCTCAGGTATCCAAGTTACGACCGACCAGCCGTATCAAAAATGCGGCTGCAATATTGGCCAGCAGCACCGCAAACAAAGCCCCGGCAGAGGCCACGCCGGCATCAAAATTCAGCAGGGCCTGCTTGAAAATCAGGAAGGCCACATTGGTGCTGGCGTCGCCCGGACCGCCGCCGGTGGTCGTGAAAATCTCTGCGAATATGCTAAGCAGGAAAATCATCTCAATCATCACCACCACCGCAATCGAGCGACCCAAGTGCGGGATGTACAGGTACCGCAATTGCTGCAGATAGGTCGCACCGTCCATGCGCGCGGCCTCCAATTGTTCGCGGTTCATGCTTTGCAGCGCAGTCATGAAAATCAGGGTGGCAAAAGGCAGCCATTGCCAGGCCACCATGATGACAATTGAACCCAGCGGAAAGTCGCTCAACCACTCCAGGGGGGTGGCACCAAAGAAAATCCACACCTGCGCCAGCGCGCCGTAGATGGGATGCATCATCATGTGCTTCCACAACAGCGCGTTGACGGTGGGCATCACAAAAAATGGGGAAATCAGCAGCAAGCGAACCACGGCGCGCCCAGGGAAAGCCTCGTCAATCAACAAAGCCAGCGCAGCGCCCATCACAACCGTGATCACAATCACACTGCCCAGCAGCCAGATGGTGTTGAGCACGGCCACCGAAAACGAGGGGTCGGTGAGGAAATATTCAAAATTCTCGAACCCGATAAAACCGGTCTGTTCCGGCTGCATCAGGTTGTAGCGGATCACCGAAAAATACACCGACATCACCAGCGGCACCAACATCCACAGCAGCAGCGTGGCGACGGCCGGCGTTAGCAACAGGCGGGGCAGCAGGCGGTTCATCGGGAGGGGTTCGGAGACGGGGAGTGCATACAAAAAGGTGTCGGCACAGCGTGCCGACACCCTGCACACGGGGCGACCACCCTCAAGGTGAGCGCCCAGTTTTTCCGGCTTACTTGTAGTAGCCGCCTTTCTTCATTTCACGGTCCGCCGCGACTTGCGATGCTTTGAGCGCCGCATCCACAGTCGACTTGCCAGCCAGTGCCGCACTCATTTGCTGGCCCACAGCGATACCGATGGCCTGGAACTCCGGAATAGCCGCGAACTGCACGCCCACGTACGGTGACTTGGGCAAGGTGCTGTCGTTGGGGTTGGCCGAGTCAATCGCGGCTTTCTCTGCAGCAGCAAACACGGCGGCTTTCTGGAACTCCGGGTTGGCATAGGTCGACTTGCGGGTGCCGGTCGGAACGCGGGCCCAGCCATTGGTTTTGGCCACCAGGTTGATGTAGTCCTTGGAGGTCGCCCAGCTCACGAACTTCTGCGCTGCATCGGCGTTTTTGGTTCCAGCAGGGATGGCCAGCGCCCAGGCCCACAGCCAGTTCGCGCCCTTTTGCGTCACGCTGTACGGGCCTTGTGCGAAGGCCACTTTGTCAGCCACTTTGGACTGTTTGGGGTCGGTAATGAAAGAGGCCGCGATGGTCGCGTCAATCCACATGCCGCACTTGCCTTCGTTGTACAGCGCCAGGATTTCATTGAAGCTGTTGGCCGAAGAGCCGGGAGGGCCGTACTTGGTCAGCAGGTCCACGTAGAAGGTAACGGCCTCTTTCCAGGGCTTGGACTCCAGCTGGGGCTTCCAGGACATGTCGAACCACTGCGCGCCAAAGCTGTTGGCCATGGTGGACAGGAAAGCCATGTTGTCGCCCCAGCCCGGCTTGCCGCGTAGGCAGATGCCGTACACGCCATTTTTCGGATCATGGATTTTGGCGGCCGCGTCGCGGACGTCATTCCAGGTGGGACGGTCGGCGAACTTGATGCCGGCCTTGTCGGTCAGGTCTTTGCGGTACATCAGCATGGAGCTTTCGCCGTAGAACGGGGCGGCGTACATCTTGCCGTCCACGCTCAGTCCATTGCGCATGGCGGGCAGGATGTCATCGGCGTCATAGCTGGCGTCGCCCTTGAGCTCGGTCAACCAGCCTTTTTTACCCCAGATCGGGGTTTCGTACATGCCGATGGTCATCACGTCGAACTGGCCGCCTTTGGTGGCGATGTCGGTGGTCACGCGCTGGCGCAGCACGCCTTCTTCTAGGGTCACCCATTTGAGGGTGATGCCGGGGTTGGCGGCTTCAAAGTTTTTGCTCAGCTTTTCCATTTCGATCATGTGGCCGTTGTTGACGGTGGCAATGACCAATTCGACGGCGCTGGCCGATGTGCCCCAGAGCGAGGCCACCAAGGTTGCCGCAAGGGCAAGGCGGGATTTCGATTTCATACACAGTCTCCTGATAAGTTGGGTTTGCTATGGCGTGTTCAACGCTCGTTCGCAGGCAGCATTGACAGACTGAAGATAGCCACAGCCGGGCACCAAAGTGGTACTCAGGGCCCAAATTTAGGTACTGAATTTCCTCAATTACCTAGTATTTACACCTAGAGGTACGGTTTCGTATGCAAAAGTCGGCTCAGGGCTTAGAACCGGAATCCGCAGCGACCCATGGGCCAAAGACCCCGGTTGAATCGGCCAGACCTCCTGGCGCTGGTTGGGCTGAAAAAAATTAAACCCTGCAAAGTATTTGAAGTATCACCTTCATAGTGACCGCTAAGTACTTAATTTAGATAACAATTTTAACGGTTATTTTCTCACAAATACGATCTAAGTCATTGATTTGATTGGGATTTTTTACAGCCCGCAGGCTTGCAAGCTGCCAAATTGCTGGTACAGTGGTAAAAACTCGCATTTCGTGGGAAAAATTCCCGTGAAAGCGGATTTACGTGGTTGGATTGACAAAACAGGTCGTGCGCAGTGTTCCAAGGTGCTTCATCACTCAGTCTCGATAACAAGGGTCGGCTTTCGGTGCCGACCCGGCATCGTGACGTGCTGGCGGCAGTCGCCTCGGGGCAGCTCACCATCACCCGCCATCCGCATGGCTGCCTGATGGTCTTTCCCCGTCCGGCCTGGGAGCAGTTTCGCCAGCGCATCGTCGAATTGCCCATGGCCGCCCAGTGGTGGAAGCGCATCCTGCTCGGCAACGCCATGGATGTCGAGATCGACAGCACCGGCCGCGTGCTGGTCTCGCCTGAGCTGCGCGCCGCAGCCAAGCTGGACAAAGAAACCGTGTTGCTGGGCATGGGCAACCACTTTGAACTCTGGGACAAAGCCACTTATGAAGCCCAGGAAGCCCAGGCCATGCAAGGCGATATGCCTGACGTCTTCAAAGATTTCTCGTTCTGATGGAAGCAGCCGTGCAGCCCGCACCTGCGCACACCACGGTGTTGCTGCACGAGGCCGTAGATGCCTTGCTGGGCGACGGCGCCGGGCCTCTGGCCTGCTATGTAGACGCCACCTACGGCCGCGGCGGTCACTCCACCCTGCTGCTGCAACGCCTGCCCGCCGACGCCAGGCTGATTGCCTTCGACCGCGACCCGGAGGCAGTAGCGCACGCGCAGTCGGTGCAGGACACCCGTTTTTCGATCCGCCAGCAGCCCTTTTCTGACATCGGAACGCTGCCCGCCAGCAGTCTGGATGGCGTACTGATGGACCTGGGCGTGAGCTCCCCCCAAATCGACAGTGCACAGCGCGGCTTCAGCTTTCGCTTTGACGGCCCGTTAGATATGCGCATGGACACCACGCGCGGTCTGAGCGTGGCGCAGTGGCTGCAAGAGGCTGACGTACAAACCCTGACGGAGGTAATTCGTGACTATGGCGAGGAGCGGTTTGCTGGCGCGATTGCAAAAGCAATTGTGGCGCGCCGCACAGAATACGGGCCCATCACCCGCACCACGGAACTGGCCACGCTCGTGGCTGCTGCGGTCAAAACCCGTGAAAAAGGCCAAAACCCGGCTACCCGCACCTTTCAGGCGCTGCGGATTTTCATTAACGCCGAACTGGAAGAACTCGCGCAGGGCCTGAGCGCGGCGCTGCGCCTGCTGAAGCCGGGTGGGCGCATGGTCGTCATCAGCTTCCATTCTTTGGAAGACCGCATCGTCAAACAGTTCATTGCCGAGCACGCGCGCGAGGTCTACGATCGCCGCGCTCCCTTCGCAGCGCCTAAAACCATGGCCTTGAAGGCACTGGGACGCAGCAAACCGTGCGCGTCGGAAATCGCTGCCAACCCGCGCGCGCGCAGCGCCGTGATGCGGGTGGCGCAGCGCCTGCCGCGTGCCGCAGAGGCGGTGGCAGCATGACCCGGATCAATGCGCTGCTGGTGCTGGCATTGGTAGCCACAGCCGTATACCTGGTACGGGTCCAGTACGAATCGCGGCGTCTGTTTTCCGAGCTCGACAAAGCCCATTCACAAGCCCGCCACCTGGCGATGGATGTGGAGCGACTGGAGGTTGAAAAACGCGCCCAGGCCAGCCCAGGGCGCGTCGAGCGGCTGGCACGCGAAAAACTGGACATGCGCCAACCCACCCCAGCTATCACGACTTACATGAGCTACCCCAACAACGCGCTGGCCCAAGCGCCCAAGGCCGATAAACCATGAGCCGCAGCATCCAATACACCTCCAGCCCGCTGCTGGCCAGCCGCACGCCGGTGTGGCGCAGCAAGTTTGTGGTCGCCATGATTGCGCTGGGCTTTACCGGGCTGGGCGCGCGCGCAGCCTACATCCAGATTTTTAATAACGACTTTTTCCAGCGCCAGGGCGTGGTGCGCTTCGCGCGCACGATAGAGCTGCCCGCCAACCGCGGACGGGTGTTGGATCGCAACGGCCTGATCCTGGCATCCAGCGTACCCGCCGCCAGCATTTGGGCGATTCCGGAAGACGTGGACTTGACGCCAGCGCAGTCACAGCAACTCGCCAAACTGCTGGACATGCGGGTCAGCGACCTGGGCAAAAAACTGGCCGACGAAGACAAAACATTTGTCTGGATCAAGCGCCAAGTCGACACCGAGACAGCCAAGGCCATCAGCGCCCTGGAGCTCAAAGGCATCCACCAGAGTGCCGACTACCTGCGCCAGTATCCGGAGGGCGAATCGGCGGCCCACATCGTCGGCTTCACCAACGTAGAAGACAAGGGCCAGGAAGGCGTGGAATTGTTCTTCAACCGCGCACTCACGGGCAAATCGGGCTTGCGCCATGTCATCAAAGACGGGCGCGGGCGGGTGGTCGAGGACGTGGGCGCAGTGGTACCGCCGTTGCCGGGAGACGATGTGCAACTCAGCGTGGACAGCAAGATCCAGTTTTTTGCCTACCAGAAGCTCAAAGAGGCGGTCGTAAACAACCGCGCCCACGCCGGCAGCGTGGTGGTGCTGGATGCCAACACCGGCGAGCTGCTGGCCATGGCCAACTACCCCAGCTACAACCCACAAAAACGCGCCAACCTCAGCGGCGAACAACTGCGCAACCGGGCGCTCACCGATACCTTCGAACCAGGCTCGGTGATGAAGCCCTTCACCATCGGCATCGGATTGGAAAGCGGACGTGTCAAGCCCGAGACGATGATCGACACCGCCCCCGGCTCAGTCTCTATTACCGGCGTAACCATCCGCGACGCCCATCCGCACGGGGCTCTGAGCGTGGAGCAAATCATCCAAGTTTCCAGCAACGTCGGCACCACCAAAATTGCCATGCAGCTGCATCCCAGCGAGATGTGGACGACCTTCGCCGCTGCCGGCTTTGGCGAGCGCCCCAACATCGAATTCAAGGGCGCTGTCTCTGGGCGGCTGCGACCCTACAAAACCTGGCGTCCGATCGAGCAGGCCACAGCGTCCTACGGTTACGGCTTGTCAGCCTCCTTATTCCAAATGGTGCGTTCCTACACCGTCTTCTCGCATGACGGCCAGATCATCCCCGCCACCCTGATGAAGTCCGAAAACCCGGCGGTGGGTGCACCGGTTTTTTCTGCCCAGACGGCGACCGAAATCCGCAAGATGTTGCATATGGCCGCAGGCCCCGGCGGCACCGGACCGAAAGCGCAGACCATCGGCTATTCGGTGGGCGGTAAATCGGGTACCGCCTACAAGCAGATCGGCAAAGGCTATGGCAGCGATGGCAACCGCAAATACCGCAGCTGGTTTGTCGGCATGGCACCCATCGACAAGCCCCGCATCATTGTCGGTGTGATGCTTGATGAGCCCAGCGCAGGCAAATACTTCGGGGGTGAGGTGGCTGCGCCTGTGTTCAGCGAACTGGTGCAGCACAGCCTGCGCATCATGGGTGTGCAACCGGACATTTCGGTGCGCCCGCAGGTTGTCGCCGCCGCAGAAGACGAGAGTTTTTGATGCTGCTTGCCCAGACCTCCGCTGACGTCCTGGCCTGGTTGCAGGCCCGCGTAACCGGTACCCTGGTCAGCGACAGCCGCGCCGTACGCGCAGGTGACGGCTTCATCGCCTGGCCCGGTGCTGCTGCGGACGCGCGCCGCCATGTGGCCGATGCATTGCAGCGCGGTGCCGTGGCCTGTCTGGTGGACGCGCAGGGCGTACAGGCTTGGGATTTCGGCGATGCGCCCGTGGCAGTCTTGGACGGTTTGCAAACCAGCCTGGGCACGCTGGCCGCTGCATTTTTCGGACAGGCCGGCGCGCAGCTGCCGGTATTTGCCGTCACCGGAACCAACGGAAAAACCTCGACCGCATGGTGGCTGGCACAGGCCCTGGCCACCACCGCACAAGCGCCCGCTGCGAGGCGGGCAGGCTTCATCGGCACCTTGGGCTGCGGCCTGATCGGACACGGAGCGGGGGCAAGCATCAGCAGCCTGCACGCCACCGGGCTGACCACACCCGACCCCGTCACGCTGCATGCCGCCCTGCAGACCTTCGCGCGGCAGGGCGCGCCGGGATGCGCGATTGAAGCCTCGTCCATCGGCCTGCAAGAACATCGATTGGACGGCTTAGCCATCCGCTGCGCGATCTTTACCAATTTCAGCCAGGATCACCTCGACTACCACGGCAGCATGCAGACCTACTGGGCTGCCAAACGGGCACTGTTTGAATGGCCTGGTTTGCGCAGCGCGGTGGTCCTTACCGACGACGCGCAAGGTGCCCGGCTGGCAGAAGAGCTTGCGGACAGCGGGCTGGACCTGTGGACCTGTTCCACCCAGCACCCGGCGCGCCTGCAAGCATGCAATATCCGCAGCACCGGAGTCGGTATGGCGTTTGAGCTTGATGAGTCCGGTACGCGGCATACCGTGCACAGCACCGTACCCGGCCACTACAACGTAGCCAATCTGCTGGGCGTGATCGCTGCCTTGCGCAGTCATGGTATTCCGCTAGCGCAGGCCGCGGCAGCGTGCAGCGGTTTGCAGGCCCCACCCGGGCGCATGGAACCGGTGGCCGTGAACGGTGTCAACCCGCTGGTGCTGGTTGACTACGCCCACACCCCGGACGGACTAAGCCAGGCCCTGGCCGCCCTGCGCCCGCTGGCCCTGGCGCGCGGCGGACAACTCTGGTGCGTCGTGGGCTGTGGCGGAGACCGCGACCCGGGCAAACGTCGCCAGATGGGCGCTGCCGCAGTGAAGGGTGCTGACCGGGTGGTTTTCACCAGCGACAACCCGCGCAGCGAAGACCCCCAGGCCATCCTGACGCAGGTGATCTCCACGCTGAGGCCGGGCCCGGCCTGGCAGGTACAGCCCGACCGCGCCATCGCCATCGCCGACGCGGTGCTGCAGGCGCATGACCGCGACCTGTTGCTGATTGCCGGCAAGGGCCACGAAACCACCCAGGAGGTGGCGGGACAACGCCATGCCTTCGACGACCGCGCCCACGCCCGCAGCGCCCTCGAGGCGCGCGCCACCACCCGCATGACGCTGGGGCATTTGGCCTCCTTGGTCCCACACAGCCAGTTCAGCGCCAACCCGGCCAGCCCCTGGCTGCGCGTGTACACCGACAGCCGTAGCACCCGCGCGGGTGATGTCTTCGTGGCCTTGCGCGGTGAGAAATTTGACGCCAACGCCTTCCTGCCCCAGGCAGTGGCACAGGGTGCGGTCGCAGTGGTCTGCCATCCGCAGGATCCGGCCATCGAGGCTGGTGCGCTGCCGCGCATCGAAGTGCCCGATACCCAAGCAGCGCTGAGCGCACTCGGTCAGGCCTGGCGCGCGCAATGGCACCTGCCCTTGATCGCCGTGACCGGCAGCAACGGCAAGACCACGGTGACGCAAATGGTTGCCGCCATCCTCAACGCCCACGCGCCAGACGGCGCGGCGCTGGCCACCCAGGGCAATTTGAATAACCATATCGGCGTGCCACTGACCATACTGCGCCTGCGCCGCGAACACCGCATCGGCGTGGTCGAACTTGGCATGAACCATCCGGGTGAAATCGCCCAGCTCAGCGCCGTGGCCCAGCCCACCGTGGCGCTGGTGAACAACGCCCAGCGCGAGCATCTGGAATTCATGCACACGGTGGACGCGGTCGCCGCAGAAAATGGCGCCGTTATCAGCGCCCTACCGGCCACAGGCGTAGCCGTTTTTCCAGGCGACGATGCCTACACCGCGCTGTGGCGTGGGCTGGCGGCCGGACGGCGCACCGTGACCTTCAGTGACACGCGCGACGCAGCGACGCCAGACCTTGACTATGTGCAGCTGGTCGACGCGCAGTGGCAATCCGGCCACTGGCGGGTACGCGCAGAGGCCGATCTGGCCGGACAGCGCGACGCGTTGCTATTTGATCTGCACATTGCCGGACGCCACAACGTGCGCAACGCCTTGGCCGCCGCTGCCTGTGCGCTGGCGGCTGGTGTGCCCGCAAGCACGGTGGGTGCGGGCTTGTCGGCCTTTGTGCCGGTGCAAGGCCGCTCGCGGGCCGTAGGGCTGGTGTATGCCGGGCGCAGCATCACGCTGGTAGACGACAGCTACAACGCCAACCCGGATTCGGTGCGCGCCGCCATCGAGGTGCTGGCCGATCTGCCCGGCCCACGGCTGCTGGTGCTGGGCGATATGGGCGAGGTCGGCGACCAAGGCCCCGCTTTCCACGCGGAGGCGGGCGCGTATGCAGCCGCTCGGGGAATTGAATCTATCGTGCTCACCGGCAATTTGAGCCGCCACACACAGGCCGCAGCCCCCGGCGCGCAGCACATCGACGGCATGGCAGATGTCTGCGCCGCTGCAGTGGCGCAGTTGCCGCAGATCGCCAGTGTGCTGGTCAAAGGCTCGCGCTTTATGCGCATGGAGCAGGTGGTGGCCGCACTAACCCAGGCCTGCGCAGCGCAGGCAGCAGAACCGGTAGCCCAGGGAGAAACCGCATGCTGCTGAGCCTGGCGCAATGGCTGCAAGCCATGTCCCCGGAATACGGGATCTTCCGGGTGTTTCAGTACATCACCTTGCGCGCAGTGATGGCGGCGATGACCGCACTGGTCATCGGCCTGGCCGCAGGACCCGCCGTGATACGGCGTCTGACGGCCCTGAAGATCGGCCAACCCGTGCGCGGCTACGGCATGGAAACCCACTTGAGCAAGAGCGGCACACCCACCATGGGCGGGGTGCTGGTTCTGATCTCAATTGCCCTGTCCACTTTGCTATGGGCTGATCTGAGTAACCGCTTTGTCTGGATCGTGTTGATCGTGACCATTGGCTTTGGGGCCATAGGCTGGGTCGACGACTGGCGCAAAGTCGTGCGCAAAGACCCCGAAGGCATGCGCTCGCGCGAGAAATATTTCTGGCAGTCGGTCATCGGGCTGGTGGCCGCCATAGGCCTGGTGTTCAGCGTGTCCGAGAACTCCAATCAGCGCGTGTGGGAGTTGTTCAGCATGTGGGTGAGCTCGGGCTTTGACGTCAGCCTGCCGCCCAAAGCCGGCCTGCTGCTGCCGTTTTTCAAAGAGGTGAGCTACCCGCTGGGTGTGCTGGGTTTTGTGATCCTGACCTATCTGGTGATTGTGGGATCCAGCAACGCCGTGAACCTGACCGACGGGCTGGACGGACTGGCCATCATGCCGGTGGTCATGGTGGCCTCGGCGCTGGGTGTTTTCGCCTATGTGACTGGCAGCGCGGTCTACTCGAAGTACCTGTTTTTCCCGCATATCACTGGCGCGGGTGAGTTGCTGATTTTTTGCGCCGCTATCGCCGGCTCGGGCCTGGCCTTTTTGTGGTTCAACACCCACCCGGCGCAGGTCTTTATGGGTGACGTGGGCGCGCTCTCACTCGGTGCGGCGCTCGGCACGGTGGCAGTGATCGTGCGCCAGGAAATCGTGCTGGCGGTGATGGGCGGCGTGTTCGTGGTCGAAGCCCTATCGGTGATGCTGCAGGTGGGCTACTTCAAGTACTCCAAGCGCCGCTTCGGCGAAGGCCGGCGTTTGCTGAAGATGGCGCCGCTGCACCACCATTTTGAGAAAATCGGATGGCGCGAAACCCAGGTGGTGGTGCGCTTCTGGATCATCACCATGCTGCTGTGCTTGCTCGGCCTGTCCACGCTGAAGCTGAGGTAAACCGTGGACTCCCTGCGCAACCAGCATGTCTTGATTCTCGGCCTGGGTGCCTCCGGCCTGGCGATGGCGCGCTGGTGCGCGCGTGCGGGTGCGCGGGTCAGTGTCTTGGACAACCGCGCCGCGCCTCCGCAAGCAGCTGCCCTGCGAGCCGCGGTGCCAGAAGCACAGCTGCGGCACGGCAGCTTCTCGGCCGATGTGGTGCAGGGCAGCGACATCCGCGCCGTATGTGTCAGCCCCGGTCTGGCTCCGGCAGCCACGGCAGCGCTGACCGATGCCGCCCGCGCTTTGGGTCTGTGGGTGGGAGGCGAACTGAGCCTCTTTGCGCAGGGTCTGGCCGATCTGCAAGCCCACACCGGCTACGCGCCCTGCGTGCTGGCTATCACCGGAACCAACGGAAAAACCACAGTGACTGCATTGACCGGGCAGCTGGTTGAGCGTGCCGGGAAAAGCGTGGCGGTGGCCGGCAATATCGGTCCGACGTTATTGGACACCCTGGCACAAGCCCTGGATGGCGACGCCCTGCCCGAGGTCTGGGTGCTCGAACTCTCTAGTTTCCAGCTCCACAGCAGCGGCAACTTCGAGCCTACGGCTGCCGTAGTGCTCAACCTCAGCCAGGATCATCTGGACTGGCACAGCGACATGGACGACTACGCCGCTGCCAAGGCCCGCATTTTTGGCACACACGCTGCCATGGTGCTCAACCGCGACGACGCTGCCGTGATGCGTATGGCACCGCCACCTGTGGTCAAGGGCAAACCGACACGTTCGCGCACTCTCACACCTGCAGCACCCACCCCACGCACCGTGCTGTGCTTTGGAAGCGATCTGCCCACCCGCGCGGGCGACTTCGGCTTGGAAGACATAAACGGCCTGACATGGTTGGTGCGCGCGGTAGGCTCGGGCGAAAAAGTCAGCCGTGGCGAAGCCGAGGGGCTGCTGATGCAGCGCCTGATGCCGGCTGACGCCCTGCGCATACGGGGTCGCCACAACGCCACCAACGCGCTGGCGGCTTTGGCCCTGGTCATGCTGGCTGACTGCCCGCTGGCACCGGTGCTCTACGGACTGCGCGAATACCGGGGCGAGCCGCACCGCATGCAGTCGGTGGCAGTGATCAACGGCGTCGAGTTTTTTGACGACAGCAAAGGCACTAACGTTGGCGCAACCGTTGCCGCGCTCGCAGGCCTGGGTGCCGAGCGCCGGCTAGTGGTCATTCTGGGTGGCGACGGAAAAGGCCAGGACTTTGGTCCGCTGGCCGCGCCGCTTGCCGCTTACGCGCGCAGCGTGGTGCTGATCGGGCGCGATGCCGTGCTGATCCGCAAGGCCATTACCGCCAGCGGAGCCCTACCCACCGTGGACGCCGGTACGCTGGCGCAGGCAGTTGCGCTCGCGGCGCAGGCAGCATGCCCTGGTGACGCGGTGCTGCTGTCCCCTGCTTGCGCCAGCTTTGACATGTTCGATGACTACGCACACCGGGCCCGCGTCTTTGTGGACGCCGTTACGGCGCTGACGCAAACCAGCGGCTCGCTGCTGGAGGCCGCGGCATGATGCAGGCCCTGCACGCGCGCAATCCCTTCAAACGCTGGTTCGGCCCGCGTGAAGAGCAAGGCGAAGCCTTGCCGGTGCAGCTCGGCGCACGCCGCAGCGCGTATACCCACAGCCAAGCCGGTGTAAGCCCCCAGGCGGCACCGATGCAGACGGTGGATATGGCGCTAATCTGGGTGGTCGGCATCCTCCTGACCTGGGGTCTGGTGATGGTGTACTCCGCCTCCATTGCCATGCCGGACAACCCCAAGTTCGCCGGTTATTCCCACACCCATTTCCTGAGCCGCCACATCCTGTCGATTACCGCAGCCCTGGTGGCGGCGCTGCTGGCATTCCAGGTTCCGCTGGAGAAATGGGAGCGCTGGGCGCCGGCCTTGTTTGTGGTGTCGCTGGTGCTGCTGGCCCTCGTGCTGGTGCCGGGTCTGAGCAAGGATGTCAACGGAGCCAAGCGCTGGCTCAAGCTGGGGCCCACCAATTTTCAGCCATCGGAACTGGGCAAGCTGGCCGTGCTCTTGTATGCAGCCAATTACATGGTCCGCAAGATGGACGTCAAGGAAGACTTCTTTCGCGCCGTGATGCCCATGGGGATCGCAGTGGTCGCTATGGGCGTGCTGCTGCTGTGGGAGCCTGATATGGGCGCGTTCCTGGTGATCGCGGTAATCGCCATGGGCATCTTGTTTTTGGGTGGCGTGAATGTGCGCATGTTCGCGTCCATCGCCGCGATTTTGCTGATTGCCTTCGGCTTGATGATTGCTCTGAGCGAGTGGCGGCGTGAGCGGATTTTTGCCTACCTGGACCCCTGGGCCGAAAAATATGCTTTGGGTAAGGGCTATCAGCTATCGCATTCGCTGATCGCCATTGGTCGGGGTGAAATTTTTGGCGTTGGCCTGGGTGGCAGCGTGGAGAAACTGCACTGGTTGCCCGAGGCACACACCGACTTTTTGTTAGCCGTGATAGGCGAGGAACTGGGTCTGGTCGGCGTGGTGGTCCTGATTGGCATGTTTCTCTGGTTGACGCGGCGCATCATGCACATCGGTCGCCGGGCGATTGCGCTGGATAGGGTGTTTGCCGGCCTGGTGGCCGAGGGTGTGGCGATCTGGATGGGCTTCCAGGCCTTCATCAACATGGGTGTGAACCTGGGCGCGCTGCCCACCAAAGGCCTGACGCTACCGCTCATGAGCTACGGCGGCTCCGCGATTTTGATCAACCTGGTTGCGCTGGCGATTGTGCTGCGGGTTGAGCATGAAAACCGCCGCATGATGCAAGGAGGTCGCTCATGAACGCCGCAGTCCTGCCCCACTGCGCGCTGGTGATGGCGGGTGGAACCGGGGGGCATATTTTCCCGGGGCTTGCAGTGGCGCAAGCCCTGCGCAGCGCGGGCTGGCAGGTGCGCTGGCTGGGAGCGCCTGACAGCATGGAGTCGCGCATCGTACCGCCGCGCGGCTTTGCCATGGACCTGATCGATTTCCAAGGCGTGCGCGGAAAAGGCCGACTGGCTTTGCTGGCCGCACCCTGGCGTCTGGCGCGGGCCTGCTGGCAGAGTCTGGCGCTGCTACGCCGCCTGCGTCCGTCGGTGGTGGTGGGTTTGGGTGGCTATATCAGCCTGCCTGCCGGTTTGACCGCAGCCCTCTTGCGTATCCCGCTGGTGTTACACGAACAAAACGCCGTCGCCGGTTTATCCAACCGTGTGCTGGCGCGGTTGGCACAGCGTGTCTTCAGCGCCTACCCCAATGCTTTGCCCGCCGCGCACTGGGTGGGCAATCCGCTGCGCGCGGAATTTTTGCAGCAAGCCACGCCCCAGCAGCGCTTTGCCGCACGCAGCGGCCCGCTGCGCGTGCTGGTGGTGGGCGGCAGCCTGGGCGCGCGCGCGCTCAACACCGTGGTGCCCCAGGCCCTGGCCTTGATCGCGCCCGAACAGCGTCCCGTGGTCATCCACCAAAGCGGTGAAAAGCAGATTGATGAACTGCGGGCCAACTACGCTGCAGCCGGTGTTGCGGCCACACTGACGCCATTCATCGAGAACACCGCACAAGCCTTTGCCGATGCCGATCTGGTGCTGTGCCGCGCCGGGGCCAGCACGGTGACCGAGATTGCCGCCGTCGGCGCCGCCGCCGTGTTCGTGCCCTTCCCTTTCGCCGTCGACGACCACCAGACCCATAACGCGCGCTTTTTGGTGGAAGCCGGTGGCGGCTGGCTGCTGCCCCAGCCACAGCTCACGCCTGCCTATTTGGCGCACATGCTCCAAACCCTGGACCGCAGCACCCTGCTGCAACGCGCAGTGGCCGCCAAGACCATGGAAAAAACCCAGGCGACCCAGGCCATGGCTGCCGCCTGTGAGGAGCTGGCTGCATGAAGCACGCGGTGCGGCACATCCACTTTGTCGGCATCGGTGGCTCAGGCATGAGCGGCATTGCCGAAGTGCTGCACAACCTGGGCTACCAGATCAGCGGCTCGGACCTCAACGACAGCGCCACGCTGCAGCGCCTGGCGGCCTTGGGCATTGCCACCTCTGTCGGGCACGCTGCGCAGCATGTCGATGGTGCCGACGCGGTAGTTACCTCCACTGCCGTGCAGAGCAGCAACCCGGAGGTGCTGCGCGCCCGGGAGATGCACATCCCCATCGTGCCGCGCGCTCTGATGCTGGCCGAGTTGATGCGTCTCAAACAAGGCATTGCAATTGCCGGCACCCACGGCAAAACCACCACGACCAGCCTGGTGGCCAGCGTGCTCGCCGCCGCAGGGTTGGACCCGACTTTTGTGATTGGCGGACGCCTGAACAGCGCCGGAGCGAATGCGCGTCTGGGCAGTGGCGATTACATCGTGGTCGAGGCGGATGAGTCCGATGCGTCCTTTCTGAACCTGCTGCCCATCATGGCGGTGGTCACCAATATCGACGCCGACCACATGGAGACCTACGGGCACGACTTCGCCCGCCTGCAAAAAGCCTTTGTGGACTTTCTGCACCGCATGCCGTTTTACGGCACCGCCATTTTGTGCACCGATGATCCGGCCGTCCGTGCCATCGTGGACGAGGTGACCTGCCCGATTACCAGCTACGGTTTTGACCAAGGTGCGCAGGTACGCGCCACCCAGGTGCGCGCGGTGGGCGCACAAATGCACTTCACCGTGACCCGGCGCAACGGCGTGGTGCTGCCCGACCTCGACGTGGTGCTCAACCTGCCCGGTGAACACAATGTGCGCAACGCGCTCGCGGCCATTTGCGTGGCGGTAGAACTCAATGTGCCGGACGCCGCGCTGCTGCAAGCCCTGGCCGAGTTCAAGGGCGTGGGGCGGCGCTTCCAACCCTATGGCGACTGGGCGCTGCCGCAAGGCGGACAGGTTAGCGTGGTGGACGACTACGGCCACCATCCGGTGGAGATGGCCGCCACCCTGTCCGCTGCGCGCGGTGCATTTCCCGGGCGGCGGCTGGTATTGGCTTTTCAGCCGCACCGCTACACCCGCACGCGCGACTGCTTTGATGATTTCGTGGCCGTCATCGGCCAGGCCGACGCGGTGCTACTGACCGAGGTCTATGCCGCCGGAGAAGCGCCCATCGTCGCCGCAGACGGCCGCTCACTGGCGCGCGCGCTGCGGGTCGCAGGCAAAGTAGAGCCACAGTTTGTGGCCGACATCGTGGACTTGCCCCAAGTGGCGCTGGCGAGTGCGCGCGACGGTGATGTGATTCTGTGCATGGGTGCGGGCAGCATTGGCGCTGTACCAGCCCGCTTGGTGGTTTTGTTGCAGGGAGGCCGCGCATGAGTGCAGCGCACGACATGGGTCGCGTGGCGGTGCTGATGGGCGGGGCATCCGCCGAGCGCGAGATTTCGCTGCTGTCCGGCCAGGGCGTGCTGGAGGCCCTGCGCTCGGTGGGTGTGGACGCACATGCCTTCGATCCGGCGCAGCGTGGTCTGCACGAACTGCGCCAGGAGGGCGTGGCGCGCTGCTTCATCGCCCTGCATGGGCGCTTTGGCGAAGACGGCACGGTACAGGGCGCGCTCGAACTGCTGGGCATCCCCTATACCGGCTCGGGCGTTATGGCCTCAGCCGTGGCGATGGACAAAGTCATGACCAAGCGCCTGTGGCTGGCACAGGGCCTGCCCACCCCGCAGTCGGTGGTGCTGGACGCGTCCGATAGCAGCCCAAGCGGGACAGCGAGGTTGCTGCTAGCTGCCACCGCCGTTCCCGCGCAGCTGGGCCTGCCCCTGATCGTCAAGCCGCCGCGGGAAGGGTCCTCACTGGGGGTGACCAAAGTCAGCACGGCTGGAGCGCTGGAGGCAGCTGTCACCCTGTCTGCGCGCTACGACGATCAGGTGCTGTGCGAAGCCTTCATCACCGGCGAGGAAGTGACCTGCGCCGTCTTAGGCGAAGGCGCTGGCGCACAGGCGCTTCCGGTGGTGCGCATCCAAGCGCCCGACGGGGCGTACGACTACCAAAACAAGTATTTCACCGATACGGTTTCCTACCATTGCCCCAGTGGTCTGCCCGAGCCGCAAGAGGCCGAGATCAGGTGGCTGGTGCTGGCGGCCTACCGGGCCCTGGGCTGCCGGGGCTGGGGCCGCGCCGACCTGATGCTGCGTGCCAGCGACCGCAAACCCTTTCTGCTCGAAATGAATACCTCGCCCGGCATGACCAGCCACTCGCTGGTACCCATGGCCGCCCGCGCTGCGGGTATCGGCTACGCCGATTTGTGCGTACGCATACTGGCAGCAGCAAGCCTAGACAACCGTGTCAGTACTACGGGGCAACGGCCATGACCGAACCCACACCCATGGCGATGGACATCCGCCTGATGAACATGGCGGCCGCGCTGCTGCTGGGTGCTTTTGTGTTGCTCGCGCTGGTATCCGCAACGCGCTGGGTGGCTCGGCAGGCGACCTTCGACATCCAGGGCATCAGCGTGCGCGGCGATGTGGCGCATAACAATATTCCCAGCATGCGGGCTAATGTGCTGCCGCAGGTGCGCGGAACCTTCTTCACCCTGGATCTGCCGGCGATCCGCAAAGCCTATGAATCCATGCCCTGGGTGCGCCAAGCGGTGGTGCGGCGCGATTTCCCCAACCGCCTGCGGGTGGAACTGCAAGAACACCAGCCGGTAGCGTACTGGGGTGCGGAAGGCGATTCGCGCATGCTCAACAGCTATGGCGAAGTCTTTGACGCCAATATTGACGAGGTCGAACCCAACACGCTGCCCCGGCTTGCCGGACCTGCGGGCCTGGGCCCCCAGGTCTGGGACATGTACCAGACCTTGCTAGCACCACTGAACCGTGTTGGCATGGAATTGGTGCAGGTGGAGCTGAGTGCGCGCGGCAACTGGCGCATCGGTCTGGAGTCGGGCGCGCGGCTTGAACTCGGCAGCGGCGACCGGGCTGCCGTGCTGCAACGCACCGAGCGCTTTTTGCAAACCCTCCCCGCCGTGACGCAGCGCTACGGCCGCAATACAGGAACTCTGGAATATGCCGACCTGCGTTACGAACAAGCCTACGCCCTGCGACTGCGCGGCGTGACAACGCTGGCCCTGGCCGCGCCGAAATAACTCCCGCTCTATACCGCCCCATGACAGCACAAAGGTAACCCCCCGATGGCAAAAGAATACAAAGATTTGGTCGTTGGTCTCGACATCGGCACCCATAAGGTGATGGCGGTGGTGGCCGAGGTACTGGCCAACGGTGAGCTCAAACTCGCCGGTTACGGCATCGCACCCAGCTTTGGCCTGAAGCGCGGCGTCGTTGTCAATATCGACGCCACCGTCGCCAGCATCCAGCAGGCGCTCAAAGAAGCCGAGTTAATGGCCGATTGCAAAATCACCCGCGTCTATACCGGCATCACCGGCAGCCATATTCGCGGCATCAACTCGCCCGGCATGGTGGCCATCAAAGACCGCGAAGTCACGCAGGCTGATGTGTCGCGCGTGGTCGAGACCGCCAAGGCCATCCATATTTCCACCGACCAGCGCTTACTACTGGTGGAGCCGCAGGAATTCATCATCGACAACCAGGAAGTGCGCGAGCCCATCGGCATGAGCGGCATGCGCCTGGAAGCCAAGGTGCACATCGTGACGGGCTCGCAAAGCGCTGCGGAAAACATCATTAAATGCGTGCGCCGCTGCGGGTTGGAAGTCGACCAGCTCATGCTCAACCCATTGGCGTCCAGCCTGTCGGTGCTCACGGCCGACGAGCGCGAGTTGGGCGTGGCACTGGTGGATATTGGGGCAGGCACCACGGATGTGGCCATCTTCACCAACGGCGCCATCCGCCACACCGCGGTGATTCCGATTGCCGGTGACCTCATCACCAGCGACATCGCCATGGCGCTGCGCACGCCAACCAAGGACGCCGAAGAAATCAAGGTCGAGGCCGGCCACGCCAAACAGGTGCTGGTCAACCCCGAAGTGCAGGTCGAAGTTCCAGGTCTGGGCGACCGCAGCCCGCGCATGCTCAGCCGCCAGGCCTTAGCCGGCGTCATCGAGCCACGCGTGGAAGAAATTTTCACGCTGGTCAACCAGGTGATGCGCGAGTCTGGCTATGAAGAGGTTCTGTCCTCCGGCGTAGTCTTGACCGGTGGCAGCTGCATCATGCCCGGCATGGTCGAGCTTGGTGAAGACATCTTCTTGAAGCCGGTGCGCCGAGGCCTGCCGCAATACCGGGGCTCGCTGGCCGACCTGATTGCGCAGCCGCGCGCCTCTACCGCCATGGGCCTGCTCGAAGAGGCCCGTATTGCCCGCATACGCGGCATCAAGGTGTCGCAAAAAAATGGCTCGGTCAAGAGCGCATTTGCACAACTCAAAGATTTTTTCGCCGGTACTTTTTAATTTCTCTCTACTTTTTTCTTACTTTTTTACCCCGCCACCATGTCCTACTCAGACCACAACCAGGAGCCATCCATGACCATCGAAATGCTCGACGAAGAACGATTCAACCAAGGAACACGCATCAAAGTCATCGGCGTCGGCGGCGGCGGTGGCAACGCAGTCCAGCACATGATTGACGGCCGGGTCGATGGCGTGGAGTTCATCTCGGCAAACACCGATGCGCAAGCCCTGGGTCGCAGCACGGCACACAAAATCATCCAGCTGGGCCACACCGGCCTGGGTGCGGGCAGCAAGCCCGATATGGGTCGCCAGGCAGCCGAACAGGCAGAGGCATCCATACGCAGTGCAATAGAAGGCGCGCACATGCTCTTCATCACCGCCGGTATGGGCGGCGGCACCGGCACCGGGGCTGCGCCCATCATCGCCAAAGTGGCCAAAGAGATGGGCATTCTGACGGTGGGCGTGGTGACCAAGCCCTTTAGCTTTGAAGGCGACCGCCGCATGAAAAACGCCGAAGTGGGACTGGCTGAGCTGGAAGAAAACGTCGACTCCCTGATCGTGATCCTGAACGAGAAATTGCTTGAAGTACTGGGTGATGACATCAGCGAAGACGAAGCCTTCGCGCAAGCTAATGACGTACTGAAAAACGCCGTGGGTGGTATTGCCGAGATCATCAACATGCCGGGCCATATCAACGTCGACTTTGAGGACGTGCGCACCGTGATGGGCGAGCCCGGCAAAGCCATGATGGGCACGGCGCAGGCCAGCGGCCCCGACCGCGCCAGCATCGCCGCGCAGCAAGCGGTTGCCTGCCCGCTGCTCGAAGGCATAGACCTGGCAGGTGCCAAAGGCGTGCTGGTACTGATTTCCGCCAAGCGCGGCTCGCTCAAGCTGAGCGAATCGCGCCTGGCCATGGACACGGTGCGCGGCTATGCCTCACCCGATGCCCATGTGATCTACGGAACCGCCCACGACGAATCGCTGGGCGACCAGGTACGCGTCACCGTGGTGGCCACCGGCCTGAGCCGCCAGCCCCCGCGCCGCCAGGCGCCTCCGCTGCAGGTCATGCGCACCGGTACTGACAACGTGCCGTTCAACGTGCCCACGCTCACCGATGCGGTCGCGTCCACCAACAACTTCGGCGGCGCTCCGACCCCGCGCATCGCAGACATGGACTTTTCCAATGTCGGGCGGCCCCAGGTCTGGAACACACCGGGACGCCGTGGCGCATCGGCTGCGGCTCGCGTGGACGCCATGTCCAGCGGCGGCATGGACGATATCGACATCCCGGCATTTCTGCGCAAACAAGCGGATTGATGCCGTCCCCGCGCATGCCCCTGGAGGCGGGTCTGCATGGGGCGGGCCTGCACAGGGTGGCTACTAAAATCGACGCATGATCAAACAGCGTACCTTAAAGTCGCTCACCCGTGCGGTGGGAGTCGGTCTGCACAGTGGGCAGCGGGTGGAATTGACCTTGCGCCCGGCTGCACCAGACACCGGCATCGTCTTTCGCCGCGTTGACCTGGCACAGGCCCCCGACATCCGCGTATCGCCGCAGGCGGTCACCGAAACCCGGCTGGCCTCCACCTTGTCTGCGGGCAGCGCCAAAGTGCAAACGGTGGAGCACCTGATGTCGGCCTGCGCCGGGCTTGGGGTGGACAACATGTATGTGGACATCACCGCCGAAGAAGTGCCGATCCTGGATGGTTCGGCGGCCTCCTTTGTATTCCTGCTGCAAAACGCAGGCATCGTGATGCAAAACGCCGCGCGCCGGTTCATGCGGATTACCAGCCCGGTCGAAGTCCGCGAGGGTACCGGCGCCGCATCCAAATGGGCCCGGCTACTGCCCTACAACGGCTACAAACTCGGTTTCGAGATTGATTTCAACCACCCCGCGGTCGACTCCACCGGCCAGCGCGTTGAATTCGACCTCGGCTCGGGAAATTACGCCAAGGACATTGCCCGTGCCCGCACTTTCGGATTCACCAAAGATGTGGAAATGATGCGCGCCAACGGTCTGGCCATGGGCGGCGGCATGGACAACGCCATCGTGCTGGACGATTACAAAGTGCTCAACGCAGGCGGCCTGCGCTACGACGACGAATTCGTCAAACACAAAATCCTCGACGCCATGGGTGATCTGTACCTGCTGGGTCATCCGCTGCTGGCGCATTACGAAGCGCGCCGATCAGGACACGCGCTGAACAACCAGCTCCTGCGCGCACTGCTGGCACAACCGCAGTGCTGGGAGCTGGTCAGCTTTGAGGACACCCGCGAAGCCCCGCGCGGCTTTGCGCAGTTGGCACCCGCCTGGTAGGCACCCCGCCGCCTGCGCGACCATGCTGCTGTTTCGTGCCCTGTTGTTTCTGATGCTGGTAGGTGCGGGTGTGTGCTTCGCCTTCTTTATTGCGACCAACAACCTGCGCTTCCGGCGCTGGGGCATGCAGCTCCTGCAATACACACTACTCACCGCGTTGGTGTTTTTCGGGATTTTGATTCTGAGCCGCATCCTGTAGCGGCAGTGCAGGCGTCCGGCTCAGCGGCTGCGCCCGCGTTTGTAGCTGCTGGTACGGGCGACGCCGGACTGGGGTTCTGCGGCGGCGCTGGCTGCAGTCAGCAGCCGCATGGCGCGACCGGCGTGGGCGTGGGTGATCGCTAGGCCCAAAGCATCCGCGGCATCCGGCCCGGGTAAACCCGGCAATTCCAGCAAGCGTCGCACCATGTCCTGAATTTGTGATTTGGCCGCGCGCCCGTATCCGACCACGGCCTGCTTCATTTGTAAGGCGGTGTATTCCGCCACCGGCAGTTGCGCCTGAACCAGCGCCGCAATCAAGGCTCCGCGCGCCTGCCCGAGCAGCAAAGTCGACTGCGGATTGACGTTGACAAACACAATCTCTACGGCGGCGCAGTCAGGCTGGTAGGTCCGAACCACTTCCGCCACTCCCTGAAACAGGACCTGCAAACGCGCCGGCAAGGCGCGCGTGGCAAGGTGCCCGGTGGTGATGGTGCCGCTGGCCACATAACGCAACTGGCCCGCCTCTGCATCGAGCACGCCGAAGCCGCAGGTTCGCAAGCCGGGGTCTATGCCAAGAATGCGCATGGATGCTTCATCGGTATTTCATGGGTGGTTCAGGGCAATTGCGCATCTGACATGCGGCCCTGGATCAGGGCGCTGCGGTTGGCAAGGTACTCGGAGCCGGGGACTTTTTCGAAAAACTTGGGCCGCGGCAGCATCACGGCCAGTCGCGCTGCCTCGGCGGACGTGAGTTGTGCTGCGTCTTTGCGGAAATAGCGCCGCGCCGCAGCCTGCGCACCAAAGACACCGTCGCCCCACTCTACGTTGTTGAGGTAGATCTCCAGAATCCGCTCCTTGCTCAAAAGCGCCTCCAACAGCAGGGTGATGATCAGTTCCTGCGATTTGCGCACGATGGTGCGCTCGCCACTCAAAAAAAGGTTTTTGGCCAGTTGCTGCGTGATGGTGGAGCCGCCAACAATCTTCGGGGCTTTGACGGGGCGGCCCTTGGCGGCGGCGCTGCGCGCCTCGGCGCGTGCCTCAGCCTTGGCATTTTTATGCCATGCGGCGTTGATCGCGCCCCAGTCCACGCCGCCATGCGTGGCAAAGCCATCATCCTCGGAGGCCAGCACGGCGCTCTTGAGCGCGCGGCTGATCTGCCCGTAGGGAGCCCAATCCTGCTGCCAATGGCTGCGCTCCGGCGCGGTGCTGATGCGCCACAGCTCGGAACGCTCGAAGGCGGTGGACTGCGGATCGACGTACGCCATGGCGGCAATCCGCAGGGCAAAGTAGAGCTGCAGACCCAGCACCGCCAATGCCAGCAACAGCAGTCCGCGTGCGATCGACTGCATCGTCAGTCCACCAAGGCCTCGGTGCCGGTCTCGGTATGGACAAACCGAAAGCGGGCGACGAATACCAACTGGTCAGCGGTCGCCCGGATGGCGGGACTGAAGGCGCGGAAGGGCGCTGCACGGTGCACGATGAGATCAGCGTGGCTGTCCAGCACGGCATCACCCGAGGACTGTGCCACAGAGGTCGACACCACCCGGCCCGCTGCGTCGACCGTGATCACCATGGTCAGTTCACCGAAGAGCTTTTCCCCATCTCGCTCGGGAAAATCCCGCGTCCCTCTTTTCTCCACAGCATGGCGCATCTCACTGAAATAGGCCGCAAAAACCGCCTCACGGGTGGTGGGGCTGAAAAATCGTTTGCGCGGGCGGGCGTTTTCGACTGCAACGTCGTTTTCCAAAGCCGCAATTTGTTGAATCAAACGCCGCTGCCGTTCGTCCTGTTGTTCCGCCACGCTGGGATCGACGGCGCGCTGCGCGTTTCTCTGTATCGCGGCCAATTGATCGCGCACCTGGGTCAACAAAATATTCTGCTCTTGACGCAGGGCCTCGACCGATCCGGCTGCAGGCTGATTCTGGAACTCCAGGCCGGGTGCTGCAGCCTCTATCAGCAGCGCATTTTTCGCATACCCGTCGCGGGCGTTTCCGCCGCCCTCCATCGCGGTTTGGGCCAACAAGGGGCTCTTGACAGCCTTGGACTGCCCCGGCGCATTGAGCAGTATCAGCTCCAGCGCGGGGGGCTCAAACACCCGGTCCAAGGCGCGGGGGGCAACAAAGTGCACCGTCATCACAGCCGCGTGCAGAACCACCGAAGCCGCAACAGCCTTGTGAATAGTCGGAATCGCGGACGCGCTGCGAAACACCATCGATGCTGTCAATCCGGGTTGTGCGTGGGTACAGCTTGCATGGGCGCGTCCGCAACCACATCCTGGCCTGCGTCAGCCAAGTCAATAGCCAGCGCGATCGGCCCGCCGACCTCGTCATCCGCCTCGTCCGGCAGACCTGCGTTCGCAGCATCTGGCTGTGCCGCGTCCAAGCGCTCCACCACCGTACCGTTGATGTCCAGCGTAATCAGATCCGGCAAGCCCAGCCGCACCATTACCCGGGCACCGCGCGGCAGACCTTGCGCACCCAGCACCGGCAAAACCAAAGGCAAGGCGTCAGCGCGAACCATGTTGTCTTTGAAGACCGTAGCAGGCAGATCAGCGATGCCGTTTTGCATGATGTACTGAAGTGTCCAGTAGCGCTCCATCGCTCCCTGGTGCGCGTTGTAGGCGCTGTAGGCGTCCTCGAAACTGGAAATGATGGCCAGCAACTGGGCGTCTTTAGGCTTAAAGGGGGCAGCCAGGGCAGCGGTACTGCCATGGCGCACGCAGGCGATGATCTGCCACTGGTTGACCATGTCGGTGTAGCGGCGCAGCGGCGAGGTGCTCCAGGCGTAGCACTTCACCCCGATGCCCGCATGCGGCGCGGCGCGGGTGCCCATGCGTACTTTCACACCGGGCGCCAGCGAGGCCTGGCTGCGATAAATCCCCGGCACACCCAGCTCAGCCAACCAGGCACCCCAGCTGCTGTTGGCCAGGATCATGGCCTCGGCGACGATCAAATCCAGCGGTGCACCGCGCTGCCGGGTGCTGATATCCACTGTTTCATTGCCCATGGGCACGTCGCCCTGAACATCCCGCAAGCGGAAGTTGTAGTCCGGCCGGTTAAAGGTCTCTGGCTTTCCGCGCAGCACTTCGCGCCGCTCCTTCAGGGCGCAAGCCAGTCGGTGCAAAAAGGCCAGCTGGGGCTGCAAGTCCTGCAAAACTGCGGGCGCTTCTGCCGCCTGCTGTCCTTGCAGCCATTCGGGCGTCACCCAATGCTCCAGCTGGTCATGCCGCAGGTTGTGCGCAATCGGAACCTGCTCCAATACCGTGCGGCTGCCGCGCAATTCCAGCGTGGCTTCGTCGATGTCCACATACAAAGAGACCGCCGGGCAGGCGCGCCCTTCCTGCAAAGTGAAATGCTGAACCAGCGCATCGGGCAGCATGGTGATTTTGAAACCGGGCATGTAGACCGTGGACAAGCGCTCACGCGCGATCCGGTCGATCTCGCTGCCCGGCTGCAGGGCCAGTGCCGGTGCGGCAATGTGGATGCCCAGAGTCACGCTGCCGCTACCCAGGCCCTGGACGGACAGCGCATCGTCGATTTCGGTCGTGGCCGAGTCGTCGATGGAAAACGCATCTATCTGCGCCAGGGGCAGGTCCTGCGGCAGTACGGGCGATGCCAGCGGGCCAAAGCCGGTGCCTTTGGAGAAGTATTCAAGCGCAAATCGTTTCCAGTGGAACTGGTAGGGCGAATCAATCGCCCCGGCTTTTTGCAACAAGGCCAGCGGTGCAGTCTGGCTGGAACGGGCTGCCTCCACCACTGCCTTGTATTCAGCTGCGTTCTTATCCGGCTTGAACAAAATTGTGTAGAGCTGGTCCCGCACGGCTGGTGGACAGTGACCGGCAAGCAACTCGTGCGCCCACTGGTCAATCTGCGCCAACATCTGCTTCTTTTTTTCGATGGCGGCCAATGCCTGGGCGATGACCTCGGCGCCGGCTTTGCGAAAGCGGCCTTTGCCGGCGCGGCGAAAGTAGTGGGGGGCCTCAAACAGGGTGAACAACATCGCCGCCTGTTGCTGCACGCTGGCCTGGGCACTGAAATAGTCCCGGGCCAGCTCAGCAAAGCCGAACTCCTCATCGGGTGCGAACTCCCAGGCCATCTCCAGTTCCACCTCCTGGCTCAAAGCGGCACTCGCTGCCATAAAAGCAGCCGGCGCGGGCGACTCAAAACGCAATAGCTGGTTGGCCCCCTTGACTTTGACCCGCTTGCCGCTGTCGAGCTCCACCTGGGCCGATGCGTCAGACTCGGAAAGTACGCGTCCGGCCATGAATTTGCCAGCTTCATCAAATAGGAGATACATGGCGCAGATTCTCCCACGCGTTGCGCCAGATAATCCCCGCATGGCCACACCTTTTGGACGCACGTCATCCCGCGCATGGATGCATTCCTTGTTCGAGCGTCTCGACCCCCCGCTGCTGTTCGCGATGCTGTTGCTCGCGGGCGCCGGATTACTGGCCATCTATTCGTCAGGCTACGACGGCGGAGCCCGGTTTATCGACCACGCCCGCAATACCTGTATTGCCTTTGCCATCATGTTCAGCGTCGCCCAAATTCCGCCGCAACGCCTGATGGCCTTGGCCGTACCTTTGTACCTTGTCGGCATTGCGCTGCTGATCGCAGTCGCCCTGTTCGGCATCACCAAAAAGGGCGCGCGGCGCTGGGTCAACGTGGGCCTGACCATTCAGCCCAGCGAGATCTTGAAAATCGCCGTGCCGCTGATGCTGGCATGGTGGTTCCAGAAACGCGAGGGGCAGTTGCGCCCGCTGGACTTTGCCGTAGGCGGCCTGCTGGTGCTGGTGCCGGTGCTGCTAATCATGCGCCAGCCTGACCTGGGAACCGCCTTGCTGGTTCTGGCGGCAGGGCTGTCGGTGGTGTTTTTCGCCGGCATGAGCTGGTGGCTGGTGCTGCCGCCCCTGGCCGGGCTTGTGCTGGCAGTGGTGCTGCTGGTGGTGTTTGAGCCGACACTGTGCGCCCAGGGATTTAACTGGCCACTCCTGCACGATTACCAGCAGCAGCGCGTGTGCACTTTGCTTGACCCGAGCCGGGACCCGCTGGGCAAGGGTTTTCACATTTTGCAGGGCATGATTGCCATCGGGGCCGGCGGTGTATTCGGAGCCGGCTTTATGCAGGGCACGCAGGCGCGCCTGGATTTCATTCCCGAGCGCACCACTGACTTTGTGTTCGCAGCCTTCGCGGAAGAGTTTGGCCTGCTGGGCAACCTCTACCTGCTGGCGGCCTACGTGTTCCTGATTTTCCGGGCCTTGGATATCGCCATGGAAGCCCCCACCGTGTTCGCGCGCATGCTGGCTGGCAGCCTGAGCGTCATCTTTTTCACCTACGCTTTCGTGAACATGGGTATGGTGAGCGGCATTCTGCCCGTAGTGGGCGTGCCGCTGCCCTTTGTCAGTTACGGCGGCACCGCCATGGTGACGCTGGGGCTGGCCATGGGTATGCTGATGTCCGTGTCGCACGCACGGCGATTGGTCCAGTCCTGAGCCGTGCCCGGGGTCGGCCCCTACAATGGTCCGATGATTGCACGCGAACCCACACTCGAACGCCTGGCCACGGCCAAATCCCTTTTGCTGACGCCCTTCGGCCTGGACGAATCCCACCTCTGGCGGGTTCTGGCTGAGATCAAAGCCCACCGCGTCGACGAAGCCGACCTGTATTTCCAGTACACCCGCTCCGAGGGCTGGAGCCTGGAAGAAGGCATTGTCAAAACCGGCAGCTTCAGCATCGACCAGGGCGTGGGCGTGCGCGCCGTCAGCGGTGAAAAAACGGCATTCGCCTACTCAGATGACATTTCCGAAGCCGCCTTGCTCGATGCGGCGCGCACGGTGCGCTCCATTGGCCTGGCCCGCACCAGCGCACGCAGCAAAGTCGGGACCGCCAAAATTGCCCGCAGCCGCGCGCTGTACGGGCCGACCGATCCCATTTCAACCCTGGACAGCGTCACCAAAGTCGCCCTGCTCGGAAAGGTCGAGACCCTGGCCCGGGCCAAAGACCCGCGCGTGGTGCAGGTCATGGCAGGCCTGGCTATGGAATACGACGTGGTAATGGTGGCGCGGGCAGACGGCGTCCTGGCAGCCGATGTGCGCCCTCTGGTGCGCCTGTCGGTCACCGTGATTGCCGAACAAAAAGGCCGACGCGAAAGCGGCTCCTCCGGCGGCGGCGGCCGCTTTGGTCTGGCCTATTTTGACGATGCCACGGTGTCCCAGTACGTCGACCAGGCGGTTGGCGCGGCGCTGACCAACCTGCAAGCACGCCCGGCACCGGCCGGCGAGATGACCGTGGTGCTCGGGCCGGGCTGGCCCGGCATCCTCTTACACGAGGCCATAGGCCACGGTTTAGAAGGTGACTTCAATCGCAAAGGTTCCAGCGCCTTCAGCGGGCGCATCGGCCAAAGGGTGGCAGCCAAAGGCGTCACCGTCCTGGACGACGGTACGATTGCCGACCGGCGCGGCTCGCTCAATGTTGACGATGAAGGCAATACCAGCGCCCGCAATGTACTCATCGAAGACGGCATCCTCAGGGGATACATCCAAGACGCCATGAACGCACGGCTGATGGGCGTGGCGCCCACGGGCAACGGACGGCGCGAGAGCTACGCCCATCTGCCCATGCCCCGCATGACCAATACCTACATGCTGGGCGGCAAAAAAGACCCGCAGGAAATCATCGCCAGCATCCAGAAGGGCCTGTACGCGACCAACTTCGGTGGCGGGCAGGTGGATATCACCTCGGGTAAGTTTGTATTCTCGGCCAGCGAAGCCTTCTGGGTGGAGAACGGCAAGATCCAGTATCCGGTCAAAGGTGCCACGCTGGTGGGCAGCGGCCCGGATTGCCTCAAGCGCGTCAGCATGATCGGCAACGACATGTGCCTGGACAGCGGCGTGGGCACCTGCGGCAAAGAGGGGCAAAGCGTGCCCGTAGGTGTGGGCCAGCCCACGCTGCGGATAGACGGACTGACCGTGGGCGGTACCGCTTAGGGCTTTTGCGGCAGCCGCGTCGCCAGCACCTTGTCGATGCGCCGCCCGTCGAGATCGACGACTTCAAAGCACCACTCCTGGCAATCGATGCGCTCCCCCTCAGCGGGCAAGCGCCCGCTCACCGACATCAGCAACCCGGCCAAGGTGTTGTAACGGCCCCGGTCTTCTTCGGGCAAAGTATCGAGGTCCAGCCGTGACTTGAGTTCGGCCAGGGGCATCACGCCATCGAGCAGCCAGGACCCATCGGCGCGCTCGGTAGCCCAAGCGTCGACGCTGTTGCCATCGTTGTGCAGCTCACCAGTAATCGCCTCCAGCAGGTCGCGCGGCGTGAGCAGCCCTTGAACCACGCCGTATTCATCGACCACAAACACCAGCCGGCTGGCCTGCTTACGAAATTGCTCCAGCAGCTCCATGCCGCTGAGCGTCTCGGGCACAAACACCGCCGGACTGATATGGGGTGACATGGCCGTCTGCGGCTGGTCACGCATATCCAGCAGCCGCGCCACGCTGATCACGCCCATGACATCGTCCAATGAACCCCGGCATACCGGGTACCAGGAATGGCCGCCGTTCTCGCCCTGGGCACTGGCCTGGGCCAGGCTCTCGCCCACGCTGCAATCTGCGTCCAACCACGCCACGTCGGTGCGCGGCGTCATCAGCGAGGTCAGGGGCCGCTCATCAAGCCGAAACACGTTTTGCACCATCTGGTGCTCGTGCTCCTCAATCACGCCGGCGTCTACGCCTTCTTCCAGGCTGGCGCTGATTTCCTCTTCCGTGACGGGCCGGGTCGCGTTGACATCGATGCGCAAAACCCGCAGGGTATAGGCCGTGGTGCCCGAGAGCAGCTTGACAAACGGCTTGGCCGCCATGGCCAACCACAGCATGGGCCGCGCCACCCAGCGCGCCACCGCTTCCGGGTGCAACTGCCCGATGCGCTTGGGCACCAGCTCGCCAAAGATGATGGTGGTGAAGGTAATGGTGGTGACCACGATGGCCGTTGCCGAGATCGCTGCGGCGCTGGCGTGCACCCCCCAGGTTTGCAGCCACAGGGCCAGGCCGTCGCTGAACGCAGCCTCGCCGACGATACCGTTGAGCACCCCGATGGAGGTAATGCCCACCTGCACGGTGCTCAGAAACTGGTTGGGCTGGCCCAGCAGCACCAAGGCCGCCTGTGCCCCTTTATCGCCCGCCTCGGCCATGGCTGCCAGACGCGCCTTGCGGCTTGCGGCCAAGGCCAACTCCGACATCGCAAAGACGCCGTTGAGCACAGTCAGAAAAACAATCAGCAAAAATTCCATCGCGGGCCACGACAATAAACACCATGGCACTTTACTTGATTGGCGATATTCAGGGCTGCAACGCAGCACTCGGGCGTTTGCTGCAACGCATCGATTTCTCGCCCTCGCGCGACACGGCCTGTTTCGTCGGTGATCTGGTTAACCGCGGACCGGATTCGCTGGGCGTTTTGTACCGGCTGATGGCATTGGGGGATTCCGCCCGCTGCATCCTGGGCAACCACGACCTGCATCTGCTGGCCGTGGCCCACGGTATCCGGGAGCCGCACAGCGGCGACACACTCGAACCCATTTTGAACAGCCCGCAGCGCGAACGCCTGCTGAACTGGTTACGCCAGCAACCGCTGGCACGACTGGAATCGCCCTTTGGCAAAGACCTGCTGCTGGTGCACGCCGGCGTGCTACCGGCCTGGACCGCAGAAAAAACCCTGGCGCTGGCCGGTGAAGTGCATAGCGTGTTGCGCAGCGACGCAGTCCAGCCCTACCTGCACACCATGTACGGCAATACGCCTGCCCGTTGGTCCGACAACTTGCAGGGCGCGGACCGCTTACGGGTGGTGGTGAACGCGCTCACCCGGCTGCGCTACTGCAGTAGCGACGGCACCATGGAGTTTGCCAGCAAGGAGACACAGGCCCCGCCCGGTTACCTTCCCTGGTTCGAGGTACCGGAACGCGCCAGCGCAGGAACGTCAATTGCCTTCGGCCATTGGGCCGCGCTCGGCTGGACCGCACGCAGTAACGTCTGGTGTCTGGATTCGGGATGTGTCTGGGGTCGAAGCTTGAGCGCGCTGCGCATCGACGGGCTGGACGCCCGCGGTGATTTCAACACCAGCCGCTTCGACGTGGATTGCAGCTCCGGCTGCTAAGGCACCTGCACGTTGCCGCACCACGCGGGCGAGGCGGAGCGCTCAGGTGGATTTGAACAAGGCGGCGACGACCCGCTTGGGTTTGATATTGGCTGAAATGCTGCGTCCGCTGCTCACCGGTTTGGCGGACTCCCAGCTTGGCGCATCGGGGGCGGCAGTGTGCTCGTAGGGCTTATCGAAAAAAGGATCGTGCGGGGCCGCTGAACGGGTGCTTTCTCGCCGGGGAGCACGCTCAGTGTGTTCACGCCGCTCGGCCCGGTCGCTGCGCTCCAGGCGCTCGCCACGGTCGCGCTCCACACTGTCACGCCGGGGTGGGCGCTCGGCCCCACCCATCTCCATGGGCTCGATCTCGCATTTTTTCTTGATCAGCTTTTCGATGTCGGCCAGCAGGCGGGCGTCGTTGCCACCACCGACAAAGCTGACAGCCAGACCCGAAGCCCCGGCCCTACCGGTTCGGCCGATGCGGTGCACATAGTCTTCGGCGTTGAAAGGGAGATCGAAATTGAATACCGCGGGCACATATTTGATGTCCAGGCCGCGCGCGGCCACGTCGGTACATACCAGCAGATCCACTTCGCCTTTTTTGAACGCGTCCAGCGCCTTGAGCCGCTCGTCCTGGCTTTTGTCGCCATGCAGCGCGGTGGTGTTCAGACCTTCGCGTTCGAGCGAGCGTGCCAAGCGGGCACAACCCAATTTGCTATTCACAAACACAAACGCTTGCTTCATGCCGCGGGTGCGCAAAACCTGGTGCAGGGCGGCGCGCTTGTCGTCGTCGCTGACGCTGTAAAAACGCTGTTCAACATTGGGCGCCGTAGCGTTGGAGCGTGCGACTTCGATCGTCACCGGGTTTTGCAGGTAGCTACCGGCCAGGCGTTTGATCTCGGGCGAGAAGGTGGCGGAAAACAGCAGCGTGGTGCGCTGCTTGGGCAGGTAGCTCAGGATGCGCTGTAAGTCGGGCAAAAAGCCGATATCGAGCATGCGGTCGGCTTCGTCGAGCACCACGTATTCGACCTGGTTGAGCACCGCGCTCTTGGCCTCGATGTGGTCCAGCAAACGGCCAGGGGTTGCCACCAGCACTTCCACGCCTTTTTTCAGTTCGGCGGTCTGCGGCTTCATATCGATACCGCCAAAGACCACCGCGCAACGCAGGTCGGTGTACTTGGCATAGAGCTTGACCTGCTGCGCAACCTGGTCGGCCAGCTCACGGGTAGGCAATAAAACCAATGCGCGCACGGGGTGGCGCGCGGGCGAGGTCGAGGCGTTTTCATGCTTGAGCATGCGCTGCAGCAGAGGCAGTGTGAACGCAGCGGTTTTGCCCGTGCCAGTCTGGGCTGCGCCCATCACGTCCTGCCCGGTCAGCACGACCGGAATGGCCTGCGCCTGGATCGGCGTCATGCGCTCGTAGCCCATTTCGGCCACTGCACGGGCCAGTTTGTCGGCAAGTTGGAGTTGGGCAAAAGCCATGGCTGGAGTGTCTTCGACCGCTTGGGGAGCGGGGGCGGCAGCAGCGTCCGCCGGGGTGTCAGAGTGGGAAAATTCGTTGGAATTCAAGTGCGTCAAATCGGTCATGCATAGCAGAGAAAGTTGCTATCCGGCCGATAGCAGGGGGGTGCCGAGAAGCGGCACCATGGCGGATTATCCCCGATGCGCCGATTTCACCACTGGGCGCGCACCGGGGCCACCCGAATGCGCCGCCGCAGTCCGGACGCTCAGGCCTTGGGCAGGGTCACGCCGACCTGCCCCTGGTACTTGCCGCCCCGGTCTTTGTAGCTGGTTTCACAGACCTCATCGCTCTCAAAAAACAGCACCTGCGCGCAGCCCTCACCCGCGTAAATCTTGGCCGGCAGCGGCGTGGTGTTGGAGAACTCCAGGGTCACATAGCCTTCCCACTCGGGCTCAAAGGGCGTGACATTGACGATGATGCCGCAGCGCGCATAGGTGCTTTTGCCCACGCAAATGGTCAGCACATTGCGCGGAATCCGGAAAAACTCCACGGTGCGGGCCAGCGCAAAGCTGTTGGGCGGGATGATGCAGACATCGTCGTGGAAATCGACAAAGCTTTTTTCGTCGAAATTTTTCGGGTCCACCACCGTGCTGTGGATGTTGGTGAACACCTTGAACTCGGGGGCGCAGCGGATGTCGTAGCCGTAGCTGCTGGTGCCGTAGGAGATGATTTTTTTGCCATCGACCTGGCGTATCTGCCCGGGCTCAAAGGGTTCAATCATGCCGGTGGTCTCGGCCATGCGGCGGATCCAGGAATCACTTTTGATGCTCATGCGCGCTTTCTCAGAGTACGGGTTTACGGCGCGATTTTGCCCTGCACGCCTTCGACCAAAAAATCCATGGCCAGAATCTGCGGGTCGCTCAAGGTCTGCCCAGCAGCGATCACCACGCGACCGGTGTTGTCGCGCACCGCGGCAGCGCCGGCCTGGAAAGCATGCAAGCGCCCGGCGGCGATGTCGCGCTGGCGGGCCAGCACCTCGTCCTGCACGCTCTTGGGTACCTTGCCACCAAAGCTGCCGACCTGCACCATGCCCTCTTTCACGCCGCCCCAGATAGTGCCGCTCTTCCAGCTACCGTCGAGCACTGCGCGGGCGCGGGATGTGTAATACGTGCCCCACTCGTGGGTGACCGCCAGGATTTGCGCATCGGGCGCGATGTGGCGCATATCCGAGTGGTAAGCGACGGCCCATTTGCCGCGCTCCTGCGCTGCGGCCATCACAGCGGTAGACGCGGTGTGAAACGCTAAAACGTCCGCGCCCTGGTTAAACAGCGTCATCGCAGCGTCGCGCTCGCGCGCCGGGTCAAACCAGGTGTTAAGCCAGATCAGCTTGACCGTGGCCTGCGGGTCAACCGCGCGCATGCCCAGCGTGAAGGCGTTAATGCCCTGCACCACCTCGGGAATCGGGAAGCCCGCCACATAGCCCGCCACATGCGTTTTGCTCATGCGCGCAGCGGCAATGCCCGCCAGATAACGCCCCTCGTAATAGCGGGCATTGGCGGCCGACACATTGGCTGCGGTCTTATAGCCGGTGATCGACTCGAAGCGCACACTGGGAAAATCCCGCGCCACTGCCAACGTAGGCTCCATATAGCCAAAGCTGGGCGTGAAGATCAGCGTGTTGCCCTGGCGCGCCAGGTCGCGGATCACGCGCTCGGCATCAGGGCCTTCGGCCACCGCTTCGACAAAACTGGTCTGCACCTTGTCGCCCAGCGCTTTTTGCACTGCCAAGCGGCCCAGCTCATGCTGGTGGACCCAGCCTGCGTCGGTTACCGGGGTGACGTACACAAAAGCCGCTTTGAGTGGCGCGGTGGCGTCGGCGGTGGATCGGGCGCTGGCACAGCCCGCAAAAAAAGCCAGCAAACAAGCCGCCACGCGTGTGGCTGCGAGGTTTTTGTACATGGTAGTCCTCTACATGGCCCCGGAACACACAAAGAAAAAGCCCGCCGGGGCGCGGGCTTGATGGATGCGATTTTAGTTGCCCGATAGAACGCGCTGCGGTGCTAGCATCCCGCCGCTCACGCGTTCGTGGCATCCTCTTGTGAACCCTGACTTGTACCCATGCTCCGCGAAACCGCCACCGCTGTTACCAGCAAGCCCCCACCCGAGTGGCCAACCTGGGCCCTGATCGTGGGCATTTACGGCCTGTGGCTGGCCGCTCTGGCGTGGTACGCGGCGGATGCTGGCTTGGCTCCACTGCTTCTTTTGACCGTGGTCTGTGCCTGGTACATGAGCCTGCAGCACGAACTGGTCCACGGCCACCCGACGCGCTTTGCGCGCCTGAACCGCTGGTTGGGCCTATTGCCCATGGCGGTCTGGTATCCCTTTGACATCTACCGCGACAGCCACCTGGCGCACCACCGCGATGAGCTGCTGACCTTTCCAGACGCCGACCCGGAAAGCAATTACACCGACCCGGTGGACTTTGACCGCGCCAGCGCGCCGCTGCGCGCGCTGCTGGTTGCGCAGCGCACGGCGCTGGGGCGTTTTTGCATCACCCCGGGCTTTACCATATTCAATCTGGTGCGGCCCATGCTGAGCGCTGCCTACTGGCGCAGCGGGGAGGGCATCTGGACCTGGGCCCAGCATCTGGGTCTGCTGGCGGCGTTACTGTGGGCGGTCGAGACAGCCACTGCCATGCCCGTCTGGCAGTATCTGCTCACCGGATACTGCGCCCTGGGTCTGGCGTGCATGCGCTCGCTCTACGAGCACCGCCCGGCCGAACGCCCTGCGCACCGCATTGTGGTCAATGAAGCCGGTTGGTTCTGGCGCCTGCTGTACCTGAACAACAACTACCACGCGGTACACCACGCCCGCCCGGGCCTGGCCTGGTACGCCATTCCCGCCGCCTACGAGGCGGAGCGGGAGCGCTTCATCAACGGAACCGGTGGCTTTTTG
This sequence comes from Comamonas sp. lk, assembly GCA_945860595.1. GTDB lineage: Bacteria > Pseudomonadota > Gammaproteobacteria > Burkholderiales > Burkholderiaceae_C > Allorhodoferax. Next base: position 59,019 of record CAMAQV010000010.1, read on the forward strand.
ATACCCGGCTACAACCGCTTTTTCCTGCGCCACCTGCTCAAGCCGGTGGACGTGCCCGGCCAGGCCACACGCCATCTGCTGCCGTCGGACCGCAGCACATGAGTGCGCCGCGCAGCGTGGCGCTGCCGATGTACCTCAGCAACCGGCAGGCCCTGCAATCGGTGTGGGCGCTGCTGGCGCGCCGACTGGAGCACGCCGGTGTCCGCAGCCTTCCCAATGCGCTGGACTGGCCGCAGGATTACCTTGCCCACTGGCGCAACCCGCGACTGTTGTTGAGCCAAACCTGTGGCTACCCGCTTACCCACGCGCTGGCTGGGGCGGTGCAGCTCATCGGGCTGTTCACCTACACGGTACCAGGTAGCGAAGGCATTTTTTGCCGCAGCCAGCTGGTGGCGCGCCAGGAACATGCGGGGCGTGCGCTGGCGGACTTTCGCGGCCTGCGCGCAGCCTTCAATTCGGAGGATTCGCAGTCCGGCTACAACGCCTTGCGCGCTGCCTTTGCGCCGCTGGCCCTGAAAGGCCGCTTTTTTGCTGAAGTGGTGGAAACCGGCAGCCACGCGGCGTCGCTGGCTGCGGTGCAGCACGACCGCGCTGATCTGGCTGCGATTGACTGCGTGACCTATGCCGGGCTGGAGCGCGACACCCCGCAAGCCCTGGCAGATGTGTGCATCATCGGCCAGACGCAGCCCTACCCCGGTTTGCCACTGGTGACGGGACGGGACACCAGCGCAAGCGAGCTGCTTGCTGTGCAAGCCGCGCTGGCCGCATTGGTGCGCGATGCTGCGGCGGCCCCGGCTCTCCATGCTTTGGGTATCAAAGGCTTCGAAACCCTGACCCTCGCACGCTACCAGGTCTGCGTGGATATGCGCCTGCAGGCTGCGGCTTTGGGCTACCCCGAATTGGCCTGAGCAATCGGCTGATAACGCTGCGCTAGCAGGTGCCAAAGCCGATATCAGCGCGCTTCAAAAACCGCCGGTAAGCCGCCGAGGCCTTGTCGGCTGCGGTGTGCAGCTCCGCGCGCGGATCAAGCGGCAGGCAGCGCGGGGTTTGCGACTCCAGTACCGGTTGGTCTTGCACGAAGATGGTGTTCTGAAACGCCTGCAACACCGCATCAGGCGAATCAAAGTCAGCCACGGCCAGACGGAACCAGACCCGGCTGCTCTGCGCCGTCACCGGACAAATCATGAGCGCAATCGACTCACGCCATGCCGCCAGCGCCGTGGTCCCCGGCGGGGGCACCTTGGTCAGCACGGCGGCAAAAGGCGCTGTGACCTCGTAGCGGTACTCCACCATCGCGCCCTGTGTGGAATGCAGATTGGACTGCGGTTGCCAGGCCCGGCAGTTGGTGGCGACCAGGCCGGTGGCGGTCTGCTGGACGTCGTAGTTGTCCACCGCGCTGCGACCGCGTTCGCCCAGCCAGCCTTCGTGCACAAAGCTGAAGTGCGCCATATCCAAGAAGTTTTCGACGATGCGCGGTGCGCTGGTCGCCACGTCATAGGGCCCACAGTTGACGGTGCGTAAACCCACATCGCTTTCAGCAGCGAACAGCGGCAGACTGTGCGGCCCTTCAAGTAGACGGACCCAGATCAGGCCATAGGCCTCCTGCACGGCAAAAACCTGTGCGCTGTGGCCCGCCGGTGGCACAAAGTCTGGCAGTGCCGGTACCTGCACACAGCGCCCCGTATCCGCAAAACGCCAGCCGTGGTAGGGGCACTCCAGCTGCCCTGCGCAGACCCGGCCCAAGGAGAGGCGCGCCCCCCGATGCGGGCAGCGATCGGCCCAAGCATGGGGCAGGCCATGCGCGTCACGCCACAACACCAGCGCCTGATCAAGCACCTGCACCGCGTAGGGCGCATCGCGCAGCGCCGCACTGTCCAGTACCGGATGCCAGTACGACGCCGTGGCATCCGCAGGCCGCGGTTCAGCGCCAGCCTGGGGCGGAGTCTGGATTTTTGATGGGTCAGCCATTGCGATACGGATGTGACAGCCCCGCTTATACAAAACCGCGCATCACGCGGCGTCCACCACCACCGGGCGCGCCAACCGCAAGGCATTGAGCACCACCAAGAGCGAGCTCAAAGCCATGCCCAAACCGGCCAGCCAGGGCGATACATAGCCCATCACGGCAGCGGGTACGCAGGCCGCGTTGTAGGCCAAAGCCCACCACAGGTTTTGCCGCACGATGGCCATGGTGCGTTGCGCCAGTTGCTGGGTACGCAGCACCGCCTCCAGGCTCTGGCCCAGCACCACAAAGTCCGCGTGGACCTGGGACACTGCCACGGTTGCCGAGAAGGCAAACGACACCGCCGCTGCCGCCAGAGCCGGGGTGTCGTTGAGCCCGTCACCCACCATGGCCACTACGCGGCCCTGCGTTTGCAGTGCCTGCAAGTCAGCCAGCTTGTCAGCCGGGCTGCAGTCACCCCGCGCTACTGCAATACCCACGGCCTGTGCGATACCCGCTACCGATGTGCTGCGGTCACCCGATAACAGCTGCACCTGTATGCCCTGGGCCTGCAAGGCCGCAACCACGTTCGCAGCGCCCGGGCGCAGTGCCTCACCCAGCACAAAGGTCGCCAGCCAGCCTTGCGCGTCGCGCACATAGACCCGAACACCCTCTGCCGTGACGGGATCGGCTTGCACAGCATCCACGCCGCACCAGGCCGCAGACCCCAGGCGAAGCGGGCCCAGTTGGCGCGGCGATTGCCCGGACGCCTTCTCCCACAGGACGCCCTCCACGCCTTGGCCTGCGGTCTCTTTGACCGACAAACAGCGCAGAAGCGTGCCCGGCGTGGCCTGTACCTGCGCGCGTACCAGCGAGCGCGACGCCGGGTGCAGGGAATGCTGGGCCAAAGCGCACGCCACCGCCAGCGCCGCCTGCGCGTCCACACCCTCGCGGCAGTGGGTGGCGACCAGCGCCAGACTGTCGCCGGTCAAGGTGCCCGTTTTGTCAAACACAAAAGTATCGACCCGGGCCAGCGCTTCGATGGCACCCAGCTTGCGCACCAGCACGCCGGCACGCGCCAGCGCCCCCGCAGCGGCCAGCATGGCGGTGGGCGTGGCCAGGGACAGGGCGCAGGGGCAGGTGACCACCAAAATCGCTACCGCCGTCATCACGCCGCGCTGCGGGTCTACCGTCCACCACCACGCGCCAGCACCGGCTGCCAGTAATAAAACGATGGCCAAAAAAGGACGGGCAATCCGGTCAGCCAGCGCCGCAATATCGGGCTTGGTGGTGGAGGCCGCCACCATCAGCGCAGCAATTTCGGCATAGCGGGTACCGCCGCCCACTTGCGTCACGCGGCAGACCACGGTACCGCTGAGGTTGTTGCTGCCCGCCAGCACGCTGTCGCCCACAGCGCGCAGCAGCGGGCGCGATTCGCCGCTGAGCAGGGCTTCATCCACCTCGGTGCTGCCGGACTCGATCACGGCGTCGGCGGCGAACACCTCGCCCGCGCGCACCCGCATGCGGTCGCCCACCGCCAGCCACCGTGCGGCAACGCGCTCGGTCTTGTCCTCGGGCAAACAGCGCTCCACGCTGTGCGGCATGCGGTTGATCAAGGCCTCCAGCGCCCCCGCTGTGCGGTCGCGCAAGCGCAGCTCCAGGGCACGGCCACTGAGCAGAAAAAACACAAACATGGTGAGCGAATCAAAGTACACCGTTGCGCCAAACAGGCTTGCGCGGTCAAACGTGCCCCAGCTGCTGGTCACAAAGGTGATCGCAATGCCAATGGCCACCGGCACGTCCATGCCGATGCGGCGGGCCCGCAGGTCACGCCAGGCACTGGCAAAGTAGGGGCTGCAGGAAAACACCAGCACTGGCAGCGTCAGCACCCAGGACGCCCAGCGCAACAGCTGCTCCATCTCCGGTGTGACGTCTCCCGCAGGCGAAAAATAGGCCGGGTAGGCGTACATCATGACCTGCATGCTGCACAAGCCGGCCACGGCCCAACGCCACAAGGCCAGGCGCTTTTCGCGTTTGCGTGCTGCGACCGCGTGCACGTCGAGCGCGGGCAGCACGCCGTAACCCGCCTGCTGGATGGCGGCCATCCAGGCCGAGGGGGCGGCGGTGCCCTGCTGCCAGCGCACGGCCGCGCGGTGGCTGGCCGAACTGACCTGCGCCGACAGCACGCCAGGACTGCGCAGCAAGGCGGCTTCCACGGTGCCGGCGCAATTGGCGCAGTGCATGCCTTCGATCACCACGCTGGATTCCCACACAGCAGGCGCTTGCGCCGTGGCCGGGCTGAGGGCCACACTGAAGCCTCCCCATTCGGCAGGGTCATCCAGAAGTGCGAGGTCAGAATCAGCAAGGGCCATGGAATGGAGCTTACGCTTTTCACACGCAAAAAATCGCCCCGGACCCGCGCTGCACAGCCGCTAGGCTTTGATGTGCTCTGAAATCCAGCGCAGCAGGTCGATCCACATCTGCCGGGTCTCGGCTTCCCCCGGTGCATGGGTGGCGCTGGGCAGTTCAATGGTCACCACCGGCATGCCCTGCTGGATGCCGCCGTAATTGCCCAGACTGCCGGGGAAGATGCCGACCTGGTCCAGATACAGCCGCCCCAGCTTGGGCGGCGGGGTGCTGGGCCCGTCGTAATCCAGCAGGCCGTAGGGGGCATGGATGCTGACGATCAAATGCGGCTTGAACTCGCGCATTTGCGCGTTGAGATAGCGCGATTCCGGCTCCGACAGCGGGTACGGGCCGGGCCAGCGGCGGGGATCGCGCCGGGTGCGCTGCTCCCAGTAGTACGCCGCTTCGCGTTTCCAGTTGGGGGTGGGAAAATTGCGGTTCAGGTCCACACCTTGGGCGTTGGTACGCCGCGCGGGTTTGGCAAATACACCGTCCGGATTCAGCATCGGGATGAAGCGCCATTGCACATTCGAACTGGTGGTCTGGGCCTGCTCAATCCACTGCAGGGCCAGCGCGCTGGAGGACAACTCGTCGCCGTGCATGGCAGCGACGACCATGACCCGCACCACAGCGTCCGGATTGGGTACGTCGCGGCTGTAAATACCCCGTCCCTGGACCGTACGCTGCGGTGCCGCCTGCAAGCCTGCTCGCAGGCAACGGGCCACGGACACCAGCGGAATTTTGGAGGCCCAGTCGGCGCACAGACTTTCATTGCCCACCGGGGCGGGACGGCGCATGTGCAACTCGGGTGCCCCGGCCGCGCGCAAATCGGCAACGGGGGCGCTCAGCATCAGCAGCCACAGAAGCATCCGCAGCGGCGGGAGCCGCATATCAGACATGGTCGCTGAATTGCTCCTTCACCTGCAAGACCTGCGGCCACTGACTTAGCAGGGCATCCACGCAGCGCGGATCAAAGTGGGTGCCCGCGCACGCGCGCAGGTGCTCGGCCGCTGCCTCTACCGTCCAGGCCTTTTTGTAGGGCCGCTCCGAGGTCAGGGCATCAAACACATCGGCCACCGCGACGATGCGGCCGTTCAGCGGGATGGCTTCGCCAGCCAGGCCCTGGGGGTAGCCACTTCCATCGAATTTTTCGTGGTGGCTCAGGGCGATTTCGGCCCCTGCCTGAAGCACCCGGGATTGGCTGTCACGCAACAGTTCGTAGCCGTACGTTGCGTGCTTTTTCATGATCTCGAATTCATCCGGGTCGAGCTTGCCGCCCTTGAGCAAAATCCGATCCGGAATCGCAACTTTCCCGATGTCATGCATAGCCGACGCATCGACCACAAGCTCCTGGTGCGCGGCATCCAGGCCCAGGCCTTTCGCAATCAATTGGGCGTAGTGCGCCATGCGCTGGATGTGACTGCCGGTCGTGCCGTCACGGTACTCCGCAGCCTTGGCCAGATACATCAGGGTTTCGCGTTCACGCGAGCGGATCTCGGCGGTAGCCCGTTCCACCTCGGCCGCCAGCCACGCGGCCCGGTCGGCGAGCGCAAGCTGGGCCGCATTGAGCGCCAGCATGTGTTTGGCACGTGCCAAAAACTCCAAAGGATCGACCGGTTTGGGCAGGAAGTCACTGGCACCGGTTTCCAAGGCCTGGTAGCAAATGTCCTTGTCCTCGTTGGCGGTGATCATGACGATGGGCGTGCTGCGGGAGGCCGGCATGCCGCGCACACGCGCGATGAATTCCAGACCATCGAGCTGCGGCATCATGTAGTCCACCACCACCAGCCCAACCGGCTTGTGCGCCAACCATTCCAGCGCGGCCATCGGATCGGTAAAGCCGTGGGCTTCGCAGTTTTCAAGCCTATTGGCGATGGTGACCAGCAACTGCAGGTTGAGCGCGGTGTCATCAACAATCAGGATGTTTTGCTTCATCGCCGGATCCTGGCTTTAGGGGGTGGCATCCGCAGGCGGCATGTAGCGCGCGCGCAGCAGGTTTTTCTGAACCTTGCCCATGGCGTTGCGCGGTAGTTCGTCAACCACGTAACAGCGCTTGGGCACTTTGAAGCGGGCCACCAGCCCTTTGAGCCGGGCCAGCAGGTCGGCCGCATCCAGCCGCACACCGGGTTTGGGTATGACCACCGCCACGCCGACTTCACCGAAATCCGCATCCGGCACCCCGACGATGGCGGTCTCGGCCACGCCGGGCAAGGCATTCATAAACCCCTCGATCTCGGCCGGGTAGACGTTGTAGCCGCCGCTGATGTACAGGTCTTTGCTGCGGCCCACAATGCTGACAAAACCTTGGGCGTCGACCAAGCCCACATCGCCGGTTTTGAAAAAGCCATCTGCGGTGAACTCTTCGGCGGTTTTTTCCGGCATGCGCCAGTAGCCCGCGAACACGCTGGGGCCGCTGACTTCAATGCCGCCGACTTCGCCGGTGGGCAATGCGCTGCCGTCAGGTCCAGACACCCGCAAGCGCAGACCGGGCAAAGGCAAGCCGACGGTGCCGCCACGGCGCGCCGTAGGTTGCCCGGGTCCGTTCGGGTGGTAGGGATTGGAGGTCAGCATCAGCGTCTCGCTCATGCCGTAGCGCTCCAAAATCGTATGGCCCGTGCGTTCCTGCCACTGCGTGAAGGTCTCCAGCAAAAGGGGCGCAGAACCGGCCACAAACAAACGCATGGAGGCGGTGGCCTGGCGGTCTAAGGTGGGTTCGGCCAGCATGCGGGTGTAGAGCGTGGGCACGCCCATGAACACCGTAGCCTGGGCCATCAGGGCAATCGCGCGGCGCGGCTCAAAGCGGTTCATCCACAACATGGTGCTGCCGTTGAGTAGCGCGCCATGGATGGCCACAAAAAGGCCGTGGACATGGAAGATAGGCAGCGCGTGGATCAGCACGTCGCCAGGCTGCCAGCCCCAATAGTCTTTGAGCACCCGGGCATTGCTCAGCAGATTACCGTGGCTGAGCATCGCGCCTTTGCTGCGCCCGGTGGTGCCGCTGGTATACAAAATGGCGGCCAGATCGGCGGGCGCTCGCGCCGCGGGTTGGTGTACATCACTATGCTGCGCCGCGCGCTCCAGCAGGCTGCCGGTACGGTCATCATTCAGGGTGAAAACATACTGCACGCCACGGATAAAAGCCTGCTTGCTGATGGCGCCGAACCGGGCCGACGCGCAGACCACCACAGCAGGGGCAGCGTTGTCGATGAAGTAATCGAGCTCAGCGCTCTGGTACGCCGTGTTCAGCGGCAGATACACCAGCCCGGCGCGCAGGGTCGCCAGGTACACCACCATGGCCTCGACGGATTTTTCCACCTGCACGGCGACCCGTGAGTCCGGCGGCAGGTCCAACGCATCGAATAGATTGGCCACCATGGCGGTAGCCCGCTCCAAATCGCGCCAGCTGTAGACCAGCCCTTCTTCAGTCTGTACAGCAGGCGCATCCAGATCGGCGGGAAAGGCGGCCCGCAGCGCGACAAACACGTTCATATTCAGCTCTTCTTCCAAGGAAATGACGCATCCGGTTGCCCGGCGCGCCCGGCCCACAACCACAAGCCAGCTCCTGCCAGCACCATGGGGATACACAACCACTGCCCCATGCTCAAGCCCAAACCCAGCAGACCCAGGTGCGCGTCAGG
>CAMAQV010000011.1 GCA_945860595.1 Comamonas sp. lk
CTGGCGCACATGGTGGTCAAGCTGGCCGAATCCGGCACAGCCAAGACCAAGTTTGTCTACGCGGATGAAGACACGCTGTGGGAGAAGATGCACGCGATTGCCACCAAGGTGTACGGCGCGGCGGATATTTCTGCGGACGCGGCCGTCAAGGCCAAGATTGCCAAGCTGCAAACCGACGGTTACGGCCACTATCCGGTGTGTGTGGCCAAGACGCAGTACTCGTTCTCGACCGATCCCAAGCTGCGCGCTGCGCCATCGGGCCACATGGTGAATGTGCGCGAGGTGCGCTTGTCTGCCGGAGCCGAGTTTGTGGTGATGATTTGCGGCGACATCATGACCATGCCGGGGCTGCCCAAGGAGCCCGCGTCGATGCGCATTGACATCGACGACGAGGGCAAGATCTCGGGCTTGTTCTAAGCGAGGCGCTGGCGGGCCAGCGCCGCGCCCTGGGCCAGGGCGCGGAGTTTGGCTTCCGCCACGGCGCGGCTCATGGGTGCCAGGCCGCAGTTGGTGCAAGGGAACAAGCGGTCCTTGGCCACAAATTGCAAGGCGCGGCCGATGGTGTCGGCGATTTCCTGCGGGGTCTCGATGGCCTCGCTGGCCACATCAATCACGCCTACCATCACGTCTTTGCCTTGGAGTAAAGCGATTAAATCCATAGGCACGCGGGAGTGGAAGCATTCCAAGCTGACTTGCTGGATGCTGCTTGTGGCTAATGCAGGAAACACTTTTTCATACTGACGCCACTCTTGGCCCAGGGACGTTTTCCAGTCGTTGTTGGCCTGGATGCCGTAGCCGTAGCAAATGTGCACGGCAGTCGTACAGGTAAGGCCCTGCGCGGCGCGCTCCAGCGCCTGCACGCCCCAGTCAGCAGCGTCTTCGCCGTAGACATTGAAGGCCGGTTCGTCAAACTGGATGATGTCCACGCCATCGGCCTGTAAGGCCAGCGCTTCCTGGTTCAGTAAAGCCGCGAAAGCCATAGCCATCTGGATGCGCCCGGCCTTATCGCCGCCGTAAAAGCGGTCGGCCACGGTATCCACAATCGTCATCGGACCGGGCAAGGTGAATTTGATCTTTTTGTTCGTGTGGGCGCGCAGCAGTTGCGCTTCCATGGCGTGGACCCGGCCTTTCAGGGTGAGCGGTCCTACCACCTGCGGCACCATGGCGTCGTAGCGGTTGTCGCGTATGCCCATCTTGACCTTGTTGTCGAAGTCAATGCCGCCGACCTGCTCCAAAAAACCGTGTACGAAGTGCTGTCGCGCTTGCTCACCGTCACCGATGATGTCCAGTCCGGCGTCTTCTTGCATCTTGATCCACAGCAGCGTGGCATCGGCCTTGGCTTGCAGCAGCGCGTCGCCGCTGGCCTTCCATTGCGGCCAGAGTTTTTGCGTCTCGGCCAGCCATTCGGGCTTGGGCAGACTGCCCGCGATACAGGTGGAAAACAAGGGCATGGACAACTCCGTGGTGGGCCGCGCAAAAGGGCGCGGGGCCATGCTAACGGGTTTTGCCGCCCTCAGGCGGCGGTAATGCGCAAGGCCGATTGCACGCCCATGAAGCCGCCGACCAGAACCATCAGCCCGCCCGACAGATAGGGCGCGCGGCGCGCCCAGTCGCCCAGCTTGGATCCCTGGCGCCCCAGATGCGCCGCACCCCAGGCCGCCGCAACCCCCACGCTGACCATAGAAAGCGCCAAGCCCAAGCTGAAGGAAGCCACCATCACCGCGCCCAGCGAAAACTGCTTGAGGTTCAGGCAGATCAGCAAAATGGTCACGGAGGCCGGGCAGGGCACCAGCCCGCCGGTGACGCCGAACAGCGCGATTTGGGTGTTGGTAATGGGCTGGCCCTGGAAGTGCTGGGCGATATCCCGGGCATGCGCCCGTTCATGGGCGTCCTGGTATTCCACCGACTGGGTAGCCTGTCCGTGGTCGTGTCCGTGGTCGTGGTCGTGTCCGTGGTCGTGGTCGTGCTGGCCCAGCGCAAAGGCTTGGGCGGCGCGGTTATCCAGGCGGGTTCTGTGGAGCATCCAAAATCCCACGCCAACCACGATCAAAGAGGACATCAGCAGCAAGTAGGGTTCCGCCTGTTCTGCCAGCACGGCGTTGCCGAACGTCAGCGCAAGTGCAGCGATGAGCCACACGACGATCGAGTGCGACAAGGCTGCACACAGGCCTAGCAGGGCCGCCTGACCCGGCGTGCCCTTGATGGCGACGATGAATGCGGCCATCAGCGTTTTGGAGTGTCCGGGCTCCAATCCATGCAGGGCGCCGATCAAAATAGCTGTGGGAATAAACAGCCACAAATGGGTCGAACCTTGTTGGATCAGTTCGGCTATGGGGGGCATGGTGGGGTGGGGTATTCGTGTCGTTGCCAGCACACGTGCAGCCGGTCACTGCATCATACGCATTGGACGTCGATCTCTCTATAGCCACCAAATTAATAAGGATCCTGCAAACCTTCCTGAAGGATTAGAATTTGCATAGCTTTACGGCTACCCACCCTTAGTTCTCAATCCAACGGAGTTCACCCTTCATGAAAAAAAATCTGATCGCTATCGCAGCGCTGACTCTGTCAGCCGGATTCTCGATGGCCCAAACCGTGGTCACCATCGCCCACGTCGGCCCCACCAGCGGCGGTATCGCCCACCTGGGTAAAGACAATGAAAACGGTGCCATCATGGCGGTGGAAGAGTTGAATGCAGCCGGTGTGACCATCGGAGGCAAAAAAGTCACCCTCAAGCTGATGACTGAAGATGATGCAGCCGATCCCAAGCAGGGCACTGCAGTTGCGCAAAAGCTGGTGGACGCCAACGTCTCCGGCGTGGTTGGCCACCTGAATTCGGGTACCTCGATCCCCGCTTCCAAAATCTACAGCGACGCGGGCATTCCCCAGATTTCGCCCTCCGCCACCAACCCCAAGTACACCCGCCAGGGCTTCAAAACTACCTTCCGCGTGGTGGCTGATGACACCCAATTAGGTGGAACGCTGGGCAAATACGCCGTTAACACCCTTAAAGGTAAGTCCATTGCCGTGATCGACGACCGTACGGCTTATGGACAAGGCGTAGCGGAAGAGTTCAGCAAAGCGGTGAAGGCGGCTGGTGGCAACATCGTTGCCCAGGAGTTCACCACTGACAAGGCGACTGACTTCAACGCCATCCTGACCTCGATCAAAGGCAAGAAGCCGGACGTCGTGTTCTTCGGCGGAATGGACGCTGTAGCCGGTCCGATGCTACGCCAGATGAAATCGCTTGGTATAAGCGCCAAGTTCATGGGCGGCGACGGCATCTGCTCTGCTGAGCTGGTCAAGCTCGCAGGTGACGCGGTGTCTGACGATCAAGTGTTCTGTGCGGAAGCCGGTGGTGTCGAAAAGGGTAGCAAATTTGAAGCCGCCAAGGCTGATTTCGAGAAGAAATTCAAAGCCAAGTTTGGCGTTGAAGTTCAGGTGTACGCCCCTTACGTGTATGACAGCGTGCGGATCATGGTTGCTGCCATGGTCAAGGCCGGTTCGTCCGACCCCGCCAAGTACCTGCCAGTTTTGGCTGCGACCAAAGACTTCCAGGGCGTGACTGGCGCTATCTCCTTTGACAATAAAGGCGACGTGCTAAATGGTGCCCTGACCATGCAAACCATCAAAGGTGGCAAACTGCAGGTGTTGTCTGTGATCCGATAATCACGGTCATTCGCTTCCCAAAAAACGCGCCCTCATCCGGCGCGTTTTTTTTCGCTCCCAGTTTGTTCCACCGCCTATGACGCCCGCGTCCAAGCCCGTTCAGGGATTGAGCGCCCGGCAACGGGCAATATCACACGCAGTGGGAAGCGCAGCGCGGTATTCCACACCTTTGGGCAGGCTGACCCCGCCCCGTATCAGGCAGCTCTGGCCCTGCGGGTTGCTGTAGTACGAGGTCACGTCCACGCAGCGCCGCGAGTGGGCCATCAGGCCGAAAAAATGCCCCATTTCATGGGAAATTACCATTTGCAGTGTCACGCGCCCGGCTTGCGGGTTGACTCTTTCCAGCATTAAAAAAGCGCCAGGCCCCAGCCAAAGCGTGCGCTGACCCAGATCGGCCAGGCCGAAATTGTTGCGGCTTCCCGTTTGGCTCCATTGCACCCGAATCGCGTCGCGGACTTCGGTGCCTGCATCCGCCTGTGGGACGACCCGCGCACGGATGCCGCACTCCGACCAGGCAGTGGCCGCCTTGTCCAAGGCCCCCAGGACCGCCGCGCTATCAAACCAAAGCGGGGCGGAGCTGTGTTCGTAGACAAAAACCAGCTGCGGGGCGATGGCTGCGCGGTCGCTGCCGTCGCCCCAGGTGCTGATCTCACCCGGAAGGCATTGGGCGATTTCCTGTTTGCGCAGCTCTATACCCGCGGGCTGGTTCATGGCGCTTGATGGTGTTTGCGCGGTGCTGCTGAGGCTCCCGCACAGGAGGCAGGCCGCTGCAAGCAGCCGCTTGCCACACCGCAGACGCCACCATCTCATGGTGGCTGTTCGGTATCAGTCTGCTGGGCTGCTTCGCGCCTGCGCTTCTCTTGTTTCAAATCATGAAACTGATGGGCGGCAAATACGAACACCAACAAGAACACGCCAAGCTCAATCCAAATCCCCATGGTGCAGGCCCTGGCTATGGCTTGACAAAGCGCAGCGTGAAGCGGTCGCTCTCGCCGATCGCGCGGTATTTCTCGCGGTCTTTGTCTTTGAGACGGTAGGTGGGTGGCAGTGTCCACACGCCTTCGGGATGGTCTTTGGTGTCCAGCGGGTTGGCGTTGACTTCGGAGCGGCCATCGAGCCGGAAGCCGGCTTGCTCAATCAGTTGTATCGCCAGGTCTTCGCGCACATAGCCATTGGCCATCTGTTCGGCCTGGGTCTGGTCGCTTCGTCCCCGGTGGTCGACGATGCCCAACACGCCGCCAGGCTTGAGCGCCGCATAAAAGGCGCGCAGCGACTCTTGCAGTTCGCCCTGGTCCATCCAGTTGTGCAGGTTGCGAAAACTGATCACGAAGTCGGCGCTGCTGGCTGGGGCGATGGGGTGGCGGTCGGCGCGGAATTGGGTAACGATAACTTTGCCGTACAGCGCCGGTTCAGCTTTCAGGCGTTGTAAAAATTTCTGGTGGTCTGGCAGGTACTGCGGCAGCGAGTCGTCCCGGTTGGCGGCGATGTACACGCCTTTTTGCTGCAACCACGGGGCCAGAATTTCCATGTAAAAGCCACCGCTTCCGGGCAAGATCTCGACCACCGTGCTGTCCTGCCGCACGCCGAAAAAAGCCAGGGTCTGTGCGGGATGGCGGTAGGCATCGCGCGCCACATTGCCGGGCGAACGGTGCGCAGCAGACAGCATGGGGGCAAAGTCTTCCACGACGGTCTGGGCCGATACCAGGCCGGGCAGCAAGGCCAGCACGGAAACAAGCCAGAGTGCGGTGCGCGAGAGGAGATGCATAGCGGGCCTCGTGAAATCGCCAGCATGGCGGGGTGGTGCGTGCATCGTAATGGAAGCGGGCAGCCTGCGCCCATGGCATTGCAGGGCGGTACACTGAACCGGAGCACGCTGTCCGAATCCGCCAATCAACCCTTACATGCCCGACAACCACAACCCGGCCCGGGGCATTTTGTTTTTGTGCCTGGGCGTGTTCGTGTTCTCGGCGCAGGATGCCATCATTAAACAAGTCAGTGGGGGTTACCCCCTGACCGAGGTGGTATTTATCCGCTCCTGCGTAGCCGGTCCGATCTTGTTGTTCATGGTTCAACGCGAAAGCGGCTGGCGCTCCATTTTTGCCACCCGACTGGGCACGCTCACCTTGCGCGCCATCATCATGTTTGGCGCCTATACCGCGTACTACATGGCTTTCCCGGCATTACCGCTGGCGGACGCTGTAGCGCTGTATTTCACCGTTCCCCTGTTTGTGACCGCGCTGGCTGCACCGCTGCTGGGGGAGCACACGCCTTGGAAGGCGTGGGCCGCGGTCTTGCTGGGCTTTGGCGGGGTCATGGTGATGCTGCAACCCGGCAGCGGTCTGTTCGAGCCTGCGGCCTTGCTGTCGCTGGCCGCCGCCGCCCTTTACGGTTTGGCTATGTTAATGGCCCGCAAATTTGGCGATAGCCTGTCGGCGGCGGTGATGGCCTTCTACCAAAACGCCTTCTTTTTAATCGGTGCCGGTGTCGTGGCGCTGGTCTTACAGCAACTCGGCGTGGTCAGCGCGGCGCATCCCAGCGTGGAGTTTGTGGTGCGCCCCTGGGTTACACCCACGCTGGGGGACGGGCTGTTGATTGCCACCTGTGGCGTGGTGGCCTCTGCGGGCATGCTGTTTTTGACCAATGCCTACCGCGTGGCCCGCGCCAGCACCGTGACCGCTTTTGAATACACCGGCATTTTGTGGGCGCCGCTGTGGGGCTTTTTGTTCTTTTCCGAAGTGCCGCGCGCTACCACGGTGGCGGGTGCGGCCATCATCATCGTGGCCGGATTGCTGGCCTTGCGGATGGCGCGGGGCGATGACTGAACAGACATGTGCAGCAGTGGCGAGCGCGAGTCTCTTATGATGGACTTGCGGGGCGTCTACGCGCTGCGTGGCAAACCCTTGTTTTTTTGGAGAACCATGAACGATTTGTGCTCCGATGGCGTTCGCGCCTGCGCCCGGCTGCAGGGCCATTGCGGCCCACTGCGGACCGGTGGGAGCGGGTCGTGGCAATAGGCTACAAAACCATGCCGCCGCAGCCGCCGGACTACGGCACTGGCCCGGCTGTGCTGGAATTTGGTGTGGACTGGTGCAGCTACTGCCGGGGTGCGCAAGACGCGATTGGCAATGTTCTGGGCGGGGTTGTCGGACTGGCGCATTACCGCATCGAGGATGGCCCGGGACGCCCGCTGGGCCGGGCCTTCAAGATCAAACGCTGGCCGACATTGGTTTTTCTGCATGATGGTCGTGAAGTCGAGCGCCTGGTGCGCCCGGTAGGTACCGATGCAATCCGCCAGGCATTGGACAAGACCTTGCATCCGCCACTTCCTGATCCGGTTCCGGCCAGAAGCTGAACGGGCGTAGCGGGCCGTGCGCGAAGCCCACCATGTGTATGTGGTTGAGTTGGACCCCGAGGTTTTGCGGCAGGCGCGCTTTCGCAAAAGTAACCCGAGCTATGTAGACGGCATGCCCTGCGTGTACGTGGGCATGACCGGGTTGGATCCAGACCTGCGGTTTGACAAGCACAAAGCCGGTATCCAAGCCAACCGCTATGTGCAGCGCTTTGGTCTGCACCTGCGCCCGGATTTGTACGCCCATCTCAACCCCATGCCCTATGGCGACGCGCAGTACATGGAAGTGGACCTGGCTATCCGATTGCGCCAGGAGGGCTACGGGGTCTGGCAGGCCTGAAGCCTGCCGCGCGGCCCTGAAGCTGCCTTACTTGGTGCCGAAGATCCGGTCGCCCGCGTCACCCAGGCCCGGCATGATGTAGCCGTGGTCGTTGAGTTCACGGTCAATTGCGGCGGTGTAAATATGCACATCCGGATGGGCACTGCGCATGGCGGCAATGCCTTCGGGGCAGGTCAGCAGGCACATGAACTTGATCGAGCGCGGATGGGTTTTTTTAATCCGGGTGATTGCCGCTACTGCGGAGTTGCCTGTCGCCAGCATGGGGTCCACCACGATGGCTTCGCGCTCTTCCATGTTTTGCGGTACTTTGAAAAAATATTCCACCGGTTGCAGTGTGTTCGGGTCACGGTACATGCCGATGTGGCCGACCCGGGCACCGGGTACGACCTGCAGCATGCCATCCAGAATGCCCGTGCCTGCGCGTAGGATGCTGATGAGCGCCAGCTTTTTGCCATCAATAGTCGGCGCGCGCATGGCTTCCATCGGCGTCTCAATGTCGATGTACGTCACTTCCATGTCCCGCGTGACCTCGTAGGCCATCAGCATGGACAGCTCGTTGAGCAAACGCCGAAAGCTGCTGGTGCTGGCGTCTTTGCGCCGCATCAGCGTCAGCTTGTGCTGAACCAACGGGTGGGTGATGTGGTGGACGAAGGGATCAGCATGCATGGGACTACTCGCAATGGGGTGGTGAGCCCCATTATCCCTAGACTGCCCCGGACTTACCTAGAGTTCGCGCCAGGCCCGCCCGGATTCTTTGAGCAAATCGTCCGCCTCTGCCGGACCGTCTGACCCGGCCGCGTAATGCGCCAGCGGCGCGCTGCCACCAGCCCAGTACTGTTGAACCGGCTGCACGATGCGCCAGCCGGCCATCACGCTGTCAGAGCGCTGGAACAGGGTAGGGTCCCCAATCATGCAGTCGTAGATCAGGGTTTCGTAACCGGTGCTGGGTGCGTTCTGGAAGTAGTCCTTGTAGTGGAAGTCCATGTGCACCTGGCCGATTGCGATCTTGGGGCCGGGTATTTTTGCGCCGAAGGACAGCATCGCGCCTTCGTCCGGCTGCAGTTTGATGACCAGCGCGTTGGGCGTGAGCGCGTCGGTGGCGGTATTGCGAAACAGCGACAGTGGGGGGCGCTTGAACTGGATCACGATTTCGCTTTGGCGCTTGGCCATGGACTTGCCCGTGCGCAGGTAAAACGGTACGCCGGCCCAGCGCCAGTTGTCCACGCCGAGCTTGAGCGCCACATAGGTTTCGGTGCTGCTGTTGCTGGCCACGCCCTCCTCGTTGGAGTAGGCTTTGCGGGGCTTGCCATCGAGCATTCCTGCGGCGTACTGGCCGCGTACGCTGTCCGTGGCCGGGTTCACCGTATGCACCGAATCCAGCACTTTGGTTTTCTCATTGCGTACCGCGTCTGCGTCAAAGGACGCGGGTGACTCCATGGCGGTCAGCGCCAGCAGCTGGAATACATGGTTAGGCACCATGTCGCGCATGGCGCCGGTGGTTTCGTAAAAAGCGGCACGCGCTTCCACGCCCACGGTTTCGGCCACGGTGATTTGCACGTGGTCGATATGGTCGCGGTTCCACAGCGGCTCGAAGATGCCGTTGGCAAAGCGCATGAGCATGATGTTTTGCACGGTTTCCTTGCCCAGGAAATGGTCCATGCGGTAAATCTGCGATTCCGAGAGGCTGTTGCGCAGCTGGGCGTTCAGCGCCTGCGCCGAGGGCAGATCGTGGCCAAAGGGTTTTTCCACCACCACGCGACGCCAGTATTCCGGCGTCTCGGTCACCAAACCAGCCGCGCCGAGCTGGTCGGTGATGGGGCCGAAAAAGCGTGCGCCCACGGCCAGGTAAAACATCACGTTGTCGCCCACGCCATGGCTGGCTTTGAGCAGCGCCAAGCGCGCACCCACTGCCTGGTAGGCCGCAGGTGCCGAGAAGTCGGCTTGCATGTAGACGATGCTGGAGAGCAGGCGCTGCAGACTGGGCTCGTCAATCGCCTGGCTGTAATGCTTGTCAGCGGCGAAGGCGCGGATGGCCGCTTCCACATGGGCGCGGTACTGCGCGTCCGTTTGCTCGATGCGGTCCAGGCCGACCAGCGCGAACTGGGCGGGCAGCAGCCCGGTGCGCGCTAGGTTGTACAGCGCGGGCATCAGCAGGCGTTTGGTCAGGTCACCCCCTGCGCCAAAGATGACCATAGAGGAGGCCGGCGCTTGCTCGCCGTGCGGGGTGGAGGCGTGTTCAATGTCTTGGGCCACAGCGTGTCCTTCAGGGTGGTGGGTGGAGGGATCGCAGGGTGCCGCTTACTTCTTGCCGCCTTCCTGGTGTCCGCCGAATTGCTTGCGCATGGCCGACAGCAGTTTCTCGGCAAAGGTGTGTTCCTGGCGCGACCGGAAGCGGGTATAGAGCGCAGCCGTCAGTACGTCGGCGGGAACCGCCTCTTCAATCGCTGCTTGAATCGTCCAGCGCCCCTCGCCCGAGTCATCCACATAGCCGGAATAGGTGGCGAGTTCGGGGTCTTCGGCCAGGGATATGGCCGATAAATCCAGCAACCAGGACGAAACCACGCTGCCGCGGCGCCATAACTCGGTGATGTCGGCCAGGTCCAGCTTGTAGCGGCGCTCGGCGGGAATCGATTCTTGTGCGACGCCCTTGAGAATGTCCAGACCCTCGGCGTAGGCCTGCATCAGGCCGTACTCGATGCCGTTGTGGACCATCTTTACAAAGTGGCCAGAGCCCGCCGGGCCGGTGTACAGATAGCCTTCCTCGGCCGTGGATTGGCGGTTTTCGCGGCCCCGGGTTTTCTCAATCGTGCCCACGCCGGGTGCCAGCGTCTTGAAGATGGGGTCGAGGTGGTCAAACGCCGCTTTGTCGCCACCAATCATCATGCAGTAGCCGCGCTCCAGTCCCCAGACACCGCCGCTGGTTCCCACGTCAATGTAGCGGATGCCTTTGGCTGCCATGGTTTGGGCGCGGCGCACATCGTCTTGGTAGTTGGAGTTGCCGCCGTCGATGATGGTGTCACCGGCCTCCAGCAACTCGCCCAGTTTGCCAACCGTGGCCTCGGTGATAGCGCCCGCAGGCAGCATGACCCAGATCGCGCGCGGCTTGGGCATTTGGCTGACCATATGCGCCATATCGCGGCTGCCGGTGGCCCCTTCGCCAGCCACTTGCTCCACGCTTTTGGCGTTGGTGTCATAGACCACGCACTGGTGGCCGCCGCGCATCAAGCGCCGCACGATGTTGCCGCCCATGCGGCCCAATCCGATCATTCCGAGTTGCATTGTTATTCCTTCGGTAAGTTTCCAACGAAGGCGCAATATAAGCGCAAGTCGGTGACACCGGCAGCTTTAGTTTGCGCGTCGCGCGTCAAACGATGTGGCGCGCTAGACCTTTCTGCCGCGTGCTGGGACATTGCGACACCTCCGTGACGCTTGGGTTAACAGAGGAAAACATAGGGTTTTGCCCTAGGCCTTCCGCGGTGCGAGACCCCAATAATCGCTGTTGGATTCCCAACTACCCACGATGGAGAGAAGGCTCATGCAAGTTCATTTGAAAGTCAACGGCAAAGACACCACGGCCGACGTGCCGCCCAACACCTTGTTGGTGCAGGTTTTGCGCGAGCATTTGAAGCTGACCGGTACCCACGTGGGGTGCGACACCGCCCAATGCGGCGCATGCACGGTGATGAAAGATGGCCGGGCCATCAAATCCTGCAATGTGCTGGCAGCCCAGGTTGACGGCTCGGACATCACCACCATTGAGGGTGTGGCGGCTGCCGACGGCACCATGCACCCCATGCAAGCGGCGTTCAAGGACTGCCACGGCCTGCAATGCGGCTTCTGCACTCCGGGCATGGTGATCAGTGCCATTGACCTGTGCACCCACTACCCCACGGCCAGTGAATCCGAAGTGCGCGCGCAGCTCGAAGGCAATTTGTGCCGCTGCACGGGTTACCAGAACATCGTCCGTGCCGTGCAGCAAGGCGCTGCCGCGATGGCATCGGCTTAAACACCTTTTAGGAGCAAACACCATGGGTGCATCAGATTTTTCCAAACTTCCCCACATCGGCGAATCCCTTCGCCGCAAAGAGGATTACCGCTTTTTGACCGGTGCAGGCAACTACACCGACGACATCACGATGGAGGCGCAAAGCTACGCCATCTTTGTGCGCAGCCCGCACGCGCACGCCACCATCAAAAGCATTGATATCAGCGCGGCTGAAAAAATGCCGGGTGTCGTCAAAATCTTCATCGGCAAAGACCTCGAAGGCAAGATGGGCGGATTGCCCTGCGGCTGGCTGATCAACAACCCCGATGGCAGCCCCATGAAAGAGCCGCCCCACCCGGTGCTGGCACTGGGCAAAGCGCGCCACGTGGGCGATCAGGTGGCCATGGTGATTGCCGACAGCGTCGAGCAGGCCAAGAACGCGGCTGAGGCAGTCGTGGTGGATTACGACGTGCTGCCCGCAGTGGTTGATGTACGCGACGCGGCCAAGGGTGCGCAGTTGCACGACGCTGCCCCCAATAACCACTGCTTCAAATGGACGCTGGGCGACAAGAGCCAGGTTGATGCCGCATTTGCCACAGCGGCCCATGTGACCAAGCTGGATCTGATCAACAACCGCCTGGTGCCCAATGCCATGGAGCCCCGCGTAGCCATCGGCAATTACAGCCGCGCCACGGAAGAATACGTGCTGTATGTGTCCAACCAGAACCCGCACGTTGAGCGCCTGCTGATGACGGCTTTTGTGCTGGGCTTGCCTGAGCACAAAGTGCGCGTGATCGCACCCGATGTGGGCGGCGGTTTTGGCTCCAAAATTTACCTCTACGCCGAAGACGTGGCGCTGACCTGGGCTGCCAAACAGGTCAACCGCAGCATCAAGTGGACTTGCGAGCGCTCTGAGTCCTTCCTGACCGATGCGCATGGCCGTGACCACGTCAGCCACGCCGAGATGGCAATGGACAAAGACGGCAAGTTTGTGGCCATGCGGGTGCACACCGACGCCAACCTGGGCGCGTATCTGTCGACCTTCTCGACGGCTGTTCCCACCATCCTGTACGCAACCCTTCTGGCGGGCCAATACACCTGTCCGCAAATTTATGTCGAGGTCGACAGCTGGTTTACCAACACCGCGCCGGTCGATGCCTACCGTGGTGCCGGTCGCCCTGAAGCGACCTATTTGCTGGAGCGCCTGGTCAGCCGCTGCGGCTGGGAAATGGGTATCGCGCAAGACGAGATCCGCAAGCGCAACTTCATCAACAGCTGGCCCTACCAGACGCCGGTGGCCTTGCAATACGACATAGGCGACTACCGCGCATGCATGGACAAAGCCCAGGTGTTGGGCGATACCGCCGGCTACGCTGCGCGCAAAGCAGCCAGTGCCTCTAAGGGCCTGCTGCGTGGCATTGGCTACTCCAGCTACATCGAAGCCTGCGGCATCGCGCCTAGCAATATCGCTGGTGCCTTGGGAGCCCGCGCCGGTTTGTTTGAGTGCGGCGAAATCCGCGTACATCCCACTGGCAGCGTGACGGTTTTCACCGGCTCGCACAGCCACGGCCAGGGACATGAGACCACCTTTGCGCAGGTGGTAGCGGCCCGTTTGGGCGTTGCGGTGGACGCCGTGGACGTGGTCCACGGTGACACCGGTCGCGTGCCCTTCGGCATGGGAACCTACGGCTCGCGTTCGATTTCAGTCGGCGGCGCGGCCATCATGAAGGCGCTGGACAAAATCGAGACCAAGGCCAAGAAAATCGCAGCCCACCTGATGGAGTCCAGCGATGCGGACGTCGAGTTCGCCAACGGCGAGTTCACCGTTAAGGGGACTGATAAAAAAGTCACTTTCGGCCAGGTCGCCTTGACTGCCTACGTGCCGCACAACTACCCGCTGGACAAGCTGGAGCCGGGCCTGAACGAAACTGCGTTCTACGACCCGACCAACTTCACCTTCCCCGCAGGCACGTATATCTGCGAGGTGGAAGTGGACCCGGCCACCGGCGTGACCCGCGTGGACAAGTTCACTGCGGTGGACGACTTCGGCACCATCATCAACCCCATGATCGTCGAGGGCCAGGTGCATGGCGGTCTGGTGCAAGGCATCGGGCAGGCGCTGATGGAAAATTGCGTCTATGACCGCGAAACCGGACAGTTACTCACCGGCTCCTTCATGGACTACACCATGCCACGCGCAGATGATTTTCCCGAATTCAAAATCGGCAATGTGTGCACCCCCTGCACCCATAACCCGCTGGGAACCAAAGGCTGCGGCGAGGCCGGTGCCATCGGCTCGCCACCGGCGGTGATCAACGCGGTGCTCGATGCGCTGCACGGATTGGGCGTCAAAGAATTTGACATGCCTGCCAGCCCCCACCGCGTGTGGGAAGCCATCCAAGCGGCCAAAGCCTAAAGCGACCAAGGAGCACAGACCATGTATGCATTCACATTAGACCGTCCCAGTGCATTGGACGCCGCCGTTGCTGGGGCCGTCGGTGGCGGACAAATCCTGGCCGGTGGCCAGACCCTTCTGCCGTCCATGAAGATGCGCCTGTCCCAACCCGGCCATCTGGTCGATCTGGGTGGCGTCAAAGAACTGGTGGGCGTTGAGCGCAGTGGCGACGCTTTGGTCATCGGAGCCATGACCCGGCACATGGACGTGGCCAACAGCACCGTTGTCAAGTCCATGATTCCGGCGCTGGCCGACCTGGCCGGCCACATCGGTGACCGGCAGGTGCGGGCCATGGGCACGATCGGGGGCTCGGTGGCCAATAACGACCCGGCCGCTTGCTACCCCAGCGCAGTGCTTGGCTTGGGTGCGACGGTGCACACCAACAAGCGCCGCATTGCCGCCGATGATTTTTTCCTCGGCATGTTCACCACCGCTTTGGAGCCCGGCGAGATCATCACCGCAATCAGCTTCCCGCAGGCCAAGAAAGCGGCTTATATGAAGTTTGTCCAGTCCGCATCGCGCTTTGCGCTGGTCGGCGTGTTCCTGGCACAAACAGCCTCGGGCGTGCGCGTTGCCGTCACGGGCGCCGGGGCAGGTGTTTTCCGCCATAAGGGCTTGGAAGATGCGTTGAACAAGAGCTTTACCGTGGCTTCGGCTGCGGCAGTGCATATTGACGCCAGCGATCTGAACGCCGATATCCACGCCAGCGCCGTCTACCGCGCCAACCTGATCAGCGTGCAGACGCAGCGGGCCGTGGCCCAATGCCTGGGGTAGAGTCAGCGACGCCTCTATGACGCGTCAGTGGCCCCGTGTGTGAAGCCCGGGGCCTTTTTTTTGATGGCTTATGAACTATTTTTCTTCTATCGATGCGCTGATTGACGCCTTGCGGGCGGCGGGCTACTTTGCCGACCGCCGTTTGGCTACAGCCGTTTTTCTGGCTTTGAAACTCGAGCGCCCCTTGCTGTTGGAAGGCGAGCCCGGTGTCGGCAAGACCGAGCTGGCCAAGGCCTTGTCCATCGCCTTGCAGCGCCAGCTGTTGCGGCTGCAGTGCTACGACGGCCTGGAGCAGCGTGAAGCCTTGTATGAATGGAACTACGCGGCCCAGTTGCTGCACATGCGGGCTGCCCAAGCGCACACCGAGACGGCTGGAGGCGATGCGGTCGCGCAGGTCGAGCGCGAGGTCTACCAGGACCGCTATCTGATCCGGCGCCCGCTCTTGCAGGCGCTGGAGGCACCCGCGCCAGGTGCGGTCCTGCTGATCGACGAAGTGGACCGTGCCGATGAGCCTTTCGAGGCCTTTCTGCTGGAGTATCTGGGCGAATACCAGGTCAGCATTCCTGAGATCGGCACCGTGCGGGCAGCGGTCAAACCCGTCACCATACTTACCAGCAACCGCACGCGCGAGCTCAACGATGCAGTCAAGCGGCGTTGTCTCTACCACTGGCTGGATTACCCGGAGCGCGACCGCGAGTTGGCCATCATCAGCGCCCAGGTACCGCAGGCCCCAACCGTATTGGCGCAACAGGTCGCTGACGTAGTGACCAGGCTGCGCAGCCTGCCTTTTTCCAATGCCTTCCAACGCGCGCCGGGTATTGCCGAGAGCGTGGAATGGGCCAAGGCCCTGGTGGCGCTCGACACCCTGGTGCTGGACCCCGAAGTGATGCGGGATACCGCAGGCATCATGTTCAAGCAGCGGGAGGATGTTGCGGCGCTGACCCTGGCTATGGCTGAAGCGGTGCTGGTGCCGCCGGAACCCACTGCATGAGCCTGGGCGATGCGCGAACCGGCAAGTTCGCGGGCAACCTTGCCGCATTCGGGCGCACCTTGCGCCGTGCCGGGGTTGCGGTTGACAGTTCCCGGATCGCCTTGTCCGCACAGGCCGCCATGCAAGTGGGTCTCCATAACCGGGAAGACCTCAGGGCAGCGCTGGAAGCCGTGTTGGTCAGCCGTGAGCAAGACCGTACGGTCTTCCGGGAATTGTTTGATGCGTTTTTCCGCGACCCCAATATGGCGCACAAACTGCTGGCGCAAATGCTGCCCAGCGCCGAAGGCAAGGCCGAGCCGAGCAAGCGCCGCCCCCGTGTGCGAGAGGCCTTGTCGCCGCAAACCCATTTAGGGCACCAGGCCCAACCCACCGGAGAAGACCAGAAAGTGGACTTCGACGCGGCCATGACCGCCAGCGATGTGCAGCGCCTGCGCCATGCCGATTTCAACGCGCTGTCCGCAACCGAGTACCGGCTCGTGGAGCGCCTGGCGCGGGACATCGCCTTGCCCTTGCCCGAGGTTCCCGGCCGCCGCATGCGCCCTGGAGGACGCGGCGCACAACTGCATTGGCCTAGCATGGTGCGGGCCTCGGTCCGTTTGGGCGGCGAGATGCTGCAGTTACCCAAGCGCCAGCGCTGCGCGCAGCCGCTCCCCTTGCTGGTGCTGGTGGACGTATCCGGGTCGATGGAGCGCTACGCCCGCTTGCTGCTCGCTTTCTTGCACGCAGCCACCCGCGGACACAAGCGGCGCGACGTGTTTGCCTTTGGGACGCAGCTGACAAACCTGGGCAGCGCTTTCAAGTTGGGTGACACCGACGCCATGCTGGACCATGCCAATGCACTGATCGAGGATTTTGCCGGTGGGACGCAGCTTGGTCAGTCTCTGGAAAGCTTGCGCAGGCACCATGCGCGTAAGTTGGTCGGGCGGCGGACTGTGGTTTTGGTCGTTACCGATGGTTTGGATACCGGTGAGCCGCAGGCCTTGGCCCAAGAATTGGCTTGGCTGAAGTTGCACACACGGCGCATTTTGTGGCTCAACCCCTTGCTGCGCTTTGAGGGCTATGCGCCGCTGGCACAGGGCGCACAGGCGCTCAACCAGGTGGCGCACGGTATGGTGGCAATCCACAACCTGACCAAGCTAGAAGACCTGGCGCACAGCCTGGCGCATCTGATGAAGCGCTAGGCTGCACTCCCGGATAAGCGATATCGAAAGGAATCATCATGGAAATGCAAGGCAGCCGCGAACTAGCTATCACCCAGCAACAGGCCTGGGAGGCGCTCAATGACCCGGAAGTGCTCAAACAGTGCATCCCGGGCTGCGACAAGGTGGAATCCACCGGCCCTGATGCGTACGCCATCGGCATGGCCCTGAAAGTCGGGCCGGTATCGGCCAAATTCACCGGAAAAATTGTCCTCTCTGACATCAACCCCCCGCAGAGCTACACCATCAGCTTCGAGGGGCAGGGCGGTCCGGCCGGGCATGGAAAGGGCAGCGCCAAGGTGCAACTCACCCCGAAAGGCAGTGGCCATACCCTGAGCTATTCGGTGCAAGCCTCCGTGGGCGGCAAGGTGGCGCAACTGGGTCAACGGCTGATTGACGGCGCCGCAAAATCACTTGCCGAAGACTTTTTCAAACGATTTGATGCAGCCATGCAAGCCAAGTATCCTCAAGCTTATGCGTCTGCTGCCGATTCAAAGTCTGCGCCTGTGGCAGAACCGGTTGCAAACCCGGGGTCTTTGATCTGGTGGCTTGCTGGTGCTGCAGTGATTTTGCTAGGGATCTTTTTGCTGCAATAAACCCGTGCACGGTGCGCAGGGTGCGGTGGCAGGGAGTCCAGAGGCGCACAAGAAGGGGTACCAAGTATGCGCAAATGGATCGCACTCAGCATTTTTGCCGCCATGCCGGTCTGGGCCGACTGGAGTTTTATCGCCAAGAGCGATGCGTTCAACCTGTACGGTGAAGCCAACACCAAGCGCAAGACCGGCAACATCGTGCGTATGTGGTCTATGGCCGACTACAACGCCGTCCAGTCGGTGCGCTTGCCGCCCCCCCTTTTGTGGACCAATTACCAGTCGCTGCGCGAATTGAAAGAATTCGATTGTGTCAATCGCCAGCACCGGTCGATCAAGACCTTGTTGTTTGCGAACCATCTCGCCAAGGGAGAGCCACTGTACGGCTTTGAGTCCTCCGGGACCTTCGCGCCGGTTGCTGCCGCTGCGGTGGATGAGGCGCAATTTCAATATGCCTGCAAATAAAGGCGGGCAGCCAGGCGTTTCATGGGGCGGCCCGGTCTGACACACTGTCTTCTGGTATCGGCTTGCGGAAATGGAACTCCACCCAACGCACGCGCGCATGCTGGTAGGCGTCCATGGCCGCCACCAACCAGATGAACAGCAGCCCGGCGTGTTGTGCCACAAAGCAGCGCCAGCCCGGGTAGCTACGCGCCGCGCAGACCGGCGCAGTCACCAAATTCATCGTTACCCAACCGAATAGCACCGCGAAAAACAAGAATGTGAGGGCCCGCTGCGGCGTGCGGTTGAGCACCTGACCCACACAGGGCAGCAGCAGGCCTAAAGCCAGAACCAGGCGTGGATGCGGGGGCCTGGGTGCTGGGGGCGTTTCAGTCATTGGCGGCTTTCAATGTGTTCAGTATGTCGCCAAGCAAGGCCAGCTTGCTGTGCAGACGCTGCGGATCGAGCCGCTGGTTGCCGAAATAGGCGTTGCGCAGCACCATGTAATGGGCCTGGCTGGACTGGGCAATTTGCAGTACGTAGCGCAGACCATCCGGGCGGATGGTCAGGCATTTGGAGTAGGGATCGGCTAACAGGGTTCGGACGGGTTGGTCGATACGCGCGAGCACGCTGGGTGCGTCGGGCAGGCTGCTTTTGAGTAAGCTGGTTTGCGGCCAATGCCCCGGCAGCTCATGGCGGTGAGGGAGATCGCGGGAAGGCGAAAACACCTCCACGCCGGTGGGACGCACCAGCACATCGAGCGTGCCTTGCAGATCCAAGGTCGCTCGCACGTCAACGATCAGCCACAAAGGTGGCAAACGGCGGGTCTGCAGGGTATCCGTGATGGCCCGCAGGGACACCGCATACGTGTGTGTACCGCACGACCACCGCGCGCGCAGCTCCGGGTAGCGCGTACCTTGCTGGGTCAAACTGCCATCCGTAAACAGGGGCAGGCAATCGTCAAACAGAACCCTGCGCTCCTGTCGCAAGTCCCGGTGGTGCCGACGCAACATCCAGATCAGCACAAGCAGTGCGACCCCCACGAGAGTGGCGGCTTGGAGCTGTTGCGGCACGGTAGGCAGAAGCAGACAAACTGGGCTAGAACCCCGCAGGGTCCTGGCCAACGGGCGATCAGTAACCGATGGGGCGCGGCCAGTTCATGGTGAACTGGTCACCCCGGCGAACGAACTGGTAGCGGCGCAGGACAAACCAGATAGAAATCACAATAAAGAAGGCCATGATAGCCAGCAAATTGCGACCGTAACCCAGCGATACCGCCACAAAGGTCAATGCACACAGAGCACCCAGCGTCAGCGTCGGTATGGGGTGGAAGGGGTGTACATAGCCACGGTCGATGGTGCCCAAGGGCCACATGCGGCGAAAGCGAATCATGTTGATCGGCATAAAGGTATAGCCCAATAGGCCCGCCAGAATCGAGAAGGTGACGATCTGGTTCAGCATGATCTGACCCTGGATCTGGGTGTAGCCCGTCAAACCGAAAGCGCAGGCAATCGGAACCAAGAACACGATGGCCCGGTAGGGCGTGTGGTAGGTCGGGTGCACGGCACCGAACCAGGCGGGCAAGTAGCGGTCGCGTCCCATGGAAAACCAGGCGCGGGAGGCGTCGTTGATGCAGCCGTTGGCCGATGCCAGGGCGGCAAAGGCCGAGCCCACCCACATCAGCACCTGCAGGTTCCAACTGCCGGTGAGCTTGCCTGCGTCGTACATGGGGGTGGCGGCAATGCCCAGGTATTCCCAGGGGATCAGTCCGGTACACACATACCAGGTGATCACGGCGGCGATCACCAGGGTCAGCATACCGGTCATGGTGCCCAGGGGAATGGCACGTCCGGGTGAGCGTACTTCTTCGGCGGACTGGCAGGTGCCCTCAATGCCCAGGTAGTACCACATGCCGAACTGCAAACTCGCCAGCACACCCAGCCAGCCGTAGGGCAGGCTATTGTTGGAGAAGAAGGCCTGGTGTTGCAGCAGATGCGTGCCCGACCAAGGGCCTACGTTCAAGAGCAGCAGCAATATGGCCAGAAATGCGAAGGCCGTGATCACGATATTGACCGACAGCGTCATGAAAACGCCCCGGTAATTCAGCAGCGCCAGCACCATGATGGACAGGGTCACAAAGGGCCGGGCCAGCTTGTCTGCGTCTTCAGGGGATGCCGCGCCGAAGTCGGCGGCCATGGACTTCATCAGGTCGCCGACCACAATCGCATCCGCTGCTTCGAGCATGGTGTAAGCCAGTACCAGGTACAGGCCGACATTGAAGGCCATCAGCGGACCCACAATGTGTTTGGCCTGGGTGTATTGACCACCGGCGGCGGCAACCGTGGAGGTCACCTCTGAGTCGATCATCGCGACGCAGGTGTAAAGCAGGCCGCTGACAAAACAGGCGACCAAGGCGGCCCAAGGGCCTCCGTTGTCAATGGTGAAGTTCCAGCCCATGAACTCACCCACCAACACAATTCCCACGCCCAGGGCCCACACATGTGCGGGACCCAGTACGCGGCGCAGTCCGATGTGGTCGGTACCAGTAGCAGCAGTTGACATGGTTGTATTCCTTGAATGGAGAAATCGGGCGCTACGCGGCGCTCACTCTTGCCCTTCGCGGGAGCTCGTGAGGAACTCTTCGGGGTATTCCTTGCCCACCTTGAGCAGGTCGGCCACCATCCAGATTGCAATCAGTGCCGAAATCAACCAGGCCGCATTGGCCAGCATGTCCCAGGTCGTCATGGTGTCTCCTTGGTGGATGTGTTGGATGCCGGGCCAAAGCGCTCGTTGATGACTTCGCGCAGCTCTTTATCAGAAGCCCGGACTAGGAACGAGAAATAGCCGATCACGACCAGCGCCGTCAACAGCAGCATGGGCCAGTCAATTGCATAGGACTTGGCAGCAATGGCGGCCTCCCGTTCAGCCACCTTGGCAGCGTCCCAGCCCAGCGCGGCAAAACGCTCGGATTTGATCTTGTCTTGGGCACTCGGTTCGGCTGCTTTGGCTGCGGGCGCCTCCGCTGCGACCGCAGCCGCAGGGGCATCGGCGCTGGTGGCTGCAGCAGGAGCGGCGGGGTCGGCTGGCGCGGCTGGCACGGCTGGCACCGCAGCGGCTTCGGCTGCCGCAGGCGCGGCCTCGGGTGGTGGCCCCGCGCTCAGTACGGTCAGGTACAGGCAGCCCAGCAGGGTGGCTGCCACCAGCACGATCACAAAAAGACTGTCAAAAAGTTGGCCTGCAGCACTCTGCTCGGGCGGTTGGTATGGTGTTTTGTAGGACATGGCAATCTCCGTTCATTCAGGAGCCACTGTGGCGGGCGTTGGCATCGAGATGGGCGATGTCTTCCCCGTAGATATGGTTCTTGTCTTCTTGGTAATGCCGAACCATGGCGACGATCGAAGCGGTATTGAAAACGCAAATGGCCAGCCCGCTGGCATACACCAAGGTGGTGAAAGAGCCGGGCGGCGCAATAGCGGCGATTTGCGTCACCACAAACCAGATGGCGATCCAGGCGGCGGCCAGCAACACGTACGCAAAGATCCTGTCATTGCTGCACATGGCATCAATGCGGGCTTGCAGTTCGGTATCAGTTGTCATGTTTTCGTCTCCTAAAGAAATGGAAAATTTCCTAAAGTGAAAACAAAGTGTCTTCTATTCAACAATTGCCCGCTATTGGTAGAAACCCATGCCTTGTTTTGGTGCGCAACCCAGGGCGCAGACCGCGAGCCGCGCTAGCTTGGTGCAAGAGGATCTACGTGCAGTCCGCCGGCACCCTTTCCCAAGGTAGCAAAGGGCTGGGGTTGCCCGCGCGGGGCTAGCGGCTAGCGGCTTTGTCGCTGAAAAGTGATTTGACCGAGCCCAGGAGCGGCCAGATCAGCATCACCATGGCAAGGCCGGCGATGCCGCCGACCAGCTTGTTGGACCAGAAGATGGATACATCACCCTGTGACAGCAGCATGGACTGGCGGAAACTGGCCTCTGCCATATCGCCCAGAACCAATGCCAACACCAGCGGCGCCATGGGGTACTTGAGCTTTTTGAACAAATAGCCCACCACGCCGAAGACCATCATCATCACCACGTCGAACATGGAGCTGTGCACGGTATAGGCCCCGATGGCGCAAATCACCACAATCACCGGCGCGATGACCGAGAAGGGAATGCGCAAAAACGCGGCCCAGTACGGTACGGTGGTCAAAACCACCAGCAGGCCGACGATATTGCCCAGGTACATGGAGGCGATCAAACCCCAGACGAAGTCTTTGTGCTCTACGAACAGCATGGGGCCGGGTTGCAGGCCCCAGATCATCAGGCCGCCCAGCAGCACCGCGGCGGTCGGCGAACCGGGGATACCCAGCGTCAACATGGGCAGCAGCGCCGAGGTTCCGGCCGCGTGGGCGGCAGTTTCCGGCGCCAGCACCCCTTCGATCTGCCCCTTGCCAAAGGATTCGGGGTCTTTGGACATGCGCTGGGCAATGCCGTAACTCATGAACGAGGCGGGCGTTGCCCCGCCGGGCGTAATGCCCATCCAGCAACCGATGGCGGTGGAGCGGATAAAGGTCAGCCAGTACCGGGGCAGCGTCTTCCAGGTGTCCCACACCACTTTGGGGTTGAGCTTGGCCGACTTGCCTTTGAAGGCCAGGCCTTCTTCCATCGTGAGCAGGATTTCGCCAATGCCGAACAGGCCGATGACCGCAATGAGGAAGTCAAAGCCTTTGAGCAGCACGGGGAAGCCGTAGGTCATGCGCAGCTGCCCGGTCACCGTGTCCATACCCACGGCGGCCAGCGCAAAGCCCAGCATCATGGCCACAATGACCTTGGTCGGCGGCTCCTTGCTCATGCCCACAAAACTGCAAAAAGTGAGCAACTGAACCGCGAAGTATTCGGCCGGCCCGAAGTTGAGCGCAAATTTGGCCAGCACCGGCGCCAGAAAGGTGATGAGCGCGACGGCGAAAAATGCGCCGATGAACGACGAGGTGAAAGCCGCTGTCAGCGCCTGGGCGGCTTTGCCCTGTTGCGCCATGGGGTAGCCGTCAAATGTGGTGGCGACCGACCAGGGCTCGCCTGGAATATTGAACAAAATCGAGGTGATCGCCCCGCCGAAGAGAGCGCCCCAGTAAATGCACGACAGCATGATGATGGCCGACGTGGGGTCCATCGAAAAGGTCAGTGGTAGCAAAATTGCAATGCCATTGGCCCCGCCCAAGCCGGGCAGCACACCAATCAACACACCCAGCGTGATGCCGATCAGCATGTACAGAATATTGGGCAGCGTCAGCGCAACGGCAAAGCCGCCAAATAGGTTGTTGACTTCTTCCATTAGAACCCCAGCATATTTTCAATCGGGCCCTTGGGTAAGGGAACCAGAAACCATTTCTCAAAAACCAGGAAGAAAGTCAGTGGCACGCCGAGTGACACGCCCAGCGTCAAAGGCCAAGCAAAATTGCCGTGGCGGCGCATGAAAAACCCGATGAGCAGCGCTGAGGGCAAATAAATGCCCAGGTACACCATGGCGACCACGTAGATCACCATGGGCACCAGCATCTGAAACACCGGAACCAGTTCTTCGCGGGTGGCAAATACGCCTTTGGCGCTACCCCATTTCAACAGCGTGGTCAGAACGATCAGGCCGCTGGTCGCGATCAAAATGAGACCGATGTAGAAAGGGAAGTAGCCCGCCTGCGGCCCCTCGTCCCCCCAGCCAATACCAACGCGCATGCTGTCGGTGATGACCAAAGCGGCAAGGCCCATGATGATCAGACCCACAATCAGTTCGGGGCCGCGCGTCAGGGTGACCGGGGAGTCATCCCGGTCCTCCCCGTCCTGGTGCTTGGGTGTAGTCATGGTGTCCTGCCGTGGATGGGGCTGTCAACAAGGGGCTCTTAATTAGCCAGGAAGCCGGCCTCTTTCATGAGGTCGCGGTGCTGCTGCTCGGCCTTGGTCAACCAGTCCACATACTCTTTGCCTGACAGCGTGGTCTGCTTGAACGCGCCTTCTTCCATGAAGGCTTTCCACTCAGGCAAAGCGCGTACTTTTTGGAACAGGTCGAGGTAGTACTTCACTTGGTCTTCGGTCGCACCGGGCGTCATGAAGATGCCGCGCAGCATCAAATAGTCCACTGGCAGTCCGGCGGACTCGCAGGTTGGGATGTCGCTCCAGGCTTGGGTCGCGGTCATCTTGTTTTTGTATGGCAGGCGCTCTTTGTCAAACACGCACAAAGGACGCAGCGCACCTGAGCGCCAGTGGTTATCGGCCTCAATCGGGTTGTTCACCGTGGAGTCGATGTGCTTGCCCACCAGCTGCACGGCCACGTCACCACCGCCTTTGAGCGGGATGTAAATCAATTTCTTGCCGAGGGTTTTCTCCAGCAGCACGGTGATGATTTGGTCTTCCTGCTTGGAGCCGGTTCCGCCCATTTTGAAGGTCTTATCGGGTGCAGCTTTGATTGCAGCCAGGTAGTCGGCCGTGGTTTTGTAGGGCGTATCGGCATGCACCCACAAAACAAACTGGTCCAGCGCCAACATGGACACCGGGGTCAGGTCACGCCAGACAAAGGGAACACCGGTGGCCAGCGGGGTGGTGAACAGGTTGGACAGTGTGATGATGATTTTGTGCGGATTGCCCTTGTCGCTCTTCACGTCCAGAAACCCTTCAGCGCCTGCGCCACCGGATTTGTTCACGACGATGATGGGCTGCGAGGTGAGCTTGTTTTTGGCTGCAACGCCCTGAATAAAGCGGGCCATCTGGTCTGCGCCGCCGCCAGTGCCAGCTGGCACGACGAATTCGATGGGCTTGGTGGGCTCCCAAGCCAGAGCGGGTGCTACCGCAGCGGCGAGAGCCAGTGCCACAGCGCCGTGGGCGGCGCGAACCATTGATGCCAGTTTCATGCGGTCTCCTTTTTGGTTAACAAATCAATTCACGCTCGGCCACGGGGCTAACCCAGCTTGCTGCCAGCGGTCAGACCGCGCGCGCGCGCGTAGTCGGCTGCGCCCATTTTTTTGCCATCTTCGGCGCGCAGTTTCAGGATCTCGATCTGCCCGCTGTGCGATGTGACAAAAATCGAGGCCTCGCCGATGTGGCTAATCTCCCCGGGCTTCCCCTTGCTATCACCATAGCGCCCAATACGGTGCTTGCGGCAGTCGTAAACAAAAACCTTGGTGTCATGAAGGTTAGTCCAGGCCCCTGGTGCGGGGTTGCAGGCGCGGATCAGGTCATAGACCGCATCCACGTGGTTGGCCCAGTTGATTTTGGATTCGGCGGCTTGAAACCAGCCCTCATACGTGGCGTGGGACTCGTCTTGCTCCGCGGTCGTATAGCGGCCTGCGACCACCGCGTCCGCCGCTTCCAGAAGGGCGGCCACGCCCATGGGAAACAGCTTGTTGAAATACAGCTCGCCCAGGGTCTCATCCGGCCCGATGTCGCAGGTTTTCTGCAAAATCACCAAACCTTCATCGAGGCCGTCGCTGGGACGGAAGATGGTCAGGCCGGTCTGCTTTTCACCGCGCGCCATGGCCCAGTTGATCGCCGAAGGTCCACGGTATTTGGGCAGCAGGGAAGGGTGGTACTGGATGGTGCCGTGCTTGGGGATGTTCAGCAGCGACTGCGGCGCAAACTGCACCACATAGGCCATCACCCCAATGTCCGGTTGCAGGCTGTGCATGGCGTCGTGTGCGGCCTGGTCGGTGAGTTTGTCGAGTTGGAGCACGTTCAGGCCACGCGCTTGGGCTTCCACCCGCAGCGCATCGGGCTTGGTGCCGGGTTTTTCCGGGCGGCAGAACACGCCCACCACCTCATCGCCGCGCGCCAGGAAGGCTTCGAGCGCGGCCTTGCCGAAATCCTGCTGACCGATCAAAACAATTTTCATGGTGTGGGGGTGCTCGGTCCGGGGTTCAGATCACTTTGGATTCGCGCAGGCTGCCGATTTCGGCGCTGGAGTAGCCCAGTTGCGTCAGCACTTCTTCGGTGTGCTCTCCCAAGAGCGGCGAACGGGTCACCTCGGTGATGCTGTCCGACATTTTGATCGGGTTGCCCACCGTCAGGTATTTGCCGCGCTCGGGGTGATCCACCTCCACCACGGTGCCGGTGGCACGCAGCG
Source organism: Comamonas sp. lk (assembly GCA_945860595.1). Lineage (GTDB taxonomy): Bacteria > Pseudomonadota > Gammaproteobacteria > Burkholderiales > Burkholderiaceae_C > Allorhodoferax. The sequence goes on from CAMAQV010000011.1 coordinate 25,889, forward strand.
AGGGCTCTTCGGCGATTTCTTTCATCGACAAAATCGGCCCGCAGGGAATATCAAACTCGTTCAGGATGTCCATGGCCTCGAACTTGGTCTTGGTCATGGTCCATTCTTCGATGCGCGCAAAAATTTTCTTCAGATGCGGCAAGCGCTTGGGCGGGGTTGCGTAGTCGGGATCGCTGATCCAATCTTCCTGGCCTATGACTTTGCAGACTGCCGGCCACACTGCCGCCTGGGTGATGAAGTAAATATAGGCGTTGGGGTCGGTTTCCCAGCCTTTGCATTTGAGGATGGAGCCGGGCTGGCCGCCGCCCGATGCATTGCCCGCACGCGGCACCGAATCGCCAAAAGGCGTGTCCGGGTACTGCGGGTACTCGTTCATGGTGCCGGTGCGCGCCAGGCGCTGCTGGTCGCGCAGCTTGACCCGGCAGAGGTTGAGCACCGCGTCCTGCATGGGTGCCAGCACTTTCTGGCCGCGCCCGCTGCTGTTGCGCTGGAAGAGCGCCGCCACAATGCCCAAGGCCAGGTGCAAGCCGGTGCCCGAGTCGCCGATCTGCGCGCCAGTCACCAGGGGCGGGCCGTCGTCAAAACCGGTGGTGGAAGCCGCGCCGCCTGCGCACTGCGCCACGTTTTCATAGACTTTGCAGTCTTCGTATTTGCCCGGGCCGAAGCCTTTGACCGAGGCCACGATCATGCGGGGGTTGAGCTCCTGTATGCGTTCCCAGGTGAAGCCCATGCGGTCCAGCGCACCGGGCGCAAAGTTTTCGACCAGCACGTCGCAGGTCTTGATCAAGCGGTCCAGCACCTCTTTACCCTTGGGGTCCTTGGTGTTCACTGTGATCGAGCGCTTGTTGTGGTTCAGCATGGTGAAGTACAGGCTGTCCACACCGGGGATATCACGCAGCTGGCCACGGGTGGCGTCGCCTTCACCGGCTTTTTCCACCTTGATCACATCCGCGCCGAACCAGGCCAGCAGCTGCGTGCAGGTCGGCCCGGACTGGACGTGGGTGAAGTCAAGAATGCGAACGCCGTCTAATGCCTTGCTCATAAATCAGTTTTCCTCAAGAGTGCTGTGTATTACTTTTTCGCGGTTTGCGGATTGAGCATGGTAATGCGTCCACTCTCGGTGCCAGCGGTCTCGTCGATGATGGCGTTGATCAGGGTGGGTTTGCCACTGGCCACCGCCTCGCGCATGGCCGCGCCCAATTCGGCCGGCGTATTGGCCACCACGCCCACACCGCCAAAGGCTTGCATCATCATTTCGTAGCGCGCACCTTTGACAAATACGGTGGGTGCCACGTCGGCGCCGCCCGAACCATTCACATCGGTGCCACGGTAGACACCGTTGTTGTTGAAGACCACCACACAGACCGGCAGGTGGTAGCGGCAAATGGTCTCGACCTCCATGGCGCTGAAGCCAAAGGCGCTGTCGCCTTCCACCGCAATCACCTGCTTGCCGGTGACCACCGCAGCGGCCACGGAAAAGCCCATGCCGATACCCATGATGCCCCAGGTGCCCACGTCCAGGCGCTTGCGCGGCAGGTACATGTCCACGATGCTGCGGGTGAAGTCCAGGGTATTCGCGCCTTCGTTCACCAAAATCGCCTCGGGGTTCTCGCGGATCACGTCGCGCACCGCGCTCAGCGCGCTTTGGAAGTTCATGGGCGAGGGGTTCTTCGCCAGGGTCTCGGCCATCTTGGCCTGGTTTTTGTCACGCTTATCAAAGACTGCGCGGGTCCATTCTGCGGGCGGTGCGGCCCACGTGGGTCCCATCCCCGCCAGCAGCGCGTCTACGCAAGAGCCCACATCGCCCACCAGCGGCGCGGCAATGGGCACATTGCTGTCCATTTCAGTGGGCGCGATGTCGATTTGGATAAACCGCCGCGTGGTTGATCCGCCCCAGGTCTTGCCCTTGCCGTGCGAGAGAAGCCAGTTCAGCCGCGCACCGATCAGGAGCACCACGTCCGCTTCGGCCAGCACATGCGAGCGCGCGGCAGAGGCACATTGGGCATGGGTGTCGGGCAGCAGGCCCTTGGCCATGGACATGGGCAGGTAGGGAATGCCCGAGCGTTCCACGAGGGCCCGAACCGAGGCGTCGGCCTGCGCGTAAGCGGCGCCTTTACCCAGCAATATCAGTGGCTTTTGGGCGCTCTTGAGGACATCGAGTGCCCGCTGCACCGCGTCGGGCGCGGGAATCTGGCGGGGCGCAGCGTCCACGACCTTGATGAGCGAGGCGGCACCGGCTGCCGCGTCCATGGTCTGGGCGAACAGTTTGGCCGGCATATCGAGGTACACGCCGCCGGGGCGGCCCGACAGGGCCGAGCGGATGGCGCGTGCAATGCCCACGCCAATGTCTTGCGCGTGCAGGATGCGGAACGCCGCTTTGCACAGCGGCTTGGCAATCGCCAGTTGGTCCATCTCTTCGTAATCGCCTTGCTGCAGATCGACGATCTCGCGCTCGCTGGAGCCGCTGATCAGAATCATCGGAAAGCAATTGGTCGTGGCGTTGGCCAAGGCGGTCAGGCCGTTCAGAAAGCCCGGCGCCGAGACGGTAAGGCAGATGCCCGGCTTTTGCGTCAGAAACCCGGCGGCCGCGGCCGCGTTGCCTGCATGCTGTTCGTGGCGGAAAGAGATCACCCGCATTCCGGCGGTCTGCGCCATGCGCGTCAGGTCGGTGATCGGGATACCCGGGAGCCCGAAGATGGTGTCGATGCCGTTGAGTTTGAGCGCGTCGATGACCAGATGGAAGCCATCGGTCTGCGCGGCCAGGGCCTGTACCGCCTGGGTTTCACTGGGTGTTGCTGCTGTCATGGGTTGTACTCCGCGAGATAGGTGTTCCGGTCTGCGCCGAATTACCTGTTAATCCTGCCCCGGTACCGCTGCAACCGGCAGCCAATAAGGCACCGCTTTCATGCGAGCGTCAAATAAATATGCTAACCGCTTCCCAGGCCGCGCCAAGCAGGGTAAGTACTGAGCCGTTCCCCCGGCAACCCATGTGAAGCGTGCCCGCTGGGCGTGCCGTGGCGCTGCAGGCGTTTAAACTGAAGCGCAAAGGCGCCGACCGGCGCTATTTTTTTGTCTGGAGCGGGCGGCTTGCTATGAGTTTTTTTGCTGGTGATCCAACCGCGGCCCGCGCGGCCCTGCGCCTGTGCGTTCTGGCTTTGGCCGCTTGCTTGGCTGCTTGCGGCCCTGGCGACACGCCGGCACCCGGCGCCGGAGGCGCGGTTGGCGCAGGCGGACCTGGCGCGGGTGCCACGCCTCCCCCGCCCGAAGTCGGGGTGGTGACGGCCACGCCGGGCGAGGTGGGGCTCACCGCCGAACTGCCGGGCCGCCTGGAGGCCTCGCGGGTGGCCCAGGTGCGCGCCCGAGCCGCCGGTATCGTGCAACGGCGCTTGTTTGAAGAAGGCAGTGTGGTGCGCGCGGGGCAGCCGCTTTTTGATATCGACGCCGGTCCCTACCGGGCCGCACTGGACGGCGCTTTGGCCAGTCAGTCCAAGGCCGAGGCCAATGTGATGCAAACGGCCAGCGTTGTCGAGCGCTACCGCCCTTTGGCAGAGGCCCGCGCCATCAGCCAGCAAGAGTTCGTGGCGGCGCAGGCGGCATTCAGGCAGGCTGAGGCGGACCTGGCCGTCGCCCGGGCTGCCATACAGACCGCGCGCATCAACCTGACCTACGCGTCGGTCAGTTCGCCGATTGCCGGGCGCATCGGCCGCGCGCTGGTCACCGAGGGCGCGCTGGTCGGGCAGGGCGAGGCCACGCCCATGGCGCTGGTGCAGCAAACCCATCCCATGCTGGTCAACTTCACCCAGTCGGCGAGTGAGCTGATGCGCCTGCGCGCCGCGCTGGACAGCGGCTTGCTCAAGCGCGCGCCCGGCAACCACGCCGCCAGCGTGCGTCTGGTGATGGAGGATGGCAGCGAATACGCCCAGTCCGGGCGGCTCTTGTTTTCTGACGTAACGGTGGACCCCAGCTCTGGGCAGGTGACCTTGCGTGCCGAAATACCCAATGCCGACGGCGTGTTGTTTCCCGGCCTGTATGTGCGGGTACGGCTAGAGCAGTCGCTGGCCAGCAATGCCATCGTGCTGCCGCAGCAGTCGCTCACGCGCTCGCCCCAGGGTGATACGGTCATGGTGGTGGACAGCGACGGCAAGGTGAAGCCGCGCCCGGTCAAGGTGGGCGGGCAGCGCGGCACCCAGTGGGTGGTGACCGAGGGTCTGCAAGCCGGTGAACAGGTGATGGTGGATGGCTTCCAGAAGCTGCGCGGCGACGCGCCGGTCAAGCCCGTTCCCTGGACTCCGCCAGGCACGCCGGCCCCGGCGTCACCTGGGGCGGCCCCAGCGGCGTCCGCTGCGCCTGCCCCGGCCGCAGCACCCCCGCCGGCGGCGGGTCCGGCTGCTGCAGCCAGCCGCTGAGGGGCGCGCAGCATGGCTTCTTTTTTCATCAACCGGCCCATCTTCGCGTGGGTCATCGCGCTGTTCATCATGGTCTTGGGCTGCGTGGCTATCACCCAGCTGCCAATTGCCCAGTACCCGCCGGTGGCCCCGCCCTCCATCGTGGTCACGGCCGCCTATCCCGGTGCGTCGGCGCAAACCTTGGAAGACGCGGTGCTGTCGGTGATCGAGCGTGAAATGAACGGCGCCCCCGGCCTGATTTACATGGAATCGGTGGCGCAGTCGGATGGCTCGGGCAATATCACCCTGAGTTTCCAGCCCGGCACCAACCCCGATCTGGCCCAGGTCGACGTGCAGAACCGCCTGGCCCGCGCCACACCCCGCTTGCCGGCCGTGGTGACGCAGCAGGGCGTGCGGGTTGACAAGTCGCGTAGCAATTTTTTGCTTTTCACCATCCTCACGTCTGATGACCCGGCCTGGACGCCGGTGGCCTTGGGCGACTATGCCGCGCGCAACGTGCTACCCGAATTGCAGCGCCTACCCGGCGTCGGTCAGGCGCAGTTGTTCGGCACCGAGCGCGCCATGCGGGTTTGGATAGACCCGGCCAAGTTGCTGGGATTGAACCTGTCGGCCGCCGACGTCAGCGCGGCCATCCGGGCCCAGAACGCGCAGGTCTCCGCCGGTGAAATCGGCAGCCTGCCCAATGTGTCCGGGCAGGGCATTGCGGCGACGGTGGTGGTCAACGGCCAGTTCAGCAGCGCCGAGCAGTTCGGCCGCATCACCATCCGTGCCAACCCCGACGGCTCCACCGTGCGCCTCCGAGACGTGGCGCGTATCGAACTCGGGGCCCAGGCTTACGCCACCTCGGCGCGCCTGAATGGCAAGCTTGCAACCGGCATGGGAGTACAACTCGCCCCCAGCGGAAACGCCCTCGCCACCGCCAAGGCCGTACGCGACAAGATGCAAGAGCTGGAGCGGTTCTTCCCCAAAGGCATGTCGTGGACGATTCCCTATGACAGCTCGCGCTTTGTCGCGTTGTCGATTCGCCAGGTCACTGTAACCCTGCTCGAAGCGGTAGCGCTGGTGTTTTTGGTGATGTACCTGTTTTTGCAAAACTGGCGCTACACCATCATTCCCACGCTGGTGGTCCCGGTGGCCTTGCTCGGCACCATGGCAGTTTTGCTGGCACTGGGTTTTTCGATCAACGTGCTGACCATGTTTGGCATGGTGCTGGTGATCGGCATCGTGGTGGACGATGCGATTGTGGTCGTGGAGAACGTGGAGCGCATCATGCGCCAGGAGGGGCTGGATCCGCTGCCCGCGACGCGCAAGGCCATGGGGCAGATTTCGGGCGCCATCGTGGGCGTCACCGTGGTGCTGATCTCCGTGTTCGTGCCGCTGGCTTTTTTTACCGGCTCAGTGGGCAATATCTACCGCCAGTTCGCGACCGTGATGGGGGTGTCGATTGCCTTCTCGGCGCTGATGGCCTTGTCGCTCACGCCGGCCTTGTGCGCCACGCTGTTGCAGCCGATTCCGATGGGGCAGGAACATGGTCGCGGGGGCTTTTTTGGCGTATTCAACCGGGGCTTTGGCCGCACCGCAGCCTGGTACGAGCGCGGGGTGGCGCGCATGCTGCCGAACGCAGCCCGTTATCTGGTGATCTACCTGGCGATCATCGGCGCGGCGGTTTTCCTGTACCAGCGCCTGCCCACCTCGTTTTTACCGAACGAAGACCAAGGCACCATGCTGGTGAACGTGCAGTTGCCGCCCGGTGCCACACAGGAGCGCACCCGCGCAGTGATTCAGCAGGTCGAGGGTTTCATGCTCAAACAGCCGGAGGTGCAGAGCATGGTTGGCATTCTGGGCTTCAGCTTTTCCGGGCTGGGTCAAAACGCGGCGCTGGCTTTTGTCACGTTCAAGGACTGGAAAGAACGGCCCGACCCCGCCAACGCGTCCCAGGCTGTGGCTGGACGATCCTTTGGTGCGCTGGCGCGCATCCGCGATGCGTTCATCTTTCCGCTGAGCCCGCCTCCGATTCCCGAATTGGGCACGGCTTCGGGCTTCAGCTTCAGGCTGCAGGACCGCGCCGGGCTGGGACACGACGCCCTGCTGGCCGCGCGCAACCAGATGCTGGGCATGGCCGGTAAGAGCCCGCTGATCAGCCAGGTCCGTCCCGAAGGTCTGGAGGATGCGCCCCAGCTGCAACTCGATATTGATCGCGACAAAGCCCAGGCCCTGGGCGTGGGTTTTGACGCCATCAATGCGGCCATTTCCACTGCCTTGGGTTCGGCCTATATCAATGACTTTCCCAACGCCGGGCGTTTGCAGCGCGTGGTGGTGCAGGCCGATGCACCGGCGCGCATGCTGCCCGAGGACGTGTTGCGTTTGAGCGTGCTCAATGCGCGCGGTCAGGCTGTGCCGTTTTCGGCCTTTGCGTCCACCCGCTGGATCAAGGGCGCGATGCAGACCGTGCGCTACAACGGTTACCCCGCCATGCGCATTGGCGGCAGTGCCGCGCCGGGCTTCAGCACGGGGCAGGCCATGGCCGAAATGGAGCGCCTGGCCACGCAACTGCCAGCCGGGTTTGGCTATGAATGGACGGGCCTGTCGCGCGAGGAAAAACTGGCCGGCTCGCAGTCGCTCATCCTGTACAGCTTTGCCATCCTGTCGGTGTTTTTGTGCCTGGCTGCTTTGTATGAAAGCTGGTCCATTCCGCTGGCGGTGATTTTGGTGGTGCCGCTGGGCGTGCTGGGCGTGTTGCTGGGTACCTGGTCGCGCGGGTATTCCAATGACGTGTACTTTCAAGTGGGCCTGATCACCATCATCGGGCTGTCGGCCAAAAACGCGATTCTGATCATCGAGTTCGCCAAAGACCTGCAGGCCCAGGGTAAGGGTGTGATCGAGTCGGCGCTGGCCGCTGCGCATCTGCGCTTCCGCCCCATTGTGATGACCTCCATGGCCTTCACCCTGGGCGTGCTGCCACTGGCCCTGGCCACCGGGGCCGGTTCTGCCAGCCAGCGCGTGATCGGCACCGGGGTGATTGGCGGCATCCTGACCGGCACCAGCCTGGCCGTGCTGTTTGTGCCGGTGTTTTTTGTGCTCATCCGCAGCCTTTTTAAAGACAGTCCGCGCCAGCATCAGCTGCATGCCGAGCAGGCCACGCACATGGGGATACAGGGTGATGAATAAGTCTGCCAACCGCCGTCCGGCGATTGCCGTTGCCGCCGGGTGCGTGCGAAGCGCCACGGCGGTGGCCGCGCTGGCTTTGCTCGCATCGTGTGGGTCCCTGATGCCGCCGGAGGCGGTGCAGGTGGTACCTCGACCGGTGGGAGATACCGAATGGTCACGCACTGCCGCCACGCCTGCAGTGGCTGCCGGTGCCTTGCTGCCTTGGCGCAGCTATTTCGACGACCCCGACCTGCAGGTGTTGATTGCGCTGGCCCTTGTTCACAACAGCGACATGCGGCTGGCCGTGATCAACATCGCCCAGGCGCAGGCGCAGTGGGGCATCCGCAGCGCCGACCAGCTGCCCACGGTGAATGCGGTTGCGGGCGTGACCCGTGCGCCCAACGCGTTTGGCGTACAGACCACCAGCGTCACCACCGGCGTGGCGGTCACCGCCTATGAGTTTGATTTCTTCGGCCGCATCAGCGGCCTCAAAGAGCAGGCATTGGCGCAGTACCTGGCGACGCAAGAGGCCCGGCGTACCACCCAGATTACCCTGGTGACCCTGGTCGCACAGGCCTGGATTGCCCTGCTGGCCGACGCCCGCAACCTGGAGCTGGCCCAGCAGGCGCTGGCCTCCCGCCAGGCCAGCCTGGACTTGCTGCGCCTGCGCGCTACACACGGGGTGTCATCGGCGTTAGAGCTGCGCCAGAGCGAGTCCTTCTTGGAAGGTGTGCGCGTCACCCAGGCGCAACTGGAACGCCAGATGGCGCTGGATGAAAATGCGCTGACCTTGCTGCTGGGGCAGGCGGTGCCGCAGGCCCAGGTGGCGCGCTTTCAGGCGGCGCGTTTCGCGCAATTCAGCCTGCCCGAATTGCCGCCCGGTCTGCCATCGGAGTTGCTGGTGCGGCGTGCCGACATCCGCCAGGCCGAGCTGGGCCTCAAAGCCGCCAACGCCAATATTGCCGCTGCCCGCGCGGCATTTTTCCCGCGCATTTCACTCACCGCTACGGCGGGCTCCGCGAGCGCCGAATTGGGCACTTTGCTCAAGTCCGGAACCTGGGCCTTTAGCCTGGCACCACAGGTTCTGATGCCCTTGTTTGATGCCGGGCGCAACCGCGCCACCTGGGAGCTGGCCCGCGCCTCGGCCGAGGCGTCCATGGTGCAGTATGAAAAAGCCGTGCAAGTGGCTTTCCGCGAAGTGGCTGACGCGCTGGCCACGCGCGCCGGCTGGGCGCGCCAGCTGCAGGCCCAGCAGGCCCAAACCCAGGCCGACACCGAGCGCCTGCGCCTGGTCGCATTGCGTTTACAGCACGGCGCAGCCAGCCAGCTGGATGTGCTGGAACTGGAGCGCACGGTACTGGCCGATCAGCAGGCGCTGACGGCTGCGCAATGGGCTTATTTGCAGTCGCAGGTCACCCTCTACAAAGTGCTGGGCGGGGGGCCGGAGGAGTAGGACGTGGTGGCTAGCGGGCGTTTCACTGGCAGGCATCCACCCACTGCCCGCCCGTCACTTCGGCCATCAGTGCGGGGCTGATGCGCAGCGCGCTGTTCACCGATCCTGCTGCCGGCAGCACCTCGTCAAAGTCCTGCAGACTGCGGTCCAGATAGACCGGCAGCGGCGTGGCCAGGCCGAAAGGACAGACGCCGCCCACGGGGTGGCCGGTGACCGCCTCCAAATCTTCGGCGCCCAGCATCTTGCCCTTGCCAAACGCTGCCTTGAACTTGGTGTTGTCCACCCGTGCATCGCCACGCGCCACCAGCAACAAGACCCGGCCGTCGTGCATGCGAAAAGCCAGCGTTTTGGCAATGCGTCCCGGCTCCACGCTGTGGGCTTGCGCGGCCAGCGCGACCGTGGCGGTGCTGACCTCCAGTTCGGTGATGTGCGGGTCCAGCCCGCGCTCGGCAAAAAACGCCCGTACCGATGCGATGCCCATGCTTGCGCTCCTGCCGCCGTTCAGGTTCCGCCCACGTAGGGGTTGTGTTGGCGCTCGTAGCCAAAGCTGCTCTCGGGCCCGTGGCCGGGGATGAACACGGTCTCATCGCCCATGGGCCACAGCCGCTGCACGATGCTGCTGAGCAGGTCCGCATGGTTGCCACGCGGAAAGTCGGTGCGGCCAATGCTGCCGGCAAACAGCACGTCGCCCACGAAGGCGCGGTGGATCTCAGGCGAATAAAACACCACATGGCCGGGCGTGTGGCCGGGGCAGTGGCGCACCTGCAGCACGTGTTCGCCCAGCGCCACGGTGTCGCCATCAAATAGCCAGCGCGTGGGCACAAAAGGCTGCGCCGCCGGAAAGCCGTAGCTCGCCGCGGCCTGGGGCAGACCGTCGATCCAGAACTGGTCGTCCGGGTGCGGGCCGCTGATGGGCAGCTGCAGCCGCTGCGCCAGCTCCGCCGTGGCCGCCGCGTGGTCCACATGGCCGTGGGTGATCCATATCTGCTCCAGGGTCAGGCCCAGGTCTTCGGTCGCCGCAATCAGCACGTCCAAATCGCCCCCCGGGTCAATGATGGCCGCGCGGTGGCTGGCATCGCACCAGACGATGGAGCAGTTTTGCTGAAATGGCGTGACGGGGATGGTTTGGTAGCGCAGCATGGAGCCTGGAGTCAGGGTTGGGTTAGACGGTGAGAGAGAGTGGTGAATGTAGCTAAGTTGTGGGAGGCTTGCCCAGTTCCCGCTGCGCAATGGATTCAACACTGCCTGCCACGAAGCCATACAAACGTATGTAAAAAAATATGGCTCGTGCTACATTCGAGCCATGCACTTTGAGTGGGATGACGATAAGAACTTGGTGAATCTTGCCAAGCACCATGTTTCCTTTTACGAAGCTCAGTTGGCCTTCGCCGATCCGCAGCGTGTTATTGCCCGGGACATCGGGCATAGCGAGAGCGAAGAGCGCTACTACTGCTTCGGAAAAGTCCAGGTTGGCGTCCTCACCGTGCGGTTCACCTATCGGAGCGATGCCATTCGCATCATTGGCGCCGGATATTGGCGCAAAGGAAAGGCTGTTTATGAAGCGAAAAATTAGTTATACGGATGAGCCCCTTGGCGAGATTGAGGTAGTGCCTGACTTTTTGCCGCAACCGGCAGAGTTGGCATTTCGAGAAGAGGGCGTCAAGGTAACCCTCGCCCTGAGCAAAAAGAGCGTGGATTTTTTCAAAGTCGAAGCCTCAAAACACCAGACGCAGTACCAGCGGATGATCCGACGCCTGCTGGATGCCTATGTCGACGCGCAGCAAGCAGCGCCTGCGCCGGGAGCTTCCACGCGCACGCCAACGAAGCGGGCTGCCGTTTAGCTTGGGCTGTAGCCAGCGCTCCAAATGAGTGCATAGTCCACCCATGCCCCTCGCACCCGAAACCGCCACCGCCACCGTCCCCTCCCGCCCCCCCACCGTAACAGACTTTGCCCGCATAGGCGGGCTGGAGGCTTTGTGCCGTGGGTGTACCTTGTCGGTGTTTCCGCTGGTGATGTACCGCGCCTTGGGCAGTGCGCAGTTGGTGTCGCAAATTTATTTCGCCATCGGGGTGGTGTCGCTGCTGACCGCGCTGACCGTGCCGGCGCTGACGCGGCGGTTTGCCCGGCGGCGGATTTACCTGTTTGCCACTGCGCTGTACGTGGTGGCAGCGCTGGCCGGGATGGTGGGAGGCTTGTGGGTTAACGCGGCGCTGCTGTGCGCGGTCATGGCGGCTGCCATGTCCTTTGTGTGCTTTAACGCCTACGTGCTGGACCACATTGACAAGACCGATTTCAGCAAGCTGGAGACGCTGCGCCTGTTTTACGGCGGCGCGGGCTGGGTGGTGGGGCCGGCACTGGGGGTGTGGTTGCTGTCGGTCTGGTCCGGCGCGCCCTTTGTGCTGCTGGCCTGCGCGGCCACAGTGATGGGCGTTTTAATCTGGCGCACGCCCTTGGGTGAGGGGACTTTTCAGGCACGTACGGCTGTGGCGGCGGGGCGTGCACCCCGGCGCGCGCATCCGCTGGCCATCGTGCAGCGCTTTTTTGCGCAACCGCGCATGGTCACGGGCTGGTTGATTCCGGCCGTCCGCTCTTGCGCCTGGTGGTTGTACTTCGTGTACGTGGGCATTTTTGCAGTGGAAAACGGTCTGGGCGACCAAGTGGGTGGCGTGGCCAGCTCGATTGCCAATTTGGGCTTGTTTCTGGCGCCGCTGATGCTGCGCTGGATGCGCAGCCGCTCGGTGCGCACCGCCATCCGCGTGGGTTGCCTGGGCGGCAGCGTCTGCTTCTTTCTGGCCACGCTGGCTGCCCCTTGGCCCTGGATGACGGTTGCGGCCTTGATTGCGGGCACGGTGTTTCTGGTGCTGCTGGATACCTCGGCGGGGCTGCCGTTCTTGATGGCGGTCAAGCCCTCGGAGCGCACCGAGATGTCGGCGGTGTATTCGAGTTTCCGGGATGTGTCGGGCATTATTTCGCCGGGTATTGCCTGGTTGGTGCTGCAGTTTTTCCCCATCGTTGGGGTGTTTGCGCTGGGCGGGGCGGCGCTGTTGGGCGCATGGTGGGTGGCGGGGCAGATCCACCCTGAGCTGGGTATACCGGGGCCGCAGCGGACCCGGCGCGGGCTGTCCTAGCCCACCTGCGGCTTACATGAGGCTGCGGTACGGCCGCTCAGACCGATTGTTTCCGTTTGATCTCGATGCGTCGGCGCAGGTCGGCCATCAGCCGTTCGGCGTTCACCATATTGGGGTTGACGGCCACGGCGCGTTGCATCAGGTCCAGCGCCTTCTCCGGCTGGTCGCGCTCGGCCAGCATTTGCGCGTAGCCCGATAGCGCGCCGAAATGCTTTGGCACGCGTTTGAGCACTTCCTCGCAATCCTGCATCGACAGCTCAAACTGCCCGACCATGAAGTACAGCGTAGCGCGTTTATTCCAAGCTTCGGCGAAAGCAGGGCGCTTGGTGATGATGTCACTGAAGATGCGAATCGCCTCCAGCACATTGCCCTCTTTCATCTCAGCAGTGCCATCGCCATACAGGGTGTCAATCTCTTTGTCCCCGGTGCGGCCCCACATCTGCCAGACGGTGCCCAGGGCCACATTGCGCAGGCCGGGTTCCTTGTCATGCAGGCGCGGAAGGACTGCATCGGCGGCATCGGCGGTGCCGATGACGGCCAGACGGTTCATGGCTTCAAAGCGCTGCTGCGGGTCGCTGTGGTTCAGCGTACGCAGCGCCTGCTGCTGGGACATGGGTTCTTTGGCCTGTAATGCGGACGCTGGGAGCCATAAGGCCAACAACCAGGCGATGCAAACAAGTCGTGATAAGGGGCGGAAAGCGTGCGCCATAGTGGATCTCCTGTGGTGACAAAAACCAGCTTAACGCAAAAAAAACCCCCGCGCAGGGCGGGGGTTCAGGCGATTACCGTGCAGCTGTTCAGTTACCGGCCCGCTTGGCGTAGGCGTCGGTCACAAAAACTTTGTAATCCGGCTTGATTTCCTGAATACGGCCTTGCTCTTTCAAGAACACGGCGGTCTCGGCCATGGCTTTGGCAGCGCCGCCGCCCAGCCATTTAGGACCGAGTTGTTCGGCTGCGGTCGGGAACACATACAAGGCCATGGCGGCGGGCACGTCTTTCACGTCGGCCTTGGTGACGCGGGCAATGGCTTTCACCTGGGCCGTGTCTGCCGTCCACGATGCTTTCTGGGCACGGTACTCGGTGTCGGCCTTGTTCAAAGCCTTGACCAGCGCGACCATGAATGCGTCGTTTTCAGCGGCCCATTTGCTGTTGACAGCGATGCCGTCAAAAGTGGGGTAGCCCTTTTGGCCGATGGAGCCCGAGCTGGCGATGGATTTGCCGTTGGCTTTGATTTTGGACAGGACTGGGTCCCAGATGAATGCCGCGTCAATGTCGCCGCGCTCCCAGGCTGCTGCGATTTCCGGCGGACGCAGGTTCAGCACGTTCACGTCGTTGGCGTTCAGGCCTTCGAGCTTCATGGCAGCCATTAGCTGGTAGTGGGCGGTGGACACAAACGGGGTTGCGACTTTCTTGCCCTTGAGGTCTTTGACCGAATTGACGTTGCTGCCGTTGCGCGCGATCAGCGCCTCAGCGTCGGCAATGTCGTCCAGAATCCAGAACAGTTTGATGTCCTGGCCTTGCGTGACCGCAGCGGTCAGCGGGCTGGAGCCGACTTGGCCGATTTGCACATCGCCAGAGGCCATGGCTTTGATCACATCGCCGCCGCCGCCGAACATGCGCCAGTTGATTTTGTAGCCGGTGGCTTTCTCCAGCTCGCCGGATTCGATCACGGCTTGGAAGGGCACCAGCATGTCCTGGTGTGCGAAAGTCACTTCCTTTTTCTGGGCAAAAGCGGCGCTGCTAACCAGCGCGGCGCTTGCTGCAAGCAAGAGCCATTGGCGTTTATTGAATCTCATAGAAGTCTCCTGTTAAAAATAATGAAAAACTACGGGCACGGAAAACCTGGGGAACGGGGAACACGGGGAACGGGGAACACGGGGGGCAGGGCGCTCTCGCTTGGAAGCCTATCACCAGCCAGTTCATCATATGCGCCATCTGCTTTTCAAGCTGTTGTGAGTGCCGACTGCACGGCGCGCCGGATGATCTGTCCGATGGCCAGGCAATCCGCCTGGGACAAGGACAAAGGCAGGCGCAGGTCACATAAACCGGCCAGCACCTGCTGCGCACGCGGCAGACTTTGCTCCTGCCCGAAGTAGCGCCAGTGCTGCCACACGCTGGTAAAGCCGACCGGCTCATCGGCCCCGAACCATTTGATGTGCACGCCGCTGTGGGCGCAGGCCGCCACCGCCGCCTGCATCTGCGCGCGGTCCATGTCCAGCAGACCAAATTGGAGGGAACTGCCGACGAACTGTTCCTGCGGCGGGCGCTGCGGCAAGCGGATATGGGGCTCGCCCAGCAGCGCATCGTGCAGCCAGTGGTAGCGCTGGTTCCAGCGCGCGCAGCGTTCCTTCAATACCGCTCCCAATTGCGAACGCGCCAGCGCGGCGGGCAAGTTGCCCATGCGCAGGCTGAAGTTAGGGGTGTGGTACTTCCAGCGATCAAACACCTCGGGGCCGGGACGCGCCACATGCGAGGCGTACAACATATAGCTGCCCGACAGCAGCACGGCCTGCGCGGCCAGATCGGCGTCATGCGTGACCAACAGCCCGCCTTCGCCGCTATTGGCGTGTTTGTAGCTTTGCAGGCTGAAACATCCGGCGATGCCCCAGGTGCCGGTGGCCTTGCCGTTCCAGCCTGCGCCCATGGTGTGGGCGCAGTCCTCGATCAGGCGGATGCCGAATTCGGCGCACACAGCCGTGAGCGCCTCCATATCGCAAATGTGTCCGCGCATGTGCGACAGCAGCAGGGTCTTAGCCCCGCTGGCCTGGGCTTTGCGGCGCAGGTCGTACAGGTCGATCAACAGGTCGTCGGTCACATCCACCAGCACCGGCACCGCGCCTGCGTGGGCAATCGCGCCCGGCACCGGCGCCAGGGTGAAGCAGTTGCTCAGCACCTTGTCGCCCGGTCGCACGCCGCTGCAGCGCAATGCGGCAAACATGGTGGAACCGCAGGAATTCATGGCTACGCAATAGGGCATGCCGATCTCAGCGGCAAAATCGGCCTCCAGCGCTGCGGCTTCGCCCGGCTTGGCCCCGGTTTCGCCATAGCGGTGCAGCTTGGCGCTGTCCATCAAGGCCATGGCAGCCTGCACACCCGCCGGGGGAATGGGTTCCTGCCAGGTCAGGTCGAGTTGCAGGTGCTCGGGGGTGGTGGTGTGGTTCATGGCAATGGGCTGGTAGGTGGCTCAGGCCGGGTGTGAGCATTGGATGTGCTGCATTGAATTTGCTGCCAGAGGGCAACCGTAGCCTGCGCCAACGCGGTGCTGCTGTCAATGCAGCGTGCGTGCAGTGCGGCAGGGGCGTCTTGCAGCGCCATGGGCGCTTCGGTGCATGCCAGGATGATGCCGTCGGCACCCGCGTCCAGCATGGCCTGTACCGCACGCTCCAGCAGCGGTCCGGCATCTTGGGTGTTACCGGCCTTGACCATGGCTATGGCCGGTAGCACCCAGTTGTCCAGCGCCGCGTCAGTCGGTGCCAGCAGGTTCAAACCGTGCGCGTGCAAAGTGGGCTCGAACAGCCGGGTGGCCAGCGTCGCCCGCGTGGCTACAAGACCGATGCGTGCGCCGCTGCCAAAGCGCTGCGCGGCCTGCGCGCAGGCCACATCCACGATGGAGGGAAAGGGCAGGGCGCAGCCCTCACACAACTGCGCGTGCCAGTAATGCGCGGTGTTGCAGGCCATCACCAGCCCCTGGGCCCCAGCGGTAATCAGCCGGTCGCGCGCAGCCAGCAAAGCGGGCAGGGGCGAGGCACCGCCGTGCAGCAAAGCCGCAGGCCGCCCGGGAATGCGGGGGTCGCTGTGGATGAGCAGCGGCACATGGCCGGCGTCATCCTGCGCGTCAGTGGCCGCGATCACCTTGGCGAAAAAGTCCGCCGTGGCCAGCGGGCCCATGCCGCCGAGCACGCCGATCACGCCAGCGCCCTTCCAACCGGTGTGGCGTGGGTTACTGCGGCCTGCGGGCGAGTCATGGGGCCATATGCCCTTCGAAGGCATGCATATAGCCGTACAGGCCCACCGCGCCGCCGGTGTGCAAAAACACGATGTTCTGGCCTTTGCGGTAATGGCCTGTGCGGACCAGGTCGATCAGCCCGGCCATGCCTTTGCCCGAATACACCGGGTCCAGCAATATGCCCTCCAGGCGCGCCAGCATCGTGACGGCTTCCATCATGCCGGGCGTGGGTATACCATAGCCCGCACCGATGTGATCGCAGTTGGCGACCACCTTCTCGCGCGCCACCGAACCGGGTACGCCCAAGAGCTCTGCGGTTTGCTGCGCCAGCATAAAAACCTTGTCTTCCTGCGGCTGGCGCGGTGCCCGCACGCCGATGCCCAGCACCGGAATCTGGGTGCGTGCGCCTTCCATGCCCACCACCAGCCCGGCCTGCGTGCCTGCGCTGCCGGTGGCATGCACCAGTTCGTCGATGTTCAGACCCATATTCATCGCCTGGTCGGCGAGTTCCAGCGCGGCAGTCACGTAGCCCAAAGCGCCCAGCGCATTGGAGCCGCCGCCGGGGATGATGTAGGTCTTGCGGCCCTTGGCCCGCAGCTGCGCAGCCAGGTCTTCCATGGCCTTGTCCATCGGTGTGTTGCCGGGTACTTCGCTTACGTGCGCGCCGTACAAATGGTCCAGAAACACATTGCCCGAATGCTGGTAATCCGCGTAGCGGTAACCGGTGCGGTCTTCCAGAATGATGTGGCATTCCATGCCCATCTTGGCGGCGATGGCAGCGGTCTGGCGCGCGTGGTTGGACTGCGTGGCGCCTTGCGTGATCAGGGTGTCGGCACCGTGTTGCACCGCGTCGGCCACCAGGTATTCCAGCTTGCGGGTCTTGTTGCCGCCCGTGGCCAGGCCGGTGCAGTCATCGCGCTTGATCCACAGATTGGGGCCACCCAGTGCGGCGGTGAGGCGGTGCATGGGCTCAAGCGGCGTGGGGCCGTGGGTGATGCGCAGGCGGGGGAATTTGGCGAGTTTCATGCGGTGCTCTCGTGGTCAATAAAAAGGGTGTAAAGGCTTTAACTGTCTGCCCGGGTCTGGCTCCAGGACTCGGCGGGGTAATCATCCAACTGGCCCAGCGCAAATTGCTGATCGGGGAAAAAAGTGTGCAGCCGGATGTCGCCGCTGCGGGCGTGGCCTTCCATGCCTTCCAGCCGCGAGATGCGCGCGGCCACCGGGCCGACTGCTGCACCGGCCGCGCGGTCCAGGCGCTGCCAGGTCAAGGTCTTGATGAACTTGCCCACCGACAAGCCGCCTGAGTAGCGCGATGCGCCCCGCGTGGGCAGGATGTGGTTGGGGCCGCTGCATTTGTCGCCATAGGCCACCGTGGTGTTCTCGCCCAAAAACAGCGAGCCGTAATTGCGCAGGTTTTTCAGCCACCAGTCCAGGTCATGCGCCATCACCTGCACGTGTTCGCTGGCGTAGCGGTCGCTCAAGGCGACGGCCTCTTCGGGGGTGTCCACCACGGCGACTTCGGCGTAATCGCGCCAGGCGGCGGTGGCTGCGCTGCGGGCCGGTTCGGGCAGGGCGGCAATCACCGCTGGCGCGCGCGCTATGACGGCTTCGGCCAGTTCGCGCGAGGTGCTGATCAGCCACACCGGCGAGTCCGGCCCATGCTCGGCCTGGCCGATCAGGTCGGCGGTGACGATGTCGGCATTGGCGCTGGCGTCGGCAATCACCAGCGATTCGGTGGGGCCCGCCACCACGTCAATCCCCACCTGCCCGAACAGCAGGCGCTTGGCTTCCGCCACGTAACGGTTACCCGGTCCGACAATGATGTCCGCCGCCTTACCGGAAAACAGGCCTTGCGCCAGCGCGGCAATCGCCTGCACTCCGCCCAGAGCCAGCACCACGTCGGCACCACTGAGTTGCAGGGCGTACAAAATGGCCGGGTGGATGCCGTGCGCGCCGTGCGCCGGTGTGGCCGCCACGATGTTCTGGACACCGGCTACCTTCGCCGTGCCCACGCTCATGATGGCGCTGGCGGCGTGGGCATAGCGCCCGCCGGGGATGTAACAGCCCGCCGTCTGGCAGGGAATGAGCCGCTGCCCGGCACGCAGGCCCGGCATGAACTCCACATCAAACTCCTGCATGGATGCGCGTTGCTGCCGGGCAAAGTCGGTCACGCGCTGGTGGGCGAAGCGGATGTCGTCTTTCACGCCCTGGGCCAGGGCTTTCTCGGCGCGGGCAAAAGCCTCCGGTCCGAGCACGATGGGCCCCTCCCAGCCGTCCAGACTGCGGGCGTAGGCGCGTACCCGGTCTTCTCCGCCCGTGCGGATTTCACGCAACATGGTCTGCACCGTCTCGGTGGTCGAGGCATCGGTGCTCTGGGCGGTGAGGGTCGCGGTCTTGAGGTAGTGCGTAGGCATAAACGTGGTTCGGTGTGGGTGGCGACCATGATAGGCAAGCTTGTCACAGACCCATCAGGCCAGATTCCAACTATGCGTAAGACCAGTTCCACGGGCCCGGCGCAGGCCTCACGCGCGGGTGAGTTCCCGTTTGGACGCCGGAGGCGGCGCGTAGCCCCCATGGCGGGACGTTTTCAGGCCCAGGCGCACCATGCTCTCGCACAAACCAACGGCGCAGGCCAGACCGTCGAGCACGGGCACGCCAAAGCGCTCTGACATCGATTGCGCCAGATCAGCCATTCCGGCGCAGCCCAGCACGATGGCCTCGGCGCGATCGTGTTCGAGCGCCAAGGCGATTTCGTCTTCGATTTTTTTCAGCGCTTCGGGCTTGGCATGTTCCAGGTCCAGCACCGGGACTTCGGAGGAGCGCACGCGATGGCATTGGCGGTCCAGACCGTAGCGCATCAGGTTGTGTTCCAGGGCCGGTACCGAACGGGCCAGGGTGGTCACCACAGAAAATTTGTTGCACAGCATGGAGGCCATGCGGTAGCCCGCCTCGCCAATGCCCACCACCGGCCTGTCAGTCAGGCAGCGCAGCGCGTCCAGGCCGGTGTCGTCAAAGCAGGCAATGATGACGGCGTCAAAATCTGTAGCCTCGCGCACCGCTTGCAACAGACCGGCCAGACTCATGGCTTCGTCGTAATAGCCTTCAATCGAAGCCGGTCCGTGCGGCGAGGTCAAGGCCACGATGGTGGTTCCGGGGGCGGCTACACGCTGCGCGGCAGCGGCAATCTTGGCGGTCATGCCGGCCGTGGTATTGGGGTTGACAACCAGTATGCGCATGGTGTTTCAGACTTCCCCGCCCAGGTAGGCGGCTTTGATGCGTTCATCGCCCATCAGGGCTTTGGATTCGCCGCTGAGTACGACTTTGCCGGTTGACAGCGCGTAGGTGCGGTTGGAGATGGACAGGGCCATGCGGCTGTTTTGCTCCACCAGCAACACACTGACTTTTTCGTCGCGCGAAATCGCCACGATGGCGCGGGCAATGTCCTGCACCAGCTTGGGCGCGATGCCCAAACTGGGCTCGTCGAGGAGCAGCATGCGCGGCTTGGCCATCAGGGCGCGGCCTATCACCATCATTTGCTGCTCGCCGCCTGACAGCGTACCGGCTTGCTGCGAAAAACGCTCGCGCAGACGCGGAAAGCGCTCCAGTACGCTGTCCAGACTGCGGGCAATACCGGCCTTGTCGTCGCGCGTGAACGCACCCATGAGCAGGTTGTCTTTGATGGACATGAAAGGGAATACACGCCGCCCCTCGGGCACCATGGAAATACCTTTGCGCACGATCTCTGCGGTGGGGGTGCCATCGAGCCGTTCGCCCATGAAATGGATCTCTCCGGCGTGCAGCCGGGCCAGACCGGTGATGGCGCGCAGGATGGAGGACTTGCCCGCGCCATTGGCACCGATGAGCGCCACCGTTTCGCCTTCTTCGAGCGTGATGGACACGCCTTTGAGGGCGTAAATCTGGTCGTAATAGAGTTCGACATTGTCGAAGCGCAGCATCGCTGTCATGGCCTACATTCCGATGGCAGCGTCTTCGGCGCCCAAATAGGCTTCGATGACTTGGGGGTTGTTTTGGATCTCAGCGGGCGTGCCTTCGGCGATTTTTTCACCGAAGTTCAGCACCACAATGCGGTCTGAAATCTTCATCACCGCAGGCATATCGTGCTCCACCAGCAGCACGGTGACGCCGCGTTCTTCGCGCAATTTGCGCACCAGCTGCACCATGTGCATAGTCTCGTCGTGGTTCATGCCCGCAAAGGGCTCGTCCAGCAGCAGGACGGTCGGCTGCGTGGCCAGGCCGATAGCCATACCCAGGGCGCGCAAATGGCCTTGCGGCAGGTTGGAGGCCAGTTCATCGCGGATGGTGTGTAGACCCAGGAAGTCAATGATGTCGTCTGCCGACTGGGCGAACAAGGCTTCATCTGCGGCGGCCAGGCGAGTACCCAGAAAGAATCCCAAAAGCGATGCGCGTGAGCGCAGATGGTGGGACACGATGATGTTTTCCCGCACCGTCATGGAGCGGAAAATAGTGGTCTCCTGGAAGGTGCGCACCACGCCCTTGCGGGCAACGATGTGCGGTGCCAGATCGCTGATGCGTTCACCTTTGAATAAGACTTCACCGGCGCTTGTCTGGACAAAGGACGCAATGAGCTTGAACAGCGTGGACTTTCCCGCGCCGTTGGGACCGATAACCGAGAGGATTTCGCCCTGATTGACCGAAAAGCTAACCTGGTTCACCGCCACCAGACCGCCATAGCGTTTGGTCGCAGCTTTGACCTCCAGGATGACGCTCATTTGCGTACCTCTTTGCGGTCCATCAGGCTGAGCACCCCGTTGGGCAGCCACAGCATCAGGGCGATCATCAGCCCCGAATAAATCAGCAGCTGGAAGCGCCCGGTGGAAAACAGCAAATCCCAGCCAAAGTACAAAAGCAGCGTGCCCAGCATGGGACCGAACACAAAGCCCAGGCCGCCCAGAAAACAGTTGAGCATGAAGTTCACGCTGTCCGTGATCTGGAAGGAGGAAGGGTAGAGCGACTGCGAAATCGAGACGAAACTGGCGCCTGCAATGCCGCCCAGAAAGGATGAAATTGCATATGCCAAGACCCGCAGCCACGCGGTATTCACACCGATCGATGAGGCCAGCTCCTCGTTTTGCTGCAAGGAACGGCACAAATGCCCCAGCCGCGAATGGACGATGCGCCACAACACGGCATAGGTCAGCACCATCATGACCACGGCCATGAAATAAAAAGCCAGCTTCGGGTTGGCCAAGGTGGTGAAATCCGGGATCACGGTCAGTCCGAAGATGCTCAGCTCTGCGGGCAGGCGGATCGAGGTGATGCCCTTGGCCCCGTTGGTAAACGGCATGGCCAGGGCGGTGAGCCGACTGACCTCGGTGAGCACCAGCGTGACCATGGCGAAGTACACGCCGCGCAGCCGCAAAATCGGCAGCCCGATCAGCACCGACAGCAGCGCGCAAAAGGTGCCGGCCAAGGGCAGCGTCCACCAAAAGCTGACGTCGCCTTTGGTGATCAATAGGGCCGATACATAGCCACCCACCAACGCATATGCACCCTGGCCGATGTTGATGCGGCCGATGTAAAAAGTCAGCCATACGCCCGCCGAGGCAATGGACAGAAGCGCAACCGCCGTGAGGGTGTAGTACAGATCCACCCGCCCGGACGCGGCGATGCCGGCGGGCACCAGCACCAGCACGACCAGAAGAAAGAGGGCGACCGCGCCCCAGCGTTGGGTGTTGCGCATATCAGCCCCAGGGTTTGCCCATCAGGCCCTGCGGACGCAGGGCCAGAAACACCATCAGCGACGCAAAGATTGCCAGGTAGGTGATCTCGCCGGATGAGGCCAGCAGCGTCAGGCCCACGCTTTCCATCATGCCCAGAATGAAGCCGCCCAGAATGGCGCCCGATATCACACCGGCACCGCCAATCATGATCATCATGAAGGCCTTAATCGACGTCGGGCCGCCCATGCCCAGGTTGATGCCGGTAATCGTCACCAGCAAGCCGCCGACGATGCCCGCCAGCATGGCCCCCAGCGCGAAACCGATCATGGAATAGCGGTCCACGTCCACTCCCATCAGCCGGGCCGCGACCTTGTCCTGGGCCAGCGCGCGCATGGCGCGGCCGGTTTTGGAGTGCTGCATAAAGAGAATAAAAACCGCCACCATGGCCAGCGCCAGAACCCCGATCAGGATGCGGTCATAGGGCATGATGATGATGAAGTCCCAGTTCATCACGCCATCTACAATTTTGGGCAAGCCGCGCTGCTTTTCGCCGAAGACCAGCAGGATCACTGCGTCCAGAAAAAAGGCAATGCCAGCGGCCAGCAGCATGGTGCTTTCCTCGCGTTTGGAATTGCGGATCACCGGACGGAACAAAAAGCGCTCCACCAGCGCGCCAATGACGGCCAAGGCCACGCCGGAGGCCAACAGGCCCACGATAAAGGGCAACCCGAATTGCGACACCACGGTGTAGGTGACAAAACCGCCCAGCACATACATCTGGCCATGGGCGAAATTGAGCACATTCATCAAAGAAAAAATCAGCGTCAGCCCCAGGGCGATCAGCGCGTACTGCGCCCCCAGGTACAAACCGTTCACAAGCACTTGTTCCATGCACGCCTTGCTGTAACGCTATTGAAAAAAAAGGCGGCAGGCCTGGCACGCGCCAGACCCGCCGCGGGTTCAGCCGATGTTCCGTATCAGTCGACGCTGGCGACGAACATGGTTTCGAACTTGCCGTCTTTGTAGACGTTCACCACCAGCGGTACCGAAACCTGGCGCTTTTGGCCAAACGAGGAGGTGCCCACATATTTTAGTTTGGCGTTGCCCACCATGTAGGGGTTGGGCGCTTCAAACTTGTCCATGGTTTTCTGGAACTCTTTCACATCGGTCAAACCTTTGGGGTTGGCCTTGAGGGTTTCCAGGATGTACTCCAGGGCGTAGACCTTGGTGTTGGACTCGTCGTTGTATTCGCCGAACTTCTTAGTGTAGCGGGCTACGAATTCGCGCATCTTGTCGGAGGCGAGTTGGGGAGTTGATGCACCGCCGACCGAGATGAAGCCGTCAGCCAGTTTGCCCGCGCCTTCTTTGAGCACGTTGGCGTCTTGGGCGGTTTCAGTAGAAATCAGGCCTTTGAAGCCCATTTCGCGTGCCGAACGGATCAGCTGCGGCGCCTGGGCGGGTGCCACGCCGGACAGAACCAGCAGGTCCGGTTGGGTTTTCAGCACGGGCAGCAGCACCGGGGTGAAGTCGGTGGTGTCCACCTGGTAGGTCACATTGGCAGATACAACGTTCAGGCCCAGCGACTTGGCCGCAGCGGCTCCGCTGTCACGCTGGCTCAGGGGATCGGATTCGTTGGCTGCGACAAAGGCGATCTTTTTGACGCCTTTTTCTTTCATCAGGTGCGTGTAAATCGCAGGGCCGGACTGGTAGTTGGCAACCATGCCCAGGATGGCGTTGCTGGCGGGCTTGACGTACAGCTCTTTGGGGAAGGCGTAGGGGAAATACATGATGCCGCGGCTCTCGGCCACCGGGCGTACGGCAGCTGCGCCGTCATCGACGTTGGGGCCGACCACATAGTGAATACCTTCCTGGGCCATTTTTTCCATGCCCGCGATGGCGCGCTTGGGGTCTTTTTGGTCGTCAAAAGCAACGATTTGCACGTCGTATGTGGTGCCGCCGATTTTCACGCCGCCGGTTTCGTTGATCCAGTCAGCCCGGGTTTCCATTGAGCGCTGGTTGGAAATACCCCAGCTGGCAGCCGGGCCGGAGGTCACGCCGACAAAACCGATTTTGAGCACCG
This sequence comes from Comamonas sp. lk, assembly GCA_945860595.1. Taxonomy (GTDB): domain Bacteria; phylum Pseudomonadota; class Gammaproteobacteria; order Burkholderiales; family Burkholderiaceae_C; genus Allorhodoferax. Next base: position 49,752 of record CAMAQV010000011.1, read on the forward strand.
GATTGGCCGCGAAGGCAGCGCTGCTCAGAGTCAGGCCGAGTACGGCGCTCATCACGCCGGAGACCAGGAAATTGCGTTTTTTCATGAAGAAGCTCCTAGGGGAAGGATGAAAGATGGGATCAAGGGAGACGCAACCAAAACGGACCGATTGCACGGACGGTTGGTGGGTAGATCATGCATGTTGTTAACAATCGCGTCAATCCATTTTCAAAGATTCCACCACGCATTGGGGTAAATCCTAGGCCTGACAAAGCGCCCCATGCGGGTTTCCACGCATGTCGGTGGGGGAATATCGTTAACAAATGGGGGCTATCGGGTTTTTGCCCGGACAATCACGGTTTTGCCCGCCTATCGAGGAGAGTGTTTCCCATGGTGACGTTGGTCAGTCAGGATGATGCGGAGGAAGCGCGCATCGTCGAACGCATTTACGAAGCAGTGATGGACCAGCGCTTGGCGCCCGGGGCCAAGCTGTCGGAGGCGGCGCTGTGCGAGGCCTTCGGTGTCGGGCGTATGCGGATCCGGCGCAGCCTGCTGATTCTGGCCAGCCGCGAGGTCGTGGAACTACAGCCTAACCGCGGCGCGTATGTGGCCCAACCCACGGCGGACCAGGCGCGCGAAGTGTTTGAGGCCCGCCTGCTGATCGAACCGCCGCTGGCCCGTCTGGCGGCGCAGCGCATCAAGCGCGTGGGCATCAAGGCGCTGGCAGTCCATCTGGATAAAGAGGCCGCCGCGCATGCCGCAGGCAACCGGCGCGAGGCGATCCGCTTGTCCGGTCAGTTCCATGCCGCGCTGGCCCAGGTCGCCGACAACGCCGTCACGCTGCGCATCGTCAAAGACCTGATCACCCGCAGCTCCATCATCATTGCCATGTACGGCGACGCCGGTTTCAGCAACTGCCGCGACGATGAGCACAACGCCATCGTCGCCGCCCTGCGTGCGGGCAATGCCGACCAGGCCGAAGCGCTGATGCGCGCGCATCTAGGCCATATCAAAGACCATCTGCAGCCGGGCCGCCAGACCCTGCAAACCCAGGATTTGGTGACGCTGTTTGGTAACGGTAAAAGTGATGGCAAGCGCGCCTGAGCTGGCGCAAACCCATCAACGCCCGCATCTTTCAAAATGCCCATGCATTTCTACGAGCCCCGCAATGGCCACGGCCTGCGCCACGATCCCTTCAACGCCATCATCGCCCCCCGGCCGATAGGCTGGATATCGACCTGTTCGGAGGACGGCGAGCCCAATCTTGCGCCGTACAGTTTCTTCAATGCTTTCAATTACACGCCGCCGCTGATCGGCTTTTCCAGTCTGGGTGACAAAGACAGCGTCTGCAACGCCCGCGCCACCGGTGAATTTGTCTGGAACCTGGTGAGCCGCCCGCTGGCTGAGGCCATGAACCAGAGCTGCGCGCCCGTACCGCATGGCGTGAACGAATTTGAGCTGGCCGGGCTGCAAACCGCAGCCTCGCGCCTGGTGAAAGCCCCGCGTGTCGCCGGCAGCCTGGTGGCCATGGAATGCAAAGTCACACAGATCATCCAGCTCCAAAGCCATACCGGTGCGGCCCTGAGCACCTGGTTGACCATGGGTGAGGTGATCGCGGTGCACATTGACGACAGCCTGATCGAAGCGGGTGTCTACCAGACGGCAAAAGCCGACCCGGTCCTGCGGGCTGGTGGGCCCGGTGACTACTTCACCCTGGACCCCGATCGCCTGTTTCGTATGACCCGGCCCGGCTGAGTCAGAATCGCCGCTTTGTTTCTGTTTACCGCACTGAAAGTATTCCATGCGCGCCCTATTGCTCACCAAAGAACCTGCATTCAACGTAAGCGTCTCCCATGTCGCCGCCCCGGATCTGTCCGAGGGTGCGGTGCGTGTGCAAGTTGACTATTCAACGCTGAACTACAAAGACGGCCTGGCCATCACCAACGCAGCGCCGGTGGTCCGTTTGTGGCCCATGGTGGCCGGTATTGACGGATCAGGCACGGTGCTGGAATCGCAGCACCCGGACTGGAAGGCGGGCGACGCGTTTGTACTCAATGGCTGGGGCGTTGGTGAGACGCACTGGGGCTGCTTGGCCGAGCAGGCCGTGCTCAAGGGTGACTGGCTGGTGCGCCGCCCGCAGGCCTTCAGCGCCCGCCAGGCCATGGCGATCGGCACTGCCGGTTACACCGCCATGCTGTGTGTGATGGCGCTTGAGCGCCACGGCGTCACGCCGGGCGAGGGTGAAGTGCTGGTCACCGGCGCCAGCGGTGGCGTGGGCAGTGTCGCAGTGGCGCTGTTATCGAGTCTAGGCTATCGCGTGGTCGCCAGTACGGGCAAGCTGACTGAGACCGCGTATTTGCAGGCCTTGGGCGCGCACGAGGTCATAGACCGCGTTGCCTTGTCGGCACCCGGCAAGCCCATGCAGGCCGAGCGCTGGGCCGCCGTGGTGGACAGCGTGGGTTCGCACACCCTGGCCAACGCCCTGGCGCAAACCCGTTATGGTGGTGCAGTAGCGGCCTGCGGGCTGGCGCAGGGACGTGATTTGCCGGCGACGGTAGTGCCGTTTATTTTGCGCAATGTGGCCCTGCTGGGCGTCGATTCGGTGATGGCACCGCGTGCGCTGCGCCAAACGGCATGGGACCGGCTGGCGCGCGATCTGGACGGTGCCAAACTGGCATCGATGGTGGAAGAGATAAGCCTTGACCAGGCGGTAGAAAAAGCCCAGGCTTTGATGGCCGGACAGGTGCGCGGGCGCATCGTTGTCAGGATCTGAACAGGCGTTCGAATTACCCGGTCTTCATGCCAAAAACGATGCTTGTTGTGTGGCTTGTTACGGGGTTGGTCGGCGCGGGTGCGTGGTCCTTGTGGACGCCTGATATCGATCGCCCTGCGCTGGACGCGAAGTACCTGGCGGCCTCCGGCGATAGGGTTGGCGTGCTGGGCAACAGTCTGCATCTGCGCGACAGCGCGCCGCAGGCGGGCGCGGAGTTGCCGGTGCTGCTCTTGCTCCACGGGTTTGGTGCCAGCCTGCACACCTGGGATGTCTGGTCGGCTGCGCTGTCGCAGCATTTCCGTGTGCTGCGTGTGGACCTGCCGGGCAGCGGCCTGAGCGCCCCCGACGCGCAAGGCGACTACACCGACACCCGCACCATTGCGCTGCTGCTGGCGCTCATGGACCAGCGCGGTATCCGTCGCGCCAGCATCATCGGCCACTCGATTGGTGGGCGCATCGCCTGGACTCTGGCGGCTACGCATCCGTCGCGGGTGGACAAGCTGGTGCTGCTGGCCCCTGATGGCTTTGCCAGCCCCGGCTTCGCCTACGGCAGCGCACCCGAGGTGCCCGCCACCATGGGCCTGATGCGCTTCACGCTGCCGAAATGGATGTTGCGCAGCAATCTATTGCTGGCCTACGCGGACCCAGCCACGCTTAGCGATGACTTGTTGACCCGCTATCACGAGCTGATGCTGGCCCCCGGCTCCCGCGCTGCACTACTGGCGCGCATGCAGCAAACCGTGCTGATTGACCCGGTTCCGCTGTTGCGTCGCATCGAGGCTCCAACCCTGCTGGTCTGGGGCCGGCAAGACGGAATGATCCCTTTTGCGAACGCCGCCGATTACCAGCGTGAAATTCCGCGCAACACCTTGTTGGAGCTCGACCACATGGGCCACCTGCCGCATGAAGAATCGCCCCAACGCGCACTCCCGGTTGTCGTGCAATTTTTGATGGAACCCTTTCATGGCTGACACCACTCCCTGCACCGTCATCATGACCGGTGCTTCATCGGGGGTCGGCCTGTACGCGACCCGGGCGCTGGTGGCGCGCGGTTGGCATGTGGTCATGGCCTGCCGGGACCTGGCCAAAGCCGAGCGGGTCTGCGCGGAGTTGGGCATTGCCCGCGACCGCGTGACACCCATGCACCTGGACCTGGGTTCACTGGCCCATGTGCGCGCATTTGCTGCCAAATTTGCCGCCAGTGGCCTGCCATTGGACGCGCTGGTCTGCAACGCGGCGGTTTATCTGCCGCGTTTGAAGTCGCCCCAGCGCTCGCCAGAGGGCTTTGAGATCAGCGTGGCGACGAATCACTTCGGACACTTTTTGCTCAGCCAGTTGCTCCTGCCGCAGCTGCTGCGATCACGCCAGCCGCAACCACGTCTGATCACGCTGGGCACGGTGACGGCCAATTCGGAAGAGTTTGGCGGCAAAGTCCCGATTCCGGCACCCGCCGATTTGGGTGATTTCGCCGGGCTCAAAGCGGGCTTTCGTGGTCCTGTGGCCATGATCGACGGCAATCCATTCAAGCCCGGCAAGGCCTACAAAGACAGCAAGCTGTGCAACATGATGATGAACCGCGAGTTCCACCGCCGCTACCACGCCAGCACCGGCGCAGTGTTCAACACCCTGTACCCCGGCTGCGTCGCCGACACGGCCTTGTTCCGTGAAACCCCCCAACTGTTCCAGACCATTTTTCCGTGGTTCCAGAAGAACATCACCAAAGGCTATGTCTCCCAGCAACTCGCCGGTGAGCGGGTCGCGCAGGTCGTGATCGATCCGGAATTTGCGGAGTCCGGCGTGCACTGGAGCTGGGGCAACCGCCAGCAACCTGGCCGCCCCGCCTTTGCCCAGCGCCTGTCTGACAAGGCCAGTAGCCAGGAACGCGCCACCCGGCTATGGGAACTCAGCGACAGCCTGATCGCAAGCGCCTCCTGAACGCAGACGCCTGGCACGCGCAACCGGTTCCATGTCCTGCCCCTGCCGCACCGTCGCACCATGTGTCTGATCGCTTGGAACTGGCAACCCGACAAAGGCTTGCTGCTTTTGGCCAACCGTGACGAGTTCTATGCCCGCCCCACGCTGCCCCTGCACCGCTGGCCGGATGCGTCGGTGCTAGCGGGCAAAGACCTGCAAGGTGGCGGCACCTGGTTGGGTCTGGGCCGGGGAGGGCGGCTGGCTGCGCTGACCAATGTGCGTGACCCGGGCCAGTTCCGCGCTGACGCCCCGAGCCGTGGCGCGCTGGTGGCGGACTTCTTGCGCGGGGACATGAGCGGCTCCGAATACCTGCAACAGGTCAGACCGCAGGCCACGGCATTCAACCCCTTTAACCTGCTGCTGTTTGACGGTGAGTGCCTACTGGGTTTTGAGAGCCAGGGTGCGCGCACCGTGTCGCTGCCAGCGGGCGTCAATGCCGTCTCGAACGCCCGCTTCAACACCCCTTGGCCCAAGTTGCAGCGCCTGACGCAGGCGCTGCGTCAGCACGGTATGCCCGATGTGGTCCAACCTCAGGACTTGCTGCCGCTGCTGACCGACGCCCAAACCGCCAGCGACGCACAACTGCCCGACACCGGGGTGCCGCTGGAAACCGAGCGGGCTTTATCGGCCGCCTTTATCCGCACCCCCGACTATGGCACCCGTGCGTGCAGCATCGTGCGGGTACAGGGGCACCAGGCACGGTTTTGGGAGCAGGGCTTTGATGCAGCGGGTGCCGGTTCCCTGCTGTGTATGGAAAATACCTAGTTCTTGCAGGCCGTGCCGGGGCCATACTGCTGGGCTAACCGGCTGTGAATAGCTATCGCGCCATTTTTCACCCCAGACCCAGGAGACACCATGAAGTTCGAAACGCAAGCCGTCCATGCCGGCCAATCGCCCGACCCGACCACCAAGGCCGTTGCCACGCCGATTTACCAAACCGTGGCCTATGCGTTTGACAGCGCGCAGCACGGAGCGGATCTGTTTGACCTGAAAGTCGCCGGCAACATCTACACCCGCATCATGAATCCCACGCAGGCGGTTCTGGAGGCGCGGGTCGCCGCGCTCGAGGGCGGTCTGGCGGCACTGGCGGTGGCCTCCGGTCAAGCGGCCATCACCTACGCTATACAGACCATTGCCGAGGCGGGCGACAACATCGTCTCGTCCAGCGCCCTCTATGGTGGAACCTATAACCTGTTCGCGCACACCTTTCCCCAATACGGCATCGAAACCCGTTTTGCCGACTACCGCAAGCCCGAGAGCTTTGAGCCCCTGATTGATGGCAGGACCAAGGCCTTGTACGTGGAGTCACTGGGCAACCCGCAGGGCAACGTCACCGACATCGCCGCCATGGCCAAGGTGGCGCATCGCCATGGCATTCCACTGATCGTGGACAACACGGTGCCCAGTCCTTATTTGTGCCGTCCCATCGAACACGGCGCCGACATCGTGGTGCAGTCGCTCACCAAATACCTGGGCGGCCACGGCAACAGCATTGGCGGCGCCATCATCGACTCGGGCAAATTCCCCTGGGCCGAGCACAAGGACAAGTTCAAACGTCTCAACGAGCCCGATGTCAGCTACCACGGCGTGGTCTACACCGAAGCGTTGGGCCCGGCCGCCTACATTGGCCGCGCCCGGGTGGTGCCGCTGCGCAATATGGGCGCGGCGATTTCGCCCTTCAATGCGTTCCTGATTCTGCAGGGCATCGAAACCCTGCCGCTTCGGATGGACCGTATATGCGACAACACCGTGGCGGTTGCGCAGTTCCTCAAGGCGCACCCCAAAGTGACCTGGGTCAACTACGCCGGCCTGCCCGAGCATCCAGACCACGCGCTGGTGCAGTCGCTCATGGGCGGTCGTGCCTCCGGATTGCTGACCTTCGGCGTGCAGGGCGGTCGGGCTGCTGGCGAACGTTTCCTGGACGCGCTGCAACTCTTTACCCGCCTGGTCAACATCGGCGATGTGCGCTCCTTGGCCACCCATCCGGCGTCTACCACCCACCGCCAGCTCTCGCCGGAGGAATTGATCCGCTCCGGTGTGAGCGAAGAAACCGTGCGCTTGTGTGTGGGCATTGAGCACATTGACGATCTGCGCGACGACTTGACGCAGGCGCTGGCGGCCGCTTAGCGCTTCCTCGAGTGCGGCCCCGCTGGAGTAGCGGGTATTCCGAAGTGGATAGCGGCGCGACTAGACTCGGCCGCTATCGAACTCAGGAGTATGTACGTGGCAGTGACTGACAGCAGCGTCCTCGCGGCGCTTAAATCCGTGGTGGACCCGAACACGGGTAAAGACTTTGTGTCGTCGCGGTGCATTAAAAATCTGCGCATAGCAGGCGACACGGTGGAATTTGATCTGGAGCTTGGCTATCCCGCTGCCAGCCAGCTCCAGGGCTTTTGCGAGGCCCTGGCCGCTGCGGCGCAAACGCTGGACGGCGTCGTGCATGTGGAAATCCAGCCGCGTCTGAACGTCTCCGCGCATGCGGTGCAGCGTGGCGTGCAGTTGCTGCCGGGCGTGAAAAACATTGTTGCGGTGGCATCCGGCAAGGGCGGGGTGGGCAAAAGCACCACGGCTGTCAATATCGCGCTGGCGCTGGCCGCTGAGGGTGCGGCCGTGGGGCTGTTGGATGCCGATATTTACGGGCCCAGCGTGCCCATGATGATGGGACTCAGCGGCAAGCCCGACACCTCGGATGGCAAGACCATGGAGCCTTTGCGTAACTACGGCGTGCAGGTCATGTCCATTGGTTTTCTGGTGGACGCGGACCAGGCCATGATCTGGCGCGGCCCCATGGTCACGCAGGCCTTGGAACAGCTGCTGCGCCAGACCAACTGGAAAGACCTGGACTATCTGGTGGTCGATATGCCACCGGGCACCGGCGATATCCAGCTCACGCTCAGCCAGCGGGTTCCCATGACGGGCGCGGTCATCGTCACCACGCCGCAGGACATCGCCCTGTTGGATGCGCGCAAAGGCATCAAGATGTTCGAGAAAGTGGGCGTGCCGATTCTGGGCATCGTCGAGAACATGGCGGTGCACGTGTGCACCCAGTGCGGACATGTGGAACACATCTTCGGTGCCGACGGCGGCCGCCAGATTGCCGCGCAGTACGAGACCGATTACCTGGGCGGGCTGCCCTTGGCCTTGTCCATCCGCGAGCAGGCGGACAGCGGCAGGCCTACGGTGGTGGCCGATCCGGATGGCGAGTTCGCTGGTATGTACAAAGCGCTGGCGCGCAAAGTGGCCGTGGCGATTGCGGCCAAGAACAAAGACTTTTCGTCCAAGTTTCCGACCATCACGGTGTCCAAAGACACCTGAGCCAGATGCGGTTTAGGCCGCTGTTTGCGCAAAGCGCGGGGCGGTCGGGCGGATGTCGCCCTGGTAGAAGCTGCTGTAGTGCTGCAGCAGGTGCCGACCGTGCGTGGCGTCCTGGTCAGCGCGCAGGACCGCGCTGCTGAAGCCGCAGCGCTGCATTTGCATGAGCTGGTCAATCAATACGTCACCGATTGCGCGGATGTCACCCGTAAACCCGCGCCGGCGCAAGATCACGGCCTGGCTGAAAGCGCGGCCATCGCTGAATTTGGGGAAGTGCAGGGTGATGCCGTCAATGGCCTCGATCTCGGCGGAATGGGCGTCCGCGTCGTTGTCCAGGTCCAGCCAATGCGCCTCGCCCAAGGGGGTGTCGGCGCTCAGGATATGGAATGCAGGGTTCATAGCGTTGCTCATACGGTGGCCGCGCGGGCGGTGGCCTGGCGCGCGGCATTGGCTGCGGTTTTAAAGGGCTCCATACCGACGCGCTCCAGCGTGCGGGCAAAGTGCTCGCCGCTGGTACGCTGGTCTTTGTAGACATCTAAGACCGCTTCGATTACATCCACCACCTCGGCAGCCGCAAACGAGGGCCCGACTACTTTGCCGGGTTTGGCCACGCCGCTCAAGGCCGAGCCGTCCGAGCCGCCCAGGGTCACCTGGTACCACTCCTGGCCGTCTTTGTCCACGCCCAAAATGCCGATATGGCCGCTGTGGTGGTGGCCGCAGGAGTTGATGCAGCCGCTGATGTGCAGGTCAATGTCGCCCAGGTCGAACAACTCGTCCAGGTCCTGGTAGCGCTCGGTAATCGCGGCGGCAATGGGCAGCGAGCGGGCGTTGGCCAGGGCGCAGTAGTCGCCGCCGGGGCAGGCAATCATGTCGCTGAGCAAGTGGATATTGGCCCGCGCCAGCCCGGCTGCGCTGGCGGCTTTCCACAGCGCAAACAGCTGGTCCACGCGCACCCAGGGCAGAACCAGATTCTGGTCGTGGTTGACCCTGACTTCGCCCGCGCTGAACGCTTCGGCCAGGTCGGCGGAGGTCTGCAATTGATCGGCCGTGGCGTCGCCCGGCGCTTGGCCCAGGCGTTTGAAAGAGAGGGTGGCCACCCGCAAGCCGGGGTTTTGGTGGCTGGTCACGTTTTGCTGCAGCCAGCGGGCAAAGGCTTTGTCCTCCCGCGCTTGGATCAGCAACTGTTGCTCGGCCACGCGCTGCACCGCCTCAGGCACCAAGTCAACCGGCGGGGCGACAAAACAGGCACGTACGCGGTCGAGTTCGGTCTGCGGGATGGTGTGCTGGGCGAATGCGGCCAGGATGCGTTGGTATTCGGCTTCGACTTCGTCGATATAGCGCTGGCCCTCGGCCTTGACCAGAATCTTGATCCGGGCCTTGTACATGTTGTCGCGCCGGCCCCAGGCGTTGTAGACCCGAACCACCGCTTCGAGGTAATTGATGATCTGGTTCCAGGGTAAAAAAGCGCGGATTTCGGTGCCGATCACCGGCGTGCGGCCCATGCCGCCACCCACGAAAACCTGAAACCCGACCTCGCCCTGTGCATTAGAAAGAACGCGTAAACCCACGTCATGCCACAAAATTGCGGCCCGGTCTTCAACAGCGCCGGTGATCGCGATCTTGAATTTGCGCGGCAGGTAGGCGAACTCGGGGTGCAGGGTGCTCCACTGGCGCAGCACTTCGGCGTAGGGGCGCGGGTCGACCACTTCGTCCACCGCAATACCTGCACGCTCGTCGCTGGTGATGTTGCGGATGCAGTTGCCGCTGGTCTGGATGCCGTGCAGGTTGACGCTGGCCAGCAGGTGCATCACGTCGGCGCTGTCTTCGAGCTTGATCCAGTTGAACTGCACGTTCTGGCGCGTGGTGAAGTGGCCGTATTGCGTGGTCAGGCGCGGCGCGGGTTCGCTCCCCGCCTGCTGGTCGATCTTGTCCTGGGTTTTCTGGGCCTGCGCCAGCAGGGCGGCGTTGGGCTTGTCGTAGTCCCGGGCGATGGTGGCCAGCACCCGCAGCTGGGCGCTGTTGAGCTCGCCGTAGGGCACGGCGACCCGCAGCATGGGTGCATAGCGCTGTATGTACCAGCCGTTTTGCAGCCGCAGGGGGCGGAATTCATCGTCGCCCAGCTTTCCTGCCAGATTGCGCTCCAGCTGGTCGCGGTACTGGGCCGCGCGGGCGCGCACGAATTGTTGGTCAAATGCCGTGTAGTGGTACATCCAAAAAGTCCAGAGTCGTTGCGTTGGAACCGCGTTTTCTGATGAAAACCACGGCCTATGGCCGACCTTATATGAATGAAGCGCGGGCTTTTTTATTTGCTTATGTCTTATCTCGTATAAAGGTCCGACTTCGCTGGCTGTCCATATGGCGCGCCAGATCCCGCGCCAGAGGCCACGGTTCGCCACTGATCCGCGACGCCAGCCATTCAGCACACACCCCGGCCCAGGCCATGCCCCGCGCACCCATGCCCGCGCTGACCCACAGCGATGCATCGGGCGCAGGCAGCAGAGGCCCGACCAGCGGCATGCGGTCATGGCTGATGCAGCGCTGGCCCTGCCAGTGCGCCAGCGCATCGGGGAGTTGGTTTGCGGCTTCGTCGTGCCAAGCGGCGAGCATGTCCGGGGCCAGGGCCTGCATGCGGTGCAGGTTGGCGGCGTGGGCCTGCGCGATCGGCAGCGGCTGCGCCGAAAAATCTGCCCCCACCAGCCAGCGCCTGGTTTCTGCGTGCCGTGGTCCGGGCAGCGCGGGGATCAGGCTGCCCGCGCCGTTGACCGGTGCTGCGGGCACATGGGCCAACCCGCCTGTCAGCCCGAGGCTGACGGTGCCGTAGGCCCCGCGCAGCATGGACAGGGCGCTGGTCGCGCGCGGCTCTATGTCGGCGGGGAACAGCACCTTTTGGCAACCCAAGGCATTGGCAAATACGACCAGTTCTGCCTGCGCCAGCGGCCTCCCGTCTTCGCCATCGAGCTGCCAGCATGCATCCTGGCGGCTTATCCGCGCCACTTGGCAGCCGCCGCAAAAGCGAATCTGCGGATGCGCCAACCAAGCCCGTACCAGAGCGGCTGGCCGCAGCCACAGGCCGTCGGCCTGCCACTGCCGTTCGCCCGTCTCCAGCACACGGGTGACGCCGCTGGCTTCCCAATCCAGTCCTTGGTGCAGCAGGCCAGCGGCGCTGAGGCTGTGCAGCGTCTGGCGCATCCAGCGCAGGCCGTGACGCGTGAGTCGGGTGGCGGGGTTGTCGTCGGCGCTGGGCAGTGGGGCAATCAGGGCTGCGGGTACGCCGGAGCCGCCCTGGGCTGCCTGCGTGTCGGCTTCCACCACCGTGACGGCCCAAGCCCTGCGGGCCAACGCGTCGGCGATTGCGGCACCGCTCACGCCGGCGCCTACGACGACGCAACGGGCGGGCCGATGCACGTTGACACGGTGCGCTTGGCGGCTGCGGCGCACAGGCCAGGCTGGTGCAAAAGTCAGCCCGGACAGTGTGGCGGCCAGGCCAGCGACTTGCCCATGATCTGGCAGCGCTTGTGCCTGCTCAGGCGCAGACGGCTCGAGCTGGGCGAAACCGGCTGCGTGCCAGTCCGCCAGCGCCGCCCAACTGGGAGTGGTGTTTACGGTTGCGTCGCGGTGGCACAGACCGGCCAGCGCCTTGATGGACATGCCCACGGAGTCCGCGTCTATTGCATGGACCCACCAGACTTCGTGAGCCTGAAGGTGCAACTGGCCCAGCACTTTGGGAAGCTCGCCAGCGCACAGCGTCAGGCGAACGCGTGCACGGTCCCAGGTCCAGCGGTGAAAGTCGGTGTTGGATTCAAGAATCACCGGCGGGCCGTCCGACAGGGCGGAAGGGCCGCTGTGTCCATCCCATCCGGGGGGGACCAGCGCCACGTAATGCAGCCAGGGTTTTGAATCGCAGGTGGTGGTGTTCCGCGCAACAAGCAGCGCCGTCAGCCGTGCGCCATCGCCGAATGCGGTATCCAGAAGCGTCCGGGCCGCGGTGCCGGACATGGATGCGCGGCTTAGGCGCTGGGGGGAACGTAGCCCTGCGCGGCGTCGGCGCCGTCGCCGAAGAAATGGTTTTCCATCTGCCGGGCCAAGTACTGGCGGGCCCGCAAATCGGCCAGGTTCAGGCGGTTTTCATTGACCAGCATGGTCTGGTGCTTGAGCCAGGCGGCCCAGGCCTCTTTGCTCACACTTTGCCAGATGCGTTTGCCCAGCTCGCCGGGGTAGGGCGGGAAGTCCAACCCCTCCGATTCGGTGCCAAGTTTGATGCATTGAACAGTGCGTGCCATAAGTCTTTACCTCGTGATGACCAGTGCTGCCGATAATAGCGTCAGCATGGCGCGGCCTTCTGGCGGCGCGGCTTTCAAAGGATATGTCCCGTGGATCTTGTTTTGGCCTTGTGCAACAGCGCGCCGCGCCGCGTTTTTTTGGTTTTTGTGGCGGTTGTGGCCGGTTTGCTGCTCTACGGTTTGTATTTGCAAGAGCTCGTCGGTCTGGTGCCGTGCCCCATGTGCATCGTGCAGCGTTACGCCATGGTGCTGCTGGCGGCATGCGCTGCGGTGGGCGCGGCATCGGGTAGGCGCGCGGTCCATATTTCTGCGGGATTGGGCGTGGTGCTGTGCGCCGCAGGCGGCGCGTTTGTGGCGGCACGCCAGAGCTGGTTGCAGTGGTATCCGCCCGAGGTCGCCAGCTGTGGACGCGACTTTTACGGCATGGTGGAGAACTTCCCGCTGCAGCGCGCCATCCCCATGATTTTTCGCGGCAGCGGCGACTGCACCAAAGTCGATTGGACCTTTCTCGGCGCTTCGGTCGCCAACTGGTCATTTGTGGCTTTTTGCGCCCTGGCCGCAGGCGCGTTGCTGTTTGTGCTGGCGCGTTGGCGTGATGACCGGCAAGACGACGCAGCGGCCTAACTCACCCCAACTTTTTCACCAGCACCAAACTCTTGCGGTCCCAGTTGTATTTGCGTTTGCGGGCTTCGGGCAGCCAGTCGGCGTCAACCTGGACGAAGCCGCGCTTGATGAACCAGTGGCTGGTGCGGGTGCTGAGCACAAAAATGCTGTCCAGCCCGGCGGCGCGGGCGCGCTGCTCAATGCGCTTAAGTACCCGTTCGCCATCACCCTGGCCCTGCACGTCGGGGCTGACGGTGAGCGCGGCCATTTCTGCGCTGCGGGCTTCGGGGTAGGGGTAGAGCGCTGCGCAGGCGAAGATCACGCCGTCGTGCTCGATCACCGTGTAGTTGCCGATATCGCGCTCGATCTCGGTGCGGCTGCGCTTGACCAGCGTGCCGTCTTCCTCAAAGGGCGCAATCAGCTGCAAGATGCCGCCCACATCGTCCTCACCCGCCTCGCGCAACTCTTCGAGCTTTTCGTCTACGACCATGGTGCCGATGCCGTCGTGCACATACACCTCCAGCAGGATTGCGCCGTCCACGGCAAACGGGATGATGTGGCTGCGCTCCATGCCTTCCTTGCAGGCCTTGACGCAGTGCTGCAGGTAAAAGCCCGCGTCGGTTGGCAGTTTGGCCGGCGGAATTTCGGCCAGCAGTTCCTCGGCGGCGGCCAGAGGCAGTTCGGTGTCAATCGGGTTGTCGTCCGATTCCGCCTCGAGCGCGCGGGTGCGGATGCCGGGCAGCTCGGTCAGAAAAATCAGCTTGTCCGCCTGCAAAGCCACGGCCACCGAGGTCGCCACTTCTTCCATGGCCAGATTAAAGGCCTCGCCGGTGGGCGAGAAGCCAAAGGGCGAGAGTAGCGGCATGGCTCCCATGTCCAGCAGTTTGCTGATGCCCGCCGTGTCCACCTTGCGCACCACGCCCGAGTGCTGAAAGTCCACGCCGTCCACAATGCCCACGGGCCGCGCGGTCAGGAAGTTGCCGCTGATCACCCGCACTGTGGAATCGGCCATCGGCGTGTTGGGTAAGCCCTGGCTGAACGCGGCTTCAATCTCGTAGCGCAGCTGCCCGGCGGCCTCCTGGGCGCAGTCCAGCGCCACCTCGTCGGTGATGCGGATGCCGTGCGAATACTTGGGCACATGGCCTTTGGCCTGCAGCTGCTCGTTCACCTGCGGTCGAAAGCCGTGCACCAACACAATCTTCACACCCATGGCCTGGATCATGGCTAGGTCCTGCGCAATGTGTGCCAGCTTCCCCGCCGCAATCGCTTCACCCGCCATGCCCACCACAAAGGTCTGGTTGCGGAACTTGTGGATGTAGGGCGCAACCGAACGAAACCAGGGCACGAACGTGAAGTTGAAGACAGAGGTCATGGGCGGGGTGGGTTGTTCAGGGGCTAATGTAGCGAAAGCGGTATGGTAAATTTCATCGGTAGTGACATTTGACTACCTTTCCAGCCGGAGCATGACATGGCCACCACCGTCCCCGCGAACAAACCCACCAGTTTGAAGTTGCCCGCAGCGCTCAAAACCCAGCTTGAAATGGACGCGCAGAAAGCGGGCATCAGTCTGCACGCATTCATGGTGCAAACGCTGGCCGAGTCGGTGCACCGCACACGGCTGCGTGAGGCGTTTGCGCATGATTCACAAACCGCATTGAGCGATATGAAAGCCAGTGGTGTGGGCTATGAGCTCGGCAGTGTCCGTGCCTATTTCTCCGAAATGTCCAAACACCGCAAAGGTCTACAAACCAAGCCGAAAGCCCTCGCGCCAACGCGGATGGGCTGAGGACATGCCGCGCGTATTCCTGAGCCAGGCGGCGTTTGATGACCTGCTCCGGCTGGAGGAATTTCTGGCCGAATCTGAGGACCCGATGGCCGGTGAATTGTTGGATTTCATCCTTGACGCTTTGCACGTGCTGACCCACCAGCCCGGCATCGGACGACCGGTTGAGGGTGGGCTGCGCGAGCTCATCATTTCGCGCAGACGCAGCGGTTATCTGGCGCGCTACGAGTTCGATCAAGTGCGCGATCTGGTTCTGGTGGCGCGCATTCGCCATCAACGGGAGTCAGGGTACTCGGAAGGGGAGCTTTGACGAGAGGCCGCTGTGCTAGGCTTTTCCCGTCGGTTCAGCCCTTGGCCGATGGATAAAAAATTGAACAGATCGTCTTCAGACCGAAGATGAAAGAAACGGATTCACTACATTAAGCGATTCAAACCGTTGACCGTGCGTCAGGTCTTCCGTGTACAGGGTCTGCGCGCCGCCGCGTAAGGCTGCCTCAATCACCATGGCGTCCCAAATAGAAAGCTGGTGCTGTATTGATTTTTCAATGGCGGTCGTGACAAGCGCCACATCGCTGGGCACCACGGCCCAGTGCATGTAAGCCATCACCAGTGTTTTGGCGTGTGCTCGTGGCATCTGTTGTTTGCGGGTAAGCACATTGAAGAGCTCGATTAGCACCTGGGTGCTCACCAAAGCATCGCCGCTGGCACTGGCCTGTGAGACCAATGCCCTGGCAATAGCCTGCTTTTCGGGTGCCGTGGTGTCGGTGCAGTACACCAATACGTTGGTGTCAAAAAAGACGCTCACGTTTTGGCCTGCCGCGCTGGCTTTTTACTCAGACTGCTTGCATTCCGGTCATTGACACGAAAGTCATCGTCATACAGCTCTTCACGCAAGGTGTTCCGCGTGGCGGCTTTCGGTGAAGGCAGGAGCGCAGGAGTTGCCAGTGTGGCGCTCTCAATAGCGAGCATGAGCTTGGCCGTGGCTTCTTCGCGTAAACGCCTGGTAGCGTCGTCGGTTCCGTTCACATATTGCTGCAAAAGCTCGCGCACTTTGGCGCTCAACGAGGTGCCTTGCTGCGCAACGCGGATGCGCGCTTGCTTGAGCAACTCGTCGTCTAAAGAAATGGTGAGGTTGGACATGGCCATGCTCCCAGTGAAGTGGATTTGAGTTTAGCACCCACTTCCACAATTTCACATAAAAATGTGAAGCCGTAAATCTGTGCTCTGGGCGATCATCAACGCAATGCTTTCTAGCCTGCACATCGAATTCCCAAAAGACCGCCCCGTCTCCACCAAGCGCGATGAGGTCATGGCCGCGCTGACGGCGCACCAGGTCACCATCGTGTGTGGCAAGACGGGTTCGGGAAAAACCACGCAGCTGCCTAAGATTGCCCTGGCCATGGGGCGCGGGCTGTGCAATTACCTGCCACGCTGGCCGATGGCCGGCCCGCGCCGCGACGCATTGCGGCCAGCAGGGTGGCCAAGCGGATTGCCGAGGATTGGAAGACGCCGCAGGGCGAGGCGGTGGGTTTGAAGGTGTGGTTCCAGGACCCACTGCTGAGCGCCTACGCCACCATCATCATCGACGAGGCACATGAGCGCAGCGGAGCCTTCCGACGCCGAATGAGCCATATTTTTGTAAATACGACTCATATATTGAGCCGTATTATCTATAATTCGGCTCATGCCCACCTTCAACCCGCCTGATTCCCCAAGCTATATCTGGCAACACCCCGCATGGCCGCAGCTGACGTTTGATGCGACGGTGCTGGCCTTGGCGCTGGATCAAGCGAGGCTGGAGCAGGGTCGCTTGCTTGGGCTTCTGAGCGCCATCGGGCTAGAGCAGGCCAACGCCGTGCAGCGCGACCTTTGGGTACAAGAGGCGCTGGCCACTGCGGCCATTGAGGGCGAACAGCTCAACCTCGAATTTTTGCGCTCGTCCGTCGCGCACCGGCTCAGTTTGGCGGATGCACCGGGCGCGGACCGGTCGGTAGACGGCCTGGTGCAGGTGATGGGCGATGCGCTGTCCAGCCACACTGCTGCGCTGAACCTAGACCGGCTGTGCCGTTGGCAGTCGGCGCTGTTTCCTGGGGGCACATCGGGCATCGCACGCATTGCGGTGGGGCGCGTGCGCG